>CAJUHJ010000005.1 GCA_910586355.1 uncultured Lachnospiraceae bacterium
ACCGGGTCTTTGCCCTATTGGAATCAAGATTCTGAACTTGTTTCGCAATTACCTAAATTAATATGAAATGATTTCGTAGCCATCTTCAGTTACTAGCACCTGAACTTCCCATTGCGCAGAAGGTTTCCCATCTTCCGTATAAGCTGTCCATCCATTTGCATCATCTATAAAAATTTCTACGCCGCCCATATTAATCATTGGTTCAATGGTAAATATCATACCAGGAACCATCAGCATTTCTGTCCCGCGCGTACTGTTGTAACTCACCCATGGATCTTCATGGAACTCAAGCCCGATACCATGGCCGCCGATTTCACGCACTACAGTATATCCGTTTGAAAACGCGTAGTCATGCACCGCCTGTCCCATATCGCCCAGAAATCCCCACGGTTTTACTTCTTTTAATCCTTCATCTATACACTCTCTGGCTACTTTTACCAAACGTTTTTTTGCCGGACTGACTTTTCCAATACAAAACATTCTGGAAGAATCTGAATAATACCCATTTAATCTTGTAGAAATATCTACATTGATAATATCCCCCTCTTTTAAAATCACATCCTTCGAAGGAATTCCATGGCAGACCTGATTGTTGACCGATGTACAGGAATGTTTCGGAAATCCCTGATAATTCAAAGGCGCCGGAAACCCGCCCATAAGCGTTGTTTTCTCATATACTATTTTGTCTATTTCTTCCGTACTCATTCCTTCTTTTATATGTTCTGCAATATAGTCTAATACAGCAATATTTACTTTTGCGCTTTCCTTAATGCCCTGAATCTGCTCTGCCGTCTTAATGATATCATGCTCCGGCACAATATGCCCTGCATCTTTCATCCTTATCATTTTTTCATCAAATGCCTGATGACATGCTTTGTACTTTTTTCCGCTGCCACACCAGCATTTATCATTTCTCCCTAATTTGATTGACATAATATCCCTTTCCAGTCTCAATGTATTGTAATATTTCCAAAATTCAGACGTTTCCAAAGAGTTTCATTTATTTGGTAAGTATGCTCTTTTAATAATTCCTGATACATACTGCCGTTTACGTCATACTCCTCTTTGTCAACGCCCATCTCTTCTGCCAGTATGTACTGCCGCTTCTGCGCCAATGCCATCTGCAAAAATGTTTCTTCGGCTTCTTTTTCAGATATTCCCAAACGCTCTTTTCCTTCTTCTAAATCATACCAAAAATCCATTATCTGGTTTTCCATATAAGAAATCTCGTCTTTTGTCAGTTCATATCCTTCCTCCAACGCCATATTATAAAATATAATATCATGTACAGCCATATCCATTGCCAAATCTCTGGCTTCTACCCTGATAAATATACCATTGGCATGCAGATTCCAGTATAAATGCGTCTTCTCGTAATCATATACCTTTGCCTGTTCTTCTACAATATATTCCTGACGTGCCAGATAAACTGCCAAATCCCGGAACTGATAATCCATTCCATCTACCGTAACCGCCGTATCATCTAAATGCTCCAGAAAAGAAATCTTTCCGATTTTCTTTGCCCTGTACCAGGCGGATATTCCAACTGCAAAAAACAAAACCAGCATGGCTAAAGTAAACAATACTGTTTGTCTTTTATCACGCATATTACAGCACTCTCCTAACTGTTACAATTGTACGGTATGCAGCTGAACTTGTCGTAATCCCGACTGCTGCGCTCTGCGCATGGACAATCATCCCGCCTCCCATATAAATTCCTACATGGCCGGAATAGCAAATCAAATCTCCCGGCTGGGCATTTGCATAACTAACTTCTTTTCCGCAGCCTTGAAGCGCTGCTGAACTGTGGGGAAGACTAATGCCAAAATGCGCAAATACGCTCATCACAAATCCGGAACAGTCCGCCCCCTGTGTCAGGCTCGTCCCTCCCCATACATAGGGATTCCCTACAAACTGACATGCGTAGGAAACAACAGCGCCTCCACTGACATTTGTCGCATATCCCGGATTTGCACCGCCGCCGCTTCCCGAAGAACCGCTTCCCGAACTGCCGCTTCCCTGACTTCCATTATTGGCCGTATTGCTGTTATTACCAGAACTGCTGCCGCCGGATGAATTTCCTGCATGATTCTTTGCCGCCCTTGCTTTTGCAGCAGCCTCGGCAGCTTTTGCCGCCTCTAGCTGCTTTCGCTCTTCTTCTTTGATAATCTCATTTTGGGCTGCAATTGTCTGTTTGAATTCATCTGCCTTTGCCTGAGCCGTTACAAGCTGGTTGTCATAGCTTCCCATTTGCTCACGCTTCTGCGCTAAAATTGTCTCTAACGATGACTGCTGGGCTGCATATTCTTCCTGCATTGCTTCTAATTCTGCTTTTTCCGTTTCTACATTAACCTTTAAATCCGCTACCTGCTGCACTGTTATCTGATACTGCGTCAGAAGGTTTCTGTCATATTCATAAACATCTGATACATATTCTACCTTATTCAGAAAATCCGTCATGTCTGCAGAACCAAGCAGCGTTTCTATCATTGCAGTATCTCCCCGTTCATACATAAACTGGATTCTCTTTTTCATAGCTTCATATTGATCCGCTGATTTCTGCTGTGCCTGTGCAAGCTCCTCTGTCACCTGCGCAAGCTGCACATTTTTTGCATCTAATTCTTCTTCTAAAATTCCAATATTAACTAATAGATTAACCAGCTCTGCATCTTTTTCGTCAATCTCACTGCGCAGTGCAGACTGCTGCTTTTCAATTGCTTCTATTTGTTTTTTCGTTTGATTTAGTTCTTGTTCTGCTTGTTCCTTTTTGTTTTTTGCTTTATTTACGGTACTGGCGTCTACTGCCTGTAAATGTGAAACTGCAAGTATTGATACAAGCATGAGCGCTAAAGCCTGCCCTTTTCTCTTTTTGTTCACGTTATCCTCCTCATATAAACCTCTTTTCTGTATCATTATAGCATTGCAGTTTCAATTCTACAAGCAACAGCTCTTTATTTATGAAAACTATTTTACATATAAAGGACGTAAGAACGAATCCCCAGACCGCGACCCATCACAGTTTGAGGATTCTTCTTTCCTTTTATATTTTCCGTTTTAACTTACTGTTTTTATAATTAACAATTTCTCTCCCGCTTTCACGTTCATCCCGTTTAAATGATTTGTTTCAATTAAATTATCTATCGTAGTATGGTGCTCTTTTGCAATTCCAAACAGGCGGTCTCCTTCTCTTACAATATAACCCACAATTCCTGCGCTTTGCTGAAGCGCGGCGAGGTCTAACTCTGTCTCTTCAATCTCTGTGATTGTCTGTCGTTCCTGTTCCTCAAAAACCAACAGATTTAAACTAATCACAAATTTTACGTCAATTGTCCGGCTGTCTGCAAGCACTGTCGTCACCTGCTCAATTCCTCCGTCCAACTGAATCTTTACCGGATTTTGTGCTTTTGGCATCTCAATCATCTGAGAAAATGGCAGAAACGCCCGTTTTGAACTGATTGGCATCGATTCGTCATTTGTCATATAAAGTATCTCTGCTGTTACAATACCCTCTGCCAGTATGCCGTCTTCTGTCACTGTTGTCTGCTCAATCTGCATTTTTTCTTCATTCACGCAAATTTGCAAAATATCTTCTTCCCCTTGTTCCAGTTCAATCTTATCCGTCCCACGGCATTTTGCTTCATTTTTAATAAGAAGTTTTTCAAAATAAGACGTCTGAAATTTCGGTTTCACCTGACGGTCGAGCGCATAAATATCGGAAATCACTTCAACAGTATCTTCTTTCCAAAGACAAATGGATAAATTCACTACCATTTCTAAAAGAATATTCCGTTCTTCTCCATCCTCATCCGGCTGTATTTCTAAATTGACCTGTGCCAGCTGCGCCGAAATGCGGTGAATCAGCGCTTCATCACAAGTATTACATTCTACATTCCCCTGAACTGGAACCGTCGTTTCAAACCATTGTAAACGCTCTTCCTCTTCCGCACCGGAATATAATATGTAAATCAGCGCCTCGCCGGTCACCTCAATTTCTCCGTTCTTTAAATGGCTGTTAATTCCACGAAGTTCTGTACTGCTCCAAAGAATTTCATCCATATTCGGCTTATTGGAAGAAAGCGACAGCTCTTTGCGAATACGCAGCGTATCCTTTTTATCGGTTACTAATTCCAAAGCCTCCAGCTCTTCTTTTTCAATCTCGCAGTTTGTTTCTTCTTTGATTCCTGTCAAAACAGATACTTCTTCCGGCTTTTCTACTGCGGCACGAAATTCTACCAAAGATCGGATACTTAACTTTCTGGAATTGATAACACTGACAGAAATATCTTCTATCCGGCCCTCTACTTTAACGGGGTCCAATTCCTCCGCCCCATCAATACTTAAGCTTTCCTGAAATGGAATTTCTCCTTTTAAACTATTGATTTTTTTACTGTCTAAATCGGTACGGTACAAAATATCAAATGATAACATTCCTTTAAACCAAACATGGCCGTTGTTTACATGAATCTCTTCAAAATGAATTTCTCCCCTCTCTCTGATAACCTTTGTTAAATCCGGTTTAAAATCCGGCAGATTATAATCATCATCCAGCGTAATCTGGCTGAATGCCCGGCCAACGTCTTTGTTCTTATGCAAAATCTGTCTTTCTAATTCCACAAAAAATCCTCCGTTCTGAATTTTGTATTGTAACTTTGTACTATACTTATTCAAAACAAAGGATTTTTATACCTTCTATCTAACAGAGTTTCATCCGTATCTCTCTTGTAATTATGTCCGTATAACTGAATGATAATAATTGCGGCGGATTATCCGACTTTGTATCCTTGACCAGAATCGTAAATACACTGGGATATGCGTTCTGTATGACACCCTCCTGAATATCAATTTTATTTCTCCCGCGGTCCAGTTGAATCATTACCCTGCTTCCACACTGCTGGTGTACTGATGCACGTACTTTACTGATATCTTCTTGCTGCATATTGTTCCTCCCTAATTCTGTGGCTGCTGATGCATGAGTTGTCTGGTTAATATAGCGGTTTCAGTATAGCACAGCGTTAAATCTTTGTCAAAGAAATTTTCATTGACATATCTGCTTCTTATCATATATGATGATTCAATACGAAAAAAGGCAGGGATACTATGATACGGATAGCAATATGTGATGATGAACCGGAAATATTAAGCTGTATTGAGGAACAGATTTCGCAGTATGGGATACAGAGGAAAATAGATTTATCCATAAATATATTCCAATATGCAAAGGATTTAGAAACAGCAGTTTTAAACCAAACCGATTATCAGATTTTTATATTAGATATATTAATGCCTCAAATGAACGGAATTGAACTCGGACAGATTATCCGCAATGCCGACAAACAGGCTGCGATTATCTGTCTGACTTCGTCGAAAGATTTTGCCTATCAAGCGTTTGGAATTTATGCGCAAAGATATTTACTAAAACCGCCGGACAAAAATAGTCTCTATGAGGCAATGGATTTTGCAGTCTCAAATTTACAGCAAAGAAATCAAATCTTATATCTCAATACAGCAGACGGAATACAAAAAATATTCTATCACGAAATTGAATATATTGAAAATTTATCGCGGACACTGCATATTTTCACCATAGACAACAGAGAAATCATCAGCAGATACCTTAGAAAATCCTTTGAACAAAGTTTAAACGAGCTTTTGGAAAACAAATATTTTATTCAAGTACATAAATCCTTTATCGTTAATTTAAGCCAAATCAGAGTATATGATTTAACGCAAATGACGATGCTCTCCGGCAAACAAATTCCCATAAGCAAAAGCCGTCAGCCAATTGTAAAACGGAACTATTTAAAATATACAGCAGAAAGCTACTGAAAGGAACTTCAATGAAAATTTTTCAATTATGGCTCGTATTTAACTCCTGTATTTTTATGCTGCTTTATTTTATGGCTTTTCTAAAACTAAAGTATTCCGCCGCCACATCCGTTTTCATCTGTATTGTTGCGGCGGCGATTCCAGTAATATCTGAAATTCTAAGGATACATTTTGCATTTGACGCTATCTTTCCAAAATTAATTGTTACCAGCCTAAATGTTTTAATCCTTCAGGGAACTGCTTTACTGCTTTCGAATCATATAGACGCTTATACGTTATTTATTGGCTTTAGTTCTTCCAACTTTGTATTGGCCGGCAATATTGTCTCCTGCGGGACTCTTATCCTTTTTTCTAATCCTGTCAGCGCTATGGCTGCATGTACTGTTGGCAATTTAACTTTATTTTGTTTACTTGTGTGGAAATTAAGAAGCATCTGTATCCAAATGCTTTACAAAGAAATCTCCATATGGATGTGTGTGCTTCCAGCATTGAGTTATATTACCTTTTTCTTAATCCTGTATTGTCCGGTTTCTTTTGAACAACATCCGGAAAGCCTTCTTTCCGCCCTGTCACTATTAATCACGATTATTGCGCTATATGTTCTTTTGCTGCGTTATGGTTACAAAAAATCTGAAGAAAAAGAACTGCTTTGGAAAAATACGACGCTTGCCGCCTATATCAGCGGCATTGAAGTGCAGTCCGATACAACGGAAGCCGCAATCCGTGAATTTCATATTATGCGGCACGATATGCGGCATAAAGATAATCTAATCATCGAACTTTTGCAAAACCAAAAATACAGTGAAGCAGAACGGATTCTAAAAAATGACATTGCCTGCCTGGATGAAAAACATCTGTCATCTTATTGTGAGCATGTAACTCTCAACAGCATTTTATGCGGCATGGCAAAAAGAGCAAAGCAGATGGATATTACACTTCACATCTCCTGTGCCGTCCCAAAGCAAACTGAAATTGAAGATTACGATCTTGCCATGCTGACAGCAAATCTGATTGAAAATGCCCTTCACGCAGCCAGCCGGCTAAAAGAAGAAGAACGTTTCGTCTCCGTAACCATTCATCACCGCAGCAGGAAACGTTTTTTTATGGAAGTTCAAAATCCCTGCCATGAGCCTATTAAATTTTCGAAAAAAACCGGTCTGCCTCTTTCTACAAAAGGCGCCGAACATGGCTATGGCATGATAAGCGTACAAAAATTTGCAGACAAATACAATGCACAATTTGACTGCTGTGTTGAAAACCAAACCTTTATCGTCCGTATCCTGACTCATTTTATGTGAAAAAACAGCCTTATTCTGTGAAGAACAGACAAAACATACCGTTGTTATTTTCTGATATAATATCAACAGTATGTTTTTTTATATAAAAATGAGAACGAGGGAGAACAGATTATGAAGTTACGCACTAAAATTATGACAATATCATTACTGCCGGTTTTTATGCTCGGAATCGGTATATTTATCCTTTCAGCAGACCGGATTGCTAATGGAATCTATAATGAATCCTATGCCGGAATGCAGGCGGCGGCATTGGCCGTCAGGGATATTTTTGAAGTTGGGAACCAGGGAGAGTATCATCTGGATGATAATGGAGATCTATGGAAAGGCAAAACTTTAAATATCTCACAATCCGATAAAATCGTAGAACATATCAAAGAAACAACCGGAATGGACGTTAGTATTTTCTGGGGCGATACACGAATTTTAACCTCTATCAAAAATGAAACAGGAGAACAACAGACACAGACAAAAGCCCCTGATGCAGTGGTAAAAAAGGTATTGGAAAACGGCGAGTATTATCAAAACAACAATCTAGAAATTTTGGGAACAGACTATATCGTCTGTTATATACCATTTTATCAGGAAGGCAAACCAGATACTTCTCCGGTTGGAATGGTTTTTCTAGGAAATCCCCGTATTCGTGTCTCAAAAATTATCAACCAAATACGTCTGCAAATGCTGATTGCAATTCTAATTGTACTTTTCATTACAGGCATCATTGTCACTATTCTAATCAAACATATTCTTCATGCCCTGTCTAAAAGCATGTGTTTTTTACAGAAAATTTCCAAAGGAGATTTAACAATTGAAATAGACCCCTCCCTTTTGAAACGCCCGGATGAAGTCGGAATGCTTGGGAGGGAAATACAAAAATTACATAAAGAATTGTTCGCTATTGTAGATATTTTGCGCCAAAAAAGCAAACAACTTGGACTTGAATCAGAGACGTTAAAGCATCTTTCTGGAAATATCCTGGCTGTCATGCAGGGACTTGACAAATCCGCACAGGAAATGGCTATTAGCTGTACCAATCAAGCTGAAGACGCCGCTACTGCCGGCGCCGACGTCACCTCTATGGGTGAAATGATTGGAAACAATACAATTGAAATCAGAAAAATGTACGATATTTCCAATCAAATCCAGGCAGTTTCCGAACAGACTATGAACGAAATTCAAGTACTGAATGAAGAAATGAAACGAGTAAATACCTCTATGAATTATTTAGAACAGCAGACAAGACTCACCAAAGAGTCTGCGGATAAAATCAACAATGCCACAGAACTTATCGCGGCTGTTGCCAATCAAACAAGCCTGCTTTCTTTAAATGCTTCTATCGAAGCTGCAAGAGCCGGAGATTTGGGCAAAGGTTTTGGCGTCGTAGCTGCTGAAATACAAAAATTATCTGTACAGGCAAATGAAGCTGTAGAAGATATACGCAGCATAGCCGATAATTTAACCAAAAATTCCAACGAAACAATTGAGCGCATGGAAGAGGTACAGATTATTATAGAACATCAAAAACAAACGATTCAGAAAACAGGTGAAGTTTTTAAAGACGTCAGAACAGGAATCTGTGAATCCGCTAATAATATGGGTACTGTCATTCATCAGTCAGAAGAAATGGAAGAAGTACGGACGGAGATTGTAGCAGCCGTTCAAAATTCCGCCTCGTTAGCACAGGAAAATGCAGCCAGTATACAAGAAGTAATGGCTTCGCTTGAAAGCGCTTATGAAGAGATTCATATTCTTTCAGAACAAACAAATGTTCTCGGAGACTTATCTATGCAAATGAAAAACAGCATAGAAGTTTTTCAGATATAAGCAAAAATACCTAACTGTCAAAGCGTGTCTGAAAATTCTGGTTTTCAGACACGTTTTTTTTGAGCCTTTTATTGAAAAATAACGTTTTTATCTGGATTTTCCAGACGGATCACAAGATAAGGATAACTCGGCGCGGCAGTTTTATTATCATCCTTAGACGGCCCTATCAGATTTGTATGAAATACAACCGCATTTTGCGTGAGGTAACAGTCTAAAATCTGTATGCTGTACCCGCCGGTCTCCTGCTCTCCATATCCCCTGACGACATATAAATATTTATCGCTTTCATATGTCAGTTTAAAATCGGCCGCCTTTTTCTCATCTATCTTTTTCTTTAATTCCTCCGGCGTATTCTCTTCTTCTACCATTTCATAAGTGAGATCATTGATTTTTTTGTTGTCCGTTTTTTCAATGCCGCAGCCGTTCAATAATACAATTATCGCAATCAATGCAATTGCGGCTGCATACATGAGTACCCGGACTCCTATTTTACTGTTTTCAAACAAAACGTTTTTCATTCCTTCCCTGCTTTCTGCTTTTTTTAAGTTTATTCATAAATTACGCTTGTAATTCCAACTTACAGTGAGTATAATATTTTGTATCTGTTTGCTTTTTTGACATAAATTATAGAAAGGTATGAACATTGTTCCATTTAAAATTATGATTCGTCTTATTTTAATACTCGTTTTTCTAATTTTATATTTAATCTTAAGCCTTCCATTTCTTGCCATTGAACGCCTAATTGCGAGAAAAAACCGCTATGCGGCTGATATTGCAAGACTGCACGTCGTACAATGGGCGTTTAAAGTTGTTCTGTTTTTCAGCGGTACGCATTTAACGGTAATTGGAGAAGAACATGTTCCCAAAGATTGCGCCGTTCTTTACATTGGCAACCACCGCAGTTTTTTTGACATTGTCATAACTTATGCACGATGTCCGAGGCTGACCGGATATATTGCCAAAGATTCCATAAAAAAAATCCCCCTGCTCTCTCTTTGGATGAAACGGCTGTACTGCCTGTTTTTAAACCGGGATGACGTTAAAGAAGGGTTAAAGACAATTTTGACAGGAATCGAACAAATTAAAAATGGGATTTCTATGTGTATTTTCCCAGAAGGGACAAGAGGGACAGGAATTGATGAATCTGATATGCTTCCGTTTAAAGAAGGAAGTTTGAAAATGGCAGAAAAAACCGGATGCCCCATTATTCCAATGGCGCTGACCGGTACTGCCGATATTTTTGAAAATCATCTGCCCTGGATTCGCTCTGCCCATGTCACGCTGCAATATGGCGAACCTATCTATCCAAAAGAGCTTCCAAAAGAAGCCCAAAAGAGGCTGGGCAGTTATACCCAAAAGGTTATTTTAGAAATGCTTACTCAGACAACGCCTCGACAATCTTAGAAAACTGCATAAAGTGAGACGCTTTCACAAGTAAAGTGTCTCCTTTTTTTATGACCAGCGGTAAATAGGAAAGTAAATCTTCTTTTGTATCAAAATGAACCGTATACATATGGCTGTTTCTTGTATTTTGGGCTGCCTGCACCATTTCTTTGGATAATTCTCCCACACAAAGCAAAATATCTATGTTTTTTTTGGCTGCATACGCGCCAATTTCTGCATGGAGCGACCGTTCCTCTTTACCCAGTTCACCCATGTCGCCTAAAATTGCAATTTTTCTGCCGGACGCCTGGCTTAACACGTCTATGCTTGCCCGCATAGAAACCGGATTGGCATTGTAACAGTCATCCAAAATCGTGACGCCGTTTTTTTGAATTAAATTGCTCCGGCCGCTTATTGTTTCTACATGTTCAATGCCCCGGCAAATATCCTCAAAAGACATTCCGCACACATCCCCCACGCACGCTGCCGCCAAAGCATTATAGATATTATGCTCTCCAGCAATCGGAATCGTCACTGTTTTACTCTCGCCTTTCAAATGCAGTCTCATACGAATTCCTTCCATGCCAAGCGGCTCAATCTCTGTGGCATACGCCTCTCCTTTGTGTTTTCCATACCAAACAGGCTGCCGTCCTCCCACTTCGCGAATCTGCGCAAGTTTATCATCATCTGCATTTAAAATCACGATGCCCTTTCCATGCAGATGGGAAAAAATTTCTGTCTTTGCTTTTAATATACCGTCTCTTGTGCCCAAATTCTCCAGATGGCACTGACCAATATTTGTGATAACGCAAATATCAGGCTTTGCAATTTCACCCAGCCTATGCATTTCTCCAAAATCGGAAATACCCATTTCCAGCACCGCCGCCTCATGCTCTTTTGTAATATCAAATATTGTAAGAGGAAGCCCGATTTCATTGTTGAAATTTCCAGCCGTCTTATGGACGTTAAACTTTTCTTTTAGTACGGAAGCTATCATCTCCTTTGTACTCGTCTTTCCAACGCTTCCCGTAATCCCCACAACTTTAATATCCAAACACTGACGGTAATATGCTGCAATCTGGCGTAGCGCTTTCTTTGAGGATTCCACTAAAATATAAGGCCCGGCCGGTTCTTCCAGCCGTTTTTCCGAAAGACATGCCAACACTCCCGCTTTCATTACATCTGGAATAAAGTTGTGCCCGTCTGCCCGCTCTCCCCGAATCGGAATAAACAACCCGCCTTTTTTGACCTTTCTGCTGTCTATTGCAATCCCAGTCACTTCTGTATTTTTCTGTGCTTCCTCACCAAAATAGATTCCATTACAGCAGGCTGTAATCATTTCTAACGTCATATGTTCCATACTGTTATCCCTCATATTTTTTCAATGAAATCTGAACCAGTTTCTCACAAAGCGCATGAAATTCAATTCCCGCCGCCTTTGCCTCCTGCGGCAGCAGGCTTGTCGCTGTCATACCAGGCAGTGTATTGGCTTCCAGACAGTATATTTCACCAGACTCACACAAAAGAAAATCCATTCTGGAATACGCAGAAAGCCCCAGAACTTTTGCAGCAGCTTCTGCATACCTTTTCATTTTTTCTGAAATCTCCGCCGGAATATCTGCCGGACAAGTCTCTACTGTGCTTCCGGCCTGATATTTGTTTTTATAATCATAAAAACCATTTAACGGAGCCATTTCAATCACCGGAAGCGCCTTATCCTCAATCACCCCTACGGCGAATTCTCTTCCTTTGATATAATCTTCAATCAACACTTCATCTTCCCAGGAAAATGCTTCATCCAATGCCTTTACAAATTCTTCTTTGGTATTTGCAATCGCCACTCCGATACTTGACCCTCCGCAGCAGGGTTTCACCACGCATGGGAGAGAAACATGCGCTGTTTCAATCTCGTCTACCCGCTCTGATTTTATCATCATTCTGCCGTTTGGCACGGGGATACCAGCTTTTTTAAAAAACTGCTTACTTATTTCTTTATTCATTGCAAGCGCACTGTTTAAATGCCCGCTCCCGGTGTAACGTATTCCAAACAAATCAAATGCCGCCTGAATTTTGCCGTTTTCCCCGTCTTCTCCATGCAGCGCCAGAAATACAATATCCGCCATCCGGCATGCAGCAATTACATTCGGTCCAAAAAAACAATCCGACGTATCTTTTCGTTTTGCTTTAATCGCTTTTAAATCCGGCGCTGTTTCGGAAATTTTTGAAACGGTCAGGCTCGCTTCCACGCTATGTAAGAAAATATCTGAAATATCTTCTTCCTGTTCTTTATATCCCATAAACACATCCAACAAAACAACTCTGTGTCCATTTTCACGCAGCGCCTGCGTCACCATATTCCCCGTTTGGAACGAAACGTCCCGCTCTGCGCTTAAACCTCCTGCCAATACTACAATATCCATACGATTCTCCTGTCTTATCTATTCCTTTTTCATCTTATTTCTGTATCCCTCATTGTATCCCATTTTATTTTATCTGACAAGTTGGGAAAGTAACGCTTCCTTACTATATGTTATCCCCGGTCTAACCTTCTTTTTTGCAGCTTCTTCCATATCCCTCTTGCATCTATACAGACTTTTTCCTCAATTTTAAGAATATCCACTAATATCCTTTTATCAACCATATCCAGCACAGTCTCAATATCTCCTTTATTCCTCATAATGGAATCAATTTGTTCCAGCAATTCTGCGGCTACGCTAAGCGGAACGCCGTCCATTTTGGGTACATATATATTGCCCGTTTCTTTTGGCAGTATTTCTAACACGCCGCCGCCATAACTTCTGCCGCAAAGTTCCGTAAATGCAAATGAAATACTATTGTAATACGATAAGACTGCCCGTTGTGGTTCAATCCCATCATGGAATTTTATTCTGTGCATTGTGTCAGTAGAAACTGCATTGCATTGGTTTAACACAAACTTGGGATACAAATTATTCCTTCTCAAAAAAAACGCGTCCGGAATCCAAATGGATGGAATCCGATACCATCTGTCTCTGATAGAACATTTATAACCTTTGTGTTCCCCCTTTTTTTCACCTGCTCTGATATATTCTTTATGCTTTTTCGGATAATGTTTATATTCTTTATCCGGAAAATCAATCAAATATGCAGCTTTATCATCCTTTACATTCTTTAACCAGTCTTCATATTTAAAAAAAATACTGTTTGCATGGGAACTGCGCCCGATTAACGGCCTTACAACGTCCTGCAGTTTATATTTTTCAACGGTTTTTTGTTCCACAGAAAAATACTTGTTATTGCCGGTTGTAATCCCAACATTGATTAATGCGATATCTGATAACTTTTGAAACCGCTTATCTTCTTTTATACACTTTACCAGCAAATTCTCTTTGGCGTTGGCAAAATATTTTGTCCACTTTTCATGTATATGCTGTAATTTTTGAAAACTGTCCGCCTCAAAATCAAATGACTTTAAATCTTCTAAATTAGTTAGCTCTAAAATTCTAATTCCTTTTTCTTCACCGCCCTTTTCACCGATAAAAGCAACGATCTCTTGTTCTATATCAGGAAAAACAAGCTCTTTAAATGTAATAAGCGTCATTCTATTAAGATGATTTGTCAAAAAAAATCTCAAATCTTCCGCATATGCAACCTGCATAATCTCAGCCGGAATTACAAATGCTATTTTACCATTCTTGCTCAGCAGATTTACACAGGAAACCAAAAAACCCACCCATGTATTCACCAGCTTGTTTGCTTTCATGCCGTTAGACGCTAATATCTCAGCCATAAGCTGCCGTTTATTTTCTTCTAAATATTGATACCGAATATAGGGCGGATTCCCCAATATTAAATCGTACCGGGCAGAATCTTTATTCTTTTTGTAAAAATCAAAAAAGTCCTGGTTTATAATCTTTACATTTTCATATGGCAGCATTTTTTCTTTTACTTTTTCTGCTGCTTCCGTATCAATTTCGACGGCCTCAATATCTGCACGCTGCCAAAACACATCCGATTTAAGCAAAACGTCTAAAAACACGCCGTCACCGCAGCTTGGCTCTAAAATATGGGAATAATCATTTCCGCCTGCGGAAAATTTAACCATCATTTCCGCCAAAAGCAGCGGTGTATAATAAGCGCCTCTTAGCTTTCTTGTGGAACTATCTTTTTTCAACTTCATATCATCACCTAAAATCTCTGCTGGTAAACTTTCGTTATCATTTCTTCAATCTTTTTTATCAGCCTGTTTTTTTCTTTCGTCAACACATTTCGCGCCGCTTTATCCGTCCTGCTTACTAATTCATCATTCAATCTATGAATCTGTTTTGTATTGTCCACAACCCGGCTATATAGTTCCGTTTGCTTTTTGTCTGTAAAATCCAGCTGAATAAATGGAACCATCGGCAGAGTATAGGTTCCCCGCGCGATAAATCCGCCCTCAAAATCGCTGCCAATAATTTGTAAATACAAGTCTGTCCATGGGTGAGATAACCACGCATGTATATATTCTAATTGGTATTTACTGTGTTCTTTTAAAGAAATTCCCACATAACCAGCTGTTCCGCCAGAAGCAATTAAATAATGTGTTTTATCCAAAAGATACAGTGGATTATCTTTTTTCCGGTTTACTCCAACGATAATTTTATCCTTATGGTTTAAGCTTGTAATCGCCTGGCTTCTTCCATACCGGTACCACTCGTCTTCGTTAAAAACTGCCGGCTGCACATCCCGTTTTCCGCCCAACGACTTAGGCAGCAGCCTGTCTTTATAATCTAACAAATAGTTCCAGGCATATGGATACTTTTGTTCTAAGATTTCTCTAGTAAGAAAACTGCCATTTTCATCATAAGGAAAAATATTGTAATTCTTTTTGAGCCGGTTTATATCGCTGTATGTATTCAGTGCAGCCTGTTCCGCTCTGGAGGGTTTAAAATATAATCTCAAAATTTCTTTCTCAATCTTATATTCTTTTTCGCCGGCTTTAAACTTTACATAGTCCTTATCTTCTGAAAGAATTGTTTTTCCTTCAATTTTATAGATTTTCTCTGCGCTGGTTTGAATTCCGTTGTATATATCCACAATATCAGACAACAAAATGATTTTCGTTCCGGCATGCTCTAACATCTCTAAATACTGATTATTCCCAGACAAAAGCCACGGCGAACCCTCGTTTTTCTCAGCTGTTTTGTTCCAGGGCGCACAGTTTAGATTTTTCTTAGATATAAAACTGTATCGTTTTGGGTCGTCATTCCACAAATGCACTGCATGATCTACATTTCTGTATGCTAAATTGTTTGTCCCCTTTTTACCCATTGTAACAATTGCGCTATAAATAGTCTTATCCCGAAACAACTGGACCGCCCCAAAATCTTCCAGCCGGATAATGTTTTCTTTTATCATCAGACGAAGTTTCTCTGCCGATTCCGTATGTAAGAACTTATTTGGCACAATATAACACACCAATCCAGTTTCCTTAATTCGCTCCAGCGCCTTTTCCATAAACAAATAATACTTATCGTACTGTTTGTATGCGCTTTTATACTTCTTATAAATTGCGATTTCCGTTTTTGTATGAAGTTTTTTAATATCTTCTGTCTTTACATAAGGCGGATTTCCAATCAAGGCATCAAACTTTTTCCCTTCGTTTATTTCCTGCCAGTCGAATGGAACTGTTTTTATGAAATCTTCCGGTGTAATATTCCACGCTTCCATATCGTCATATGTCACTAAAGAATTCCCACATTTTATATTTTGCTCCAATTCCGGCAAAATAGGCTTGCTTCCTTCAACCGACGGTCCTGTTTCATTTTCAAGCAATTTTAACAGCAAAGAAAATTTGCAAACCTCTACGGCATGAATATCAATATCCACGCCATAAATACAGTTTTTTAAAATCTCTTTCTTATCGGCAAACGGCAGTTTGGCAACGCCGTTTTCCACCGTCAGCAAATATTCCTCCTTATTTATCTTATACCATTCTGTACAATAATCAACCAGATATTGATATACTTCTTCTAAAAAAATGCCGGAGCCACATGCAATATCCGCTATATTCAAATGCAAAATTTCTTTTGGCGTCTTTTTTGCGCACAATGGTTCTAATGTCTTTTTTACCATATACCTTACGATTTCCACCGGCGTACTGACTACCGACTTATATATATATTCTTTTTTATGCGCCAATATGATGTTTCCCTCTTCTAACACAAGGCTTTCCGTCAAAAAAGATTCATATATTTTCCCTAATATTCCCGGCTCTATGATTGTAAACAGATATGGCGTTTTCGGATAATAAAGAGACTCTATCATTCCACAAATCATATCACAGTCCAAATCAAAAATAGGACTGTCATTTTTGAACAATCCCGAATTATACCGCTGATCTGCTTCCTTAAAAACAGACGCCAGCGCAGTCAAAGGTGATTTTCTATCTCTGACGGCGTCATATAAGCTCTTGTATAACGGCAGTTTCCTGTCTTCACAAATTCTTAAGAAAATGATTTGATTCATAAAATCCTGTACAATATCATTCAGCACATGAATATTTCTATACTTTTCTTTCTGCTGATATAAATACTTTCCGATTTCAAGCCGCCATGTATTCATCTGCTTTAAAAAAATTTCGTCAATTTCTGTACTAAATCTGGCTTCTTTTTGAAAATTTGTTTTTGTAAACTCATCAAATTCTCCCGAATATACCCTGTCCCTGGAAATCAAATCAGAAATCTCCTGATATTTTTCCAAATACTCTTCATAATGATATTTACGGTACAAAGACGTATTTGCCTTATCTCCCTCCTTAGGCTGATTCGTTGTATCATAAATCAAAAGATTCTCAAAATTCGTCAAAACTGCCAGTGCATGATTTGCATTCCAGCCATATTTTCTCGTCTGGTCGGCCGGTTCTAGTTCTGCAGTAATATCTATGCTTGGCTTCTTGGCCTCAACAAAAAGTTTCGATACGCCGTTTAAAGTCAATGTATAATCCGGCCTCTGCGCACGGTTGGAAAACTTTTCAACAACAACTTCTTTGTATTGCGGCAGCTTCCCCTTTGTATTATGTACGTCCCATCCAAAACATTCTAATAACGGACTGATATACTCGTCCCGGCACTCTGTCTCGTTATATGAATTTTTCGGATTATGATAATATTCTATACTTTCTTTAAATTGTTTTATTAATTGTTTTAATTGTTCAGCGCCCACAGGATACCCCCTACCACACTCCAGTTTAGCACATATGTTCTATGTTTTCAACGTGTTTTTACAGTATCTTTTCAAAAATCAAACGGTTTCAGACAAATGATATTTTCTGCTGAAACCGCATGGTCATCGGGGATTATTTTTTATATACTTATCAAAAGGTTACATATATGGGCTCTCTTGCTTCATAAAATTCTTCAAAGCACCCATACCCTCTATATTCTTCTGTAACATCGAGAATTGCTTTTGCCTGCCGCCTGCAGTTCTCCGCCATCTTTAGACTTCCTGAGGCAGTAAAACACCTGGCTTTTACGCATAACAGATACGGCAGGACGGTATATCTTCCAGTAAAACGGCAGATTTCCATACCGCTTTCACAATACTTTACTGCCTCTTCAAATCGTCCCTGACATTCAAACAGCCATGCACGATTTCCCAATATCATCGGACAGGCTTTCATGGATTCGGATGTTTCCAACTCTCGTTTATCAAAATAGTTTTCCAAATATTCCAAAAGAAAATCAGCCTTTTTCATATTATTTTGCTGCTTCATTTGGGCAATCCCCATATTGGAAAGAATATATACTTCATCATAAGTCAATACAGATGGTTTTTTCTGCCGGACGAGCCTTTCTTTATAATCCGGCATTGTTATTTGAAGCGCCTTTTGCAGCAGAGGAAGAACGTCTTCTTCCCTTTCCTTTCTTATTGCCTGATAAACTCCCCATGTATAATACATAAACTGCATACAGAATGGATTTTTCTCATCCTTTAACATACTGTAACGCCGCATTTTATCTTTTGCTTCTTCCAACCTCCGAAATTCCAGGCAATGCAGAATCTGCTTACATAATTTTGAACGCTGCATCTCTGTTTTTGTATCGCATGCAATCCAAACATGATGCAATTCTGGTATCCTGCTGCACAATGCTTCAAAAACTCGTTTGGAAATAACTGCCCTGCCATTTTCTATTCTTGACAGCGTGCCTGGTGTACAAATTCCATACGACAGCTCTTCTTGTGTGTAACCCAAGCGTATCCGCATTTCACGTATTGCATCTCCCATGCCATATGTCGGCATATCTTTTCCCCCTTTTCGCTATCCCCGATATAATTTACTATATACAGCCTTTCTTAAGAGCACAATCAGCATATTGGCATAACTTATTCACTTAGAGGATTTCATCTTATACCGGATACGGCAAAAAAAACTGGAAAGCGCCGATTTTACACACTTCCCAGCCTAAATATCCATTACTAAACCAAACTATATCCTAACGCGGCCCCTCAGGGATAATCACTGCCGCAAGAATATAAATCAAGATTCCGCTTCCCCAACCGCAGATTAATAACAAGCTTATCAGCCTGACAAGCGTTGGGTCAATATTAAAATATTCGCCAATCCCGCCGCACACACCGAATAACACGCGGTTGCTGGACGATTTATATAATTTTTTATCCATTTTTATTCCTCCTTCGACGTCACATTAATCTCACCCAAACCACAATCGAGCGCGATTTTTTTTCCTGAATTATTCTGAATATTCTTTTTGCTGCCTAACGAAGTATACTCCTGCCCATTGATACTGATACTTCCCAAACCGCAGCGCATCTCATAATCATATGCCGATTCTGCTGCTAAAAGCGTTAAATCAATTTGACCCATGCCGCATGTAATATCAGCGTCAAATAAAATACTGCCGGAAAGCAGCGCTTCACCCATACCGCAGTCTACTTCTAAAGTATTTGCAGTAAACTGTGTAATATCCAAACGGCCTGCCCCTATATCTGCGCTGATTTCATCTAATGCCGTAATATTTTCTGCTAAAAGTTCCCCGGCATCCAGTTCAAGAGAAATTTCTTTTGCTGTAAGGTTATGCGAAATTTTCACTTTGCCTGCATTTGTATTTAGTTCAACTTCATCAAACACTTTTCCTTCCGGTATAGAAATTTCTACCGTTACTTTCTTACCAAGATCACCGGTAAATCCCCAGCGCTTCCATGAACTTATATCTTCTAATTCGAGCGTCCCATCCTCAAATTTACATTGATAACGATTCCGTGTCGGAGCGTCAATATCAATTACGATCTGATCGCCCTCTCCAGTTTTAAGATATACCTCCCCATACTTAATGTCAATATCAAGGCTCTCCACATCCGACGCCAAAAATTGCTTAGACAACATCCCCTTTTGGACCTCCATCTCTTCATCATCATAATCGTGTTGTTCATCATAATCATATTGTTCATCATCATCATAAAAAACATTCCATTTGCCGATATGCCAGTTTCCAATATGAAACTGATCCGCATTTACCATTTCCAAAACTTCCCTGGGTCCGCTGCCAAGAGCTGCTCCCGCACACATACAGATTCCTCCAATACACGCCAGGGCTGCACAGATAATAAGACAAATTTTTACAAAGTTTTTCATATTGAAGCACCTCTTTTCTGAAATGGTTTTTTACAGATACGTACAAAAGCCCGTAAAATCCACGGAAGCATCCTTCCAACTGCATACACTATAATGACAAGCCCTAACACAGAAGCCGCTAAAAACAACATTCCCAGCCCCAGTAAAATCAATCCGACTGCAGGAAAACCGGAACATATCTGCGCCATGCCGATTCCTGCAAATACCACTCCAACTAGCACCGCCGCCCCATCCAGGGCAATTACCGCAACTGCCAGCGCAAAAAGGCAGACAATTCCTGATACAAGAATCCCAAATGCTCCTGCTAAAAGCCCAATCCATACCGGAAACGTGAGGATAATCAAAACTATAATCCATGTATTCCGCCTTGATGTATCTGTCGGCTTTTGCTCCTCTTTTACAAAAGAATAATTCTCATAATCTTCTCCAAAAAGATTCTTCTTAATGCTTGATGCAACTTCCTGCGGAGAACCAAGTTCTTCTATAATCGAGTCTTCATTCTCCGGTCCGGCATCTTCAAAATAGTTTTGATAATATTCCATAGCTTCTCGTCGTTCACTCTCTGGAATATCAGAGAGCAACCGTTCCAGCTGCTTTAGAAATCTTTCTCTGTTCATGCCTGCTCCTCTCCCAATAATAGATTTGATATTTTTGTAGAATAATCATTCCATTCTACCTTGTATTCTTGCAGCTTCACCGCACCGGCTTTTGTCAGTTTATAGTATCTTCGGTTTCTTCCGCCACATTCTACGTCATAGACCACCAAGTTTTGGTCTTTTTGCAGCCTTCGTAAAACCGGATACAGAGTAGATTCCGATATATCAATTGCTTTTCGGACATCTTGTGTAATCTTGTAGCCATAGGTTCCTTCTGTTTCTTTTGAGACAACTGCCAAAACAATTGCATCCAGCAAAGCCGCCCCTACACCAAACGCCATTTCATCACTCCTTTATGTATAATACTGTTTTATGATTAATACTATATATCATATAATATTGTTTTGTCAATACATTATATGAAATTTTTTGATTGTCGAAACTATTTAGAAATGCTATAATAATGTGTCTTTATAAATTGAGCTCTACAAAAAGGAGGAAGTTATGAATGGAACAACATTAGGAATTTTTATTGTTATCATTGTCTATATTCTTGGAATGGTGGGCATTGGAATCTGGTTTTCCAGAAAAAACAATGATGTCAGTGATTTTTATCTGGGAGGGAGGAAATTAGGCCCGCTTGTTACTGCAATGAGTGCGGAAGCTTCTGATATGAGCAGCTGGCTTTTGATGGGACTGCCGGGACTGGCGTATCTTTCTGGTATTGCAGACCCCGGCTGGACTGCAATCGGCCTTGCTGTCGGTACCTATTTCAATTGGCTGATTGTTGCAAAACGGCTGCGGCGTTATTCTGCTGCTGCTGGAAATTCTATTACAATTCCTGATTTTTTCTCCAACCGTTATCGGGATAAAAGTCACGCATTGCTTGGAATCTCTGCATTGATTATAGTTATATTCTTTATTCCATATACTGCATCTGGTTTTGCTGCCTGCGGCAAACTGTTTTCTAACCTGTTTGGAATTGCATATATTCCCGCTATGCTTATCAGCGCTGTTATTATTGTTGGATATACGGCTTTGGGTGGGTTTCTGGCAGCAAGCACCACAGACTTTATCCAAAGTATCGTTATGACGCTTGCGCTCATTATTGTTGTCTGCTTTGGCGTGCAGACTGCCGGAGGGATTGACGTTGTCATGGAAAATGCCGCAAATCTTTCCGGATACTTATCAATGACAAGCGTTCACTATGCCGCGGACAAAACTGCCGGAAGTTATGGAATTATCAGCATTATATCTACTTTTGCATGGGGACTGGGATATTTTGGTATGCCGCATATCCTATTGCGTTTTATGGCAATTGAAGATGAAAATAAGTTAAAGCTGTCTAGGCGCGTCGCTACTGTATGGGTCGTTATTTCTATGGCAGTTGCAATTTTTATCGGTGTTGTCGGTTACAGTATTTCTGCTTCGGGCGCATTAGAAACGTTAAACGGTTCCGATTCTGAAACATTAATTATTAAAATCGCGCAGCTTTTAAGCAGTCATGGCGTACTTGCTATTATTTTTGCTGGAATTATACTTGCCGGAATTCTTGCCTGTACCATGTCCACGGCAGATTCACAGCTTCTGGCTGCCTCTTCAAGTATTTCGCAGAATATTTTAAAAGACGTCTTAAATTTAAAGCTGTCAGAAAAAGCGACAATGCTTACTGCAAGGCTGACAGTTGTTATAATTGCAATTATTGCTGTCTTTATTGCAAGGGATCCCAATAGTTCTGTTTTTGGTATCGTATCGTTTGCATGGGCCGGCTTTGGCGGCGCGTTCGGCCCTGTCATGCTGTTTTCCCTGTTCTGGAGAAGAACTACCAGAAACGGCGCGCTTGCTGGTATGATTTCCGGCGGCGCTATGGTATTTATCTGGAAATACCTGGTGCGTCCGATTGGCGGGGCATGGAATGTATACGAACTTCTGCCCGCATTTTTAGTCGGAAGCGTCTTTATTCTTGTTGTAAGCCTTTTCTCTAAAATGCCGTCAAGAGAAATTTTAGATGAATTTGATTCCATTTAATTTAGATTTTTACATAATAAACGAGGCTGTCTCATGCGACAACCTCGTTTATTTCTTTATTTTCTTTAAAACAGGACATATTGCTGTCACGTTTTATATGTTATACTATATAACGCATGACAAACATTGAAAGGAGAATTTTTATGTCATCCAAACCAGAATTTGTACAATTTATCGCTGACCAGTTAGAAGAGGCCGGACAGATTACGTACCGTAAAATGTTCGGAGAATACGGAATGTACTGCAATGGAAAATTATTTGCCGTAATATGCAGCGATCAATTATTTATCAAAGTTACCGAAGAAGGAGCGCTTGCCGCGCCGGACTTAGAAACGGCTCCGCCATACAATGGCTCTAAACCGTATTTTGTAATTGAAGACATTGATAACCGGGATTTTTTGACAAAACTTGTCACTGTAACCTGCAAATCTCTTCCAGAACCCAAGCAAAAAAAAGAAAGGAAAAAATAATATGTCCTTTGACTACAAAAAAGAATACAAAGAATTTTATCGCTGTAAATGAAAAGGGCGATCCGAATATACCGGACGGTGAATACAAAGCGGCTGCGCACTGTCATCCGCCATCCAGTGAAAGCAGTTTGACAATACACAGCCGTTTATTCGTTTTAAAAATCAGCTTTTATAAATTTGAAGAAAATAATCGTTTAGTTTTGCCAAAGCATAAATTAACACAGTGGTTTCATGCTCGCTGATTCCATCTTTTATACGTGAAATCATGTCCCGATGAAAGGATTCGTGATGAAAAAAAGCTTTTCTGCCTTTTTCTGTCAAAGAAATAAACATAATCCGTTTATCTTTGATTCCGCGTTCGCGCAGCACATACCCTTTTTCCGAAAGTCCATCCATAGATTTCGTTAAAGTTCCCATTGTTACCGACATCAGTTTTGCTATGGCAGACATACTTTTCGGTTCAGAAATCCCCACTGCTTCTATAATGTGCATATCATTTACGCTAATGGCTTTAAACTCCGGGGTAATCAAATATTTTTCTTCGATTTCTACAATATTTTTAAACAATCTTACTAACAGTTCATTCAGTGTCTCATCTGTATCAGGTCTGTCGATTCTGTTCATTCTTTCCTCCATGCAGCCTACCAACTCAGTACAGATGCTCCCCAAGTGAGACCAGCTCCAAATCCTGCAAGCACAATATGGTTTCCCCTTTGCAGCATACCGTTCTGGTTTACATAATCCAGCAGAATTGGAACGCTTCCGGCTGAAATATTTCCACACTCTTCTAAATTTGTTGGAAATTTAGCCATTGGAACTTTTAAGCGCTTGGAAACAGATTCAATAATCCGAATATTTGCCTGATGCAGTAAAAACAAATCAATATCTTCTATCGTAAGCCCGGCCTGCCGTACTGCTTTTAACACTGCGTTTGGAACTGTCCTTACAGCAAATTTATAAACTTCCTGTCCATTCATAGACACATACGAAAGGGACTTTTTCCCCTCGACATAAGGATTATTATTTTCCCTGTTTTCGCATAAGAGAACGTCGCCCTTTGCACCGTTTGAACCCTGTATACTGCTTAAAACTCCGTACGCTTCGTCCGGCCCTACAACCGCCGCGCCGGCGCCGTCACCAAATAACACGCAGGTAGCCCTGTCGTTCCAATCCATCATTTTTGACAAAATTTCTCCGCCAACAACAAGAATTTTCTGATATTGCCCGCACCGGATATAAACATCCGCGGTCTGCAGTGCGAATAAAAATCCCGAACAAGCCGCGTTAATGTCAAACGCAACTGCGTTGACCGCGCCAAGTTCCCTCTGCAGCTCGCAGGAAAGCGACGGAAGTATTTTATCAGGTGAAAGCGTCGCGCCTAAAATCATATCCAATTCTTCCGGTAAAATTCCCGCCTCTTCTAATGCCTGTGACGCCGCTTTCGCGGTAAGTTCTGTTAGACTTTCTTCTACTGCAAGATGCCTGGCGCCGATTCCCGTTCTGCTTTTAATCCAGTCATCCGAAGTATCCATGATTTTGCTTAAATCATCGTTTGACACCTTCCGCTTGGGAAGTGCGCTTCCTGTACCAAATATTCTGGTTCTCATTTTTTCTACCTCTGTTAAAAGCTGCGGAATCTTTTATATCTGTCTTCTGCCAGTTCTTCGCCGCTTAATTTACTGTATTTTTCTAAAAATTCCCGTATATTACATTTTAAAAACATAGAAATGTCATGCAGCGCGTCTTGATCTGCCTTTCCAAACTCTGGTATTAACCGCTCAACGACTTTTAAATGGTACAAATCCTGTGCAGTAATTTTCATCACTTCCGCTGCTTCTTTTGCGCGTTTTCCGTCTTTCCAGAGAATAGAAGCAAACCCTTCCGGTGAAAGAATCGAATAAGTCGCATTTTCCATCATCCATACTTCATTGCCGACAGAAAGCGCTAAAGCGCCGCCGCTTCCGCCTTCTCCAATCATTAGGCTAAGAATTGGAACTTTAAGCGCCGACATCTCATAGAGATTTCTTGCAATTGCTTCTCCCTGGCCGTTTTCTTCTGCTTCCATACCGCAGAATGCGCCGGAAGTATTGACAAATGCAATGATGGGACGGTGAAATTTCTCTGCCTGCTTCATCAGCCTTAAGGCCTTGCGGTAGCCTTCTGGAGAAGGCATACCATAATTGCGGCTCATACAGTCTTTTAAATCCCGTCCTTTATGTATTCCAATTACCGTCACGGGCTGGCCGTCTAAATTTGCAATCCCTCCTACAACCGCCGGATCATCTCCATGAAACCTGTCTCCATGCAATTCGATAAATCCGTCGAATATTTCATCCATATAATCCACAGAAGCAAGACGGCTTGTATTTCTCGCTGCCTTTACTTTTTCCCATGCGCTTAACGTTTTGCTTTTTACACTGCGTTCTTTCATCAATTCACTCGGCGCAAAACGAAACTCTGTCGCTGGAAGAAAATTTGCGTATCCTTCCTTTACCGAATGGAGTTTGAGTATTTTATATAATGTTTTCTTTAAATCTTTTCTCTCTACAATTGCATCTACAAAGCCATGTTCCAGCTGAAATTCTGAACGCTGGAATCCTTCTGGAAGTTTCTGCCCAATCGTCTGTTCAATGACACGCGGCCCTGCAAATCCGATTAACGCTTTCGGTTCTGCTAAAATAATATCTCCAAGCATGGCAAAACTTGCCGTCACGCCTCCAGTCGTCGGATCAGTCAATACCGGAATGTACAAAAGCCCTGCGTCAGAATGTTTCTTTAACGCCGCAGATGTTTTCGCCATCTGCATTAAAGAAATAATTCCTTCCTGCATCCTGGCTCCTCCGGAACAGCAGAATAAAATTACGGGAAGCTGCATTGCCGTCGCTTTTTCTACTGCCGCCGCAATTTTTTCTCCAACCACATGGCCCATGCTGCCCATTAAAAATCTTGCGTCACAAATGCCAAGAACAACCGATTCGCCGTAAATTTTTGCTTCACCGACTGTCACGCCCTCGTGAAGCCCCGTTTTTTCCTGAGCCGCTTTGATTTTCTCATCATATTCTGGAAAATCTAAGGGATTTTTAGAATCCATTTCGTGAAACCAAGGTACAAAACTCTTCGTATCTGCGACCATCTTTATTCTGTTAAACGTACGGACGCGAAAATAGTTGCCGCATTTATAACAGACATATTTATTCTCCACAACTTGCGCTTTTGCAAGCTCCCTTTTACAGGAAGGGCAGACAATCACCTCTGACATATCCGGCTCTTTGTCTTTTACTTTGTCTTTTTCTTTTCCAAAATTCCATACTTTCTTTTTAATAATTGGCGCCATATTCTATTCCCCACTTCCAATTGCAAATGTCAATTCTGCAGATACCGCAAGTTTTCCATCTATCTTTGCCGTTCCTTTCCCGACTCCAATCGGGCCTTTTTCCTTTACAATTTCAAGTTCCAGTATTAAAACATCGCCAGGCTTTACTTTTTGCTTGAATTTGGCATTGTTGATTCCGGCAAAATAAGCCGTCTTTCCCTGATTCTCCGGTTTGCTTAAAATAGCCGCCGCTCCGGTCTGCGCCATTGCTTCTATTATCAATACGCCCGGCATAACCGGTTCATTTGGAAAATGCCCGGCAAAAAACGGTTCATTATATGTGACGCATTTTTTTCCGACCGCTCTTACGCCTGGCTCTAATTCTTCTATTGTATCAATTAATAAAAACGGCTGTCTGTGCGGAATGATTTCCATAATCTGTTTTGTATCAAATACTGCCATTTCTTTACTCCTTATATTTTGCCAGAAGAATACTTGCATTGTGCCCGCCGAATCCTAAAGAATTGCTGAGCGCATAGTCAAACTCACCTTCTACCGGCTCTTTACAATAATCTAAATCCATTTCATCGTCCGGCGTCGTATATCCTACCGTCCGATGCAAAAATCCTTCCTGAATTTCTTTCACGCAGGCTACAAATTCAATTGCTCCGGCTGCTCCCAGCAAATGTCCAACCATAGATTTTGTGGAATTGATTTTTAAATTTTGTGCATGCGCCCCAAACGCTAATTTGATTGCTCTTGTCTCAAACAAATCATTGTGATGCGTTCCGGTTCCATGTGCATTGATATAGAAAATATCTTCTGGTTTTTTTCCCGCGTCAGAAATCGCATTTGTCATAGCTCTTGCAGCTCCGGCTCCGGTTTCTTCCGGGGATGTAATATGATACGCATCTGAAGAACATCCGTATCCGATGACTTCGGCATAAATGTCCGCTCCTCGTTTCTTCGCATGTTCCAGTTCTTCTAAAACCACAACAGCCGCGCCTTCTCCCATAACAAAACCGCTCCGGTTTTTATCAAACGGAAGGGAACACGCCGCCGGATCGTCTACGGTGGACAATGCCGTCAACGCGGTAAATCCCGATACTCCTAATGGTGTTATGCTGCTCTCACATCCGCCCGACACCATGACGTCTGCATCACCGTACTGAATAGCACGAAACGCCTCGCCGATTGTATTTGTCCCCGTCGCACAGGCCGTTACAGAATTGATACTTTTTCCTTTCAACCCAAACTGAATCGACACATTGCCCGCAGCCATATTTCCGATCATCATCGGCACAAACAGCGGATGAATCCGGTTCGGCCCTTTTTGTAACAGCTTTTCATGCTCACGCTCCATTGCCTGAAGGCTTCCGATTCCAGAACCAATTGCCGTACCCACAAGATATGGATCTTCACTGTCCATGTCAATTCCGGAATCTTCGATTGCTTCTTTTGCTGCGGCAACTGCATACTGCGAAAATAATTCCATACGCTTTGCCGCTTTTATATCCATATAATTTTTGGCTTCAAATCCTTTTACTTCTGCTGCAATATGGCATTTATATTCGGATGCATCAAACTTCGTTATCGGCGCAAATCCGATTTTTTCCTCTCGAACGGACTGCCAGAATTCCTTTACATTCAGTCCAATCGGAGTAACCGCCCCCATCCCTGTTACGACAACTCTTCTGCTCATAATGTCCTCCTACTATTTTGCTGCGGTATTAAATTGACATCCCGCCGTCTACTGCAAATACCTGTCCCGTAATATAATCTGATTTTGAAGAAGCCAAAAACACAGCCATATCTGCAATATCTTTCGGCGTTCCGATTCGTTTAAATGGAATAGATTCCATCATGTTTTGTTTTGCTTCCTCTGGCATTGCGTCCGTCATGTCCGTAGCGATAAATCCAGGTGCAATTGCATTGACATGAATTCCTCTTGACGCAAGCTCTCTTGCCGTACTTTTGGTAAGGCCGATAATTCCGGCTTTGCTGGCCGAATAATTTGCCTGCCCCATATTTCCCAAAATTCCGGAAACAGAAGAAATGTTGATAATTTTACCGCTTCTTTGTTTTAAAAAATAGCGGGATGCGTGGCGAATCGTATTGAACGTCCCCTTTAAATTCGTATCAAGGACAAGGTCAAAATCCTCTTCTGACATTTTCATTAAAAGACCGTCTCTTGTAATTCCCGCATTATTTACAAGAATATCAATACGTTTATATTTTTTTACGATTTCCTGAATCATTTCCCCACAGGCAGTAAAGTCTGACACACTGCATGGACAAAGTTCTGCTTTTCCATTTGCCGCCGTGATTTCAGCTGCAGTTTCTTTCGCCTTTTCTTTTGAACCATGATAATTTATCATCACAACCGCGCCTTCTGCGGCAAGCGATTTAGCAATCTCAGCGCCAATTCCGCGGCTTGCTCCTGTCACCAATGCAATTTTACCTGTCAACATATTTTATAAAATCCTCCATCTTGTCGATGTTATATACTGTCACGTCCCTGTTTATCTTGCGCATAAATCCCGTCAGTGTTTTTCCCGGCCCGATTTCTACAAACGTATCCGCCCCATCTTTCAGCAACCGCTCAATCGTCTGCTGCCAGCGCACGCTTGACGACACCTGTTGTTTCAAAAGCGGTTTTACCATAGAAGCGTCCGTTACATAATCCGCTGTTACGTTGGACAGATATGGAATAAATTGTTCTTCAAGCGTTACGTCTTCTAATACTTCTGCAAGCTGTTCTCCGGCAGAAATCAGCATAGGTGAATGAAACGGCCCGCTTACCTTAAGCGGCACAATTCTTTTTGCACCCGCTTCTTTTAAAGCTTCCCCTGCCGTATCTACCGCCGTTTTTTCTCCGGTAATCACAATCTGTCCCGGACAGTTATAGTTTGCAATTGATACAATGCCTTCCGTCTGGGCGCAGATTTTTTCGATTACGTCTGCATCCAAACCTAATACAGCGCTCATTGCTCCGCCTGTTGGCACGGCGTTTTGCATAAAAATTCCTCTTTGGCGAACCACCGAAAATGCGTCTTTCATACTCATCACGCCAGAAGCAATTAACGCCCCATACTCGCCAAGGCTAAGGCCTGCCGTAACATCCGGCGTTATCCCTTTTTCATTTACTGCCGCCAAAATTGCAGCTTCTGTGGCAAGCATTGCGATTTGTGTATATTCCGTAATATGAATCTGCTCATTTTCCTCAAAACACAGTTTCGTTAAGTCAAGCCCGCTAACCGCTCCTGCCAGTTCAAACACTTTCTTACATACTGGAAATGTATCATAAAACTCTTTCCCCATTCCCACATACTGAGAACCCTGTCCGGGGAACATAAATACCAGCTTACCCATATGATTTCCTCTTTCTTTATTTTCCAAAAAGCAATTTTTCTGCTTCGTCCATGATTTCTTCTATTATTTCTTTACAGGTCTGCTCTTTTCCAATCAACCCTGCAATCTGTCCCGCCATCAGGCTACCGTCCACAACATCGCCGTCCATAACCGCTTTTCGCAAAGAGCCTAACGTCAGCATTTCCAACTCTTCCAGTCCGACGCCTTCTGATTCCATTTTCAGATATTCCCTTGTCATTTTATTGCGGAGCACGCGAATCGGGTGTCCTGTACTGCGCCCCGTCACCTCGGAATCAATGTCTTTTGCTTTTATTACACGATCTTTATAATTTTTATGTACAATAGATTCTTTTGCAACAATAAAACGCGTACCCATTTGTACCGCCTTTGCTCCAAGCATCATAGCTGCTGCAAATCCTCTTCCATCTCCAATTCCTCCGGCGGCAATGACTGGAATCTTTACCGCATCTACTACCTGCGGCACCAGTGTCATTGTCGTAGCGGAACCGATATGCCCTCCAGACTCTGTTCCTTCTGCTACAACCGCGTCTGCGCCTGCTTTTTCCATCATCCGCGCCATTGCAACGCTTGCCACAACGGGAATAACCTTAATCCCTGCATTTTTCCACAGTTCCATAAACTTTGCCGGATTTCCCGCGCCGGTCGTAACCACTTTTACGCCTTCTTCTGCGACAACCTGCGCTACTTCCGGCGCGTTTGGATTCATCAGCATAACGTTTACGCCAAAAGGCTTATCTGTAAATTCCCTCGTCTTTTGAATCTGCTCCCTTACCACCTCTGGCGGCGCGCTGGCTGCGCCAATAATTCCAAGCCCTCCGGCATTCGATACCGCAGCGGCCAGATGATATTCTGCCACCCATGCCATGCCTCCCTGAATCACCGGGTACTCAATTCCAAGCAGCTTCGTAATATCCGTCTTAATTCCCATAATTATTCTTCCACGCCTTTTTCTTTCAAATATTCCATAACGTCATTTACCGTTGCGATTTTCTCTAAATCTTCTGACGGAATTTCTACGCCGTATTCTTCCTCTAAGCTCATTACAAGTTCAAATAAATCTAAAGAATCTGCCCCTAAATCATCTTTGAAGTTACTCTCTGCATTGATTTCCGCTTCATTGATACTCAACTGCTCTGCTATCATACTTTTTAACTTTTCTAACATTGTAATCTCTCCTTTAATTTGACAAAATCTGATATAGTTTTATTTAGTTTGACAATCAAATATTTTGACTGTCAAACTATTTTATGGGCAAAGTATAGTATAACTGGAAACTTTTGTCAAGAAGAAATATTAGTATATTTTATGTGCAGCGTTTCTGCCATAAATTGATTTTTAGAAAAAAGTAAGGTAGTATATAAGAATAGAAGAATAGTCAGGAGAATCCTATGAACACGATTTTACTTTTGGAAGACGAGGCCGGCTTGCGCCGCGGCATTTGTTTTAAATTAGAAAAAGAAGGCTGTCATGTGATAGCATGTGACACCGTTAAGGAAGGTAAACTGTTATTTGAGGCGCACGATGTAAAGCTCGTTTTATGTGACATTACATTAAAGGACGGAAATGGACTGGACTTTTTAACATATCTGCGCAAAGACTTACAAAGCGCTGTGCAATTTATTTTCCTTACTGCCATGGATACAGAAATCGACATTGTCATGGGCTATGAAACGGGAGCTGACGATTATATTACAAAGCCTTTCAGCCTTGCTGTCCTGATGTCAAAAATCAATGTTTTCTTTCGGCGGATGGAACTCACCTCCAAAAACAGTGAATCTTTAGACAATCCTGTGATTACTTCCGGAAGACTGGCTTATTATCCAAATGATATGCATCTGTTTATAGATGATGCACCGGTAGAACTGACGAAAAATGAATGTCGCCTTCTGCAGCTCTTTTTGAACCATCCCAGGCAAATCTTATCCAAAACACAAATTCTAGAGCAAATGTTTGATATTGATGGAAAATTTGTAGATGATAATACAGTCGCCGTCAATATCCGGCGGCTGCGTATGAAAATTAAGGACAATGACGATACGCGGATAATAAAAAATATCCGGGGAATGGGGTATATATGGGACTGCGATGTAAAGTAACAATATTAAATTTTCTTATTTTTTTTGGAATCACTTTGATTGCCGCCACTTTGTCAGCCGATATTTGGATTTTATCTGAACTAAAAACAAGTTATGCAAATACAGAGCTTATCATCTCCGGTATTGCCGGAAACGGCGAATCCGGCGACATGCTCTTACAATGGCAAAAGGAATTACCAAGTCAGTCGTGGCTGTTATCAGGAGAACAGAATATGGCGTCCCACGGCTATGATACTCAAACGAAAACTGTCTGGGATAAAACTTATGATTCGGTAAAATATAAAATCCTTTTGTTTTCTGCGGCAATTGATATAATACTTCTTATTCCGCTATACCTGCTGTATCACCTGATTCAAAAACAAATTTCTCTTCAATCGGCAGAATTAGAAAAAACGCTTCAGCAGATTCAAAATACGGATTCTGTAAAACCAGTATTTTCTTCTGGCCTATTAGATGAAAAACTCAAGGATAGAATCTCTTCTTTATGGGAACAAATCCAAACAGACCATAATCACTTAAACCAGGAAAAAGAAGAGACGAAAGCTCTTGTCACCGATATTTCCCATCAACTAAAAACTCCTGTCGCCGTCTTAAAGACTACGATTGAACTATTAAACACAGAAAAAATGACGGATTCCGAACAGCAGGAATTTTTGAGTCATTGTCTGTCTCAAGTAGAGGGGCTTGAAAATCTGACAAAAGCGCTTGTAAATGTCTCCCGGTTAGAAAAAGGAATGGTTCAGCTTTCTATTAAACCGTCTGCTGTCGACGAAACGATTCTTACAGCTGTAAACAGGATTTATGAAAAAGCCTCCAAAAAATGTATCTCCATCGAACTATCGAAAAACCTGCCTTTGGATAAAATCATAATACCGCACGATAAAAAATGGACCGCCGAAGTCTTTATTAATCTCCTCGACAACGCTATAAAGTACAGCGAAAGAGGTTCCCATATTCAAATTAGCATTGAACCGCTGACTACTTATATCCGAATTAATTTTCAAGATGAAGGAATCGGTATTCCCAAATCAGAATATCATAAAATTTTCCAACGTTTTTACCGTTCGGATTCTGTGAAAACGATAGAAGGTTCCGGCGTCGGCCTTTACCTTTCCAGAAAAATTATTGAAAGACAAAACGGCACGATCTATGTTCGCTCCAGAACAGACGGCAAATGCGGAAGTATTTTTTCCATTCAATTTCCAATGTCACTTTAAACCTAAAAGTCTTACAAAAATGTAAGGCTTTTTTCTTGTTTTTGTAAGTAAACGGTAAGAAACGCGCTTTATACTGATACTATCAAATGAAACATGGGAGGATACATCATGCAAATATTATTACAGACCAAGGATCTATGCAAATATTATGGTAAAAACGAGAATAGAGTGAATGCTGTCAATCACACAAATCTCTCAATTCAAAAAAGTGAATTTGCCGCTATTGTCGGAAAATCCGGTTCTGGTAAATCTACGCTTCTCCATCTGCTCGGCGGACTTGACTATCCCGACAGCGGCGAAGTCATCATTGGCGGCAAATCCATTTTTTCCTTGAAAGACGACGATTTATCTGCGTTTCGCAGACGAAAAATTGGCTTTATTTTTCAGGCTTACAATCTGATTTCTTCTATTAATGTCTGGGAGAACATTATTCTTCCAATCGGATTGGACAACCGGAAACCCGATATTTCTTATATTAAAGATATTATCCATGTGCTTGGGTTAGATGAAAAAAAAGACAATATGCCAAACACGCTGTCCGGCGGACAGCAGCAAAGAGTCGCTATTGCCAGAGCGCTTGCCTCAAAACCGGACATCATACTGGCAGATGAACCGACGGGAAATTTAGACAGCAAGACCAGCTTAGAAGTAATGAGCCTGTTAAAATTATCTGTGAAAAAATACGGCCAGACGCTTCTAATGATTACCCACGATGAAGAATTAGCACAAATGGCTGACCGTATCTTAATGATTGAAGACGGCGTTCTTATGGAAAAAAGCGCAGTTTCCAGAAATGAAAAGGTGGTGTCTTAAATGAAAACAACGACAAAACTTGCCCTATGCAGCCTAAAATCTGAAAAAACCAGAAGTATTTTGAGCGCAATTGCCATTTTTTTAAGCACAGTACTGATTACAATTATTGCATTTGGCTGCAATTCCATTATACAGCAGCAAAAAAATAACGCTGCGGAAAACTATGGCGAACATTATGGCATGTTCAATATGCCCACTCCAGAACAAATTGAATCTATTAAGATTCATGCACAATTTTACAACCTTGGCGCAGAAATCTATGCTGCAGAAGGCATTTTCAAAGGATACAACATCAATTTATTTGAAATGGATTCCGCTATACGCACGCTTGCACATTTTAAACTGGAATCCGGAAACTATCCCGAAAAAGAAAATGAATTAATTGCACAAAAGGAATTTTTTGCTCTTTGGGGTTTAAAAAACCCTAAAATCGGGGATCGCGTAACCTTATCTATCCGCATAAACGGAACTGGAGAAATCATCAAGAAGGATTTTATTATCAGTGGTTTTACGGTTTCTTCCGAAGCAAATAACCTTGCCAAACGATACAGCGCTTATGTATCACAGAAATTCATTCAAGAAAACATTCCAAATCCAAAAGAGCGAAGCGTCTATTTAGCTTTTAAAGTCCGGAATGATGAAAATCTGACTTCCAGTCAGATGAAAGAAAAAATACTGTCACTTGCAAAAGAACTAGAACTAAAAGAATCACAGGTGAATGTCAACAGCAATTACCTGGCTTTTGCATTAGAACCTGACATGGGAGTTGTCGCTTCCGGCATCTGTATCATCCTCATTATAATAATGATATCGGCATTGGTTATATACAATATTTTTCATGTAGCGATTATACAAAAGATTAGAGAATACGGCCGTTTAAAAGCGCTTGGCGCCAGCAAAAGACAATTAAAAAAGATGATTCGCATGGAAGGAATCGTTTTGTCTTTTGCCACAATTCCAGCCGGAATTTTATTTGGATGCCTGATTTTAAAATTTGTTTTTTATTATTTAAACAAAGAATTTATTCCCGTTTTCTCACTTCCCCTTGCCGCCCTGGTTGTTTTATTGGCGCTTTGCACTGTTTTTATTTCTTTGAAAAAACCTATAAAAATGGCGTCGAAAACATCGCCAATTGAAGCAATCCGCTATGAAGCCGGAGGCAAAGAACACTTCCGTAAGGGTAAAGAACAAATCAATATCTTTAAACTGACCATGTCAAATCTTGCACTGCACAAAAAACGGACGGCAATGACCATTCTCACTATGGGGCTTTCCTGTATTTTATTTGTGGTAATTGCCAATGTCGTTGGCAATATGGACGCAAAGCAGCAAGTGCGTAATGATATTGAATTTGGAAAATTCCGTATGGAATTAGACTATACGTTACACGATACTACTTATCCCCAAAACAATCTGAATGAAGTTCAAAAGCTGAAACTTATGGATAACACATTGATTGAGAAAATAAAAGCCATTCCAGGCGTCACCGAGGTCCGGACACGGAAACTGATGGAGGTATATGCTAAAAATCAAAATACGGGCAAAGAGTCTTATGTTACTGTTACGATTCTAAATGAAGAAGATTTTGAATGGCTTGTAAATGAAGCAGCTCGCGGGACCGTTGATTATCAAAATACAGCAAAGAAAGACGGCATTATTTACATGTGGGATCATTTTATGGATGATGAATACCAGATTGGCGATACCTTTCAATGTGAAATCTTAGACGGCGACAAACGTATTCCATTTTCTGCGCCCATCTTAGGAAGCTGCAGTCACTCAAACGACGGTGAAATGGCAATCACAGAAACTACCTTCCAAAAACTTGGCATTATGGAAGATATGACAAACATTTTGTTTATCGATTGCAAAAGCGATGCACAAGCATCCGTTAGGAGCGAGTTAGAAACACTTATATCCTCTACGGAGTATCTTTCTATGAGCTGTTTTGAAGATCATCTAAAGCTGACAAACCTCTCTATTCAATTTACAAGAAGCGCATGTTATACATTTCTCATTATTTTATCTATAATTGGATTTATGAATATGGCAAACACTATGATTACTAATATTATTACACGCAAAAGAGAATTTGGCATTATGCAGGCAATTGGAATGAGCAACCGGCAGTTAAATCAGATGCTTCAGTTTGAAGGTCTTATATTTACCAGCGGAACACTTTTGCTTTCCTTAATACTTGGAAATATTCTTGGTTACTTTGCATTTCATAAATGCTTAGAAAATGGAATCATCGGCCTGTTTCAATATCACCTTCCAATTTTAGAACTTGCATTTCTAGTATTCGGAATCGTTCTGCTGCAAATGATCCTGGCGTACGTTTTAAGCCGCAATATAAAAAAAGAATCCCTTATCGAACGGATTCGCTGTGAAGAATAAAAAGATACCGCATATAACCGGCTGTTATATGCGGTATCTTAATTTTATTCATTCAAATTAAAATGACGCACCAAAGAGTTCAAACTTTCCGACTGGGCAGAAAGCTCCTGGCTCGTTGCAGAGGTCTGTTCTGCTGCTGCTGAATTGTTTTCTACAACAGAGGTAATCTGCGCAACTCCCTGCTCAATTTCCCGAATCGCCGACGCCTGTTTTTCAGATGCCAAACGGACGTCACTGAACACAACAAGGATTTCATCCAGGCCATGCATAACTTTATCCAAATGCTCCGCGGTATCTTTTGTAATCTTGCCTCCAGCATTTACTTCTGTTATAGACGCCTCAATTAATTTTCTGGTATCTACTGCGGAACCGGCGCTTTGCTCTGCAAGTTTCCTAATTTGATCCGCTACAACTGCAAAACCTTTTCCTGCTTCACCTGCCCTGGCAGCTTCAATTGCCGCATTCAGCGATAAAAGATTTGTCTGGGAGGCAATATCTTCAATATTCTCAATAATATTACCAATCTGTTTTGACGTTTCTTCAATCTTATTCATCGCCTCTGTTAATTCTTTCATTTTATCCTGGCTGACTTTGGCAACTGCTGCCATTGCACTGGCTTTTTCATTCGCCTTTTCCGTCGCTTTTGTATTTTCCTCTACATGATTCGTAACTTCAGAGACCGTAGCCAAAAGCTCCTGCGCGCTTCCAGCCTGTTCTGTCGCCCCAACAGCAAGGCTCTGCGCACTTTCTGCCATCTGGGAAGCCCCGGCATCAACCTGACAGGACGCCTCGCTAATCTCTTTGAGCGTATCGCTTAAATCCCGATTCAATGACCGTATGGAAAGAATCAGTTCTTGAAACGCCCCGACATACGACTCTGCGCCAATTTTGGACTTCACAGCGAAATTGCCTTCTGACATTTCTTTCAAGAGATAAGCGGTATCTCCTATAATATTCCGCATACATTCTACAATAGTACGTGTAGAATCCGCCAATACCAATGTTTCATCTTTGGATGTTATAGACGGAATCGGCGATTCCAAATCCCCTTCTGCCAAAAGCTGCAGACGCTCTGCACATTTGTTAATCGGTTCGCCAATAGAAGCTCCGATCATTTTTGCTATCTTAACTCCAACTACAATTGAACCGATTAATACTATCACAATAAATATGATACAAAGCAGCGACATCATCATAAAATCCATGGAAGGCGCATATACTGCCAAACTCCAGCCATCCATGCCAACCGGAGCATATGCGATTACTTTCGGATTCACCCCCTCTTTAAACGAACCAAATCCGCTCTCTTGAGCTATCATTTTAGATTCTATTTTCGCCAGGCTTCTTTGAGAAGAATTCTGTGCACTTTTTATGTAATTCACCTGCTGGGATACCAGGGTATGATCCGAATGGCCGATAAACGTACCATCTCCGTCAATGACAAAAGCCCGCCCGTTCTCACTTACATGAATTTCCGATACAATATCTGATAATTTTACAGCATCCAATGTAACTACTACTACGCCGACTGTCGACGTGTTTTGTACGCCGTTTTCCCAAAGTGGAACTGTTATTGTTAGAAGCATTTTTCCAGAATCGGCGTCGTAAAACGGATCGGAAATAATCGAATTCGCTTCCATGGCCTCGGTAAAATTGCTCTGCCCAGAAATATCTGTATCCGAACCCAGCCTGTCAACTCCCTTTTCATTTGTAACCATAATGCTTTCCCATCCGTAGTTCTCTCTATAACCTTCTATCAGATCTTTTCTTTGCTCTTTTGGATTCTCTTCGTTACTTAGTCTTGCAATCGTTCCAATTACTTCCACAAGATTAATTTCTGCACGCAGCGTATTATTTACTACCGATGCAGCTGTTTCCGCCTGTTCTGTCAGCGTCTGCTGCAAAGTACGCATTGTCGATAAATAATTCAATACGCTTGACAAAACAGCCAAAATAGACAGAGATATTATAATTAACCTGACTATATGCAGTTTAATCTCCGACTGAATTGTCGTTTTTTTTGAGGATGATTGTTTGTTCCCCTTTTTAAAACTAAATTTTTTCTCTTGCTTCCCTTTCTTTTTCACTCTCAAACCTCGCTTTCTCTGCCTGTTAATAAATATTCCTTCGAGACATTGCATATATACTTTTTAATATTTCATAGCAGCTCCTATTATACCTACTTTTAAATAAAAATTCTACAATTTTTTCTAATAATTCTCAAACCAATCTTTTTTCTATTTCTGCAATTACGATTTGTATTGCAGAAAGCCTCGCATAATATTTATTATTCGACTGAATAATATACCATGGAGCATTTTCTGTCGATGTTTTCTCTATCATTTCATTGACTGCCGTCTCGTATTCTGTCCACTTTTCGCGGTTCCGCCAATCTTCTTGCGTAATTTTCCAATTTTTCTCTGGTATACGTTCCCGCTCCTGAAACCTGGCCAGCTGCGTATCACTGTCAATATGAACCCAAAATTTTATGACTACGGCTCCCCAGTCAGATAAATCTTTTTCAAATTCATTGATTTCATTATAGGCCCGCTTCCAGTCATTTTCAGAACAAAATCCTTCAATCCGTTCTACCATAACCCTTCCATACCATGTCCGGTCAAAAATTGCAATATGCCCGTCTTTTGGAAGTCTGTGATAAAACCGCCATAAATAATGACGTGACTTTTCATGCGGCTCAGGGGATGCGATTGGATGTACTTCAAATCCTCTTGGATCTAATGCGCTTGTCAGCCGTTTGATATTGCCCCCTTTTCCGGCGGCGTCCCAGCCTTCATATGCTATAATGACCGGAATCTTCTTCTGGTAAATTTTATTATGAAGTTTCTTTAATTTCTTTTGAAGTTCTTTTAAGCGAATTTCATATTCTTCTTTTGACATTTCCTGATTTAATGGTATCTCCGAAAGTTTCGGCATTTTTAAAAGCGGATAGTCTTTATACAATATCTCAGGCAGAATTTTCCGGTTCTCTGCAGCCTGGTTCAACTGAATTGTCAATATATGCAGCACTTGAAGAAGCGCCTGTTTTTTATCGACGGCATCTACAATATTCCATGGAACATATCCTGTGTTTGTAGCTTCTAAAATTCTGTCGTATATTTTCTCGTACTTTTCCCTTTTTTTCACCTGCAAAATATCTTTTTCCGATACACGCCACCTTGTATTCTTATCATTCTGCAGCTTTTCCATCCGCCGCTTCTGCTCCTCCTGCGGAATCTGCAAAAATAATTTCACAACCAGATATCCATTGTCTTTTAACTGACGGTCGAACGTCCGAATCTGCCAAAGGCGTCTTTCTAAGGTCTCGTCATCAATTCTGCCGTTTATCATATCGTCTGCCGTCTCGCTCAGCCAACCGGAATCTAAAAATACAAATTTGCCTGTTTCCGGCGCCACCTCCATATACCTCCATAAAAATGGACGCCGCCGCGCTTCTTCATTTGGTTCACTCATTTTTATGACCCGAAAAAATCTTGGATCCATGTCTTCAATTAAATTTCCAATCAAAGTACCTTTTCCGGCAGCTCCCCAACCCTCAATCAGAACAAAAACCGGAATCGCCTGTTCTTTAATCATCAGCTGCTGCCTGACTAATTCTTCACGTTTTTCTTTTACCAATGCTTTAATCTCGTCCGGCGGCATCTGATATTTTCGGATTTCATAGTTTTTTAACATCGTATCTCCCCCTTTTTTTATTTCATGGCTTCGCCTAAATAATGATAATTATCATTTGCAAAATCGCTTTCAATATTATTTGTCAAAATAGCAGTACCTTCCTTGTCCCGAATATCATCCAAAACAGTACCTTCTTCTATATTCTGATACCTGTCGCCTTTCCAAACCAAAAGCCTGTATGTCTGTCCCAATGAAATCGGAACTACTTCTTCATTTAAAGCAGCCCCTTTTGTACGGCCGCCCGCGCCTGCCGAAACCGCTGCCGTATCATCATTTTTCGTAATAATCAAATCCCGGTATCCTTCTGTCATATGATGGCTGATATACACCGGAACTCCCACTTGCGCAAAAGACTGTCTGACCGATTCTTTTGTCAGGCTTCCTCCATCCTCTTTTAGCCAAAGCAGTACATTTCCATCAATTCCAGGCGCTTTTTGCCCGAGCACTAATGCAAGTATCTCATCTTTGCTGTCGCCGTTTAAATCCACATAATTATAATAATAGCGCACATCGTCATAATCTTCTTTTGCAACACTGCAGTACTCTGCAATTACCCGCTCCAGCTCCATTAAGGGTTCCTTTTCCGCAAGTTCCCCTTTAAACCCTTCCGGAATTTCCACTGCATTGCCCAATTGAAGCTGACTGGTATCTTCCGTACTTGTCACAAGTTCCTCTTTCTTCTGGTTGGGCAAAGCGCTTTCTTGTGTATCAGCCAAATCTTCCCCAGGATTCTCCAATATCTGCCCGTTACGTCCACAGCCTCCGGTTGCGGATACCAAAACCGCAGATAAAAAAAGCAACGCTAATCTTTTCTTCATTTCTGAAATCTCCTTCACATATCAGTATTGCTGCCATTTACAATGGAACAAAATATTTTTCTTACTAGTATGTGCAGAGAGATTTCGTCTATTCAAGTATATCACATAACTTGCGGTTTTTCTGCTTTTTATTTATAATTAAAAAACCAAACTGTTACAAATTTGAAAATTATGGAGGTATCATACATATGAATCGTAAAGATGTTTTAGAATTAAAGCGCCGTTTCAAAAAAGACTCCTGTACTTTTAGCCGCATGTGCGGCTGTTATGTAGACGGAGAACGGAACCGAGTCGTAAAATTAGAAGAAACTTTTTTGAATTTAGACGAAGAAGAATTCTTTAAATATTTGGAAATTGCAAAAAAAGTCCTCTCCGGCACAATCGGCAATCAGCTGATTGAGTTGGAATTTCCTCTGGAAGAAGAAACTGTCGGCGGAAAACAGCAATTTCTATGCGCCCTAAAAAGCAGCGCCTTACAAAACGAAGATTTATTGGAACGCTTCTATGATTTAATTATTGACAATTATGAATATGCCGGAAACTACCTTATTTTGATTTTTCACGACGCTTATGACGTTATCACAAAAACAAGCGATCACAGTAAATTAGATGAGTCGGAAGAAGTCTATGAATATCTGCTCTGTGCCGTCTGCCCCGTCAGCTTAAGCAAACCAGGACTTGGCTACCGCAGTGATGAAAACCGTATTGGCCCAAGAATCCGCGACTGGGTTGTCTGCGCGCCGGAAAGCGGATTTATTTTTCCGGCTTTTACCGATAGAAGTACTGATATTCATGCGGTAATGACCTATCATAAAAATCCAAAAGAACCGCATACAGAACTTATGGAAAATATATTAGGCTGTGAATCCAAACGCACTGCTGCGGAACAGAAACAGGCATTTACCTCAATTGTCCAAAAAGCTTTTGGGGGCGACGATGAAAAATCCAAAGAAGTCTTTAACGAAATCCAGCAGGGATTATCTGATATTGCAGAAGAACATCAGACCGAAGAATCCGAATCTAAGGAAGAACCCTTCCGCTTAAGCGCTGGTGATATTGAAAAACTCATGGAAGAATCTGACGTGCCGGAAACTGCAGCCGCAGTTATCACCTCTTCGTTTCGGGATGAATTTGAAGAGGAAGCTCCGATTCTCACCAATCTGATCGACAGTAAAGCCGCTGAAGCCGGAAATATCCTCCGCCAACAAAAAGATTTAGTAAAAAAAGTGGCCGAATTAGAAAATCAGTTGGGCAATACGAAAACATATGATGTTATTCTGCGTGTAAAACCAGAAAAAGAACAGATGATACAATCGCAAATCATCAACGGAAAAAAATGTATCGTAATCCCAATGGAAGAAGATGAACACGCCATTGTCAACGGCAGAAATACAACCGTTTAAACTGCGAAATATTTACAAAAGGGAATGACAAAAAATTGTCCTTCCCTTTCATTATTTGATGTCCTTTTATTCTAATACCATACGTACGCACCCATAAATTCCAGCGTCATTCCCCAATGTTGCCAGTTCAAAATGCGCGTCTAAACAAGAGTTAAATGATTTTTCATCATAATATTTTTTCACGCGATCTGTAATAATGCTGCCAGCCTTCGATACGCCGCCGCCAATGACAAATGCCTCCGGATTGACAACGCGGGCCACGTTTGCAAGAGCGTTACCCAATATCTTCGTCATATTTTCTACAATTTCATCTGCCAAAGCATCTCCTGCCTTTGCAGCGTCAAAAATATGTTTTGCTGTCAATGGTTTACTTTCACGCAGCGTACTTTTGACAGAGGATTCCTGTAATTTCTTTTCTGCCATGTGTACAATCCCCGTTGCAGAAGCATACTGTTCCAGACAGCCCTTCTGGCCGCAGCCACAGCGGTCTGTCTCATTCTCATTCACAATAATATGTCCGATTTCACCGCCGGCGCCTTTATTTCCGCTGACAATCTTTCCATCTACAATTACGCCGCCGCCAACGCCTGTGCCAAGCGTAATCAATACGACATTCGAATAACCTTTACCGCCGCCCTGCCACATCTCGCCAAGCGCTGCAACGTTTGCGTCATTGCCGACTTTTACGGAAAATCCGGTACGCTCTTCCATTTCCTTAGTCACATTAATAACATCCCATCCCAGATTGACGCATTTTAATACCACGCCTTCACTTGTCACAGGCCCTGGAACGCCGATTCCAATTCCCTGGATATCCCCTTTTAAAATATCTTTTTCAACCATTTTTGAGTTTATAAAAGCAGATACATCCGGAAGAATATTCTCTCCGTTGTTTTCCTTCCTGGTCGGAATTTCCCACTTATCTACCAGCGTTCCGTTTGTCTCAAACAAGCCAATTTTGCAGGTAGTCCCTCCAATGTCTACACCAAATCCATATTTTTTCATATGCGCCTTCTCCTTTTTGCATTTATTTTAACTTTAGTATAAAAAACCTTTCCTAACTCTGTCAATGTCTATTTTTTTATTCTTCTTCCTCCCCCAACGCATCCTGACGGATTTTCTGGTATAAATCCATTTCAACATCTACATAGGGAAGAAATTCCAAAGGCGGCAGTCCGGCATGACAGGTTTCCATAAATGAATGCCAGATTTCTCCCGGATAAGACGCGCCAGATAAGCCCGGCAGTTTTTCCGGCATATCATAACCGACCCAAATGCTCGTGGTATAATACCGGGTATAACCGGCAAACCAGCCGTCCTTATTGTCGTTTGTCGTCCCTGTTTTTCCGGCAGACGGTATTCCTGTGACGCCAAGCCCTCGTCCGGTTCCTTCTGTCATCGCAGTCACTAACATATCCGTTGCCATTCGCGCCGCAGTTGTTTTATAAATATTTGTCTCTTCCTGCGTTGTGGAAAGTATTTCGTTTCCGTCTGCATCGGTTATTTTTATAATACAGGTAGGAGCTCTGTATTTTCCGTCGTTTTCCAAAGCGGCATACGCCGACGTCAGTTCCACAGGAGAAACCCCGTTTGTAAGTCCTCCTAACGCCGATGTCAAACGCTCGTCTTCAGGAACAATCTTTGAAAAATTCATTGCTTTTAGATAGGAAAGGCCCCTTCTCGGCGTTAATTCCTCAAACAATTTCCATGCGACCGTATTTTTAGATTGTGCCAGCGCGCTCCGTAACGTCATTTCTCCGCTGTAACTTCCGTTTGCATTGGAAGGCCCCTCTTCAATATATTCGTCTGTCACAATGGATTCCGGCGTATACTCCTGCTCAAGTATCGGGGCATATACAATCAATGGTTTAATTGCGCTGCCCGGCTGTCTGTAACTTTGATATGCCCGGTTTAACGTATATCCGTCAAAATCCTGGCTTCTTCCGCCTACAATAGCCCTGACATATCCAGTTTCATTTTCAATGCAAACGCCGGCGCCCTGCAGTTTATAAACTCCCTCTTCATTTACATCTGTAAAACCGGAAAGCTTTTCATCAATGGACTTCTGAAGCATTTCCTGGAGCTTTAAATCCATTGAGGTGTAAATACGATACCCGGCCGTAAACATCTTCTTCTGACATTCTGTATACAAATCACTATAACGCTTATCATAATTCTCACGTTCTTCTTCACTGGAAAATTCCGTCTGAAACTTAAATCCTTCCCATTCCATCAAAAGCCGGATTGCACAATAATATGTATAAGTCTCGACATAATTATTTTTCGTATGCTCCGGCCGGTTTAATACAATTTCCTCAGACTTTGCCATCAAATATGCGCCTTTGGAAATCTTACCGTCTTCGTACATATTTTTAAGGATACGGTCTCTTCTGCCCAGCGTATTTTCCATATTCGTAAGCGGATCGTGCAGCGTCGGATTATTTGGAATCGCACATAAAAATGCAATCTGCGATAAATCAAGATTTGATACTTCCGTATTAAAATAGCCCCTGCTTGCTGCCTGAAGGCCATAATACCCATTCCCAAAATAAATATTATTCAGATAAAATTCTAATATCTGATTCTTGCTGTATTTTTTTTCCAGTTCCGTTGCAATAAACATTTCTTCAACTTTTCTCTGCCAGGTCCTGTCCTGCGTCAGAAAAATTGTCCTCGCAAGCTGCTGAGTGATGGTACTTCCGCCCTGCGTCACTTCCCCATTTTCAATTGCCGCCCGTACCGCGCGAAAAATCGCTTTATAATCAATTCCGCTGTGCTGATAAAATTTCTTATCTTCTATACTGACAATCGCTGCGCAGGCATCTGCGGGAATCTCCTCATAAGGCAGATAATAGACGTCTTTTTCTCCCTTTAAAGTAGAAATCGTATTTCCGTCCTTGTCATAGACTACGCTGGTCTGAGCCACGCAAAACGTGGCTTCTGTCGACCCGCGTACAAACTGCACTGCTTCTGACTTCATTTTCTGAACCTGTACGGCATAACCTCCATAATAATAATATCCTAAAGCGGCAGCTACAAAAATCATCAAGACAAACTGAAGTTTTGCAAAAAACCAAAACATACGGTATTTTTTCTTTTTCTTTTTACGGCTCATAAAGCTCCTTTATCAAATAGTATTTTTGACTATTCTACTCTTTTTACAAAAATAAAGCAACAAACAATCTCTTTTCTATTGTTCCATCTGCCTCCCCAAAAAGCCCGCTGCCGTAATCGCCAGCTTATGTTCCGTATCTCCCATCTGCCGTTTATCATTTTTATCCGAAATTACAACGGCTCCAATTGCGTCTCCCTGGCAGATAATCGTTGCAACCGCCTGAGAACACTGCTCCCCCGTATCATCCAATGTAATTTTTACAAATGAATCGTCGTCTTTATTTGCGACAAAATCAGCCCTGTTTTCGATAATACCTTCCATCTGTTTACTTAACGGTTTGCCGTCAAACTCTTTTTTACCATTTCCAGCCACCGCAACTACATGATCTCTGTCGGTAATACAAACCAAATTCCCTGTCGTCTGGGAAAGACTTTCCGCATACTGCCCGGCAAATTGTCCCAGCTCTCCAATTGGCGAATATTTTTTTAAGATAATCTCACCCTGACGGTCAGTAAAAATTTCAAGTGGATCTCCTTCTCTTATCCTGAGTGTCCTACGGATTTCTTTTGGGACAACCACCCTTCCCAAATCGTCTATTCTACGCACAATTCCTGTTGCTTTCATATGAAAAATTCCTCCATTTACATTTTCTACTATGTGGTAGTAGTATCTGTAAGTGAAGGAATTTTATACCTTGATTTTTTATTGTTTCTTAATTAATCATGCAGTTCATCACTGTCAAAAGTTTCGCAATACCTCGCAAAAAACGAAGGTTCTTCCTCTTTCACATACAGATGCGAGACATCTCCAAACCTGCTGATTCGAAAGGAAGCCTTTCCTTCTCTGCGTTCTTCCGTAAAAACTGTTGTCACAGAAGAAGGAGCCGCGCAGAATCCATGCCACAAAACCATTGGAGACGCACCGATTAAATGGCTAAGCAGCACACATTCCAATGCAAAATGACAAAAAAATGCAAGCGTATCGCGGTTTGCCCGCGTAACGCGGTAGAGATTGCCCTCTCGGACATAGCCGTTGTCTGCTAAAAGTTTATCAAACGACTGCGTCACTTCCTGATAGTTTGAAAATACGGCTCCTTCTTCCATCAGTTTGGTTTTCGCCCAAAGGTTTTTATCGTAATATTCACTAACATTTGTCCAGTCCTCGGGCAGAAAATCCCAACAGTTTATTTTGTAACCTTTATCCGGACGTATGACCTTTGCTGGAAATTCTTCCAGCCACTGACATTCCACAGCGGTCATCTGCTTCTTTTCCAGAGTGGGAGCGGCAGTTGCTTTTGCCCTGCCCAATGGCGACACAAAACACTTATCAATTTTCTCACCGGCAAGATATTCGGCAAGATATTCCGCCTCTTTAAATCCCTTTTTTGTCAGGGAATCTCTTTCATAATCCGGCTCTCCATGACGTATAAATAACAGTCTCATCTTTTCCTCCCACTTACATAAATGCCTTATCTATTTACATAATTCGCACATCTGCCGCCATTTTTTCTCCATATCGGCTACCAATGCAAACTGCGTCCGGCAGCGGTCAAGGTTATGATCTTCGCGCGAAATTTTAAAATAAACATCTCCTTCCAAATAGTCTGCAAGGAAACGCATACCACATTCTAACGTCATCATCTTTGCACCCATAGGCAAAACTTTTACTTCATTCTCCGTCAGCCTTCCTCCGCAGCCTTCTAAGAATCCTTTGACATAAATTTCAAACAATTCCAGAGACAGGGAAACTTTTGACGTATCTGGTTCATCTTCTGCCGCTGTATTTGCGCCAAATCGAATTGCATCTCCAAAATCATGTGCAGAAAGCCCCGGCATAACCGTATCCAAATCAATTACGCAGATTGCTTTATGACTATCTGAATCAATCATAATGTTATTTAACTTTGTATCATTATGTGTAACGCGAAGCGGAAGCTCCCCTTTTGCAAGCATATCGTGAAGCTCAGATACTTCTTTACTGTGTTCACGCACAAAGGCAATTTCTGCCGCAACCTTTGAAGCACGCCCTTTTACATCTGCCTCCACAGCCTTCTCGAAATCCCTGTAACGCTTTGCCGTATCATGGAACTGCGGAATCGTCTCATGCAGCGTATCTGCCGGAAAGTTTGCAAGCATTGCCTGAAATTTGCCAAATGCCACAGCGCTCTGATAAAAATCTTCGTTACTTTCCACTGCATCAAATGTCTGCGCTCCTTCGATAAATTCATACACACGCCACTTGCTGCCGTCTTCATCTGTAAAATAAGACTTTCCGTCTTTTGTCATAACGACTGTAAGCGTCTCCCTTGCCGGATCTCCGCCCATGCTTTCGATTTCTTTTCGCAGATAAGAAGTAACGTTTAAGATATTCTCCATCAATTCATCTGTATTCTTAAAAATAGTAGTATTAATCCCCTGCAAAATATATTTCTTGCCGTCGTTCATGTTTGCCAGATACGTATGATTGATATGTCCGCTTCCATACGGCTCCACAGATACCACTTCGCCCTCTGCCTGAAACTGGTTCATCAGTTCTTTTTTATCCATTGTCCGCTCCCCCTATTCTTCCCATAAATATTTTGGATAAATACCATTTGCCTTAAAATCTGCAATTGCCTGCATAACAGTTTCTTTATCTTCTTTATAAGTCACGCCATACCAGCGGTCTTCCGACTTCAAAACAGTAACCACCGCCTTGTCTTCTTCCATCAATTGCTGTACTGCAGAAGGGAGGAAAAACTCACACTTCAATGGATTTTTTGAAAGATTTTCCTGTAAAAAAGCCGGAAAACGATTTTCCAATTCGCCCATTAAATTTTCTTCAAAGCCCCACATATTCATAGAAGCAATACTGCCTTCCGGAATCGTCACCCAGCTGGCTCCGTCATCTTCCGTATAAGCCGTTTCACTGCCCCTCTTTTCGATACGTGTACGCTCATAAATCTCAACAAGATGTCCGTTCTCATCAATTTTGCAAACGCCCCTTGCCACATGTCCGTTTTCCGTCAAAGTATTCTCCATTATGTACCCGACCATAACATAATGATACTTCCCTTCTTCTTTCGGCTTGCTCAAATATTCATAAATCATCTGGAACGCATGACGTCCATAAAAATCATCTGCATTAATAACAGCAAACGGACCGTCAATTTTATCCTTACAGCACAAAACGGCATGTCCCGTACCAAATGGTTTTTGCCTTCCTTCTGGAACCTCAAACCCGTCCGGCAGAGCTGTCAGCTCCTGATACGCATATTCTACCTGCATACGTTTTGCAATTCTGTCACCGACACATTCTTTGAAAACGGCTTCATTTTCTTTCTTAATGATAAAAACTACTTTTTCAAACCCCGCCAGCATCGCATCATAAACAGAAAAATCCAAAATCACATGCCCTGCATCGTCCATTGGATCCATCTGTTTCAATCCGCCATACCGGCTTCCCATTCCTGCTGCCATAACAACCAATACTGGTTTATTCATGTAAAATCCTCCAATCTGTAATTAATGATAGTTTCATTATAACAGATTTATCCAAAGATAACAGCATTTATTTTTAAATTAAACGCATTAAATTAATCATTTCAATCGCTCCCGTCGCACATTCAAATCCTTTATTGCCTGCCTTACTTCCCGCACGCTCAATCGCCTGCTCAATCGTATCTGTTGTCAGCACCCCAAACATCACCGGAACTCCTGAATTTAATGATACCTGCGCAATCCCCTTCGAAACTTCACTGCACACATAATCATAATGCGAAGTTGCCCCTCGAATCACTGCTCCAAGACAAATCACTGCGTCATATTTTTTACTATCCACCATCACTTTTGCAATCAACGGAATCTCAAACGCTCCCGGCACCCAGGCTACATCAATCAAATCTTCATCGACGTCATGCCGCTTCAACCCATCCAATGCTCCCCCTAAAAGCTTAGAAGTAATAAAGTCATTAAATCGAGCTACCACAATCCCAATCCGAATCTCTTTTGCAACAATTTTCCCTTCCAATACGTTCATCTTTCAAATCTCCTTTATATAAAATATTTAAAAATTCAACATATGCCCCATCTTCTTTTGTTTCGTACGCATATAATACGCATCAAACGGCGTCAACTCCATCTGAATCGGTACCCTTCGTTCAATACTCAGCCCAAATTCCGAAAGGCCGTCAATCTTTTTGGGATTATTTGTCAAAAGCCGAAGGCTCTTTGCCCCTAAATCCCTTAATATCTGCGCTCCAATATAATACTCCCTCAAATCTTCTTCAAATCCCAGCGCCAGATTCGCTTCAACCGTATCCATGCCCTGATCCTGAAGCTCATATGCCCTTAATTTATTTATCAGACCTATTCCTCTGCCTTCCTGCCTCAAATACAAAAGAATCCCTCTACCCTCTTTGTCAATTTGCTGCATAGCAGAGGAAAGCTGCTGTCCGCAGTCACATTTCATTGATCCAAAGGCATCTCCCGTCAGACACTCCGAATGCACGCGGCACAACAGATGCTCTCCATCCCCAATATCTCCTTTTACCAGCGCCACATGATGCTCTCCATTTAATCGATTGACATATCCATGCGCAATAAATTCTCCATACTGCGTTGGCATTTTCGTAACTGCAACTTCTTCCACCAGCTTTTCATGCACTTTCCGATACTCCTGAAGCGCTTGAATCGTAATCATTTTTATCTGAAATTTTCCGGCGAGTTCGATAAGCTCCGGCGTCCGCATCATGGTTCCATCATCCCGCATAATTTCACAGCATAAACCACATTCTTTTAATCCTGCAAGACGCATAAGATCAACCGTTGCTTCTGTGTGTCCATTCCGTTCCAGCACCCCATTCTTTTTTGCCAGAAGCGGAAACATATGTCCGGGTCTGCGGAAATCTTCCGGTTCTGCATGTTCATCCACACATTTTCTGGCTGTAATCCCGCGTTCTTCAGCGGAAATCCCCGTCGTCGTCTCTGCTGCGTCAATCGAAACTGTAAATGCCGTCTCATGGTTATCCGTATTGTTAGATACCATCTGCGGCAGCTTTAATTTTTCAACCAGCGTTTTTCCCATTGGCATACAAATCAGCCCTTTTCCATGCACCGCCATAAAATTGACATTTTCTGTCGTCGCAAATTCTGCCGCACAAATAAAATCGCCTTCATTTTCCCTGTCCTCATCGTCTGTTACAAGTATAATTTTTCCCTGTTTTAAATCTTCTAACGCTTCTTCTACCGAACAAAATACCCGCATATTATTCCCTCCTAAAATCCTGCGCGAAGCAAAAATTCTTTTGTCAGTGAGGACTGTTTTTTTTCTTCTTCCTCTTCAAATGACAAAAGCCGTTCTACATATTTTCCTATTATATCATTTTCCAGATTTATCATTTCTCCCACACGCTTTCCTTCTAAAATCGTTTCACTCATTGTATGGGGAATAATCGACACTTCAAACCAGTCTTTATTTGCCTCGGCAACCGTAAGGCTGATTCCATCTATTGCAATGGAACCCTTCTCCACAATACCGCGCATAACAGGTTTAGATGCCGTAATCCGGTAACGGATGGCATTTCCATCTTTTGTTATTTTTTGAATCATTCCCGTCCCATCGATATGGCCCGAAACAATGTGTCCCCCAAACCTTCCGTCTGCTGCCATGGCGCGCTCTAAATTTACACTGCTCCCCGTTTTCAGCTTACCCAAAGAACTCCTGTTTAATGTCTCCGGCATAACGTCTGCTGTAAAAGAAGCTGCCGCTAAATTTATCACGGTCAGGCACACGCCATTGACAGCAATGCTGTCTCCAATTTTCGTACCTTCGAGGACGGTTTTTGCCTGAATATGGATTTTATCAGATTCCATCCGCTGTACTCTTCCGACTTCTTCTATAATTCCCGTGAACATGACGTCACCTCCCATTCAACGAAAAGGTCTGCTCCAATCTGCTGTATCTTTGGACTGTGCAGTCCAAACGAATCCTCTGGCAATTCTACGCCAAAACCTTCTACTGGTGTTTTTGCCTGTGCTCCTCCAAATAGTTTTGGCGCAATGTACATTTCCACTGCATTTACAATTCCACTTTTTAATGCGCTGTAATTTAGGTTGCCCCCGCCTTCTAATAAAATACTATCAATCCCCTTTTCTCCCAGCTTTTGCATGAGAATTTTCAAATCCAGTTTCCCTTCTTCTAATGGTATTGAGAGTATCTGGCAGCCCATTTTTTGATAAGGTTCTATTTTTTCTAAATTATTTTCTGCTGTCGCTAAAATTGTAGGTACCTCATATGCTGTTGCAACAACTTCTGAAGAAATCGGTGTTCTCAAATGTGTATCACATATTATCCGAACCGGATTCTTTGTCCCTTCTAATCTGCAGGTCAATCTGGGATTATCGGAGATCACGGTACCAACGCCTGCCATAATGCCCATATATTTATGACGGCTTCTCTGCACCCGCTCCCTTGCCGCCTCCCCCGTTATCCATTTTGACGCCCCTGTCCTCGTCGCAATTTTGCCGTCTGCTGTCATCGCATATTTCATTACAACATAAGGTGTTTTGTATTTTATATAATGAAAAAATATTTTATTCAAAGAAACACATTCTTGTTCACAAATCCCCGTCGCCACTTCAATTCCATGCTTCTTTAATTGTTCCACACCTTTCCCTGCAACCAGAGGATTGAAATCCATAGAGCCGACATACACCTTACGTATACCGCTTTCTATAATAATTTCCGTACAGGGCGGCGTCTTTCCATAATGGCAGCACGGCTCTAACGTCACATACATCTCTGCGCCTGCCACAGATTCTTTGCAGTTTAAAATGGCATTCCTCTCTGCATGGAAGTCTCCATATTTATGATGATAATCTTTACAAATAATATGTCCATCTTTTACAATAACTGCTCCAACCATAGGATTTGGATTCGTAAACCCTTCTCCCTTTTTCGCCTCTTCGATTGCCAGTCTCATATAATCTTCAGCATTCATAAATTCACTTCCTTTCACAGAGTACTCTAAAAAGGCTCTGAAATAAAAATTATCTCAGAGCCTGCTATACTATCACGCGCATAGGATACCATACTGCATCTTCTTTCATCCAGACTATACTGTCGGCTTCGGAATTCTTGCTTATCAAACTGTCCTTGTCTGTAAGAAGTCACCGAATCATGCCTTTCGGCTCGTGGGCTGTACCACCGGTAGGGAATTCTTATATTTTCTAAGTCACCCTGCCCTGAAGATAATAATAAAATTTAAACTATGATTAGCTTATCATACGTTATCGTATATGTCAAATACTGCTCGTATCATCCTCCTTTCCGACACTGACCAAAGATTTTTGTTCATTTTTCCAACACTCACTCTGGTTCATATTCAATATCAATAAACTCCTTCGAATTAAAAAATTCCTGAATCGTAACATTTAATCCATTGCACACTTTAATAATTGTAAATATTCCAGGATTTTTTGTGGAACAATTTATAATGTGCATCAATGTTGTAATTGGAACAGCTGCTTTGTAAGATAATTCATAATAGGAAATCCCTTCCTGTTGGCACAAGTACTTAATTCTTTCAGACACAATCATTTGTTCTTTCATACTGCATTATCCTTTCGTATTCAATATATTTTTTTAGCATAATTGTACTATTTTTGTCCAACTATCTACTTCCATATATGGTAAATTGTAGTGTTTATTTTAATTATTAAGAAAATTATGCTTCGTATTCTTATATTTTCAGAAATATTTTCTCTATAAGGATAAAAAAACGTATTTTATTTATACGAAAATATAAATAAAATACGTCATACAGTATATATGCAAAATCAAACCAAATTAAGAAACGACCTCTTTTGCCGCCATTCCAAGTGATTCAAATATCGGAATTACCTCTGAAAACTTCTCCGCCATTAGCGCGTCTTCTTTCGCTGCAATCGCACTACTAAGCGCTTGAATCTTTTCATTAAAATCTCCCTTATCAATACGTATCCTGCCTTCATTCAGCAAATCCATTGTTCCATTTACGACCTGAATTTCCCAATTCAAAGCCTGAACAATTCCATCTAAGAATTTGTCCGTATCTTCCATTCTTTCATCGGTCAATTCTTTTACAATTATTTTCATATTCCTTACCAGACGGTCATTGAATTCCAATAAAACCTCCAACGCCTCTTTCTGCTCTTCTCTGTTCTCTGACATAATAAATCCTCCCTGATTCTAATTGTTTTATCTGTATGATTCTATCATATTTTGTATTGTTTCTGCTGCATATCGGACATCTTCTTCTGTCATCTGTGTACTGCATGGAAGATTTAAAATACATTCACTATAATATGCCGCCCGTTCTACCTCATATGCCAAAAATTCGTGATACGGCTTCTGCCTGTGAATCAATCCCCAAATCGCTCTAGTTTGCACTCCATGTTGTTCTAATTTAGAAATCAAATCCCGCAGGGAACATTTCAGCAAATCCATTTTTAGTTCCAATGCATAAAACCATTGATTGGAATATGTGCCTTCTCGAAATTCCAGCAGTTTTCCATATGAAAAACCATGGAACAATTCTTTGTACAAATCATAATTTTTATGTTTTCTGCTGATAAATTCTTCCAATTCCTCCATCTGCGCAACGCCAAGCGCCGCCTGAAGATTTGTCATACGGTAATTAAACCCAACTTCATGGTGAATATAAAAATGTGGATCGTCTTTTGCCTGTGTGGACAAATAGCGCATATGATCCACCGCAGCCGCATCTCTTCCTGTTACTGCCCCGCCGCCGCCTGTTGTAATAATCTTATTGCCATTAAAAGAAAATGATCCGAAATCTCCGATTGTCCCCGCATACTGTCCGGCATAGCGCCCTTCTGTATATTTGCTGCCCAATGCTTCTGTTGCATCTTCAATTACCTTCAAATGATATTCTTCTGCAATGTCCATAATCGCTTCCATATCGGCAAGATTGCCAAATACATGAACTACAATGATGGCTTTTACTTTCTGGCCGCCGCGCTTCTCAATCAAAGAATCATTTTGAACAATACATTCCTCTTCACAAAAACGCCGCAGTTTCACAGGATCCATACAAAGGCTATTGTCACAATCCATAAACACAGGTTCCGCGAACTGATACCGCACAGGATTTACTGCTGCAATAAATGTCAATGCAGGCACAAGTACAATATCGTCTGGCATAACTCCACATTCTATTAATGCAAGATGAATTCCACCTGTACCGCTCTGGCATGCAGCAACATTTTCTGTATGCAGATATTCTGCAATCTGCTTCTCCAATCGCGTAATATAAGCTCCTCCAGTAGAAACCCAGCCCTGTTCCACTGCATCTAAAACATATTTTTTTTCATTTCCCTCAAAATTTGGTATGGATAACGGTATGAAACGGCTCATAAAACATCTCCCTTTCCTTTACACATTGTAAATATCCGTCTTATAGGAATCCATATTTTGACGAAGCCATTCTATCGTTTCTGCAATTCCCTGCTCAAATGTATACTGCTGTTGCCAGTCCGTCAATTCTTTTATCTTTGCGTTTGCGCCAAGCAGACGGTTTACCTCACTTTTCTCTGGACGAAGCCTCTGTTCATCACAGATAATCTTTGCAGAAGGATTTATCTGGGAAATAATCTCTTTTGCCAAATCTCCAATTGAAATTTCCTGCTGCGTAGCAATATTAATCTCCTCGCCAATTGTTTTTTCAGATTCTGCAATCGCAATAAACCCAGCCGCTGTATCTTTGACATAGTTAAAATCCCTCGTCGGACTCAATGAACCAAGTTTTATTTCATCTTTCCCTGCTAAAAGCTGTGTAATAATCGTCGGAATCACTGCCCTTGCCGACTGTCTTGGGCCAAACGTATTAAACGGCCGAACAATCGATACCGGAAGTTTAAAACTACGGTAGAAGCTCTCTGCAAGGCGATCCGCGCCGATTTTTGTAGCAGAATACGGCGACTGCCCCTGATAAGGGTGTTTTTCATCAATTGGAACATACTGTGCCGTACCATATACTTCTGAAGTAGAAGTAATCAATACCCGTTCTGTATTCAAATCTCTTGCTGCCTGAAGCACATTCAATGTTCCTTTGATGTTTGTATCCACATAAGAATCCGGCGAATGATAACTAAACGGAATCGCAATCAATGCTGCCAGATGGAATACCATATCTACATCTTTCATCGCTTCCCTTACCCCATTTGGATCTCTAATATCGCCAGAAAAAATCTCAATCTGCTCTAACTTCTCTTTTGGAATCGTATCCAGCCAGCCCCAATTGTTAAATGAATTATAATATACAAATGCTTTTACCTTGTATCCTTTTTCTATAAGGCTTTCTGTCAAATGACTCCCGATAAATCCGTCCGCCCCTGTTACAAGTACTTTTTTCATACTGCTGCCTCCTTGTCTTTTCTATTCTGACTTCATATTTAATTTTTCTTCCATACGCCGCATTTCTTCAAACTCACCCATATCCAAAAAAGAATCCTCACTGATTGGATACATTCCTACTTTCCGGTTTTCTTTCAAAAGCTTGTCCGCTAAATCAGTCATATGAAAAAATGTATCTTTTGGTATCTCCTTCTGTATTTCGGGATTTAAAATATACATTCCCGTATTGACAAAATAAGAAAGCTTGGGTTTCTCCTCAATTGTTTCCACGCCGCCGTTTTCTTTTGAGTGTATCACGCCATATGGTACTACTATATTTTTCAACGCCGTTACTATCGTAAGTTCGTTTCCGGATTCTTTATGATAGCGATAAATGTCACTATAATCCGCATGTATCAAAACATCACAGTTTGTAATAAGAAACGGTCTGTCAAATTTTGTCTGAATCAGCCCAAGGCTTCCTGCCGTTCCAAGCGGCTTCTCTTCTTCTACATAATGGATATGATACGATTCACTGTTTTCTGAAAAATACGATTTAATCATATTTTTCCTGTAATTTACCGTCACATAAAAATCCTTTATGTCAAACTCACAAAATTTATTGATAATGCGTTCCATGATTGGAATGTCCCCAATTGGTATAAGTGGCTTCGGAAGGATTTTCGTAAATGGATAAAGTCTGGTTCCTTTTCCGCCAGCCATAATTACTACCGACACCTGTTCTAACCCCTGTTTCGGCTTTAAAAAAATACCATCTTTTGATTCTCGAAAAATAATATCAACAATCACACCCGCCTCATCTACCACAGGCAGCGCAGTTATCACCAGTTTTTCCATATATTCTTTAGAGGCGGCGATTTCCTTTGGGTTTATCACTTTTGGAGAATGGTTCATTACCTGCTCTACTGCAGCATGCAATTCCCCTGTCCGAATCAGCCATCTGCGTATATCGCCATCTGTAAGCACACCCATTAATTTACAGTTTTCGTCTGCTGCAAATAAAATTCCCCTGGCATTACTGTCTATCCTCTGCATCGCTTCTACAACAGTATTGTCTGGGGAAATCAAAAATGATGTGAATCCTTCCGCTTTCATATAAACAACCTCCATGTTTTCTACATATCATCCATGATATGTCTGTTTCTATATCTTTTCTGTATATCATCTATATCGGCTTGTTTAGCAAATTCTCTTATATATTTTCCTTCATCAAAAACTCTGCCATCTTAAAATCCAATAAATCATCAACATCCACAGAATGTTCCCTGCTCATAATATAGGCATACGATTTTTTATTATACAGATTTTCTTTCTCCATCAGCATATGCGTTTTTTGAATATAGATTGCCCCATTAATTCTATAATAAACAGCATTTTTCTGTCTTGCTCCAATCTTATTACTGTCAATAAACTGATACATAGAATCATTTTCCCCAAGCATATTGCATATCTGTATAGAATGTTCCAACTGACACACACTTACAACTGCATCGGCATCTTTTTCCTGAAAAACCAGAAATGCCCCGCAAATATCACTCGCGTCCCGCAAAGGAGAAGTCGGCTGCAGCAAAGTTACAAGTGAAAACTCACGCCCAGCTTCTTTGTATTTTTGAATCACATATCGAAGGGCATCCCATGTACTAACCTCTGACCCTGCCAATGCCTTATCACGCAAAAATGGAACTTCCGCTCCATATGTCTCTGCAATATCTGCATACAATGTACTATCCGTAGAAACATGAACGCAGTCAAACAATTTTGACTGCAATGCGGCTTCTATGGTATATGCTATCATTGGCTTACCGTTCAGTTCTTTGATATTCTTGTCTTTTAATCCTTTAGAACCGCTTCTTGCTGGAATAATTGCTATATTTCCCATTTTCTTCTCCAAATCATCTGCTTCTTTCTATATCGTAAAACTGCTTCTTAAGGTTGTTGTCGTTATATTCCAAAAAATCTTTCACTGCTTCTGTAATCTTCTCTGATGTATTTCCGCTTCCATAAACTGTGGATGCTCTATGTTCTGTTTGGGCTGCCTTTTGCATGGCTGTTATTATTTCTTCTTTGGAATTTTCACAGGAAATAATCGTTTCTGCCATCAGCCGCCCTTTTTGACGGTTCCCAATATTTACCGTTGGCGTTCCAAACGCAGGCGCTTCAATAATACCGCTGGACGAGTTCCCCAATACAAATTCACAGTATTTTACAGCGCTCAGATAACGAACCATTCCAAGCGACGCCGTAAGCCTGACTCCCGATGTCCGGCTGGCAAACTGCTCTAACATTTCATTGACCTTCCATCCTCCGGCATCTGCATTCGCTTTTGTAATTAGATAAAAATATTGGCTTTCTTCCATCATGGCGTCTATGAAAGTCTGCACCTGACATTCCGCTTCTTCCAATTCTAACGTAACCGGATGAAATGTAACTACTACATATTTATGATTCAAAGGAATTCCAACTTCTTCACAAAGCTGCTCATAACTTAACAATGGCGCATTTAAAATATTTTCTACTCCAAGCGCACCGACATTGATAACCCTGTCTGGCGATTCGCCCATTTGAATAATACGCTGCCGATAGATTTCTGCCGCTGGAAAATGAAGATGGCTCATCTTTGTCACTGCGTGACGCACACAATCGTCTACCGCCCCTTCCGTCAGCTCTCCTCCATGCAGATGTGCAATCGGAATTCTTTCATTCAGCGCTGCGCTGCAAATCCCAAGCAGCTCTGTCCGGTCACCCAGCACAATCAATAAATCTGGTTTGTCATCTCGAAATGCCCTGGCAAATCCCCGAAGCGCATTTGCCATTGTAAGAGAAATATCATATGGTGTATTCCCATCTTCCAAAATCTGAATTTTTCTGTCTATCTGCAAACCATCTTTCACAATCTCTGTCTGAGTGTTTCCATACTGCTGAGAAAAATGCGTCCCCGTCACATACAATAATACTTGAAAATTGTTTTCTTTTTTTAATCGAAAAATCAAAGGGCGTAATATCCCATATTCTGCCCGCGTCGCTGTTACAACTGCAATCTTTTTCATATCAATTCATCCATCTCATAGTCTTTTTCTGCCCTTGTTCCCAGAATCTCTTTCCATTTCATAGGGCTTTTTCCACCGCCCGGCCTTTTTGCCGTAAGGTTATCCACCGTAAAAAGTTCTCCTTTGGGGATAAACGTTTTTGCTACAAGGCTTTTTCTTGCTGCTATACAGTTTTTTTCCTCTGAGGCTGTACGCCGCTTCATACCGTCTCCCATGCCAAGCTCAATATTGCGGACAGCAGTAATCATCTGCTTTAATTCTGTGGGATTAAGACTTGCCCTGTGATCTGGCCCTTCCATTGTTTTATCTAATGTAAAATGCTTTTCAATCACCGTTGCGCCAAGCGCTGCTGCTGCAATTGGAATTTCAATCCCAATTGTATGATCCGAATATCCGACCGGCTTATGAAGTTCTTTGCTCATATGATGCATTGCCAATAAATTTACATCTGAAAAAGGTGTTGGATATTCTGTATTGCAGTGCAGCAGTGTAATGTCCGTTGCTCCATTTTCTTCTAAAACGGCCACCGCCTCCCGTATCTCCTGCATATTGCACATGCCGGTAGACATTACTACTTTTTTCTTAGTCTTTCCTATTTTTTCAAGGTACGGATAATTTGTCACTTCTCCCGACGGCAGTTTCCAAAAATCCATATCCAGCTTATCCAAAAAATCTATGCTGTCTAAATCAAACGGCGTTGAAAGAAAGCCTATCCGAAGTTCTTCGCAATATTTTTTTAAATGTAAAAAATCCTGCTCTGTCAAAGCAAGTTTTTGCAGCATTTGTAATTGATTTTCTGTCTCTCCCGTCGTTTCTTTCTGATACTCTGCTTTTTTTGCATACCTTGAAACTAATTTTTCCGGTATAAACGTCTGGAATTTGACATAGTCCGCCCCCGCTTCCTTTGCAGCTTTTACCATCTGTTTTGCCAAATCCATACTGCCATTATGATTTACGCCTGCTTCTGCAATAATTTGTATGCTCATTTCTTTTTCTTTAACTCCTTCGCTGGAACACCCGCTATAACACTGTCCCCTGCAATATCCGAAACAATAACGCTGCCTGCTCCGGCAACTGTATTTTTTCCTATGTGAATCCCCTGTATGACTTTCGTTCCCAATCCAACTTCACAGCCTTCCTCAATCGTCACATTTCCTGCCAGACGCACATCCGGACTTAATGTCACATAATTTCCAATCCGCCCATCGTGGCAAATTCCACTTCCAATATTGATAAACACGAAATCTCCAATTGTAACATTTGTCGAAATTTGTGTATCCATACTGATAATACAGCCTTTTCCCATTCTGACGTCTTTACAGAGTTTCGTATTTCCTAAAATTAGATTCGGAAATTGGATATGCGGATTCTTTTGCAGTTTTTCCACAATCTTTTTCCGCAGAGAAGGCGTCCCAACACACACCGCCACATTTGTATCACTACTCTGCTGCAACAGAAAGTCATCATTTCCCAGATAGGAAAGCTGCTGTCCGCCAACTGTTATGCCGTTTTTCTCCAAAGGCTTTTCATGATCCACAAACCCACGTATCTTCCATGCATCTTTTTCTTCATTCAGCATCTGTATCTGCCATACAAGCTCCCGCATACAGCCGCCTGCGCCTACCAGAATAATGTCCTCCATGACTGTATATTCCTCCATTATGACCCAATTAAAACTGTTTTCCCTTCGAATGCAAAACCATATTTTTTAATGCGTTCCTCTGGAATACCTTTTGCAAGCAGGCTTTCACTGTATTTTTTCTGCTTTATTTGTTCTAATGCTGCCTGTACAGTATCTTTCAAAGACTGCTCATCCTCTGGATCATGCACCTTAAATTCCAAAATAAATGCTTCATTTTCTTTGAAATTTTTAGGTTCTATCACAACATCATATCTGCCGAAACCACTTTCTCTATTCGAAGTAATTACATACCGGTCTGAAAGTTCAACCATAAGCCCAAGCGCAAATCCATGGTAAAAACGTTCCGGCTCTTGTGCGGAAGGTTGTTTTCCAGTGTCAAAATAACTGAAAACCCTCGATGCCACACGGTTCATGTAGACATTCATTGCTTTTTTATCTCCCAGCAAAAGCGCTTTAATAAAATCATTATACGCTCCGCCTGTATTTTGAAACCACCCACGCACCATGCTATAAAACATACGTTTCACTTCATAGTTTGTCAAAGCCAGCTCATAGTTTACTTCTGCACCATCTTCTACCAAATCTTCCTGTTCATAATCCAACGCTTTCAAATAACCGCTCGCCAAAAGCAGGCTCCAAATCGCCGCTTCATTACCGTCTAACTGACTATATACAATTTGCTCATCAATCGCACACCACAAATGTTCTCCACGAAGCAGTTGTTCAAACGATGTTTTAATTTGACTATTTCCCTCTCTAATCAGCTTACTGACTAGACCATTTGCACTGGTATTTGCCCAGTAAGTACCATATTTTTTCTTATCGAGGAAATTTATAATCGACCATGGATTATAAATATCTTTATATTTTCCAAAAACAAATCCGTCATACCATTTCTTAACCTGTTCTTTTTCCTCGCTTAAACCACATTCGTCCAATGCTGTAAAAACCTCTTCTTCCGTAAACCCAAAAGACGTTGCATATTTATTTGAAGTAGTTGTCACTACTTCCAAATTGTTCAAATCTGAGAAAATCGATTCCTTACTCACTCTTGTGATTCCCGTCATCACTGCACGTTCTAACCATGGATTTGTCTTAAATGCAGAATTGAACAAACTTCTTGTAAATGCTACAATTTTCTCCCAAAACCCATGCACATAAGCCTCCTGCATAGGCGTATCATATTCGTCCAGCAAAATAATCGCCTTTTTCCCATAGTATTGGTACAGAAATTTAGATAACTGAAGTATAGAAAGTGTTGCATCTACTTCCGTCATACCCTCAATTATCCTTCGCATATATACTTTATCTGCCAAAGTAAGTGTATCGCTTTCCAGTAAAAACTCATAATCCGAATATAAATTTATAATTAACTGACAAATCTTCTGGATTGCCGTTTCAAAAGACGTTTCTTTCACGGCCGCAAAAGAAAGATTTATCACTGGATACGTTCCCTGAAGATTTCTATATTCTTCATGTTCCCAAATAGAAAGTCCCTCAAAAAGATCTCCCTTTCCGGCAAACCGGTTCGAAAAAAAACGATTCAGCATACTTAAGTTCAAGGTCTTTCCAAAACGGCGGGGACGGGCAATGAGTGTTACTGCATCCTTGCTCTCCCACCATTCCCGTATAAAATCCGTCTTATCTACATAAAAAATATTTTCTGTTATCAGCCATTCAAAATCCTGAATCCCAATTCCAACAGTACGCGCCATAAGCCCCTCCAAAATATTCGTTTTACCATCTGTTGATTTGTTTATCATATAACGAATGACCTGTCTTGACAAGTAAATATGCTGGAATTCCTATCGCTTCACGATTATAACGATTTTTTTATTAGTTTCGCCATAGTATCTATCATCTCATCTGTCATTCCCGGGTAAACACCGACCCAAAAACTATTTTCCATAATATCATCTGTCCTGACAAGTGTATCCGCAATTCGGTAGCCTTCCCCTGTCTGCCGCATTTCGTCAAAACATGGCTGTTTTGTCAGATTACCTGAAAACAACATTCTGGTCTGCACTCCATGTTCTTCAAGATAAGAAACTACCTGATTTTTATCTACACCTTCTTTGCAGGTAATTAAAAATCCAAACCAGGATGGATTCGAATTCGGACATGCTTCCGGTAAAACCAGCTTATCCTCTAAACCGGATAATTGTTCTTTTAAACGCTTAAAATTCTCTCTCCGACGTGTGACAAAATCCGGCAGTTTTTTAAGCTGTGCGCAACCGACTGCCGCCTGCATATCGGTCGCTTTTAAATTGTATCCAAAATGGGAATACACATATTTATGGTCATATCCCAATGGCAATTCTCCATACTGTTTATCAAAACGGTGTCCGCATAAATTGTCTTGTCCTGACGGACACATGCAGTCCCGTCCCCAGTCACGCATAGAACGGATAATTTTATGCAGAAGCGGATTGTCTGTATATACTGCTCCGCCTTCTCCCATTGTCATATGATGAGGCGGATAAAAGCTGCTCGTTCCTATATCCCCAATGCTGCCTGTTTTTTTCCAAACTCCATCCATGCAGTATTCGCTGCCTAATGCATCACAGTTGTCTTCAATCAGCCACAACTGATGTGTTTCACAAAATGCTTTTACTGTTTTTAAGTCAAACGGATTTCCCAGCGTATGCGCAATCATCACAGCTTTTGTTTTCTCAGACAACGCCTTCTCTAACTGACTTACATCTATATTATACTGCGGAATCGTCAAATCCAGAAAAACAGGAACTGCTCCATATTGCAGATATGGCGTCACAGTTGTTGGAAAGCCTGCCGCTACGGTTATAATTTCATCTCCGCGGCAAACACGCCGTTCATTTAACAATGGAGAAGTCAATGCCATAAATGCGATTAGATTTGCAGAAGAACCGGAATTTACAAGCGAGCAGTATTTCACACCGATATATTCTGCCAGCTCCTTTTCAAACTGTTCTGTATAACGGCCTGAAGTCAGCCAAAATTCCAATGCACTGTCTATTAAATTTTGCATTTCCTTTTCATCATAAATACGGGAAGCATACGGAATCCTGTCACCCTCCTGATACGTTTTCTTTTTCTGGTGAAATATTCTGTAATACTCTTCTACCATGGAAAGTATTTCTTCTCTTGCCTGCTCTTCTGTTTTATGTTCAAACATCATAATTTTATCCTTTCTCTTCCACTCTCCAAGGCGCCCTGCCTTCATTCCAAAGTTTCTCCAAATATTCCCTGTCATGGATATTATCCATTGGCGACCAGAAACCATAATGTTTATAAGCAGCCATCTGCCCATCCTCAGCAAGATGTTCAAATGGTATTGTTTCCAACATAGTACTCCCGTCGCCAAGATACGAAAACACAGAAGGTTCCATCACCATAAACCCAATGTTGACCCATGCCTGATCTGCTCTTGCCTTCTCTTTAAAACCCAGAATCTGAGTTTTCGTATCATCTAACTGCAGCGCCCCGAACCTTCCTTCCGGCTGTGTAGTGGAAATTGTTACAGTTTTTTTCTGCTCTTTATGAAACTGAAGCAGTTTCGGAATGGAAACATCAGAAACACCATCTCCATACGTCAGGAAAAACGGTTCTTCTCCAATATAATCCCGTACTTTTAAAATTCTGCCCGCTGTCAGTGTTGCGAGCCCCGTATCTACTAATGTCACTTTCCACGGTTCACTGTTTTTCGCTAACACCTGCGCTTTCTGGTTTTTCAGGGAAATTTCTATATGGCTGTTATTCTGGTAATAATTGACAAAATACTCCTTTATCATATGTCCCTTATAACCGCAGCATATGACAAATTCCTGAAATCCATAAGAAGCATATTGTCGCATGATATGCCATAAAATAGGTTTTCCACCGATTTCTACCATAGGTTTTGGACGCAGCCTTGATTCTTCGCTAATTCTTGTCCCTTTGCCGCCTGCTAAAATAACTACTTTCATAGCTTTACTCTTTCTTTGTAAAATTCATTAATCTGGTTTTCCATACAGGCTCTGATGTCTCCATGCGCCTGATATACTTTCGTCCATTCCACAGTTTTTTCCACTGCCTTTTGAATATCCCAGTGAGGTTTCCACCCAATTTTATTCTTTATAAAAGAACAATCCAATTTCAGAAATGCGGCTTCGTGAGGGCCTTCGTCACAAATATTTTTCCATGAAGCCCCTTCTTTCCATTCCTCACAAAACAAATCCGCCAATCCGCCTACCGTAATGCAGTCGCTTTCCTCTGGTCCTACATTATAGTAGCCTTGCTTTTCTAATGACAATGTCTGCTGTTCCATTATCATTAGATATGCGCACAACGGTTCTAATACATGCTGAAATGGGCGAATCGAATACGGATTCCGTATCACGATTTCTTTCTCTTCCATCGCTGCGCGTATACAATCTGGAATAATCCTGTCTTTTGCAAAATCACCGCCGCCGATTACATTCCCTGCCCGTGCCGTAGAAACTGCGATTCCCATCGCATCAAAAAATGATTTCTTGTAACTGTGCGTCACTAACTCGGAACAGGATTTGCTGTTCGAATAGGGATCGTATCCGTCCAATGGGTCTGTTTCACGGTATCCCCACGCCCACTCTCTGTTCTCATATACTTTATCCGTTGTCACATTTAAAACAGACGTTACGCTTGGCGTCGTCCTGACACATTCCAACAGATTCACCGTTCCCATCACGTTCGTCTCATATGTGTAGACTGGCTGCTCATAACTTGTCCGTACAATAGGCTGAGCTGCCAGATGAAACACAAGTTCCGGCTGATATTCCTGAAAAACTGATTGCAGGTGTTGAAAATCCCGAATATCACCTTCGATGGACTGCATCTGCTGACCTGCTTTCGATAAAGCATATAATGATTCCTCTTCCGGCTTTAATGCATAACCCACCACTTTTGCACCTGCTATTTGAAGCATTGTACTAAGCCAGCTTCCCTTAAAGCCTGTGTGTCCGGTGACTAAAATAATTTTATTTTTATAAAATTCTAATATTCCCACTATATTCCATCCCCCCTCGAATCATATAATTATTTAATCCTTCCAAACTTTCCACGGCGCTTGTCCAGTCGTCCATAATCCTTCCAACCATGTTTTATCCCTGACTGTTTCTACCGGAGACCAAAAACCTTTATGGCGATACAATTGAATTCCTTTTTGCTGATCCAGACAATCTATCAGTGTCATTGGCAATGACTGTTGAAGCGCAAGTCCAATATGAGAAAAAGCTTCCGGCTCTAATATCATGTTACATGCATTTACCCACGCTTCCCCTTTTATCCCATATTTATCAGAACCACAATAATTCCCATATGCATCCACAGATAAAACTTCATTCCTTCCTGTCGGATGCGCCACAGCAAAAGTAGCAATCTTATCACACTTCTTATGCATTTCTACCATAGTGCCCAGATCTATATCTGACAAACAGTCACCATACGAAACTAAGGCAGCTTTTTGTCCGATATACTCACGCATCATATATAAACGCTCTATTATAGGTGTCTCTCTTCCTGTATCAACAATAGATACTCTCCAATCTTCTGTCTGCTTCCTATGAACTTCTACCTCATTCGTCTGTAAGTCCACTGTAATATCTGATTGATATATGTAAAAATTAATAAAATACTCTTTTATTACATCACCTTTATATCCTGTACAAATAATAAAATCATTATATCCATAATAGGCATACTGCTTCATAATGTGCCAAAGTATTGGCCTGCCGCCAATTTCTGCCATCGGCTTCGGCATTTTTTCATCTTCTTCAATCAATGTACTTGGCAGACCGCCTGCTAATATAATCACTTTCATAAAAATACCTCTGCTTTCAATATAATAGCATTCCTTTAGCAATTGTTATAACATGATTTCTAAATAAAATCAAACATTCCATTGTTCATATCTAATCTGATCCAACATCATTTGCAGCAACTCTTCCTTCTGTGCCGTAGAAAAAGGAAACTCATCGACTGCCGCTATGCAAAGTCTGCTATATTGATCCAAAACACCTACAATCTCATTCCGTTTATAATCGAAACCAAAATATGCCAATTTAATCAGGGCAAGCGTTTTACAAATTGCAAGGGCAACCCCCATTCTTGCCAGCTCTATCCCGCCTTTATCCTCTATATAATGAATAAATTCTATATATCCTTTAAATTGTTTTAACCTGCTCTCATAAGTAGCGTAGACATGCAGACCGCCTTCTGTGTCATAACCATTTGACAGATCATCTTCTCCGCATTCCTTATATTGCTCGCCCTGCTTCTCCCGTACAGAATCTCCTTCCAAAATAAGACATTCGCCATCGAGACGGCAATCCCCTTCAAAACTCATTAAGGTAAACCACCATTCATGCGTATAAGAAATATAATAGGGATTTTCTGCTGATGTTTCTCTGAGTTTTTCAAACGGAAGCTGCTCGAAAACCTTCCGTCTCATAATTGCGCCAGACAAATAATTATTATGGAGAAAAACCTCTGAAAACGCTTCCAAACCTTTTTTACATTCCTTTGTCTCTATAAAACGGTACTGAAGCGCCGTTTTTGCACGGACAAAAACTAATTCCGGATTTTGTGAAAGCACTGCCAGATAATGATCCAACGCCTCTATTATTACATTATCCTCATCACTTACCAATAACACAAACCGACCTTTCGACAATTCAACCGTCTTTATCCATGAAATTTCTGCCGTTAATTCCTTATTATGATCCACATAACTGAGCCTTGCATCGGAAATTTCTCCCAGTTTACGGTACTCCTCCTGATACAAAGTAGTCCCATTTTTAGATACCATAATCTCGATTTCTGCATCGTAACACATTCCCAACAAATCAATCACTTTTTGTAAGGCTAAATTTCCACGGTCATGTGTCGGTATGCCAATTGACAAGACAATATTATCTGTATTCCTTCCCTGGGGCGTCAGCCGATAGGCATGTTCTTTCTCCCATATACGCACCAGCTCTAACTGATCTTCCTTGTTTCCCAAAAAGATTCTCGGCAAATACGCGCCTGTATTTGTATGAAAATAGTTCTGATAATTCTCTCTGTCTGCAAACGCCATTATTTTGCTAAAATATGTTTCCATTTCTGGAATTTTACAAAATGAAACTGCGCGATTTCTGTCATGGCAAATTGCATATACGTTATTACGTTCTGTCCATTTCAACGCAGCTTTATACTCTCTCCAATCCCATCCAAATTCTACTACAATATCATCAAATTTTCTTTTCTGCTCCTCCTCCTGCTCAATCTCCGACACAGACACAATCCCCAAAAACTTTTTCACTAATTTATCATAGATATAATATTCGCCTTCTTTATATGGCACAAAATCCAACGTACACTCTTCATAGGAAATGTCTTTGTAAATACTACTTTTTTCATAGGCTGCGCGAAATTGCGCCTCATTCCCCTCTACATAACACGCATAAATGTTTTCTAATATGTTTTCCTGCTCATACCCCTTCATATATAACAAAACAAAAGCTTCTAAAGCTGCATCGTATTGCGTATTTTCAAATTGCTGTATTCCATATTCTAAGAGTTGTTCTTCTGTCATTCTTTTCCCCTCATTCTTTCCCAAATTTTCATAATATATATCGGTTTTAGGTAAATCTTTCGTAATATCTGCCTGCAAAATTATAAGTTCCATTTCTTAATCTTATATTCCACAAAAAATTGCCGATATATATTATTAGGGTTTGTGTAATCATCGCATCCCTCTTCAACATGAGTAATTTCACTTATTTCAAATTCAGAAAAGAGGATAGCAATGCTAAAAATACTAATTACAGGCGCAAGTGGATTTGTTGGAAGAAACATGAAAGAGTATCTTCAAAGAACCACTGGAAATTATGAGATTTATACTCCGTCCAGCAAAGAACTAAATTGCATCGAAGAAACAGAAGTCTTTCATTATCTAGATAAATACCATTTTGATTACATACTTCATTTCGCTTCATATGGTGACAGCATTGATAAATCAAAAGACGGCTCTAAAATTTTCGAATACAATATGCGCATTTTTTTAAATTTTTATAAAAATTCAAATCTTTTTGGAAAAATGTTCTATTCCGGATCCGGCGCAGAATATGACAAGCGTTTTGACATTTCTGATGTTGCCGAAACTCAGATTGGCGCAAGTCTGCCGATCGACCAGTATGGCTTAATGAAATATACAATTGCAGAATTGATCGAAAAATCTGACAATATATATAATTTCAGACTGTTTGGAATATTCGGAAAATACGAATACTACCCCGTCAAATATATTTCAAATGTCTGTTGTAAAGCCATCAAAAACCTGCCTCTGACAATGCGGCAGAATGTTTATTTTGATTATCTATGGGTCGAAGACTTTTGTCGGATTCTTGAATATTTTTTACATCATACTCCAAAATATCATACTTATAATACTGTGTCTGGCAGAAAAGTCAGCCTTGAGCAAATCTGCCAAATAGTCCTGAAAATCAGCGAAAAAGATTTGCCGGTTTATATTTGTAAAGAAGGTCTTGCCAAAGAATATACCGCTTCCAATGCAAGGATGATGACAGAGCTAAAACACTTTGAATATACGCCGATTGAAGATGCAATCCGGCAGCTATATGACTGGTATAAAACACAGGAAAATCATATCGAACTATATAACTTAATTTATTAGGAGGAACGAAACGTGTGGCATAGAAGTTTTTTGTATTGTTTAAACGAAGCAAAGCATAGAGGATTATGCTTATACGGCGCGGGGTATTGGGGAGGGATAGCGCTCCGCCTTTTTTCCTTATTTTCAGTAACTCCCCTATGTTATTGTGATGATGACGAATCTAAAATAGGAAAAACCTTTCATAATATCCCTGTTTTGTCCTTAAAGGATGCTGCCGCTTCCTATCCTAATGCTGTATATATTGTTTGTATTGACCAAACAGAATCATATGGTTTATGGGGCAGAGTCCATCAGAAAAAAATGTTATCCAGCCTAAAAACATATAACGTATATGACAGCAATTCGGAATTAAGACTTGCTTTCTATTTGTTTTTAATTGACATAAATGGAAATGAGGGCATTGACGACATCAAAAAACAGTTACCTTCACGCAATACAGATGAGAAATTCCACTGGAATAACCTTAAAAATTTAGTTGTAGCTAATAATATGTCTAATTCCGGCGTATGGTTTTTTATCCAATTACTGGATATGCATTCCCATATTTTATGCCTCCCATGTTGCAAAACTTTTGAAAATGTTTATGAAAACCGTTTGCAATATTTAGAAGGCGATGAATTAATTATTGAAATGGCAGCGCAGGCATTAGGCTACTTCAAATCTGAATTTGAAGAGTTGGAATGTGTTGGACAGCACAAATTTGAGAATTTCTGTCTCGATAAGGAAGGTCAAAATATTAAAAATGCTTATATAGAGCCAACAGAATTCTTATCAAATCTATATTTACAATTTCCAAAGAACAATATAAAATTAAGTTCATACAGTCAGATGCTGAAAATATATTTTGCTTCATATAATAATTGTTTACAAAGAAAATATGACCCAAATATCAATTACTGGATGATGTATGATATGCATTTGCCAAATTATGACATTCGAAATGAATACAACTATTTATCTGCAAATGAATTTAACAGGATTGAACATATCATACTAATACGAGAGCCCGTCCAACATTGTTTTTCCTGGATTAGCAGAGCTATTATCCATTCAGGAAATAATACGGCTGCCAAAAAAGAATTTATATCTGACATCATCAAAAGCGAATTAGGTATAAATATTGAAAGAAAAAATAATTTTGACAATTTGCACATTATTAAATTTGAAGATATAAAATATAACGGCATATCGACATTGAAAGCTTTCTGCGATTTTTTACAGATACCTTTTGAAGAAACTATGCTTCAAACAACGCTAAACGGAATTGAAGTATATTTTCCAACCCGAACCAAAGAAGGCCTTAAATATATTTCCGGATTTGACACTGCTGCAGTTCAGAAAAAAGATTTTTCAGAAATACTGACACCCTGGGACGAAGTAAGGTTGAATATAATATATGCAATGTTCAAAAAAGCGTTAGGATATACTACGAAATATCCATCTTTTTGTGAATTTAAAGATGAAACCATTGAAGATATTTTAAAAGAAGATTTTAAATTTGCAACTATTATTCAAAAAATGGTAGATGAACATCTTGAAAAATCAGAACAATATGATGTAAATAACTTTATCAGGGAATTATTTACCGATTATATAAAACAGTATAATAGAGAATCGGTCTCTTATTATGATTGTATTTGCGCAAAAGAAACGACATCAGTACAATAATACTCAAAACAAACGCCAAGTCTGGAGGAACAACTTATATGTTAAAACGAGTGGCTGATATTATTATGGATACACTGACAGAATATGGAATTAATGATTGTTTTGCCGTGGTTGGCGGCGGAGCCATGTTTTTAGATAATGCATTACTTAAATGCCATAAAATAAATAAATATTTTAATCACCACGAACAAGCCTGCGCGATGGCAGCAGAATCCTATGCAAGATACAGCGGAAAAATGGCTGCCGTCTGCGTAACCTCTGGTCCCGGCGCCACAAATACACTAACTGGTGTGATGGGAGCATGGCAAGATAGTCTGCCTATGATTATTCTATCCGGCCAGGTACGATATGAGATTTCAGTTCCAAAATCGGGACTTCCTTTACGCTACCGTGGAATACAGGAATTCGAAATTATCCCCTCTGTTCAGAATATGACCAAATATGCTGTTATGCTGACCGATCCATATGCCGTAAAAAAAGAACTGAGTAAAGCAATTTCGATTGCCATGGATGGAAGAAGAGGTCCCGTCTGGCTGGATATTCCACAAGACATTCAAAGTGCATTTGTAGAAGAAAATGAATTATATGATATAGAAGATTATAAAAGCGCGATTCCTGGTTTACCAAAAGAAGATCTTATAGATGTTTTACAACAATTACAATCTGCAAAACGTCCCTGTATACTGACGGGTTCGGGTATTAGAAGCGGAAATACTATGGAGGCGTTTTTAAACTTCATAGACGATATGCAGATTCCCGTTATTGGAGGCGCATGGGTTGCAGATAATCTTTATATGGAACATCCTCTTTACTTTGGCTCTTCCGGTAATGTCGGTTCCCGTGCCGGAAATTTTATATTACAAAATGCAGATACTATTTTAACCCTGGGAAACAGTTTAGGATTCCGACAGACAGGCTTCAACCAAGAAGGATTTGCTCCTAATGCCAAAATATACATGGTAGATGCCGATGCAAACGAATCCCTAAAACCCGGGCTTAGAATCCAGAAATTACTGCATACCGATTTGCATCAATTTTTTGAAGCTGCCAGACAATACACTGCGCCAACACCCCCCAAAAAAGAATGGTTAGAATATTGTCAAACATTGAAAAATCGTTTTTCATCTTTTGAAGCAATTGAACATGGCATCAATATGTCAGACAGAGTTTCTTCCTATTACTTTTGGAATTTATTCTGCACATATGAACCAGAAAACAGCATTCTAGCTCTCGGAAATAACAGCGCAAATACCGCAAAACTACAAATAGGTATTCAAAAGAAGAACCAACGAATTCTTACCAATTACACTTGCGGTTCAATGGGGTATGATATTCCGGCTGCAATAGGCGCAGCAGTTGCCTCTAATTCCCAGATATACTGTATTACAGGTGATGGCAGTATTATGATGAATCTTCAGGAATTGCAAACAATCGTACAATATGACCTTCCAATTTCTATCGTTATTTTCTCAAACGAAGGGTACGGCGCAATCAGACAAACTTCAAAGAATTTTTTTCAGGGTGAATATATTGGCTGTACACCAGATACCGGAGTCAGCTTCCCTAGTTTTGAAAAAATAGCAAATACCTTCGGCTTTGAATATATCTGCTGCCATAACAACAGCGAAGCAGATTCCTGTCTAAAGCAATTTACGCAGAAGAAACATCGGGTTTTATTGGAAGTGCTGCAAGCGTTCGATGATCCCATTCTGCCAAAGGTTATGTCCCGATTAGATGAAAATGGAAAAATGCAAACACCGGCATTACATGACATGTATCCATTTTTAGATGAAAGTGAAATAAAAAAACTCATGCTGTCTTAAAAATATAAAACAATATGGAGGCGAAACTATGAGCGCAATCAGAAGAGCTAAAATATACGCAAGAGAAAGAACCCCGCTTGAAGAGGTCCTCCCGCTTCAAGCGCCATTTGCAATTCAAATTGATATATGCAGCGCATGCAATTTAAAATGTAACTTTTGTTTTCACTCAGATACAGAAACCATACAAAAATCCAACATAAAATTTGGCACAATGTCTTTAGAACTATTTCAAAAAATTATAGACGATATGCGCGCATGCTGGGGAAAACAAGCAATCAAAAAATTAAGGCTGTTTAAGGTTGGCGAACCATTAATGAATCCAGATGTTGGCAGAATGGTAGCTTATGCAAAAGAAGCAGAGGTCGCAGAATGTATTGAAATAACAACCAATGGTACGCTTCTGAACGAAAAACTCAGTCTTGAACTGATAGATGCAGGACTTGACATATTAAATATTTCGGTCAATGGAATTAACGAACAGCAGTACAAGGATGTCTGCCAATATGAAATGGATTTTAAAGATTTTTATAAAAAAATAGAATTTTTCTATAAACATAAACAGAATTGCAAAATTTTTATCAAGTATAGCGACATCGGTTACATCGAAACAGAAAAACAAATTTTTTATCACACATTTGAAACAGTATCTGATGAAATTTTTGTAGAAACCATTTCCTCAACTCTTTGGCAAGATACAAATATTGGCCAAAAAATAAACAATGCTCATAAAGGCACTTACGGACAAGACCTAAAACGAAAAGAAGTATGTCCTTTTCTATTTACAACAATGGTAATTAATCATTCCGGCATTGCACATCTATGTTGTGTTGACTGGAAAACAGAGTATATTTTAGGCGATTTAAAAACCGAAAAAATCGCAGATATCTGGAATGGAGAAAAACTTCGCAATTATCAAAAACTTCACTTAAAAAAAATGAAAGATAAAATCACTATTTGCAGACAGTGCGAAAGTCTGTCTGCAAATACGACCGACGATATAGACGACTATGCAGAAGTTATCTTAAAACGCATTGAAGATTAGGAGAAATTGTATGAAAGCTATTATAACAGGAGGAACCGGATTCATAGGCCGACACGTAGTTGCCGAGTTATTAAATTCAGGCGTGGATGTAACAGTCTTAACTTCTATTTTACCCCCCCCCCAGACTGTCCGCACGCCAAAAACCACTCTTTATTGAAAATAATACATACCACCTATCAATATGATGATCTGGCGCGGCAATTATCCGGCGAAAAATTTGATATATTTTACCATTTGGGCTGGGCGGGCGTCGATGGCAAAGAAAAAAACAATATTTCTCTGCAATTAAGTAATATCCAGACGTCTCTTGATATGCTGCATCTCTCTAAATTTTTGAAATGTAATTTATTTCTGGCTGCAGGAACAGTGGCAGAATATGTTTTTAATGAACATGTAATTGACTTTTCAAAGAAACAAACGCCTAATGATGTCTACGGCGCCACAAAAACTTCAGTCCATTATCTGTTAGAGGCTGTTGCCGCACAATTAGAACAAGATATGATTTGGGCAGTTCTTCCAAGCACATATGGAGAAGGAAGAACCGAAGGCAATATTCTCACCTATACAATTACAACACTTTTAGAGGGAAAATGTCCAGAATATGGAAACCTGCAATCTATGTGGGATTTTGTATATGTAACTGATGTCGCAAAGGCAATTATTAAAATCGGAGAACTCGGAAAGCATAATAGAACTTATGGAATAGGGAGCGGAACGCATCAAACACTTCGAGAATATATCTGTACCATTCGAGATCTGATTGACCCGAAACTCCCTTTAGGTATTGGAAAAATCGAAAATTCTGTTGGGAAAACACATCATATAAATATATTACCAAGTTCCTGTATTAATATTGAACCTCTTACCAGTGATACTGGCTGGAAGCCGGTAATTACGTTTGAGGAAGGCATTCAAAGAACAATTCAGTATTACAAAAATACAGGAATGAGGTAAAATTATGAATAAAAAAATGATACTAACAATCGCTATACCTACTTATAATCGCTGTGATTTATTATGCCAGTCATTAGACAGCGTACTAGAACAGATGGAAGACAACATAGAAATCCTTGTATCAGATAACGCTTCCACGGATGATACTCAGACGATTATGAAAAAATATTGTGAAAAATATAATATACGTTACTTTCGTAATTCTGAAAATCTAGGTATGGATAAAAATTTTTTAAATTGTTTTCAAAAAGCGAATGGCGAATACATACAGTTTCTCTCCGATGATGATATATTATTACCCGGAGCATTACAAAAAATCATATATCTGTTAAAAACAGAAGAGCCTGCTTACATTAACTTAAATTCATTCACTTATTCCACAAAGATATTTAATCCAAACGAAAGAAAAGCTCCCAGAATACAGCTCAAAGAATCAGGTGATTTAATTACTTATGATAAAAATCTGATTATGGAATATATCGGTGTTTATGTTACTTATATATCTGCAACCATCCTCAAAATGAGCAAATTTAAACAGATAAAGAATCCTGAGCAATATTTTGGAACCCATTTTTTGCATGCGCATTTAGTATTTCGCATTCTCTCAGAAGAGAATAACAAAATGATAATAACAAAGGCTCCTTATTTAGCTGCAAAAAATAATAATAGCGGCGGATTCAATTTATATGATGTTTGGGTGAAACAATATAAAAAACTCCTTATTCAGACCGGTTTCCAGAGCGGCTTCCAGAAAAGTCAAATGAAAAAAATCTTTATTGATGACATGAAAGGTTTTATTAAAGATTCCATCTTAAAATATAGTGTAGAGGATAACCATTATGAAATGAACCATAAATGGATTTTATTTATAAACACATATATGTATCCTTCCCTATGGTTTCGTGTATGGCCTTATGCAATCCTCCCACGCCCAATCCTAAACCATATATATATTCAGAAAAGGAAGAAAAAATGAAATTATCATTACCAAAAAAAGAACTTCAAACATACACGATAAAACAATTAGAAATCTATTTCCCAGACGGTCGCAGCTTAAATGGCCGTGATATTGATATTTCATTTGAACAGGCTTTAGAACGGACGGAAAATTGTTTTCGTTATATTAAAAACGCTGCATATTCAGATGACCATGGAATGTCCTTTTTTTCACATCTTCATTCTGACCAATATGCGCAATTTTTATATTTTTGGGCCAATTCTTTATGGAAATTATCCGAAAATAAAACTGTGTGTGATAAACTGATTTACTTGAATAAAGCATTACATAATTTTTTCATCTCATATAAAGGTGCATTGCCAAATATCTTTTTCCTAACACACCCAGTAGGAAGTGTAATTGGCAACGCATCTTATAGTGATTTTTTGGTAATCGGTCAAAATGTTACGATTAATACTGGAGAAGACCCTAACGGAGAAACTGTTCCAAAACTTGGAAAAGGACTGTATCTGGCTGCTGGAGCAAAAATTATAGGAAATGAACCAATCGGAGATCGGGTATCTATCGGTGTTGACGCATTCGTTTACGGACAACCGATTCCAAATGATTCAGTTGTATTGCGTGACCCAGACGGAAAAATCCAAATAAGAAACCGAAAGAAGAAATTGTGTAAAGCTCAACAATATTTTAATATTAGAATCTAAGTTTCAATGAATTTATAATAATTTCCACCTGCTCTTCCGGAGTATACTCACCATCATTGTTTAAAACCAAATCCGGATGCTTTGGTTCATCCATACCAACTTGAAACCCAGCCAGTTCTTTTTCCACTCCCTTCTGGTAACTACTATATAGGCCTTTTTGATCCCGTGCCTGTAATGTTTCTATCGTAGCTTTAATATAAATTTCACGATAATTTTCTATATTTTCACGGTTCCAGTCACGCACACTGTCAAACATAGAAACCGTACAACAAATAACATGTATTCCCTGTCTCTGCAGCAGATTACATAATCTAGAATAACGCATAGCACATTTTATTCTATCATTTTCCGAATAACCCAAATCATTACCAAAAACCTGCCTTAAAATGTCGCCATCCAAAAATACTGAATTTGCATATTTTTTCTTTAATCGATTATATAATATTTTCCCAATTGTCGTTTTACCAGCGCCCGAAAGCCCAGTGATCCAATAAACTACACCCATATCGCTTCTCCTACTTTTATGAAATATGTTGTTCTGCAAAGTATACCAAGGTAATAATAAAAAAGCTGACATCTGCCAACTTCTCAATCTTAATACCCTATTTTCAAAAATAATTTTGTTGTGAATATTATTCCATTATTATATATCGGACAATCGTTGAAAAACTTTAGTACTATATATAAAATTTTCAATAGATTTTGCCGATATATAGTTATGTATTATAGTCCAAACTAAAAAATGGAATTAAAGAAGGAGGTTTTCGAATGAAAACAGAATGGGATTACACAAATCTGGCAGATGCATACTTAAAACGTCCGGATTACGCACAGAATGCTATTGATAAAATGATTGCGCAGGCAGGTCTAAAAAAAGGCGATATGGCGTGTGATGTGGGGGCCGGCGCCGCTCATCTGACTTTAAAACTGGCTGAATTTGGTTTAAACGTTTATGCAGTAGAACCAAATGACGCAATGCGTGGAAATGGAATAAAAAGAACAAAACAATTTGATAATGTTCAGTGGTTTGAAGGAGTTGGCGAGCATACGGGAATGGAGTCCGACATATTTGATATTGTTACTTTTGGTTCTTCATTCAGTGTTTGTAACCGTCAAGAAGCTTTACAGGAATGCAAAAGAATTTTAAAACCAAATGGATGGTTTGCATGTATGTGGAATCATAGAGATTTAAATGATCCCCTTCAAAAGAAGATCGAAGACGTAATAAAAAAAGAAATCGAAGGATATTCTTATGGGACAAGACGTGAGGATCAAACAGATGAAATAAATAAAAGCGGTTTATTTAAAGAAGTTGTCTATGTTGAAGGAACCGTTTTACATAATGTTTTAGCCGAAGATTTTATAGAAGGATGGAAGTCTCACGGAACAGTATACCGTCAATCTAAAGGGAAATTTGACTTGATTAATAAAGAAATTCGTGAAGTAGTAGAAGCCCAGGGAGAAGAATATATTAAGATTCCTTATACAACAAAAATATGGATGGCGCAAGTAAAATAGTAATAAATATAGATATAATTCTGTCATCTCATGTCAAGTTCTGACAAAAACGATAGAGAGGAACATAGTTATGAATGAAAAGATAGGAAAAGACGTTGACCTGCAGGAACGTGTGCGACTAAAAACGGCCGACAGGGACGAGCTATATAGTTTAGAACCTCCTTTTCCAAAGTCTAATTTTTTGATGGAACTATCAAATGCCTGCAATCATGCCTGTATTTTTTGCGCCCATCAAAAAATGAGACGTAAGGTTGGTAAAATAGACAAAAATCTGGCATTTGATATCTTACAACAGGCTTATGATCTTGGCACAAGGGAAGTTGGTTTTTATGCGACAGGTGAACCTTTTCTAGTACCTGACTTACCGGAATATATCAAAAAAGCAAAAGACATCGGGTATACGTATGTTTATTTAACTTCTAATGGTTCACTGGCCACTCCGGAAAAGATTCGTGCAGTCATTGACAGCGGCTTAGACAGCATTAAATTCTCCATTAATGCACCAGAACGCGAATTATATAAGTTTATACATGGCACAGATGATTTTGATAAGGTTATGGAGCATTTAAAATATCTTAATAAATACCGGGAAGAAAGCGAAACAAACTACAAAATTTATGTCACTGGGATTCTTACTCGTTATACAGAGAATTTAAAAGATATGTATTTTAAAGTCTTTGATGGACTTGCTGATCAGATTGTGTTCAAATATGTTTATAACCAAGGCGGTTATATGCCAGAGATTGAAAAATACTTAAGATGTCAGTGTGATCATGCGCCGATAAGACGCTGCAATCTTCCATTTGATGCTATTTCTGTAACATGGGAAGGATATTTGTCAATTGAAAATGCTGATTATGAAAACATGCTGATTGTTGCAGATTTAAACAAGGTGTCGCTTAAAGATGGATGGTATGGAGAAAAAATGAAAGACATGAGGCGTCGCTTTATAGAGGACAAGTTAGAGGGAACGATTTGTGATGGCTGTGTTCATCGTGATTGTCGTATGGCAAAACCGCTAATGCCAGAATATTCAGAAATTAGTGAATATGATTTTGATGATACATTAGTAAGAAATAGAGTTCAACAATTTGATTGGAAAAATAATGACTTCACAGATAAAGACCTTGTCTATGTTCCAATGTCTGCGGATATTGTCCATCCGGGACATATTAATATTATCAAAATAGCGTCACAATACGGCAGAGTAATGGTTGGTCTGTTTACAAACGACGCTATTGCCTCATATAAACGTGTGCCTTATATGACATACGAACAGCGGAAAATCGTAATAGAAAATATTAAAGGCGTTAGCGAGGTAGTTCCACAAAACTCTCGGGATTATGAAGAGAACTTAAGAAAATATAAACCGCGTTTTATGGTGCATGGAACAGATTGGCGTGAAGGGCCATTAGCTGACGTGAGAGCAAAGGCAATAGAGATTTTAGCTGAATGGGGCGGAGAAATTATTGAACCAGAATATACAACTGGCGTCTCCTCTTCTATGATTCAGCAAAAAATTCGTGAGAGAAAATAAGTTGGTGATAATATAATGAAAACAGTTTATACATGCTTTTGTACAGATGTAATACATGAGGGACATTTAAATATTATCAAAGAAGCAACGAAACTCGGAGATGAAATAGTTGTCGGAGTTCTTAGCGACGAAGCAGTCATCCGATTTAACAGATTTTTTACTGTTGACTTTGAAGAGCGATTTAGAATGGTTCAGAAAATAGACGGCGTTAGTAAAGTGATCGTTCAGCATGACATAACATATGATGACATCATTCAAAATTTACATCCTGATTATGTGATTCATGGCGATAATTGGACAAGCGGTCCACTCAAGGCAATAAGAAATAATGTTGTACAGCTACTTGAAAAATACGGCGGAGAATTAATTGATATTCCTTATACATACAATGAAAATGTAAAAAGAATAGATAACAAAATGAAAGAAAAATTAGCAATGCCGGAATATCGAAGGAAAAGGCTCAGAAAATTAATTGATTTATGTCCAATTGTTAAAACAATAGAAGTCCATAGCGGATTAACGGGGCTTATAGCCGAAAAAACAGTTGTCGAAAATGACAGGGGATTAGATCAGTTTGATGCAATGTGGATGAGTTCATTATGTGACTCTACCGTAAAAGGAAAACCTGATATTGAACTCGTAGATATGACGACTCGTTTTAGAACGATAGATGAAGTTATGGAAGTTACCACTAAACCAATTATTTTTGACGGGGATACAGGCGGACGAATAGAGCACTTTGTTTACATCGTTCGTTCTCTAGAACGTATGGGTGTATCTGCCATTATAATTGAAGATAAGACTGGTTTAAAGAAAAATTCTCTTTTTGGTACAACAGTTGAACAAACCCAAGATACGATTGAGCATTTTTGTGAAAAAATCCGAGCCGGTAAAAAAGTCCAGCTTATTGACGACTTTATGATTATTGCCAGAATAGAGAGTTTAATCTTGGAAAAAGGCATGGACGATGCAATAAACAGAGCAAGAGCCTATGTTGCAGCGGGAGCAGATGGCATTATGATTCACAGCAGAAAAGATGAGCCCAGCGAAATTTTCGAATTTTGCGATTTGTTTCGAATGGAGCATCCTGCAACTCCAATCGTAGTAGTTCCTACTTCATTTAATTCAGTAACTGAGGCCGAATTGATTGCTCATGGCGTCAATATCGTAATATATGCCAACCAATTAACCAGAAGCGCATTTCCAGCAATGGAACAAACAGCAAAAAGTATTTTGAAATATCACAGGGCACAAGAAGCCGATTCACAATTGATGTCTATTCAACAAATTTTAACGCTAATCGATCAACTTTAAATCATTGAAATATTATGAATGGAGGCTTATATGAAGGTTGAAAATCTGGTTCATATTATCGGTGCAGAATTCTATACTGGAGTTCCCGATTCACAATTGAAGTCATTGTGCAACTATCTGATGAATACCTATGGTATAGACCCACAGCATCATATAATTGCAGCAAACGAGGGAAATTGTGCTGCATTGGCTGCCGGATATCACTTAGCAACTGGCAAAATTCCCGTTGTGTATATGCAAAATAGTGGTGAGGGAAATATCATAAATCCCGTTGCCTCGCTTTTAAGTGATAAAGTATATGCCATACCGACTGTTTTTATAGTGGGATGGCGTGGCGAACCAGGTGTTCATGACGAACCACAGCATATTTATCAAGGTGAAATAACGCTTAAACTTTTGAAAGATATGGATATTGAAACCTTTGTCATCAGCAAAGAGACTCCGGAAAACGAAGTAAAGATAGCTATGTCAAATTTTCGTAAGAAACTTTATCTGGGAAAAGATGTGGCTTTTATTATTCGGAAGGGAGCTCTTTCATATGACGGTAATGTTGAATATAGGAATAGTAACAAAATGTTACGCGAAGACATTATTCGGCATATAGCCAAAATTTCTAACGAAGATCCTGTGATTTGTACTACTGGCAAAGCAAGTCGTGAACTATTTGAGATACGTGAAGCAAATAATCAAAATCATCAATATGATTTTTTGACAGTAGGAGCAATGGGCCATAGTTCAAGCATAGCATTGGGAGTGGCAGTAAATAAGCCAGATACCAAAGTCTGGTGTATTGATGGCGATGGCGCCGCGCTCATGCATATGGGAGCCATGGCTGTGATAGGTTCCAATTCTCCTAAAAACATGATTCATGTTATTATCAATAATGGCGCGCACGAAACAGTTGGTGGAATGCCAACTGTTGCCAGTAATATTGACTTTGTTCACATTGCAACAGCATGCGGTTATCCACATGCTGTTTGTGTTGATTCTTTTGCAGAACTAGACGCTGAATTAATAGCGGCGAAATGGCGTAATGATCTGAGTTTGATTGAAGTTAAATGCTCTATTGGTTCTCGTGGTAATCTTGGCAGACCAACAACGACGGCGCTTGAAAACAAAAATAATTTTATGCGTTATTTGTGTGAATGAAATTTTAGTGGAGATATATTTTCTCATATTCTTTAGAACAGTTGGACTAAAACTCTCCAAACCATAACTTATACTATACTATCCTGCTTCCTTCATTACTTCTAATATTTCTTTTGAAATAATATCCACCCGCATTTGGACAACTCAATTTAAATGATATGGTTTAATCCTTGCGCAAAATTCGTATACTCGTTCCAGACTGGAACTAAATAACTCATCTGTAATTAAACCGGCATGTAGGCGCATACATTTGTACATGCCTATCTAATTCCATGAAAAAATTATCCCGACTTCTCATTCTATATTTATTTCCTACTGGATGGAAGCAAAACTTACACTGATATGGACAGGATCTGCCTAAAATAATAGGCATTATTCTGGGTCTATCAGAATAAGCCGAATAGTATTCATCACTAACTCTTTGACTATCCAAGAATATCTCCATATCAAACCCTTCATAAGATGGAAATTTGATGGAATCCAAATCTTCAATCTGCTCCCTTGGAGCAGTCTGTTTATATCCGTCTTTTGTCTTATAAACAATACCTTTTACTTTACTTACATCTTGATGAGCCATTAATGTCTGAATCAATTCAACGTCGGTTATTTCCCCTTCACCAATAACTGTATAGTCCACGCCAACTAATTCTGATGATCCAATAGGTTCCGACGTAAATAGTCCGCCCCCTCCTATGGTAATAATAGTAGATTTTGCACTTTTACAAGTATCAAATACCTTTTTTATCGTCCTCCACATAGGACTTAATCCACCGCATAATACAAAATCTATATTGTCTTTCATAACTTTTTCAGACAGAACAGAATACCGATCTTCTGCTTTAATATGGTTCATATTAAAACACTCTACCTCCAAGTTTGCCTGTCGTAATGAAGCGTTAATATATGTATACCTAATGGCATCTGATAATATCTTTCTTTACGTCCATAATATTGTGGGATCACCATTAAAATGCTCATATTATTCCTTTTCTTTCACTCTTTAGTTGAATGTTTCTTTGCATATTGTACAATCGTCTGTTCTGCTATGAGAGATATTTCATCTACTGCAACTGCAACTGCATACAGCAATACCTTTCCCTGATCTGCTACATCCAAAAGTTCACTTCTCTTGTCTTCCTGAAATTGATATGCAAGCGGCCTTAATGTAAAATTTAAACCATCTAAACTATCCATAACAGTACGTGCCATATAATCCGTTTCCATGTAATGATTCATTTTCTTTATCTTTTTTAAAATCTTGCCAAGTTCCTGATCGGAAACAGTACTTTTCTTTGCCAGCTTTTCCAGCCTCTCATACAAATGAACACCTTCATTTGCCTTCTTTTTCACTTCTTCCAGTTTCTTTACTGAATTAATAAAATAGTCCAACACGACTTTGCGCTGTTCATCTACAAATAATTTCTTACAGCGATCGATATGCCATTTTACATTAAATTCATGAACACAGTATTTTTGAATTGCTTTTTTCAGAGTCATTATCTTAGTGCCATGAATTAAAGCTCCGCCCTCCGTTGCATCTACAACTGTAACATGATTCCATTGTTTAAAATGATCTTCAAACCACTTACGGTACATATCAAAATCCAGTCTTGTCAAAACCTTCCCGCCGTCTATTGCATCCACTTCAAAGTATTCCCTGCTGTTTATATCAATTTGATCCATTTCAGCCTGAAATGTACCATCCGCATGGGTTCTATTTCCAGTCATTGCAAGATCCTGACCTACTAATATAACTGTTTTCGTTCCCATATTCAGGCCAAGCGCATATGCAGAGGTAGCGACGGAGCCTCCAGTTACAAGAAAAGGAATCCGTCTATCACTATCTTCTTCTCGTTTTTTCTTTATATCACCTGAAAGCTCATCTTCAAAAGCAGATTCCGCGCCATAAAAAAATTTTTTACCTTTATGACATGCCATGGGTTCTGTGGATACTGCTGTCATTGTTACCATAGGCACTTTAGATATATCTTTATGCTGAAAAAGCACTTCTGGTTTTAACCCGTCTATAATCACAAAAAGATTCGGAATAATGCCCGCATTTAAAAGCGGCTTTATCGCAGTATCCGTAGAAATAATGCAGGCTTTTCCAACTGCTTTTTTCAGCTCCATAATATTTTTATTTAACGATGGACCTGCTGAAACAACAATTACCGGAACGTCTTCCGGCAACATTCCATATAACTCCCTGATGCTATATCCATCATACAAATAAGGAAGATTAACAAAAACATTTACTGCCCTTACATCTGTATAACGCAATTTAGTATTCCAGCCTATATGAATTTGCGTCACATGATTTTTCAGGCGTGCAACAAAATCTTCCATCTCTTGCGGAAACAGTTCCTGATAATTTCCAGAAATATACCACCTAAGCAACGTCATATTATCATAAGAAATAAACAAATAAAGGTAAGATTCTAATTCTTCATCATTTAATCCTTCTACAATAATTCCCACTGGAATATCCATTTGAAAAAGAAATGACAAATCCACCTCTTGCATTGCTCTGCGAAAAAGTTCAAGAGAGGGTTCATAAATCAAGATATTTGATGTTTTTGGAGCGCGCTCCATAATTTGACGAATATGTTCCCCATTTGAAATGCCAACAATCACAATCGGAGCATATTCTTCAATTTTCCCTTGCTGTTCAAACCAACGTTCAATCACTGCTGAAGGCGCATATTTCCCATTGAGATATAACGTTTTTTTATCCTGTGTAACCTTAAGAATCGTATCTCCCATCAAGCTCTGCTCTGCAATAACATCAAAATTTCGCTTTTTTCGTTTTACTTCATCTAAAAGATATGCCCATACCGGATATTTTGCTTCTAATGCTTTCATATTTTTTTCATAAATTAATTGATTCATGATAAACCTCCGCTTTGCAGTTCACTTCCAATATACTCATAAAGTTCTAATAATCCATATCGCAAAACATCTAATAAAAATACGGAATCTTCATTCTCGATTCCATATAAAATATCATTTAATACCTGAACAATAAAATCTTGGTTTAATTCCACACAAAGCTTTGATTCCTGAATTGCTGTAAAAAGAGACATGATCATTTGATTTAAAGAAGGAAGATATTCTTTTATATCTTCAATGTATGCTTCATGATTCTCAATTTTATCTCCTATTCCCTTTACTGTATTTCTATTTTGCAATAATAAATTTGAAAATTCCTCCATCATTCACCCCTCCATATTGCATCGCAATATTTTTTCGCATCATAATAAAAAAGCTGACATTTGCCAACTCTGCTTTTTTCATATTCCATTTTAAAATCTTAGGTAAAATAATAACTTTAGACTCTTATTGCCCACGACTCTTCCTCCCTGAAAATGGTCTAGCTTCCATGCTACAATAGACTTTAGAAATTTAATCTTTGATATATAATATATCGGACAATCATTAGGAAACTTTAGTTTTGCACAAAAAAAAGAGCCGACAACCGTCGGCTCTTTATAATCAGATATTTATTACTGTAACAATGATAATACACCCTGATTAGACTGGTTAGCCTGTGCAAGCATAGACTGTCCTGCCTGTGCGAGAATCTGGTTCTTGCTGTATTCTACCATTTCAGAAGCCATATCTGTATCACGGATACGAGATTCTGCTGCCTGTGTATTCTCAGCTACGTTATCTAAGTTTGCAATCGTATGCTCTAATCTGTTCTGTAATGCACCAAGTGCAGATCTCTGGCTGGATACATTGTTGATTGCGTTCTGTACCATTGTGATGGTTCCTGTTGCCTGCTGGTAATCTCTTACGTTTGGTGTGCTAACTGTTGTAGCTGCCTTTGTTGCAACTTTAAAGATCTGTGCTGCACATGCTGCAAGGTTTGCTACACTAGCTCTTACCAGACCAGATGCTGTAGTAATGGTTCCATTTGCAGTTTTAAAGTATGGTTTGCCTGCTGCATTTGCAGAATAAATCGGTGCAACCTGTGCATTACATGCTGCTAAGTTTGCAATACAAGCTCTCAACTTTGCAGAACCTGCTGTACCTGCTGCTTTAGTAGTAGCTGTTGCTGCTGCCCATCCTGCAGCTGCTTCTGTCTTAACTTTTTGAGTTTTTACAACTTCATTTGTTGTCAGATAGCCTGACATTCCGCCAACGCCTGTTGGTTTGATTCCAATTGCTACTGCATTCATTGCTGCAATATTAATTGTAATTTTCTGGTTCTGGTTTGCACCCACCTGAAGGTTCTTTCCTGTGAAGCTTCCGTCTAACAGACTCTGCTTATTGAACTGTGTTGTTTCAGAAATACGGTCAAGTTCTTCTGTTAATGCACTCAATTCCTGATTGATTGCATCACGGTCAATGCCCTGATTTGTGTCATTAGCGCCCTGTACTGCCAGCTCATTCATTCTCTGAAGGATGCTGTGTGCTTCATTTAATGCACCTTCTGCTGTCTGAATAAGAGATACACCATCCTGTGCATTGGAAGAAGCTTTGTTTAATCCACGAATCTGGCTTCTCATTTTCTCAGAGATCTTTAATCCTGCTGCGTCATCGCCTGCACGGTTAATTTTATAACCTGTGGATAATTTCTCTGTTGATTTGGACTGTCCGCTTGTTGTAACGCCTAACTGACGGTTAGCGTTCATTGCTGTAAGATTGTGCTGTACTACCATTGCCATAATTTTTTCCTCCTTGAATCTACTGCAGCTTCCCTGCTGCATATTTTTTAATGTATGATATCCCTTTTTCCGGCCGTACGCTCCATTCCAAGTTCTATCATTAAGCATCAATTTATCTTTGATTACTTATTATATATATCGGGCAATTCATAAAATACTTTATATTTAAATTAAAAAAGAGCCGACATTTGCCGACTCTTTTATAAGAACAAAATATTCTTAAATTACTGTAACAGTGATAATACACCCTGGTTAGACTGGTTAGCCTGTGCAAGCATAGACTGTCCTGCCTGTGCGAGAATCTGGTTCTTGCTGTATTCTACCATTTCAGAAGCCATATCTGTATCACGGATACGAGATTCTGCTGCCTGTGTATTCTCAGCTACGTTATCTAAGTTTGCAATCGTATGCTCTAATCTGTTCTGTAATGCACCAAGTGCAGATCTCTGGCTGGATACATTGTTGATTGCGTTCTGTACCATTGTGATGGTTCCTGTTGCCTGCTGGTAATCTCTTACGTTTGGTGTGCTAACTGTTGTAGCTGCCTTTGCATCAACTTTAAAGATCTGTGCTGCACATTTTGCCAAAGCCTCAACAGAAGCTCTTACAGTAGCAGAAGCAGTTGTAATTGTTCCATTTGCAGTTTTAAAGTATGGTTTGCCTGCTGCATTTGCAGAATAAATTGGTGCAACCTGTGCATTACATGCTGCTAATTTACCAATAGAATTTCTAAGAGCCTGAGAACCTGCTGCAGTTATAGCTACTTTCTGATTCTTAACAACTTCATTTGTCGTTAAGTAACCTGACATTCCGCCAACACCTGTTGGTTTAATTCCAATTGCTACTGCATTCATTGCTGCAATATTAATTGTAATTTTCTGGTTCTGGTTTGCGCCTACCTGAAGGTTCTTTCCTGTGAAGCTTCCATCTAACAGGCTCTGCTTATTGAACTGTGTTGTTTCAGAAATACGATCAAGTTCTTCTGTTAATGCGCTTAACTCTTGGTTAATTGCATCACGGTCGATGTTCTGATTTGTGTCGTTAGCGCCCTGTACTGCTAACTCATTCATTCTCTGAAGAATGCTGTGTGCTTCGTTTAATGCACCTTCTGCTGTCTGGATAAGAGATACACCATCCTGTGCATTGGATGAAGCTTTGTTCAATCCACGAATCTGGCTTCTCATTTTCTCAGAAATCTTTAATCCTGCTGCGTCATCGCCTGCACGGTTAATTTTATAACCTGTGGATAATTTCTCTGTTGATTTGGACTGTCCGCTTGTTGTAACGCCTAACTGACGGTTAGCGTTCATTGCTGTTAAATTGTGCTGTACTACCATTGCCATAATATTTTTCCTCCTTGAATTTACTACAGCTTCCTTGCTGTATGACTTGTTTTAATGTATTGGTGTTTCTCCTCTTGGCCGTACGCTCCATTCGAAGTTACACCTACAAGTAACACTGCTTTTGTTTACTCAATGTATATATCGGTCAAATACTTAAATACTTTATACATTATATAGATTTTTTTTTAATAGTTACTCTTTCATATTGAAGACTTTATTTACAAAAATGCACTAAACCTAAGTTTAAATTTTATATCATTACTTGCTTTCAAAAGTCGATTTCTATATAATGAAATAAAAAATTACAGTCGCTCTAACATTCCAAAATAATCTGCTTTTTTATCAGGAATTTCAAACCCAACAGAACGAATAGAAGGAGAACTATATAATGCAGAAAAATAAGAATATTTTATTAATAAAAACTGTATCCCGCTACGGCTCGTTAAATAGATATATCGAAGAATGGGCGCTTGCTATGCGTAAATATGGCTGTAATACTTGTGTATTAGATGCCTGGTCTCTGGCAGAACCCACACTATTTAATCATGTAATTTCAACTTATAAGTTCGATGCCATAATTGATATAAACGGCGTGCTCATTTCTTGGGGTTTACCCCAAAATTTGCCGCCTGAAGTTATCTATGGGACTTATCTTTGTGACCCTCCATCTTCCTTTAAAAGTTTATATGCACAATCAGATGAAAGAACCATTATTTTCGCCTGTGACAAAAATTTCTGTGATTATATCAGTCATTTTTTCCCTACTGTAAAACATACAGCATTTGTTCCCTTATCTGGAAGCATCTATCCAGAATATGTGCCTTATGAAGATCGCAAGATAGATATTATTTTTACTGGAACTTATACGCATCCTGATACCTACAAAAATGAATTATTCTCCCAATTTGAAGCTGGAGGGACGCTTGCCATATTTGCCAAAGATATGTTAGAAGATATTATCGCAAATCCACAGTATACATTACCAGAATGCCTTACAAGAATTTTAAAAAAATATAATGTATCTGTAACAGATGCTGAGTTTGATGAACTAGTAGAAGATTTTATAAATGTTGATTTCTATGCCCGTTTTTATTATCGTGACAAAGTAATCCGTACTCTCTTAGCTGCCGGACTAAAAATTCATGTATTTGGAAACGGCTGGGAAAATTTTTGCTCAGAATATAACCATAATATGATTATTCATAAAGGCGGTCCTTATGCAGCAAGCAAAGCCTTGGCAAATGCTAAAATTTCTCTAAATGTCATGCCCTGGTTTAAAAATGCGTTTCAAGAAAGAATTGCCTCTGCTATGCTAAGTAAGGTTGTTGCTGTTACAGATGAAAGCAAATATATTACAGACCACTTTGACAATAATAAAAATTTACTTATTTATTCTTTAACGGATATAGATCCGCTTGCTGACCGCATAAAATACTTACTCGAACATCCACAAGCTGCAAAAGAAATTGCAGAAAATGGTTACAAAGAGTCTCAAGTCCACACATGGGATTCTCGTGTATATGATATGCTAAGAGAATTAGAAAATACGTTCCACACTTCTTTCATTCGCAATGAAGAAGGAAAAGAATTAGAATTTGAAATAGAATATCCTGATAAACAGACACTTACTTTAGACGCCATTTATGAACTGAATAAAATGTCCATTTTAGCTACCACTGACATTGGCCAGATTGAACATATTTCTCCAATGGATATTCATGATTTATTAAAAAACTTCGATAACTTTCAACGACAATTTTCAAAGCATTTGGAAGGGTTAGAAATGAATTCTTTTATTGAACATTGTTTGCTCCATTCAGATAGATCTGCAATAAAACACATTCCAGGGTTATTTTCTATGCAATGTAAAGCATTGATGGGTAATTTATTATTAAGTATGACAAATCTTAAATTATAAAGAGTTTATCCCTTCATAATTTATTCTTTCCCAATATAGAAAAATCCCAAATACAGTAGAATCTGCATTCGGGATTTTTCTATTTCTTATTATCAATCGTCTGGGCTTCTGCGCCCCGATGACTCATCATATTGTCGTAGTATTGTTTCACTACCTTCTGACTGTTGCGTACCCCGCGAACCTGACTGCGCACAGATGAAAATTTTTTGACAGCGTTCTCATGGTTTCTGGCCTCCTGCGCCTGAATTTCTGTCGTCCTTGCCGTAATGTCCCGAATCAATCCCTGCATTTGCGCAATCTCTTCCGCATATTGTTCTCGGTTCGTATTCAGCGCATCACGCACGCGTCCAAACAACTCCTCAAACCCATCGTCCAGAAAATTCAACTGTTCTACCAGCTCACCCTTAAACTTCATGTTCTGCTCAAAATCTTCCGGCGAAAGATTTGGGTCCTGCAATAGAAATTTCTGCTGTCGGTTTAATTCAATAATCCGATCTAAAATATCTTTCTTTTTTTCAAGGCTTTCAGCCATAATCCGTATATAATCCGCTTCCATTCCATTCTCCTGTCTATTCCACCGAAACTGCGCTTATTTTATTAGGATACATTCTTGCGTCCGTCCACATTAGCTTTCTGCATAATTTCTTTCCATGTATCACGCATGGTGCGTAAATGCCCTAGAATTTCTTCTAAAACCTCTTTGTCCTTTTTCAGGTTCGCTTCTAAAAGCCTCTCCTGTAAATAACTGTAAACATTATCGAAATCTTTTGCCACCGGATATTTGTGATCTAATGTAGATTGAAATTCAGTAATAATATTTTCTACTTTTACAATGTTATTATGCGCTTTTTCTATATCCCTTTTCTCAATAGCAGCAATCGCAATATTGCAGAATTTAATCGCACCTTCGTACAGCATCAAAGTCAATTCCGCCGGTGAAGCTGTCATAATCCTGTTATTTGCATATGCTGTATATCCATGGGTATTTGTCATTATTTAACCTCCCTGTCCAATGACATCGTTCTGTTTTATGCAAACAGATTTGCCAATGAAGACTGCTGACTCTGTAATTTTGCCAACGCAGATTCCATTGCAGCAAATTTTTTGTAGTAAGATTCTTCAATATCTTTTAATTTTTCTTCCCATTTACTGATTGTCTTTGTATAATCGCTATATTCCCTGGCCATTTCTTTATCGTTATATACGACGCCGAAACTGCTCAATGCGGAAGAACTCATCTTAGATCCAATTGCATCGTACAAACCTGTCGCAAGCTGCATCATAAAATCCGCTACTGCATCCGGATCGTCCTGCAACGCTGCTAAAAGCTTATCTGTTTTGCCGGATACTTCTGTATCCTCCGAATCTCCGTCAATATGAAACGCATTTTCTTGATTCTTTGTTGAATTTAAAATTCCTAACGTGGAAATTCCAAAACTAGATAGTGAATACGTTTTGCCATTTACGGTATAGGTCTTAAACATAGCGTTCTTCATAGCACTCATCATCTGATTTACGCTTTCATCTCTTCTAAGGATGGAACCCTTGATTTTTTTCTCCCATTCTTCGATTTCTTTATCTGTCATTGCTTCTTTTTCATCTTTTGTCAGCGGTTCATAGCCTTTTGCAGAATCCGCATTAAACAATGACGTCATTTCATTGATTAATTCATTGTACTCTTTAATGAATCCCTTAATCTTGTCATACATTCCCTGTGAATCATTTGTTACACTGATGGAAATGGTTTCACCTGGATCTGTCACACTCATTGCGTTAATCGTCAGACCATTGACTGTAATTTCATTGCCAGTTCCCGTAAATACTGCGCCATTTAATTCAATCTCTGTATCCTGCCCATAAATACGTTTCGCACCAGCGTTTGAATCTAATTGCGTAGTACCGTCTAAAATGCTTGCAGCATTATATACTTTCGTCGCAAAAACTGCTGCGCTGCTGGAATCTTCCATAAGCAGCTTATTCTGATTAATCGTCGCCTGCGCTGCATTCAGTTCTGCGCCCTTTGTAGCAATGTATGTATCTAACGTTCCATTTGCATATTCCGTAGCTATGTCATTCAAATCATAATCCGCCTGCATACTGGAATACTGATCCAACGTCGCCTGAGCCGCCGCATACTCTGCGCCTGTTACACCAGCGGCAGATTCTAAAGCTGTCAGCCTGCTGCTGCCGGAAACTGCGCCGCCTGCCGCATCTAATTCTGCCTGTGTAACCGTAACTGCAGTGCCATCTGATGCTTTCTTTACATAGGTGCCGTCCGCCTGCTTTTCATAAACAGTATTGTCTGTGCCAACATAGACATTGCTTAAATCGCCTTTTCCTCCCAGCTCTTTTAACAAAGATTTATCTGCCGCCGACATAGAAGTATTATCCACATCCTGCGAAACCCGATATGCCTTTGCATAGCTAATCTGCACATTTGCTTTCGTAACTGCTGCAGAACTGCTGGAAAGCAGCGCTTTAATGTCTTCAATATTTTTCTGTGTCTCCGCAGGGCTGTATTGTCCATTGGTAATTGCTTTTCCATTTGCATCCAGCTTAACCTCGCCCGTTGCAGGATCAATCTCGAAATAACTTCCCCCGGTAGTGTTTTTGGCATACTTAGCATATTCTTTATAGATATTCATTTCTGCCTGACTGTCAACGCTTAACCCTAATTTCGATAAAGCGTTATTACCGTTTAAATTCGTGCCGGTTATTGTAAAATCATTTTCTTTTCCAGATTTTTTTGCGCTGATAAAAATCCTGTGGTTTGTGGAATCAAAACTTGCATTTACTCCTGCATCATTTAACGATTTCAGGAAATCAGAAACTTTTGTCTGGCCTGTGACCGCTATATCCGTCGTCTTACCGCCGCTTGTAACGCTGATTCTTCCATCAGTGCCCGTATAACCCAACTCTGCCATAGTACTGTTTTCTGTAATATTATCATTCAGTTTTGAACCTGTCAGATAACCGGATTTTGCCACCTGATTAATCTTAAGTGAATATGTACCCGTAGCAACTGTGCTTTTTACCGAAACGGACGCTTTGTTAGAATTAGAGACTGTCGCTTTTTTCGAATTATAAGCAGATGTATATTTCAAACTCCTAACACTGCTGTAAAACTTATTGATTTTTGTATTCAATTCTTTCCATGCATCCTGTTTCCACGAAAGTTTTGTTTGCGCTTTTGTGTATTTCTCAGACTTCTTTCGATATGCAGATACAAGTTCCTGCACTAACGCTTCTGTATCTAATCCTGAATTCATTCCTGTAATTCTAATTGGCATCTCTTTTTCCTCCTAACCTTTTTCATCTACCATAAGCCCTGCCATCTCCCACACTTTTGCTATCATATCAAGCGTCTTCTCCGGCGGATATTCCTTCAGGACTTTTTTGGTATCTCTGTCAACAATTTTGATTGTTACCCGATTTGTAGCATCGTGAACTCCGAATACAACTTCAGAATTCTTTGCATTCTTATTAATTTCATCTACGGCTTTTCTAAGACTCTCTGCTCTTGGTTTCGCAGCCGCTTCTTCCACCAGCAGACTCTGGGGATCTTTCCCTGTCAATGCTGCAGTGCCTGTATCCGACGCGTTCTTCTCTGTTTCTGCCATAGCTGCAGTATTGCTTTTCTCCGCAATTTCAATGTTTACCTGCGGCGCTTCCGGCGCTGGCGTTCTTCCCTGATATGCCATGACCATCTTTGATGCTGCTTCTATTGCCATTGCTAACCACCTCCATATGGTTTTAAAAGTAATTGTTATTGTATAATATATCGGTTCATTTCTGCAAAATAATTAGAATAATTTTTTTAACGCGTCCATTCCTTCTATATTAGTTGCCTGTTTATTCTCGCTTTGAATCTGCAGATAAACTTCTTTACGGTAAATCGGAACTTCTTTCGGTGCAGAAATGCCGATTTTGACTTGATCACCGCGAATCTCTAATATATCAATTTCCACATTGTTATTGATAATCAGCGCCTCGCCTTTCCGCCTTGTTAATGCCAGCATTTCTATTCCCCTTCCTTTTTCAATTTATCGTAAATCTGATATTTAACCGGGTAATCCTCTTCTACAATCAGTTGCACTGCCTGATTATTCTCTGTGTTGATAATAATAGGAGCCTTTAGGTTAATGGAGATTTTTTTTATGTCTGTCGGAACAGTTACTGTTGTCAATACAAAGGAATTCTCACTTGTCAAGCCGCCTAATGAAACGCACAACTCATCACTGATAGACGGTGCATAATCTTCTATAAATAGAAATGGGTCTACAACAGGCATAGCAAACACCGGATCGTCCATAGACTGAAACCATTTGATCGCAGCTTCTTCACCCTTGTCTGCGTCAAATATCAATGCAAAATTCCTGATGTCAGGAAATCCAATAATCCCCTGCTCTAAAGTAATAATTTTAGAATCTTCTATTTCAATTTCACCAAACATTCTTGTATCTGCTTTCATCCTGTACCCTCATTTCTTTTAAATATAATCCAATAATGTCTGCTTCTCAATTTTTGACGCCGCCATTAAAGACGCCTGGTATGCGTTATATGCTGCCGTATAATTGATGATAATATCTGAAATTTCCTCATCTTCATTTGTGGACTTTAACTCTTCTACGGTAAGTTTCTGATTGCCGATTCTGGTCTCTGTCATCGTAAGCTGCTCGCCCCTTGCTCCAATTTCTGTAATCGCAATATTCAGCTTATTCGAATATTTGTCAAATTTTCCGATTCCTGCACTATACAGTTCGGTCAATCTGTGATCCGCATAATCTGCCTCTTTTTGTGTTGCATCAATCCATTTTTGTATTTCTTCCTGGCAGTCGGCAAACTTTGCCTCATTCTTCATATTTTTCAATTTATCAAGTTTTTCATGGGCCTCGATTGCATGCTGAACAGAATTGATTAATTCTGTCACGTCTTGATAAATGTTCATATCAAAAACTTCACTTGCCTGCATATTGACTTTCAACGTCTGATTCACAGCGATTGTAAAATTTATGTCTTCATAAATTTCTTTTCCGTTTTCATCAAACTTTGTATATACAATCGGTTTTGGATTACTTGGGGTAACGTCAGAACAATTATAATAGTATTCCGGACGAAGTTCTCCTTTATCAAATCCTGTCTTTTGGTAATCCATCTGAATCGAAGCTTTGCCAGCTTTTAAATCTGTACTGAGTTCTTTACCTATGACGCAATCGCCAACATTTTTAATGAAAATAAGTTCATTGTCTTCAACGGTTCTTCTTCCCCTGTCTGCTTCCCAATCTTCTTCAGAGTCATATACTGTCATAGTAACGTCGTTTACCGGATTGCCGTCCTGATCTACTGCTTCATAAGTAACTGTGCCGCCTGCTTCCACACGGTTAAACGTTACTGTCCGATTGCCGTCATTATAACTTAAGGTGTTAATATCCTCTAATTTATCATAAGCAAGCCGGATACGATCGTGGCTGTCTTTGGCGATTTCTCCAATATTTGCCGTATTCATAACCTCTGCCTCAGTTTTTGGCATTTCAATACTACCGCTGTAATAGGTAAATTCTTCGATATCCTCATATGTAAAATTCTGAGTGATTTTATAAGATGTATCTTTCTCATCTTCCATAAAACAAAGCTGTGAATTTGTCTTAAAGCCAGTAAAAATATTCCGCCCTGTATTATCTGAATTTCCTTCATTGTAAAGCTGCTTTTGCAGCGCCGTAAGACTCTTCAAAATAGTATCTCTGTCTTCAGGCGTCAGATATGAGTTTGTTCCCGTATTACACTGAGTTTTCACATCCGATAAAATTTTATCCATATTCACTAAAGCAGTCTCAGTTGTCTCAAGCCATGTCCATGCATCTGGAATGTTTTTCTTGCTATATTGAGTTATCTGGCTTAACGAAGTTCTAAGCCGCAGTGAACGAATTGCAATGACCGGATCGTCTGATGGACGCGATATTTTTTTCTGCGAAGACATCTGTGAATTCGTATACATAAAATTGATTTTATTGTTATTAATATTCATGGATGTATTATTAATCATCATGTTATTGGTTATTCGCATGTTATTCCCTCCTGTTAGCACAATGCCTTTTCTGTCCTATATTATACTCCGGTCTCATTAATCAGTTTATCATACAATTCTGACATACACTGAATCATACGTGACGCCAGATTATATGCGTTCTGGAATTTCACAATATCAAGCGCCTCTTCATCTTCATCTACGCCTGAAATTGACAGACGCTGATTTGTAATCGCAGTAGCAATATCTGTAAAATTCTCCTGGAACACTTTTGACTGGTCTGTATCTATCACTATATCCGAATAAATACAGCTTAAAAAATCTTCTGCACTGCCGCCACGGAACATTTTCACTTCTTTTTGCAGTTTCTGCATGGATTCTACAAGATCCCATCTTGCAATTCCATTATCCTCATGACTTGTTCCGGTAGCAAAAATGGATGAATCCCTTATACTGGCATTGTTCACGTTAAAATTAACCGCTGTCAGTAAATAATAACTGTTCGAAGTCGATGTAATCACTGACTTTTTACCATCTGTTACGCCGTCTGTATTTACAGACTGATCCGAAAAATCATTTTCTGTCCCATCATAATTTAAGGCAATAAAGAACGCGCCCATTGGATTATCTTTCAAATCATTCCCACTCTGCTGATAAGCGTTAAAACGCTCTGCAAACTCCCTTAAAAATTCATTTGTCTGGCTCATATAATAAGGAATTCCCATTGCATCTATCGTCTGGCCTATCCTGGCAGTTGCATTTGTCATATCATTCATTGTATCGACATCCAGGCTCTCTTCTAAATCAAATTTATATGAAGTTATGTTTCCATCCTCGTCCAATTCCGCCGAAAATCCCGTATAATAATACTCTTTATTCCGAATTGTGATAATCCCCTCAGATGCCATTGACATGGACTCTATTGTCGTCATGGTCGACGGTGTTACAACAATGCTCTTTGGATTCGCCGCTTTTATCTTACCCTGGAAATTCTCTGAATTATTTCCGTCTCGGATTTCAATTAAGGCTTTTAACGTCCCTTCCATAGACTTTGCACTTAAATTTACGTTCATTCCGGTATCTTCCCAGACGATATCATACAATCCCTCTACATCTGTCTGGTTTACTTTATTTTCTCTTGGCACACAGTTCAAAGAACGATATTTATATGTATTGACAAGCGTATGTCCGTCTACTTTTACAATGTAATTTGTCCCGCCTACATACATATCCGGATAGTTGCTGTTCGTCACCGGAGTCTCTTCTACGGTAACGGGAATAATCTCAGATAATTCATCGATAATAAGCGCTCTTTGATCCCGAAGCTCGTTCGCTGTACCATACTGCATTTCTATCTCATTAATCTGCTTTGTTAAAGCTGCAATTTTAGCAGCCGCAGAATTGATATGTTCTACATACACTTTAATCTGGTCGTTACAGTCTTTTTGAATATCTGAAAGTCCGCTGGCCACATTATGAAAATAGGACGTAAACACCTGTGCTTCACTGATAAAATTCTTACGTTTATTTAAATCCTCGCCATTGTTCACCAGTGAATCTAACTGGTTGAACATATTGGCAAATATTGTGTTAAATCCCGGCTGGGACTCTCCCTCGTCTGTATAATAATGCTCAATCTGCTGTAAGCAGGTAAGTTTCATATTATAATGTCCAACAAACGACTGATTGCTCCAATATTTATTATCGTAATAGGTATTTCTATTCGATTTGATAGACGTTGTCGTTACACCGCTCCCCGCAGTACCGTATTTTTGATATACACGCAATGCTTCGGATGCCTGGCGGGTTGCCACCTGCTTGCTGTAACCTTTCGTCTGAACATTTGAAATATTATTTGCTGTTGTATTCGTGGCTACCTGAAATGCGTTCATTGCTGAAGCCGCTATATTTAATCCAAAAAATGTGGATGGCATGTAAATTCACCTCTTTCTCAATTCTATCAGCCCATTTGATGAATGATCGTCTCAATCATCTCACTAATTACATTCATAAAACGGCTTGACGCATTATAAGCGCTTTGGTATTTTACCATAGCCGTCAGCTCCTCGTCAGATGATACTCCGATTACCTGCTGCCTTGCATTATCGGTTGATAATTTTGTACCTTCCAGTCCGTCTGCAGTCGCCTGAAATACATCTCCTAAAAGAGCCAGCTCGCTTGTCATCTTTGAATAATATTCGCTAAATGTACAAGGCGTTGTATCATGCGGGCTTAAATACATCCCTTCTTTCTTCCAAAGAGCTTCAATTGCCGCTCCCAGCTCATATGCAACCGGAAGTTCTCCGGGTCTACCGTTTTGCGTTTGGAATGGAAGAAGTGATTCACTTTCTAAAAGTTTTTGGTTTAACCGAATTCCCCCGGTCGTATACTGCATAGATGTATCTTTCGGGTCTTCTTCATTGTAAACGTAATATGTATTACCATCGTCTCCATGGATTGTTTTATATCGGGGACATCCCGTCCGTACAAATAATTCCTGCGGCGGCAGCTTTTCATCTGAACCAACACAGCAATTTTTAGTATCTAATATTTTTGTCCCCCTTGCAATTGTGACGGCATTTCCGTTTTCATCTGTTCCCGTAATGTCTGTTGTAGAATAAACATTCGGCGCAAATAAATCATTTAATCCTGTTACAATCGAATGTACCAGCAGGTCAAATTCTGATTGTATATTCATCATAACGGAATTTCCAACTGTTTCGTCATAATCTTTCATGGAAATTCCCTCAATATCTAAATAATTTGACGGTTTATCTCCTCTTGCCAAAATTAAGGCTTTTAACTCGCCAATATCATTTTTTCTGGCAGTAGAGATACTTTCTGATGTATCGTAAACTTTATAATAACTTCCTTCTGCCGGTTTTGAAAGATGATCCCAATATGGAGTAATAAAGCCTGTGACTTTATCCACTTTCTTTTCAATCTTATATGCGTGGTACTCATCTACAAAGGAAACATGCTCAAAACTGACTTTAACGATTCCAGTCCCAAGCTCTTTATATGTAACCGCACCATATTTGGAAAGTTCGTCTATTGCCATATCCCTCAAATCACGGAGATCCATGGCCGTTTCTACACCGCCGGCTTCGATTTTCATAATTTCCATATTTAAGTCGCGAATCGTTTCACCCAGATCATTTATTTCATCTATTTTATCTGAAATCTGCTGATTCAAATTATTCTGATATGTCTGCAGGCCTTTATAAACTGCCTGTGCCCTGCTGACAAATAGATTTGCTTTTTCGATAACAAGATTCTGATTGATGCGATCCGAAGGTTCTTTGGCAAACTCTTCCAATGCCGCCCAAAGGCCTTCGTCACCCGTCAGCATATCTTGAAAAGCTGTACCTTCCAATTCTCCAAATAACGTTTCCACCTCGGAAATCGTCTCATATGTGGAAGAATAAAATCCATGACGCCCATTGTGGGTGCGATAGACTTTATCCAAAAAAATATCCCTTGCATGTATTACATCTGCAATTCCTACACCAAGTCCCGACTGCTGCGGTCCTACGGCTGTTGTCGGATCCAAATTAAGATAATGTCTGTCTTCCTGTAATACTCTCTGGCGTACATAACCTTTTGTATCTACGTTTGCAAGATTATTCGCCGTAATATTTAAGGCATTCTGGCTTGTTTTTAGACCAGATACCCCAATAAATAAACTTCCCATTGAATTGGCCATAATTCTTCCTCCTTGTCCTGCCGTTCTACTGTTTTGTATCAAATCCGCTGCTTCCCAGCAGATCGCCCGTATTGTAGGCATTTTTGTCATAGTTTGCAGTTTCAGGTGCCTGCCTCATACTTTTAAACAAGGTGAGATCGAATTCTACCATTTCAAGTGCCTGTTGTAAAAGTTCTCCATTCCGCCTGTTCCATTCCTGCATTTCATTTCCCGTTGTCAGAATTTTTGCCCGAATTTTAGACAAGCGTTCCTGTTCCATGGGCTGCTGTTCTAAATAACCGATGAGCCTTGTAATGGTCATCTCATTGAAATCTTTGCCAAGAACATCTGACATATCTTTCAAAACGCTGTCCCGTTTGATATCCAGGTTTCGAAGATAGCTTGATATTTCCTGCTCCTGCTCCGTAATATGCTCTAAGACCTGAATATCGGCTTTGATAATCGCTTGTTTTTTGTCTTTTGACAATTCCACAAGCTTTTCATACTGAGTATTTTCTTCTTCTAAGACTTCTACAAGATTATCCATTAAACTAGCCACTGGTTTTCCTCACTTCTACGCACTTATTTCTGAAGAGAATTGTATTTCTCTAACAGTTTGCTGGCAAAATCTCCAGAATCAACTTTGTAACTCCCTGACTCCACTCTTGTTTTCAGCTGAGCGACTTTATCTTCCCTGATATCTGAAGTTTCTGCTACTGCCTTTTTTGCAATTTGATAATCATAGCCTGCCTGCGAGATTGTTACTTCGTCCCGGCCTGCGGCAGCGCCGTATGACTGCTGTGCTTTTCCCGACTTGCTCCCTTTATATAATTGAGCTACCTGATTATAAGTCTCTATACGCATGACAGCATCTCCTTTCTTCCTTGAAAATTATAGTAGTTATTCCACTATATTCTTCGCTCCTAAACTATTTATCGGTTGTTTTTGAAAATTTATTAGTCCATTCTAAAATTTCTATGTGTAAACATTCCTTTGCTTTATAATTTGCAATGAAATTTCCGGCTCGATTTATTTTAAAGACTGGACATATTAGCGATTGCTTTCACAAACAGCATCATGGGACGGCGCAGCTCGTCTTTCATGCCCGGAATATTCATCATTTCTTTGGGTGGCTGCGCTTCTTCCACCACTTCAAGCTTAAAACCACTATTTAGTAAACCCATTAAGATTTGCGTAAGTGTATGACGTTGTTTTGTTACATCACATCCCAAATCAAGAACGTATTTTCCTTAAAGCTGTGGAAACAGAGGTTTTAATTGGCTCCATTCTCCGGAGGAACTTAAACCGTTTTTACTGCGTGACATTTCACTTAGCTATTCGGAGACATATAAATAGCAGCTTTGCGCATGGTCGTTTACAATTCCGACTGCCTGCATATACGCATATACGATTGTACTGCCTACAAATTTAAAACCGCGTTTTTTTAAGTCTTTGCTAATTTTGTCCGAAAGCGGTGTTGATGCCGGAATTTCTTCTTCTGTTTTGAAATGATTATGGATAGGTTTGTGAGCAACATAAGACCAGATAAACGCATCAAAACTTCCATATTCTTCTTGAATTTTGATGAATTGCTGCGCATTTGTAATTGCCGACTTGATTTTCAGTCTATTACGTACGATATTGGCATTTTGCATTAACTCCTCAATTTTTGCTTCATCATAGAGAGCAATTTTTTTATAATCAAAATTATCAAAGGCTTCTCTAAATCCCATTCTTTTATTTAATATCGTTAGCCACGATAATCCAGCCTGCATACCTTCGAGAATCAGCATTTCAAATAGTTTCCTATCGTCATGAACTGGTTTTCCCCATTCCTTGTCATGGTATTCCTTGTAGAGTTCCGTAGTTGCCCACGAACATCTTTCTCTATCGTCCTTTTTCATAATATCCCCCGTTTCTATTCACTGTATTTATTTTATCTAGAATGCGAATTTTCCATTCATAAATCCCTGTTGATATATGGCCGACCCATTTTATTCCGAACAAAATATGCCTTATTTAGAAAAAACAGCCCCTGATTTTACCCATGAAAGTATGTACATTAAAAGTTCTTCTGAAAACAGCTTTTGTCCAGTCATATATTTTACATGTTCTTGTATATCATGTCTGCCTTTTAATACGACAGGCGCAATTCCTAAATCGGCGCAGTTTAACATTGGAATATCAAATTCACTGTCTCCCGCAGCAATAACGCAGTCCAAAGGATGCTTCTTTTGGAACCGCATGACGGCTGTTCCTTTATTTAAAACTTTTGGAACAATATAAACCTTTAAGCCATTACTGAAAATATCAACAGTTTCCTTATCTAAATTTGCTCTTAGCCGTTCAACGGAAGCGAAGGGCTTTTCACTTTTAGTAAAAATGAAAAGCCCTTTAATATTCCTGACTTCAAAACAGCGGTTGTTATCCTGTTCCAAAAGCCGTTCTCCATATTTTAATGCTTCTTTACAAACCGATACAAGTTTTAACGACCGCTCATACCATTCTGTATCTTCTTTTCCGTCTGTAAGCAATATTCCGCCGTTGCAAACAAGCGCATGACGCGGGGAAAACTCCGGAAGATGGATTCGGTTATATTGTTCTACGGTTCTTGTCGTAGTAGGGACAATCGATATGGTTTCATTTAATTGTTGTAAAAGCGCGTGGGTTTTTGGGGTAACATAAGATACCTGTCTGCCCTGGTAATGTTCCACACAGATTTTATATGGACCAATATCATGTTTATAAGAATACAAAATTGTATTGTCTAAATCGGTGTAAAATCGTATCATTTTAATTTCCTCTGTTTACTGCCGCTTTCCGGATTAAATCAACCGGTATCATAGTGACTGCCAAAAGTATAACGACTGCCCATCCTTTTAATCCAAACGGAACACAGCTGAACATATTCCCTATCCATGTAAAGGCAGTAAACGGCACCAGCGCCGCGTTTACAATCAATGCCTGAACAAAAATAATGGTAAAAAATACTTTTAGGAAGCCGGTATTTTCATTTAAGCCTTTAAAGACAGCAAAGCTGTCGTCCCTGACATTAAAGCCGTTAAACAATGCGCTGACAATAAATAATACGAAATACCCCGTCAAATGCTGTTCCTGGGTTTCAAAAAATCCCCTGAAAAATGGGTGTTTTAAATATATAAAACTTATACAGGTCAGCCATGCGCCCATTACAATAATCTGCGCCATCATTTTTTTGTTTACAATGTTCTCGTCTCTTCTTCTGGGCTTCTCGTCCATATATTTTTTCAAGGCTGGTTCGTTTCCAAGCATAATTGCGCCTAAACCGTCCATAACCAAGTTCACGAACAGTAAATGGGTTACTTTTAACGGCTCTTCCACTCCAAAGAACGGAGCTACTGCACTCACGACAACGGCCGCTACATTTATCACAAGCTGGAATTTACAGAATTTCAATATGTTGTGATAAATGGTTCTGCCATACCAGATAGCGTCTTTGATGGATTTAAAGTTGTCGTCCAGGATAACGATTTTTCCAGCTTCTTTGGCAGCTTCGGTACCGCTTCCCATTGCAAAACCTACGTCAGCGCGTTTTAGTGCCGGCGAATCGTTTACACCGTCTCCAGTCATGCCGACTACGAGATTCATTTCCTGGCATAAACGTACCATTCTGGATTTATCCGTCGGAAGCGCCCTTGCAATCACACGGATATTGGGAATGATTTTTTTGAGCTCTTCATCAGATTTTTCATTTAACTGAGCTGAAGAAAGCGCAATGTCTGTTTCACTTTTGAGAAGCCCCGCGTCTTTTGCAATCGCAACGGCTGTTTCTAAACGGTCCCCCGTTATCATTACAACCTGGATTCCGGCATTTTGTACCTCTTCAATGGCTTCACGCGCTTCTGCTCTTACGTCATCTCGAATTCCAACCAAACCGATAATCACAATATCGTCATTGATTTTATTTTCAGTCAAAGGTTTAGCAGAATAACCAAAGGCCAGTACACGCATAGCTTTTGCAGCAAGCGCGTCAATTTTTTTATCTAACGCAGCTTTATCCAGCTGCTTTTCTGTGCCGTCCGCATCTAAATATTTATTCGCAAGGGCAAGCAGGCGTTCCGGCGCCCCTTTGTAAAATGTTTTTCCAATGCTTTCAATCCTTGCCTGGCTGAATTTGTTTGCAGAATTAAAACCTTGTGATTTTGTCACAACACATTCTTTATCGGCTTCTAAGGTACGGAACGTAGATTCGCCGATAAATTTCATCAATGCCTGGTCTGTGGCATTTCCTCCGATAACTCTGTGCTCGCCGTCATACATAGACTGCGTATTTTTACCAATTGCAAGGTCTAATAAACCTTTTACGCTGCTGTGTTTGCTTAAGTCTGCAATTTCTATGGATTTGCCGTCTGCTGTAAAGAAATCTACGACTTCTAACATTCCTTTTGTAATCGTCCCCGTTTTATCGCTAAATAAAATATTCAAGGAACCTGCAGTTTCGATACCTTCTGCTTTCCGGACGAGAACGTTATGATCTAACATCTTGCTTGTATTCTGCATTAATACCAGAGAAATCATCAGAGGTAGACCTTCTGGAACTGCGCATACGATAATAACAACCGCCAAAGATACTGCTTCTACAATATCTTTGATTACTTCTTCTATGCCGATTGCAAAATATGCGGATACCCCGCCGGCATTTATAATAAAGTAAGCAAAATACAATACTGCAATCACAATTGCACCGATATAGCCGAACGTAGAAATCTGCTTTGCAAGTTTTGATAATTTTACTTTCAGCGGAGAATCCGGCTCGTCTTCCTGCATTTCTTCTGCCATTTTGCCCATCATGGTTTTTAAACCAACTTTACGGACGTCTAAAATTCCCTCTCCATCAAAAACAACAGCGCCGCGGAACAGCGAATGTTTATCGACAAACGTGTCTCCCGTAATATCATCCGGCAGCTTTGTATTTTCCGGCGCCTCTGATTTTTTACATTCTTCGGCTTCTCCGTTTAATGCAGAATTATCTACGGCAAGCGCGCCAGACACTAAAATACCGTCTGCCGGAATTTTATCGCCGGACTGCAGCAGTACTTTATCGCCCGTTACAACATCATCTACGTCAATCACAGTGACAATTCCGTTTCTGTGCACTTTACACTGGTCTTTTTTGGTACTGTCTTTTAATTCCCTGTATTTTGTATCGCTGGCTACGCCTGTTTTTGCAGAAACAAACGCCACGATTAATACTGCAATAATCGTTCCCAATGGTTCATAGATTTCTGCATAGCCAAAGAAAAACATCACAATCATAAGCACAGCGATTGCAAGCAGTATTTTTATCATGGGATCGCCGAATGTCTCCTTAAACTCTTCCCAAAATGTCGTCGGTTCTGAATCAGGTATTTCATTTGACCCAAATTCCCGTCTGGAAGCTTCTACTTCCTTATCTGTAAGTCCTTGATATTTCATATTGTTCCTCCTGGAAACTTCTTATCTGTATCTATTAACGAGTGAGCTCAGTCCCGGATCATTTGTCGCCTGTCCTATGGCGCTAAATTTCCATTCTCCGTTATGGCGGTATACTTCTCCGAAAATCATTGCAGTCATACCGGAATAATTTTCGGAAAGGTTGTATTTGCACATTTCTTTATTCGTTTTTCCATCTACCAACCGGATAAACGCGTTTTCAATCATGCCAAAATGCTGATTACGCTTTACCGCCTCATATATATTGACAACAATTACAATTCTGTCGTATTCTGCCGGAATCTTATTCAGTTCTACAATAATCTGTTCATCATCGCCTTCGCCTGCCCCGGTCAGATTATCGCCCATATGCCTTACCGTTCCCGTCCTATGCTGTAAATTGCCAAAATATACAATATCCGCCTGTTCTAGTAATCTTCCATTTCTTAATAACAGCGCAGACGCATCACAGTCAATTGGCTGAGGCTTCGGCGCAAAAAATCCTCCTCGCGGCCGCTTTGCTTCATCCCAGCCTAACCCAATTAATACCGCAGAAAGCCCGGCGTTTTCTTTTGTTAAACTAACTTTCTGCCCTTTTTGCAAACTAATTGACATTCTTTTTACCTCCCTATGCTACTTCAATTCCATAATGACCGCACAATGCCGCTAAACCGCCCTGGAAACCGCTGCCAATTGCATTAAATTTCCATTCTCCATTGTAACGGTATAATTCCCCGACTACAACAGCCGTTTCAATTGAAAAATCCTCACCCAAGTCATAACGTATTAACTCTGCGCCTGATGTTTCATCGACGATACGGATAAAGGAATTCGATACCTGGCCAAAATTCTGCCGTCTGACGTCCGAATCATAGATAGTAACCGTAAACGCTATTTTTGTAATATTTGCCGGTACTTTTGACAAATCAATTTCAATCTGCTCGTCATCGCCTTCGCCTTCGCCCGTCAGATTATCTCCCATATGAAGTACCGCGCCGCTGGCATGTTCCAAATTTCCATAAAACACAAATTCTTTTTCTGTCGGGCATTTCCCATTATCTCCAAGCATAAATGCCGCTGCATCCAAATCAAAATCTGCTCCAGAATCAAATTCATTGACGTCCCATCCAAGACCAACCATAATTTTTTTTAATCCCGGATTTCCCTTTGTTAAATCAACTTTCTGTCCTTTTGATAAATTAATTGGCATAAAATAATCCTCCTCCGTAATTGTTTATTGTTTTTTGGGCATATGATACATCTTATTGAACTCGTCTTTTATCGTCTGAAGTCTTGCCTGATCCTCTACGCGCTGTCTTCTGGCGGTTTCCTGAATCTGCTTTGTCTCTTCAATACCATTGACGATTGTTCTCCAAGTTGTTTCCAACGTTTCTATTTTGATTGAACTTCCAGAAGCCATACGGGCCGTCATTTTGGACTGCTCAACCGTATTCCTTGCATTTTTCACCAGCATTTCATTTGTCTTTTCATCCAATGCAGACATTGCTTCCGCCTGGATTCTCTGGCGTTTTAACATAATTGCCTGCGCTAGGGCCTGTTTAAATACCGGAAGCGTTATTATAAATGCAGAATTGATTTTTCTAACAAGATTCATATTGGAAAATGCCATTGTCTTAATCATCGGCACCGACTGCATTGCTACGCTCTCTGCTGTCCGCAAATCCTGTGTTCTTTGCTCAAGCATCATAAGCGCCTGCTGCAAACTTTGAATTTCAAACTGAATTGCCATATCGCCGGAAGCGTCCATATCTGCCTGTCTTTGGGCAATGTATTCCTCCAGCTCCCTGCAGCCTTGTTCTCCAGCCAGGATATATTTTACAAGTTCATGGTAATAATTTACATTTGCCTGGAACATCTGGTCTAATTTACGGTTGGATTGTTTTATCTCAGATTCATATTGCTTTAACTGAACATAAATTTTATCTACTTCCTCGCCCATAGTATGATATTTTGCCAAAATTTTATCCAACTGTTTTCTCATATTTCCAAATAATTTGCTAAACAAACCTGGATTTTCCTGAATTTCTTCAATATCAAACTTTGACATAATTTTAGAAAGCGTATTTAACATTGTGCTGGTATCGTCAATCTGAGACATATTCATACTGTTTAATACCACGTCGGACGCTTTGGAAATTTCCTCGGCTGCGTTCGCGCCAAATGAAACAATCGTTTCTAAATTATTTACCTCTATCGTACTGACTAAAGCGTCGACCTCGGCGGAATTCACCAGTTTTTCATTCATCTGCTGCCTGTCAGAAACAATATCATAACTTTCTGCAATTTGAAGCTCATTTTTGGCTTCTGGCGCAGCCATCGGCTGCTGTGCTGCTGTTTTACTAAAATCAAGACCCATCTTATCTACCTCTCTTAAATAATCTTTCCCGCCAGGAAGGGCGTGTGTTAGAAGAAATATTCCGAAAATCAGGTGTTGTCAAATCATATACATATTCCCCGATTTGGTGTTCTTCTAAAATTTTTTGTGTAAAATATTTCTCAATGCTCTGATAGCCGGTAGGCGCAAAAACCAGTACGTCAAAGCCCACCAGATTCAAAAAGGCCGCCAGAATAGCATCTTCCAGACTTGAAACCTCCTCTGTTGTATGAATATAAATAAACTTCGGATTCTTTTTGGTAAAATCAAACTTTTGAAGCAAGCGGGTAATTTCCCTGTTTAAATTGAGTACCGTAGAAAGAATCGTATATTCTGTCCCATTTTCAAACGTTCCTCTTATTGTCCTTTGCTCAATTAAATCTTCCAGTTTCTCTAATATATGTTCCTGCATCTCCTCCCGCAGCGCCCCATATTGATATAATTTGTGCGATTTAATTTTTGCTTTACAAAGTCTGCCGTTTTTCCAAAATTCTGTTACGCAGGCCTTCATTGGATTATTGTCTTCTCTTCGGATATAGGGAACGCTTTTCGCCAATATCAAATCTTTCGTAAACAAAGATTTGATACCCGACCAATACTGCTGCACCATACCGTCTTTTACTCCGGATACTTTTGCAAACAAAACAGGCATATTCACCAAGTCGTTTATTGTACTAAAATTGGGACGGTACAATAAATCCTGATTCCACAAAATAGACAATTCTTCATACGTCGTTTTTAAAGAAACAGCGTTTGCTTTTTTGTACTGCTGGTTGCGATAGATACCGGAATCCTGGTACATCAGGGTGTCCAATTCCCGTTCCGCATGATATGCTGCTGTTTCCATATGAATTTGTGAATCTTCCGTCGGGAATTTCTCTACTGCCATAGATTCATTGTAATGAATCTCATACAATGCGTTATCTTTCAGCGGGCAAACTTCATTTTGGTTTGGATGTAACAGCAATACGTCTACTGGAAGTTTTGCCAAAAATCTATAAAACATGGCTTCTGTTTCACTTTTACATCCATTAAAACAAATCATACAACTTATATTACCTTTTTTCCAGTTCAAAAACAATTTTGACTGATACCTCTTTAGCCAGCATATTAAATATACCGCCTTATTCATCAGTTTATTGAGATTTATACATTCCATTTCGGAAAGTTCTATCATAATATCTAAAAATGCTTTTTGCATAAGCTGCTGCAAATCCACATTTCCACCGTATTGAATCCCTGCTGCCAGATCCATAAGCATCTGATCTTTTGTACTGTAATTTTTTCTGTGAACCGCCGCAATTTCCTCCATCGTTGGTTTTAAAATTTCATTGTCGACAATAACAACCTTACGCTCGCTGTTTTTTAATTCAAGATGAAACTGATATAATTCATTCAGATAAGTTAATTTATCTTCCACTCCGCAGATTCGGATAAAACAATTATAAAACAAATTCGGATCGCTGCCCCGTCCTAATGTGCTTGTTTTTATATCCTCAAGTCCCTTTCCCTGTATCCAGGCATTGGTACAGTTTAAAAGTTTTGGTTCTGTTCTATAAAGCCGCTTCCTGTCCGCCTGTTTTTGCAGCTCTTCCCTCACCTTCCTCAAATTAAAATGCTCTGGGAAACTGCCCATATCCGGCATCCGAAATTCCTCTGAAAAGGCCATGGCAGAATCCGTTTTCCGGTAATTTTGATCTCCCTTATATTGAAGCAGCACAATATCACATCCGGCGTTTGACAAAACAGAAAACAATAACAGTTCATAATAACTAATATCGCCTTCGTATAATATCTTTGGAACCTTATTTTCACCCAGACAATTTACAATCCGCTCAAATTTATAATACATCCAGCACATAAATTTAATGTAGGCATTTCGCAGCATATTGTCGTTTTTTCCTGCTTTCCGCAAATTATCCAACGTATCATAGAGCGCCACTGACACACTTTTTTGCTGATGTTCTTTCATCCTTGGCAGCCACTTTTTCAAAGCCTGATGAAAAAAACCCACGCTCAGTTGAAAATCTGTACCCATAATTTCCTGATAATACGCCAGGTTCTGCTCGTTGGGATTTGGAATCTTCCCTTCAATAACTACGCCAAATTTGCGGGCTTCTTCAAAATATTTCTGAATAAACCTGCCAATTTCTGCATTATAGCCATTCATCCGGCAAAAAAACACGCCGCCCTCACTGCGGTCTTTTAATTCCAAAAAATAATCATTCAAATTCTGGAGCTTTTTACGTTCACACATATACTCAATATCCCTTTTAGAATCTTTATGTAAATCCTTTTATAAACGGACGGATACTTTCATAACCAACCGCCAAATTGATGTTTTGCGCATGGTCAAAACCTGCCGTACTAATTCCTATCACTTCTCCATACATATTCAATACCGCCCCGCCAGAACTTCCGTGAGATGTCGGAGCCGTAAACTGAATCATATCGACTCCATCTATTTTTCGGAATCCAGAAACAATCCCATCTGAGACCGAATTAAATAATCCCAAAGGGCTTCCAATCGCCACAACCTTCTGTCCCCTCACAAGTTTTTTATTTCCCTGATAAATCGACAGCGGATTCAACTTCCTGTCAATCCTTAATACTGCCAAATCCAAAACAGAGTGATATTTAATTAATTCATCCGTAGAATAAACTGTGTCGTCGTCTTCTATCCGAATCGAATAAAATCTGCCCCCGCTGGCTACATGGCTGTTTGTCAAAATATATCCATCCCTGCCTATCATAATACCGGAACCAGTACCTATTACGTCGCCGTCTGGCGCATGAATCGCAATCAGTACCACTGATGACGCAAGCAGGGCCAATTCTTCAAAACTCTTTTCTTTAAGCGCCGCCGCTGGTTTTGCTGCATTTACTGGTTTTTTCGCACTTACCGGCTTTGACGCATTTACTGGTTTTTTCGCGCTTACTGGCTTTAAATTTGCTTCTGGTTCCATCAAGTCAATTTTGCCGAACTCTCCCAGCCTAATTTTCCTTGAAAGTTGCCACGCCTCTTCTTTCTCTGAAATATCCGCTTCACTTTGCAGCAGCAATACGTCATACCCCAGCAATGTAAGCAAATAACAAAACAAATATTCCTGACTCTTTACAATATTCGACAAAACCAATTTCACCGACATTTTACTGTTCCATTCCACAATAATATCTCTCAATAAGAAATCATGCCAGTACAAAAGTTTCACCACAAAATTCTTTTCCAATGATTCATTTGCCGCTTTGCCAGAAAAATAAAGTTCCGTCACCTTCCGTAATCCAGTCCCAAGCAAGCCCGCATATTCTTCATTTTCCTTCAATACCTCTGTATTTACCGCTTCTTTCTGCTGTTTTTTCCATACCCAGTAAAAATCCTCATATACGGCAGCCTCTTTTGGAGACGGAATATGCGGAAGACGCAGTATCCTACGGTATCGGACATGTCCGTTTGCCATACGCCCCGCCATATCTGCGTCCATCTGGCAAATCTCTGAAACAAGTCCGGAATGAATACCCGTCATTCTTACAAAATATACATCTTTACAATTCTGATTCACACCGCCTTTAATTCCTTCAAAGGCCAAAACAGAATTTACATCTATCACATTATGCCTAAAACGCAAAATATCCCTCACCAGAATACGCCTCCTGCACAATTTTTATAACTGTTTCTAATATCCAGATTCTACCACATATCTGCCAATTTATCCACTATAATAAAATTGCTTTCCGCCTCTGTTTATGCTATATTGTTATACATCAACTCAAAAAGGAGCTTACGTCCATGATAGATTCCAAACTTTATTACAGCGTCGGCGCACTTTTATACTGTCCCGCCAATAACAAAACAATCGCAGATTCTATCATTTGCGAACATTTTGGAAAACAGTTTTCCCTGGCTTTATGTCTTGAAGATACTATAAACGACCAATTTCTTTTAGAAGCTGAGACCATTTTAATCCAAACATTACAACAAATTTATCAGGCAAGTCAATCGAATACATTTTTTTTGCCCAAAATCTTTATAAGAGTCCGAAGCTCTTCTCAAATTTTAAGCCTGTTAAAACGGTTAGGTTCCGCCTCAGCTATCCTTTTTGGTTTTATTCTCCCAAAATTTGATATGCAAAATGCAAGTTCATATATTCAGACTGCCATTAATATTAACGAACGCAGCACGCATCCTTTTTATATTATGCCAATTATTGAGAGTCCCTCTGTGATTGATTTAAGACACAGAATAAATCTTTTGTACGAATTAAAAGAAAATCTAAACTCTATACATAACCTCGTATTAAATATCCGCGTCGGCGGCAATGATTTATGCCATGCGTTTGGATTCCGCAGACACAACAGCGAATCTATCCATCAAATTCTGCCTATTGAAGCTATTTTCTCCGATATTATCACCGTATTCGGCATGGATTATGTCGTTTCCGGCCCTGTATGGGAATACTATAACGGCGAAGGCTGGGATACCGGGCTGCGTCAGGAACTACTCGAAGACAGGCTTTTTGGATTTATCGGCAAAACAGTCATTCATCCAAAACAAATTCCTTTTGTCAATAAGGCTTATGCCGTTTCAAAAGAAGATTTCGAAGATGCCAAAACAATTTTAAACTGGGACAATTCTTCTATTTCCATGGTATCCGGCAACGTCGAAAAAAGACGCATGAACGAATGTAAAACACATTCCAACTGGGCAAAAAAAGTGATTTATTTATCTCAAATTTACGGAATTGACGAAACCTTCGTCTAAATATCAGCTATTTTTTTTATAATTCCGCATGTTTTATAATGATATAGAGGATAATATTCGACAGGCACGCATTTTTCTTCTGCGAGTCTTTTAATATGTGCCAGCGACGGATCATTTTTATACCTCTCATCTATCAGCACTTTCCATGGAACGCGTCGCAAAAGCACTCTTGTCGTTTCTCCAATACCAGGTTTGATAAAATTAATATCTTCAACCCCAAAACATCGGGCTAACTCTTTTACTTCTTCAAGGCCAAGGCCCTCTGCCGCTTTCCCTTCTATCTGATTTTCCAATTCAAATTCTGCTTCTATCGCATGAATAAAGGGATAAGACAAATCTACATTCTGATACTCTTCATAATATACCGCTCCATGAAAGTCCCCTTCTAAAATAATATCTTCCCGCAAAAATGTCCGGCTGATTAACCCTGAAACAGTACAATTCAAACACGAACTTGGAATCAGAATATCTTCATGGGTTCCACACAACTCAGTTACGTTCGCGGGGTCTGCCAAAACAGCAATTTCTGATGATACTCCCTGATATGCGGCAATATCTTTCTTTAATTCTTTTAAAATTGCTCCTTTGCCTATCCAGCCATCAACAAACAAAAGCTGCGTAGGACTATATCTCTTCAACAAATGCTGCATCGCCGTATCGTCAATTCCTCTTCCTCTTATAATCGAAAGCGAATAATGCGGCATAATAATTCCATATTTCCAGCGGATATACCGCTTTAGTAAAATACCAATCGGAATTCCCGCCCGCGCCAGCGATACAAGAACTGTTTTTTCACCTCTTTGTTTGAGAATCTTATCTGCAAGCCGCCCAACTGCAAGCGCAGTCGGCTTTGCATACTGATTTAATGCTTCCTTATATACATTCATATAGGTTTTTGTCGGCACATACTCTATCGGCAGCATTTCACAATAATGGCGGCCGGATTGAATCAGCCTTTCCCTTTCTTTTGTCGGCTGCGGCGTTACCAGTCCAGTAATATCTTTTAACAAAAGGCAGACATCTTCTTCTTTATATGAACTTCTCATCTATTTTCACCCCACCAAAAAAGCTGTATATTTTCATTTCCACAAGAACGCAGCGCACAGACCAGCGAAGCCGCACCTTCCGTTAAATGAGCCTTTGCATCTGTTATCATTATCACTCTGTCGTATTTTTTTAAATCATAAATAAATGTTCTTCTGTCCTTCTGATAAAAACTTTCCAGCTCATATCTGATATGCAGCGGATAGCTGCTCTGGCTGCTTACTGCAATGGGGCTTCGCGTTGTAGAATGGCATACTACATGATTTCCACAGTCTTCTAAACAGGCTCCGGCAAACAACGCCGGATACATAAACTCTTCCGTTCCAATAACAAGAATGTTCTCTAGTTGTTTCAGAGGCAATTGCTCCTTTATCTGTCCCCACAATTTAAGACAGGCATTCTGGTACTCTATACCCGTCGTATATCTTCGGGCATTCACATAGCCATCCACAAAATACTGCTCTGCTTCCATACTCTGCTTTTTCTGTACAGGAATATAACCGCCGTCCCCAATCAATTCTTCTGCCACTTTTGCATACCCCTCATGGTTTGTTTTCACAAGATAATGCAGATGAATTTTTTGTTCTGCATAACGGGCACGCGCCTGCTGATTCATTCCATTTAAAATAGACGCAACAGAAAATTTCACTTGAGCCGGATACAACGCCTCTAACTTTTGAATAATATTTAAAATCGTATTGCCCGTTGTCACTTCGTCTTCTACAAAAATAATTCTGTCTGCTATTCCTATCAGCGCTTCTATATCTTCATGTACGAGTTTCTGTTCCGTTGCATGGCTGTGTGTCTCTGAGAAAAAAATATAATCCGCTCCTTTTACCTGCTCCCTGGTCGTCTGCATATAGTATGTATCCATGCGGATTGCTAAACGCGCGCCGATTGCAGTTGCCGTTTCCGCAAATCCAATCAAAAGCAGCGTCTCATTTTGATACGCATTTTTAAGTTCCTGTGCAAGCGCATCAAACATCTGAAAAGCGACTTTGGGAGAAACCGGAATGTGTTTACCCTGAAAACAGTTCATTACCAAATAATTCCGTTTGTTATTATTTTCCCTTTTTGCTATCCGAACCAAATCTTTTTCTGTATACATTTCTTTTACTCCTCACTTACCAGTAGATCATACAATCCTTTACACAATTTTTCCTGCGGCCCTTTCTGCCTCTCCACAATTTCAAGCAGTAAAATATCCGGCTTTCTTTCTTCACAGTACTCTTTAAACACCTCTGTGTTTTTTAAGAACGTCACTTTTGCAAAGTCTTTTGCAATTCCCATCATTGCGTACCCAAAAGAATCCTTTACCACTAATACACTGCGTTTATCTTTTGCATTTGAAGTAAATTCGTAAGCATTTTCTTCATCAGATAAATGTTCCGTTACATCTTCTTTGTAATTATCAATCTGCCATGCAATATCATCATTATAAAGATTTCTCATAGATAACAAATCCGCTAAATCGCCGCTCTCGTTTTCACTGACTGCCGAATAAGAAACGTCGTCCAATGAAACATACTCGCCATGAAAATATTCATTGAGAAGCTGCCCTCCGACAAATCCTCCCAAATTATTCCAGTGCGTATCATACTTATAAAAAACCTGATGCTTTTCTTTTTCTTTACGCAGCGCTTCTTTCGTATAAAGCAGCGGGACTTTCGTATGCTCATGGATATAATCTACAAGCTGGTCTGTTCTGCTGTATGAAGACACAGGGACAATCGTAGACGGCATATACTCTGGATACACCTGTTCTTTATTTGCCGCATATAATACGACTAATTCTATTCCCATTTCATCTAATTTTTCTTGCAGTTTTACGTATCGCTTTGCAATTTTTTTTAGTTTTTTTTCTTCGTATAGATTATTGCACAAATAATCTTTCATAGATTCTTCATTTTTACTAACCGCATTAAAAAACAGCCATTTATCTTTTCCCCGAATAACTTTTGACTCCGACAAATATTCAATCGCAGTTGTTCCAGAGCCAAGCCACTCATTTTTTATATTATTTACCATAACCAGCTGATTTTTATAAGGGAGATAATCACTGAAATATTCGTCAAACTGCCCTGGAAACGACGCCAATGTATCCCACGCAAGCTGCGGCCGCTTTGCAAACGTCCTTTTTTCATGGTTTTCAGAATCAATATACCCTTTTACAAAAGGAAATGTCACAACCGGCAAAACCAAAAGCAGCAAAAATACAATAAAAATAGATTTATTTTTCATCTTTCTATCGGACTCCTTTTAAAACCGAAAATAAATAAATGGATTATACGCATCGGCAGACAACGATACAATACAAAGTAAAAAGATACAAAGTAAACCCGCCGCCTCGATAAGCGGAATTCTTTCTCTTTCTGCAAGCGCTCTTTTAAACTTCGGAAAAGCAGCCTGCAAAATACCGCACAAGAGAAAGCAGCTAAACAGCGCCAGCGCCACCTCAATATTTATACAAGAAAACAAATTGTATTCTCCTCTTTGATAAACAAACATTCCTTTTAAATAACCGAACCCTTCGCGAATCGATTCAATTCGGAAAAACGGCCAGGCACAGACTACCACAATCCATGCGTACAGATGATTCAGCATTTTTATCGGGTTTTTATCCAGTAGTTTTCCAAACCCCAACCGCTCCAACACCATAAATACTCCATGCAACATTCCCCAGAATATAAAATTTAATCCCGCTCCATGCCAAAATCCAGTCAGAAAAAATACAAGGAATAAATTGATATAAGTACGGACGTTTCCTTTCCGATTGCCTCCCAATGGAATGTAAACATATTCTTTAAACCATGTTGAAAGGGAAATATGCCACCTTGTCCAAAATTCCCGAATAGATTTTGAAATATAAGGATAATTAAAGTTTTCTTTAAACTCAAATCCAAACATTGCCCCAAGACCGATTGCCATGTCAGAGTAGCCGGAAAAATCATAATAAAGCTGGAAAGAATACATTATCATAATCATCCATAACAGTCCTGTACTCAATTGTTCCGTTTGAAAGGCGAGCAGCATATCCACATATTTTCCCATTACATTTGATAACAGAACTTTTTTTCCAAGCCCATAAACAAAACGTTTCACGCCGTAAGCTCTTTTTTCATCTGTATGAATCCTGTGCTTCATCTGTTCTTCAATATCTTTATATTTTACAATAGGGCCGGCAACCAGCTGCGGAAAAAGGGAAATGTATAACAACAAATAAAAGAAATTTTTCTGTGCATTGACTTCTTTTTTATAAACGTCAATCACATAGGACATTGCCTGAAACGTATAAAAAGAAATGCCAAGCGGCAGCGCAAACTGGCTGAGAGAAATCGTATCGTTTCCCAAAACACGATTGATACTTCCTGCAAAAAAATTGAAATATTTGAAAAACGCCAGTAGTGAAATATTAAATACCACTCCCAAAAAAAGCAATATTTTTTGAAAGCAAATTTTTTCACACGCAATTAATATTCCAAAAATATAATTCATCAATACAGAAAAAAGCAGTAGAAAGATATAGACCGGTTCTCCCCACGCATAAAAAATAAGGCTGGCAACCAATAATACAATATTTTCTGCTTTATCATTTTTCGTATGTTCTGCAATGAAATACAAAATTAAAGTCGCCGGCAAAAATATCCACAAAAAAGTCATTGAACTAAAATACATATTTTCATCTCCATAATCACAATACAGCCCTTTATCAACCCAACTTCATTCTAATAAAGTCTACCTGAGAAATCAAGCAATTCCCCAAAATACAAAAGCAATAAATTTTCAGAATATTTATAAACTTATTTTAATGATTTCAGTTATAATTAATACTTATAAGTTTTTATCAATTTTATATTGACTTTTTCATTTATTTGATATACAATAAATTTATCAAAAAACATACTACATAAAATCTTAAGAAAAGGAGGTACAGTCCACCAAAAACGTCATCTTATATTTTTAAAAAATCCTTGTAGAAGGTATCCATTCCAACTCAGACAAGTAAACGGCTTTGTAAGTTCCGGACAGAGGTGCAGTTGCAATATTCAGATATGTTTCCTGTTCAAAAAAGGAAGTTCTTATTCGTTTCAAGTATTTGACAATGGAAAATAAAATAACGGAGGTAAAATCCCATGGACAGCATAGTTTAAAAGCGTCATCAAATAATAAACATTTGATGACGCTTCTTTTTTATTTTTAATCAAAATTTATTTTTTAAAACGAACCGGTTCCGTCTGTTTTCCGAAACTTGATTTAAAAATCACATTTCGATATTTCATTAACACTCCAAGCAAAATCATTCCAAAAACTCCACAAGACAGAATTTCTCCTATGCCCACCGTCAGCATAAAGTACGGAATCGACCCTTCAAATTGATATACATAGGCAAGAATAAACGGCACAATTATGGTATTTGATAAAATTGGCGGAATTGGCGCGAGCCACTCATGTTTCCGCAAAAGATATGTTCCAACCGCTCCAATGAATGTGGCTAAACTACCAAATACAATATCAAGCGGCAGACAGCCCGTTAGCAAATTGCTTAATATACAGCCTATCGTAAGCCCTGGTATTGCTGCCGGCGTAAAAAACGGCAAAATTGTCAATGCTTCGGAAAATCGTATCTGAATCGCATAATTTGCCAGTCCCAAAACATTTGCAAGCAACGTCAGAACAACATACAATGCAGCTATCATAGCTGCGTGGGTAATAAATAATACTTTTTTGTCTCTCATCTTTCTTATTCTCCTTTAGTTTTGTTTTAGGTGAGGAAGGTCTCGAACTCACCGTTTTAATTTAGAAAATCCCTGTTTTAAGGGTTTTCCGAAGTTTTATTATAAAGGAAACTGGGGAAATGTCAAGCCCTGTCTCAACTTTTGATACTATGTGATAAAATGAGATAACGATAAAAAATTTAAAAAGAGCCACTTGAAATACATGTGGCTCTCTTGTATAATCTAATCAGAAAGGTTATCGGCCTTAAGTTCCGATTTGCCCTCAGTAAAATTTTAACTAATTAAAGAAATAAGCGTCCAACTTTCTCAGGGTCGGGATGCTTATTTCTTTTTATAATTATCTATGTATGACAGGGCTGTAAATATTACAAGCAATAATGTTAATACTTCCATCATGCTCATCAGCACCACCCTCTTTCGCTGGACTAGAGGGCATCTTAAAGAACTTCGCATCCTGCTTTCTTTTCAACTATACTGTCTTATTATAACCTGAGTATATCTATTTCTCAATCTAAAATAGAAATTGGACTTCTTATGATTATTTACTGACAGCCAATTACAAATATTTCAGAAAAACAAAACTCACAATGTATTTTGTCGCCAAATTTAACATAAATAGAGACATAATGAGACATGCTTTTGTTTCTTTCCCCATTGATTTTATTAAACTATTGCACTAAAATAAAACTAAATAATCCACAAGAGAAAGGCCAGAGGCAAACCTATCATGTATTTAATGTTAAAAGACACCCCTATATTATATTTTGATTTAGATGAATTTATCGTAGAAGTAATCCAAAATGATTTACTTCCATACTGCCTTCGATCAAATATTCGGCCGGCAAACGGTATGAAAGATATTCTCCACAATATACAAACCGTTAAAGAATATTTAAGCAGCAGAATGTTATCCCTTTCAAGAGACAACGCCAAGCAAATCTACGCTGCATTTCAGATTCCTCAAATTGATTCTACTGACAATCGCGTTAATATCTGCATCAAATGTAAAGGCGTATCCATTCAAGACAGTTATTGGATAAAGCAAGATACTACTAATACAAAATGGTGTAATGTAAATATACGGCAAAATAATTTAAGTGACATCGCAGACATATCTTTAAGCGGCTTTAATCCGACTATCGCTACAAATGCTATTTGCCCAGAATTAACAACCAAAGGACTGTTTCGTAAAGGCTGGGTACATATCGGTGAAAATCTTTATATGTTAAAATCCGACAGAACAAACAATTTCGTAAATACAAAAATGGAAATCCTGGCTTCAGAAATTTTAGAGTGTTTTGAAAATACAATCGAAAGTATCGTTTATGCCGGGGATATTAAAAATACGGCTGATGGATTAGCAGTCATTTCAATCTGCCAAAATTTTGTGGAAGAAGACTATTCTTTTATAGAGGCATGGGAGTTTATGAATTACCTAAAAAGATGTGATATAGATTTTAGAACCTATTGCCTTTCACAATGGGGCTCCGAATTTGCCAGTATACCAGTTTTGGATTATATCATTATCAATCCCGACAGACATACGCAGAACTATGGCGCATTAATGAACAACAATACAGGTAAAATTGAAAAACTGGCTCCTCTTTTCGACTTTAACTGCGCGCTTGTCGCCGACTATTTTATGCGTGATGCTTCTGATACATTTAACCAGATGTTTAATACAAAAGAAACCATGCGTGAACTTGCATTTAAATTCTTAGATTATACAAATATTAAATTTAATGAACAGAAATTTCTTAAAATCTTAGAACACAATAAAGAGTACGAGTATATATTTGACCGCGTACATAAACGAATAGAAGAATTAAATATAATATAAAATATGCCGCTATTTTTATTTAAAAGCGGCATATTTTATATTTTAACTTATTATTTCATATCTTTTACATCAATTCGTGTCAAAGCTTTTCGAAGTGCAAATTCTGCGCGCGCCAGGTCTATGTCTGCTGTTTTTGCTGATAAACGATCTTCCGCACGCTTTTTCGCAGCTTCTGCGCGTCCAACGTCAATTTCATCTGCCCATTCCGCTATCTCTGCTAAAAGAGTTACCTGATTGGATAAAATCTCCGCGAATCCTGCATGTACAGCGGCAATTTTTTCACCTTCTGCTTCATGGATTATTACTGCGCCCGGCGCTAAAACAGTGGTAAGCGGAATATGATTTTTATAAACGCCAATCTGCCCGGAATTTGTTGTAAACTCAATCATTTCTGCTTCTCCGGTATAAAATATCCGATCCGGTGTAATCACCTGTACCTGAAACATCTTCTCATTATCTGCCATACCATCACCCCTTACTTCACGCGGGCACGTACTTCATCAATTGTTCCTGCATTTAAGAAATGACCTTCTGGCACATCATCTAATTTTCCTTGCAAAATTTCAGAAAAACCTCTGACTGTTTCTGCAATGGGCACATATTTTCCTTCTAATCCGGTAAACTGGCCTGCTACAAAGAACGGCTGAGATAAAAATCTCTGGACTTTTCTTGCACGATTTACGACCAGCTTATCATCCTCTGATAATTCATCCATACCAAGGATTGCAATAATATCCTGAAGCTCCTTATATTTCTGTAAAATTTCCTGAACCCCGCGGGCAACTTCAAAATGCTCCTGCCCTACAATTCGAGGGTCTAAGATTCTCGACGTAGAACCAAGCGGATCCACTGCCGGATAAATACCAAGCTCTGCAATTGAACGTTCCAAAACGGTTGTTGCATCCAAATGGGCAAACGTTGTCGCCGGAGCTGGGTCTGTCAAGTCGTCGGCTGGAACATATACGGCCTGGACAGATGTAATAGAGCCGTTTTTCGTAGAAGTAATACGCTCTTGCAGCGTACCCATTTCCGTCTGAAGCGTCGGCTGATAACCTACTGCCGACGGCATACGTCCAAGCAAAGCGGATACTTCAGAACCTGCCTGTGTAAATCTAAAAATATTATCAATAAACAAAAGAACATCTTTACCGCCTTTATCGCGGAAATATTCTGCCATTGTAAGCCCTGAAAGACCAACGCGCATCCTGGCTCCAGGCGGCTCATTCATCTGGCCGAATACCATTGTTGTTTTATCTATAACGCCAGATTCCTTCATTTCATAATAAAGGTCATTTCCCTCTCGGGTACGCTCTCCAACTCCTGTAAATACAGAATAACCGCCATGCTCTGTTGCAATATTATGAATTAATTCCTGAATCAGTACCGTCTTACCTACACCTGCGCCACCAAAAAGACCAATTTTTCCGCCCTTCTGATAAGGACAAAGTAAATCTACTACTTTAATTCCAGTCTCTAACATCTCCTGCGAGGTTGACTGTTCTTCAAAAGAAGGTGCCTTTCTATGAATCGGCCAATATTCCACACCCTTTGGAGGCTTAACCTCATCTATCGGCTCGCCTAAGACATTGAACATACGCCCCAGCGTATTCTCGCCAACTGGGACACTGATTGGCGCTCCAGTCGCTTCTGCATCCATTCCGCGGACAAGACCATCCGTAGAACCCATGGCAATACATCTGACCGTATCATCACCCAAATGCTGAGACACTTCCACTACTAACTTGTTGCCTTCTCGTGTCGTAACGTTAATAGCATCATTAATCTCCGGCAAATTCCCTTCTGAAAATTTAATATCCAGAACGGCGCCAATAATCTGAGTGATTTTACCTATATTCTTATCTGCCATCTTTTTCTATCACTCCTTATTATATTCGGTTTCTATGCAATGCACGTATACCGCAATTCTCATCCCTTAATTTCTTTAATCGCTGATTAAGAGATTGCAGACGCACCTGCAATAATTTCTGTTAATTCCTGTGTAATCGAACCCTGACGCGCCCGATTATATTTCAGCGATAAATCACCAATCATTTCTTCTGCATTGCTTGTCGCAGAATCCATCGCCTGCATTCTGGCTCCATTTTCACTGGCAGCCGCTTCTACCAGCGCCCCATAGAAAAGACTTGTAATATATTTTGGTATGATTAAATCCAAAGCCTCTTCCTCATTCGGCTCATAATTCATCAGAATATTAGAATCCTCTGTGCTATCTTCTTCATTAAATTCTACCGGAAGCAGTTTCAAAAGTTTTGGCTCATGGCTCACTGTATTCTTAAAATGCGTGTATGCCAGATAAATTTCACCAATTTCTCCCTCTTGAAACGCTTTCAAAATCTGTTTACAGATTGCTGCTGCATCTTCATAAACCGGGGCTTCCATCACAGTGGAATAATCTTCTGCAATCTCGTATCCCCGACGTTCCAATGCATCTTTCCCCTTACTTCCAATCGCAAATATTTTAACTTCATCCTTTTGAAATGTGCTGTCTGTCACCAATTTCACTACATTCGAATTATATCCGCCTGCTAATCCGCGGTTTGAAGTAATTACAACAACTGCCTTTTTTGCTGACTCGCCAGCGCTTAGATAAGGATGACGAATCGTCCCCGAACGCTTTAGCATAGAAATTACAGTCTGATACATATAGTTAAAATATGGATTCGTCTCTTCTGCGCGGTTTTTTGCCTTCTGCAGTTTTACAGTAGAAACAAGCTTCATGGCTTTTGTGATTTGCTGCGTACTCTGTATGCTGCTTCTTCTTCGCTTAATGTCTCTCATCGAGGCCATTTCGTCCACCGCCTTTCATTTCTACTGAAAAGATTTTTTGCACTCTTCAATTGCTTTTATAAGCGCTTTCTCATTTTCCTCTTTTACTTCTTTTGTCTTTCGGATAGACTCTAAAATCTCTGGATATTTTGTCTCCACATACTCAAAAAGTTCATCCTGAAAACGCAAAATATCTTCTACTGGAATATCTATGAGATACTTCTTTGTCGCTGCATAAATAATAATAACCTGATTTTCCACTGGCATCGGCTGATATTGCGGCTGTTTCAAAATCTCACGAATTCGCTCACCCTGCGCTAACTTCTCTTTTGTATCTGCATCCAGTTCTGACCCAAACTGAGAAAATGCCGCTAATTCGCGATACTGCGCCAGCTCTACACGAATCGGCGCTGCAATTTTTTTCATCGCTTTAATCTGTGCCGATCCTCCTACTCGTGATACGGAAAGACCGGCATTGATAGCCGGGCGGAAACCAGCATTAAACATATCTGTTTCCAGATAAATCTGACCGTCTGTAATAGAAATTACGTTCGTTGGAATATATGCTGATACGTCGCCTGCCTGTGTTTCAATAATCGGAAGTGCAGTCAGTGAACCTCCGCCTAAACTGTCATTCAATTTTGCCGCCCGCTCCAATAATCTGGAATGAAGATAAAATACATCTCCCGGATAAGCTTCTCGTCCAGGCGGACGTTTTAAGAGTAAAGAAAGCGTACGGTATGCAGCCGCATGTTTACTTAAATCATCATAAACAACCAGCACATCCTGCCCGTTTTCCATCCATTCTTCTCCGATTGCACATCCTGAATATGGTGCAATATACTGCAGTGGAGCAAGTTCACTTGCAGTAGAAGCTACAACTGTGGTATAAGACATTGCGCCAAACTCTTCTAATGTCTTTACAATAGAAGCAACCGTCGACGCTTTCTGTCCAATTGCTACGTAAATACATTTTACGTCTTTACCTTTTTGATTGATAATCGTATCAACTGCAATTGCTGTCTTTCCAGTCTGTTTGTCACCAATGATAAGCTCACGCTGTCCCCGTCCAATCGGTACCATGGCGTCAATCGCCTTAATACCAGTTTGAAGCGGAGTATCCACAGATTTTCTAGAAATTACACCGCTTGCAACACGTTCAATTTTACGGAACTTATTTGTCTCAATCGGCCCCTTGCCGTCAATCGGCTGTCCTAACGCATTGACTACACGTCCTAACATTGCATCGCCGACAGGAACCTCTACTACTCTTCCCGTTGTTTTAACCGTATCTCCTTCATTGATACTTCTGGCGTCACCAAGTAAAACTGCACCAACATTATCTTCCTCTAAATTAAGTATCATTCCATACACTTCACCAGGGAATTCAAGAAGCTCGCCCTGCATTGCATTTTCCAGGCCATGAATACGTGCAATACCATCTGCCACCTGAATTACAGTACCTACATCCGCTACGGAAAGCTGCGCTGCATATCTTTTAATTTGCTCTTTTATCACAGAACTGATTTCTTCTGGTTTTAAATTCATGGAACTCATTCACCCACTTTCAACTGAATTTTCGATAATTCTCTGGATAAATCGTAGAGCTTCGTCTGAATACTGCTGTCTACAACACGATCCTTAATCCGAATTACCATACCGCCGATTAAAGCGGCATCTACATCATAGTGCATTTCAAATTCTACATATTCGGTCGTCTGAATCAATTTATCTATTATTTGTGCTTTCTGTGCCCCAGACAACTCTACTGCAGAAGTCACATAAGCAGTTCCAATATGCTTTGATTCTTTTACCTCATTGACAAAATACTCCAGTACAGCGTCTAATTCGGCAAAATGGCCTTTCTCCACAATCATACATATCAGACCAGCCAATTCATCCGATACCTTATCCTCGAAAATGCTTTCTATGATTTGAATTTTCTCTTCTTTTACAATTTTCGGATGGTTCATCAATTTGAAAATCTCTGGATTCTCTTTCAATGCAGTCCGTATTCCCTCTGCTTCCGCATAAAAAGAATCTACACGGCCTTTTTCTGCCGCAACTTCAAACAATGCATCCCCATATGTTTTAGAAACTAGCTTAGCCATGTCGAATCACCCATTTCTTTCAATGTCTCTTCCACAAGCGTATCTTGAATCTGCGTATTCATCGAAGCTGCTACTACTTTCGCCGCCATCATAGAGGCAACAGTGATCATTTCTTGTTTTACCTCGTCTGCTGCGCGTTTCTTCTCCAATTCAGCTTCTTCACCTGCTCTTTTAATAATGCGGGCGGCTTCTTCTTTCGCCTCATCAATAATTTTGGCTTCATTTTTTAAAGCTTTCTGGCGTGCCTCGCTTAAAATCTGCTCAGCTTCTTTTTCCACACCTTTCAGCTTGCTTTCATACAGCTTCTTTAACTCCTCAGCTTTCTCCCTGTCTGCATTCGCATCCTTAATATTCTTACTAATCCCTTCCTGTCTGTCTTTTAACAGCTTACGAACTGGATTAAACAATAGATAACTTGCAAACAAAAATAAAACAAATACAGAAGCGCCAAACTGCAGCGCATCCATGATAAGCTGCATATCAAGTCCAAATAATCTTTCCATAATTTAGAAGTTCACCCTCCTTTCCGTATTTTGTATACATACCTTTACCATGTCAAAGGTTTTACGAAAAGTAAGAGAATTGCAACAAGCAGACCATAAAGACCTGTTGTTTCTGCAACTGCCTGGCCTAATAACATTGTAGATGTAATATCAGATTTCGCTCCTGGATTTCTTCCTACCGCATTTGCTGCATAACCAGCCGCAATACCCTGTCCTACACCAGGCCCAATACCTGCAATAACTGCAAGGCCTGCACCGATTGCTGAACACGCTAAGATTAAATCATTTCCTGAAATATTCATAATAAATTCCTCCTAATCAAAAATAATATTATACATTTTCTTATTCTGAATCAATCGCCTGATTAATGTACGTCATTGTCAACATACAAAATACATAAGTTTGAATTGCCCCTGAGAACAAATCAAAATACACATGAAGTATTGACGGCCAAAATGTCGCAATCCATCCTAGCAGTCCATAGACCAGCGCCATAATAATGGTTCCCGACAAAATATTTGCAAACAAACGCAAAGACAGAGAAATCGGCACTGCAAAATCACTAATAATATTAATTGGCGCCCAAATTGGCCATGGATCACACAATCCTTTCAGTACGCCGGAAACATGCTGATGCTTGAATTTGTTAAAATGAATCAGGCAAAACGTCATAACTCCTAATGCAAATGTCACACCATAATCTGCTGTCGGCGGCCTCAATCCAAAAATGCCGGATATATTACTCATTAAAATGAAAATAAAAACTGTGCTGATATAATTCGCAAATTTACCTGAATTCACACCCATAACACCTTTTACCATTTTATCAAGCATTTCTACAATCAGTTCAACTACATTCTGAAAACCATCCGGCACTTCTTTTGCATGTTTGATTTTCCGATTTGCAGCAATAAAAAAACCAATTAAAAGAATCATAACAATCAATAAGCATACATGAGTTGTCGTAATCCAGCAGGTCTGGCCAAAAACTTCATAAGAAAACAGGCCATGTACCATAATATCAATATCTGCACCGGAAGCCATCAAAATTGCATTATTCAAATTCTCACCTCCTTAATCTTTGTCCTCTACTGTCTCTATTTCACACTTTTTTGAAAACTCCTCCCTTCCCTGTAACCTTAAAATTATTTTATGAATTAACGGCTGCATATACGCAGCTATTTTCAAACCCATAACACCAATAAATGCAGCAATTGGATTTCCAATATTAAAATAAGCAATACAAAAAAATGCAGCGGCTACCGCCATATAACGAAACAGCGACATTGCAATTAATTTTCCCTGTCCGCTTGATAAACTAACTGCATTCTCAATCACGACCGCCATATGGACTGCCATCATAACAGCAATGCCCATTCCCAGCCATATACCCGTAGAATACAATAATTTATCTTCCACAAACCATATTCCGGCAATCCATACAATCATACCATATAACAGTATTCCCAAAACTAATTCCGGAAGCGCTTTATTTAGTCTTCTTAACATTCTTTGTATCCCTGCCGCTTTCCTGTTCGAATATTTTTTTTGCCATCTTATAGCAATTTCGAAACCCTGCCAATGCTCCAATGATAAACAAAGGCACCACTATAAACAGCATATCATATTTCTTTCCAATATATACTCCGAACATTGTACACATCAAAATAGGAACAATCATATTAATTCCAAACTGCGTTATCATAGTAAAAGACTGATAAACATTTTTCCTGTATTTCATACAGTCTCTCCTTATATACTATAAATCCAGACAGATTTCCCGGTTTGTATGCTCATATTTATAATAACGCACGCCTGCAGCATCAAACATACGCTTTGATGCAATAACCGACGGCGTATGTTCATATTTATCCGATTCATATACAATCGTCTTGATTCCCGACTGAATAATCGCTTTCGCACACTCGTTACAAGGAAACAATGATACATATAATTTTGCACCTTCCAAACTGCCGCCTCTGTAATTTAAAATAGCATTTAATTCACTGTGCGTCGTATACAAATATTTATTGTCCAAAGGCTCCCCTTCTCTTGCCCAGGGAAATGCGTCATCTGAACATCCTGCTGGAAATCCATTATATCCCATAGAAAGAATCTTATTATCTTCACTCACAATACATGCTCCTACCTGAGTATGCGGATCTTTTGAACGCATTGCAGAAAGCATTGCCACACCCATAAAATATTCATCCCAGCTAATATAATCCCGACGTTTATCACTCATATGAACCTCCTTCGTTTAAAATCGCCGCTAATTTCCGAACAGAAGCAAGCAGTGTCTCATAGCACAGTCCATACATTTGAAGCGTCCCTCCATAAGGATCCATAATTTCAATTTCATCTCCTACAAATTCTGAAAGTACATGCACCTTCTCTGCATCTATTCCTTCAAAGAGTTCCAATATTTTATCACGATGTTTACTCTCCATTGCTAACACTAATGTATTTCCTTCTAAATCTTCTATTGTCAAAGGACTTGACATACATCCTTCCGTAGGAAGCCCGTTACTAATCATAACTGCCTCTGCCTTCTGATTTAAAGGTTCTGGAAATAATACTACAAGTCCGCGTGCAGCAATTTCAATATCCCATTTTAATCCAATATCTTCTAATATAGCAGCTGCCATAAATTCCCTGCAGTTGCCGCTTTCAGCTGTAAATATTATCTTATCATACAATTTTAGTTTCCCCCTGATTCCCCTTGGCAATAAGCACATGATGACCTGCCGCTTTCAGCAGACGGTTCATGATAGCTTGTCCAATATTCGGCGTATGAAAACATTCTGAATAAATAACATTTACATTTCCGGCATCAAACTCTCTTAAAATTTTATATAAATGTTTTGCAATCACATCTTCGTCCGCCCGGCTGCCAATGCTTAAAACCAAATCTCCACGATAATATATTTTTGTCTCATCCGTCCCAATGACACCGACCCTCCTGCCACATGCCTGCATTTCTGCTGTCAGTGCATTTATCTTTTCTATCACATCTGCTCTGTCGCCGTCTACAATCATTAATTCTGCTTTCGGTGCATAATGCCTATATTTCATACCAGGCGCTTTTGGTCTGGCCAAAGAATCCTGCTGTAAAATCCCGGGGTCGATTTTCACAGTTCCAATTACTCTTTCTAACATCTCCTTCGTAATATAACCCGGCCTAAGTATCATTGGAATCTCTTCTGTCAAATCAATTATCGTAGATTCTATTCCAATACCAACTTCACCTCCATCTAAAATTAACGGAATCTTCCCCTCTAAGTCCTCTTTTACATGTTCAGCTAATGTTGGGCTTGGGCGTCCGGATGCATTTGCACTGGGCGCGGCAATCATACAGCCGCTTTCCCGAATCAGCGCCAATGCCACGGGATGATTTGGCATACGGACTGCTACGGTATCCAATCCACCCGTAGTTTCATACGGAATATTTTGATTCTTCTTAAAAATCATAGTCAAAGGCCCCGGCCAAAATTTATCTGCCAGCACCTTCGCCTGTTCTGGTAATGTTTCTACTATTTGAAATAAATCTTCAAATCCGGCTATATGCACAATCAAAGGATTATCGGACGGCCGCCCTTTTGCTGCATATATCTTTGCTGCGGCTTTCGGATTTTTCGCATCTGCCCCCAGGCCGTATACTGTTTCCGTGGGAAATGCCACTAATTCCTCTTGTTGAATTATCTCTGCTGCCTGGCAAATCTTATCATGGCAGACTGTACAATCATCTATTTTATAAATCCTAGTTTCCATATATTAGAATATACCACATAAAATAGAAAAAGTGAATCACTTTTCTGTCTTTAATAAATGGCACCTTTCCACAATTTCTACAATTCTTTTTCCTTTGGGGAAACCTAAGAGCTGCTCTTTATCTACTGCGCCTATTTTTAAAATTATTATAACATATACTATGACCGAAATCATAATAGAGGGCACAAGACAAACTACATTGCTGTTCACAAAAATCTGCAGTATCATATAAGCGCCCTTTGCGCATAGTCCCATAACACATGCTGCAGCCAAAGGCAAAAAAAACATCGTTTTCATATTTTCTTTCACACCAATATAACGTCTCATAGAGATACTGTTTAATACACACATCATAAAAGAGTAAACGATTAGACAAATTACGAGTGCATACAAATCCAGCTCCGTAAAAATCAATAAAACTATTAAAAGTAATGTCTGTACCGCTAACGCAATCGCCGCATTCCTTACAGGCAAATTTACTTTACCGATTCCCTGTAAAATTCCGTTACTCAACGTTGACAGAGAATAAAACACAACTGTAACTGCAATCATAGCCAAAAGCTTTGCAGCAAGTTCTAATGTATCCTTTTGTGGAAACAAAAGCTGCATAATCGGTTTTGCTAACGCAATCATTCCAATAGCAGCCGGAATTGCAATCAACATTGTCGTCCACATTGCATTTTCCGCTTTTTTCTGTGCAGTCGCTCTTTCTCCCAGTGCGCTGCTTTTCGAAATAGTCGGAATCATGGCAGATGAAAGCGATGCCGCAAGTGCAATTGGAATATTTATAATTACCATGGCCTTTCCTGCAAAAACACCATACGCCGTTGCTGTCTCTGCTACGCTCATCCCCTTAAAATAAATCATAACTTTTGAATATACAGTCTGATTAAAAGAAGTACTAAAATTATATATAAATGTACTCAATATAATGGGCGTCACCGTACCCAACATACCTCTTAGAATATCTCTATATGAATCCGTATACCTGTGCCTGTCTTTTCTCATCCGTTTATGAAGCATTTTACGGTTCAGCGCATACACAGCAAGCATAAATAACAATGCTACAACTACTCCGCTGCCTGTTCCAAGAGCGCTCCCTGCCGCTCCATAAATCGCTTTTGTTGTGCTGCTCTTTGACACTGCCATACCAATCAAAATATGCGCAGCATAAATACTAATGACAGCATTTAAAATTTGTTCTACAATCTGAGAAAAAGAAGTCTGAATCATAGAACCATGCGCCTGAAAATATCCCCGGAGTACACCCGCAAACCCAGACAAAAAAATTGTAGGTGAAAAAACCTTTAAAACAATTGCCGCTTCTCCTTCCAAAAACAAACCCGCTCCAAAAAAAGTAAAAAGGCTGGCGGCTCCGCCTATCACACAAACATAAATTAATGCACAATGAAAAATTTTATGTGCATTCCGGTATTCTTTTAACGCAAGTTTCGCCGAAATAATTTTAGAAATAGCTGACGGTATACTATAAGAAGAAAGAAGAAGGATGATAGTATAGATGTTATATGCAGATGTATAATACCCATTCCCCTCATCTCCTATAATGCTTGTCAGCGGGCTCCTATATAAAATTCCAATAATACGACAGATAATTCCCGCTGCCGCAAGTATCCCCGCTTGCTTTAGGTAATTATTTCCGTCACTTTTCTTAGCCATAAAAGACCTCGCTTTTTATCTGTGTTTATCTCCGCATAAATATCTATATTATTATAGTGAATTCTGGAACTCTAGTCAAATTATACCAAATATTTATTTCTTAAATGTTTCTTTATATACATTGATAATATTCCGGTAACAAACCGCTTCAATTTCACTTTCTGTAAGATTTCTACTCTTTAATTCCTGTATTAAAAGAAACATCTGAGAACAATCCGTTATCTCCACGCTTCCGTTAAAACCATCAAAATCTGTACCAAGTCCCACGCAAGAAATGCCTCCCACATGAATCATATGCATAATATGATCTGCGATACGATTCACTTTGCTGTAATATATTCCGTTTTCTGGTTCATTTTCTAAGAATACTCCGTAAAAATTCACCCCAATTACCCCACCCTTTTCGGCTATCTTACGAATCATATCATCACTTAGATTACGCTTATGATTACATAAACTAACTGCGTTTGAATGACTTGCAACAAATGGCTTTGTACTATAACGATATACATCATAAAAACCCGCCTTCGACAAATGTGAAACGTCAGGTAAAATTCCAAGCGCTTCCATTTTACTTAAAAATGAAATTCCTTTTGAAGTTAAACCCTCTTTTGTCGCCAATGAATTCTCATAATTCCAAGTAAACGTCATCATTCTAACGCCGTCTTCATAAAGTTCTTCTAATTTTTTCTCATCGCCTTCACAAATATCTCCTTCTTCCAAGGTAAGAAGCGCAGAAATGCGGCCGTTTTTTTGATTTTTAAATATTTCTTCCACAGTCGTAACTTGACGAATCAAATTTTTATTATTATTTATTTCATTTTTAAAAGTAGTTATTAGCCCTTTTGCGCATTGATATGGATGTTTTTCTATTCCAGTATCTACAAAAACCGCAAAATTTTGTAATATATAATTTGCCTTCTTTAACTTGATTAAATCTATCTGTAAATGATTTGAGAGCAGATTTGTCCGCTCTCCTCTTTTTAATTCATAATAAAGTTTTGAAATTGTATCACAATGCATATCTGCTAAAAACATTTATTTACTTTCTTTTCTATTTTATTTCTCTTCAATATATTTTATACTGCATGTTTTATATTCATTATTAGAAGCATTTTAATAGCATGTGGTATTCTATTCCTCACATATCTATTTTTTCATTGGAAAGAGCTTTGATACACTCATCAAATGAAAATTCAAAATAAAAACCCCCGAAAAATCGGGGGATTCAAAAAGGCGCAGACCGGATTTGAACCGGTGAATCAGGGTGTTGCAGACCCATGCCTTACCGCTTGGCTACTGCGCCATATTATAAAATAAATGACTCCAACGGGAATCGAACCCGTGTTACCGCCGTGAAAGGGCGATGTCTTAACCGCTTGACCATGGAGCCAAATCTCTGCTGCCATCTATAACAGGCCATTGACTTTCTATTGCAAATTTCCAATCTGCAATTCTTACATATCCTTAACATTTACTTTTATTAATTAAATATAAGCAAAATCAAGAGTATATCTCAGTCTATCGGATTATCATATACTTGATAACCCAACAAAATACATATTACCACATTCATTATCATTTGACAAGAGGAAATTCAAATTTTTTTAATATTATTTTTCTCAAAATAAGAGTCCACCTCTTTTTTATTAAATCAGGTGAAAGAGTTTTCGACAAATATCCCTGACGTTTTAATTCTACCACTCTTTTAACACATTTCTTATCAACTTTACTTCATAGGCTTCACTAAATAATTTCTGCATCATCTTTAACATAAATTCTGAATCGTCCACCACTAAAACTTTTTTCTTTCCGTTTATAGCATCTTTTTGGGTTTTATTCTGATTCAAATACTTTGTAGCATTTGCCATTGCATCTTCTGTAATAAGAGATACTCCTTCTTCACCTATAAAGACATCTGTCGTTATCATACAATACGCAAAATATTCTTTTCCAGTATCAAACAAAAGACTAAATTGCGGACTATTTTTCTCAAATACCTTTTGATACTGCTCTAATTCAATAGTTGTTCTCCCTGTATCTCAGCCCCTTCTAAAGATGAAAAATGTTTCTTAATATTATAAATTCCCATTTCTTTTTTTCTACGGTTTTATAAATCAAACGGTAATAGATTCCATCCCCAAACTTCTCGCCGCCATAACAGTTACTAATCATCTGCGATTCTAATTGGAACATACCATGTAACTGACTAACAATCGTCTGTCCCATCACCGCCTGTCCTTCCTCTGGAAGCAGATTTTCCACTGTTTTAACACTACCCCATTTACAATAGCCTGATCTTCTATCAGGATGTGTCCAATCAGCCAACCAACACATACACGAAGTAAATGATCTATCGAATCTTTTGAATACTCTGCTAATTCAAGTTCTCTTTCAAGCGCCGGCAGTGTTGTATCACGAAAATTTTTATGGATACGCTTAAGCATCTCATATCCTGCATAATCAATCGATTGCATTTAATCTTCTTCATCCAGAAAATGCGCAACAGTATGTTCCTTAAAATATTTCACTAATTTCTGACAAACCTACTGACTTTTCATATCCTGTTTTCCAAAATCAATCAGCTTATTAAGAATACGAAACAGTTTTTTATGTTCTTTGTCAATTATCTCTACTCCAATATCATATCCCTTATTCTATACTAATTGATTTTCCATATCTAATCCTCAAGCTTCCTACAATTTTTTTATTTAATTTCCAAATATCTTCTATTATATCAAAGATAAACTTTCGCCATCGTCTAGTTTTGCACACATACTAAAAACTAATTTTCCTAATATTAACTATAATAAAAAAATCAATTAATAAACGCACAAAAAACCTGTAAATACATATTATTTACAGGTTTAAAACATCACTTTAAACTCCCCGAGTAGGACTTGAACCTACGACAGCGCGGTTAACAGCCGCGTGCTCTACCGACTGAGCTATCGAGGATTATTTTTCCGGCTCTATGCCGTCCTTAGGTATCTCTGTACCCTCAAAACCCCATACAGAACAATTCCCATCCTTCTTCGGTCAAGCCCTCGA
>CAJUHJ010000006.1 GCA_910586355.1 uncultured Lachnospiraceae bacterium
CGTTTCTCTCAATATTTTATCCTCTTATTTCGTCTATAATATTTTTCTTCAACAATTCTCTGCCCGACACTACTATTACAACTACGCATACAATTATGTTTAACAAAGTCATTCCAACACAAGGAAGAAGTGGAATATTATTATTCACGATAATAAAACGAAGTATATGCTGCATGATGTTTGCCAAAATAAATTTACTTATGAAAATAAGCACAAGCATACAAACACTGGTAAATACACCATAAAAAAGTCCTTCGTTTATCAATATCTTACAAAATCCCCTCTCCGTAATTCCTATTGCCCGAAGTATTGCCAGCTCATACCGTCTGGATTGAATCTGATGATTCATACTGTTTGTTGTATGCAATAAACTGATAAAAAACAGAATAAGGGCAATTCCATAAAAGAAATATACTTTTTGCATGATGCTGTCATTCTTTTTCGCTATTTCGGTCGTATTGTCATGTATCACACATTTGTTAAGCCCAACAATATAATTCTTAAGTTTATTACTGACCTCACCGCTTTTTGCATTTTCTTCAAGGTTTATATTTAAACTGTTATAATCTGCAATATCAAAATTGGATTCCATCATCTGATGCGGCATAATTACACTTACTACATCCGTACCAGAGCCAATAAATTCATCTGTTTCTCCCGTACAGCGGCTTACAATGGCAGAAACTACAAAATCCTTTTCAATATAGTTTTCATCTGATGCTTGAAATTTCAATAATTTCGCATTATCTGCTAAAGTATTCTTAGGTACTTTTAATGTGATATGGTCGCCAGCATGTATATCGATTCCATCGTAATATCCTGCGCCATCCATCAGCGTCTTTAATATCACCTGATTATTTTCAATCATTTTATTGTAAGAAATCTCGCCTTCAAGCCGATATTCGGAAAGAGCAGATAATTGTGGTTCCCCATACCCATATACATTTACTTTTAATTTATAATCCGATTCACTTTGTTTTGTTGCAATTCCATTATATTTTTCCATTATATTTTCATCCTGCTTTCTGTCAGCATGTTCATCTATTTCCGGATAAAACTCTGTCCATTTCAAAATCCCGTTACCCAAAGGAATTTCGCCTAAAATGTAGGATACTGGAAAAATTTCTTTTATTCCGCTTATCTTTTCTTTGTTTATTTCGCTCTCAATATTCCCTGGAATTACATTGCCCAAATCATCGTCTTCAATAGATATCCGTATATCCGTATATAGGGATTCATCGGTCAGCATGGCATGTTCATTATTCTGTTTCGCATTATCCGCAACATATGTTGAAGAAACAAATAAAACGCCGCCCAATGACAGGGATATGATAATTCCTGCAAAAGCAGTCTTTTTCGTTAATATAAAACGTCTGCTGAGAGTTCCCATTATATGATGCTTTTTTAAGCTGATAATCTTACGGCTCTTTCTGTATGAAGAATCTTTCATCTTTTCTGTCTGCGTATATTTACGCATATTCCGAATAGCTCCTGCCGAACAAAATACCAAAAATAAAAGGAATAGCAGAAAACCCAAAGCAAAAATATCCATTGCTGCTTTAAATGTGCCCTGAAAAAGAAATCTTGCCACAACAATTCCCAGAATACCGCCAATGAAATATGCGGGGATAAACAAAATAACCAATTCCATCAACATTGCCGCAAACATATTTTTTTCATCTATCCCTAAAACTTCCAGCAATCCATACTGGCTTTTTCTTTTTTGGACAATTACCCGAAAAATACTGTTGATAATAAAAACCCCAAACAAAAAAATTACCGCAAAAATCATTTTCTGCAAAAGATTATTATTGTTATCCAATCTGCCTAATAGGTAAATCAGCTTTCCAACTGCATTACATTCATCTAAATGTAATGCAGTAAGAATAATATCTATGATTGTTTCTTTTGGCTCTGCACCTATATAAACTGAAATGCCGTCATTCATTTCAGGGTCTGGGCAGCTGATTCGATTCTTTTGTAAGAAAGCAGAAAACTGTTCATAAGCGCGTTTCGCATCTGAAAATTCCAAATAAAGAAACGATGCTTCATCCATATCCAAAACAGTTTCTTTATCTGTAAAAATTAAAATGGAATTGTCCGCTGTTTTCGCGCCCTCTGAAACAATTCCTGTTAAAGTGAATCTTTCCCCTCTCAACTCTAATGTACTTCCCAGAGCATAATCCATCCCCAAGTTATGGAGTGCATAATAGTCAAGTGCAATTTCATTCTTATGTTTAGGATATGTCCCTTCCAATAATGTTCTATGGTTCATTTCAAGATACTGGATATCCCCATAACAAAAAGTGATATCTTTGCCTGCTGCTTCGCATGGAGCGGAATAGTACACCCCCATACGGTTCAATTCGTATTCACTGTCTGAACGAATGATTTTATTTTCATCTATTAGATTTTTGGAAATCGCATAATTCCAACTGCCATATTCCTCTTTTGCATTTTCATAACTTGCATTTTGATTGCTGTATACCAATGATGCAATTCCATTCATCAGTAATACCGACATACAAATTCCCAAAAACAAAATAGCGGCTTGTTTTCTATAATATTTTATATAAGAAATTGCTAATCTCATATTATTATGCATGAAGTCCACCGCCTTTCTCATTTTCGTAAAGAACACCATCTTCAATACGAATGATTCTATCGCAATTTTGCGCGATCACTTCATTATGCGTTACCATTAAAATGGTCTGGTTATATTGCCTTCCACTTGCTTTTAGCAGTCCAATCACATCATTTGTCGTCTTTGAATCCAAATTTCCCGTCGGCTCATCTGCAAGAATAAGTGCCGGCTTGTTCGCTAAAGCCCTCGCTATTGCGGCTCTTTGCTGCTGACCGCCAGACAGTTCACTCGGATATTTCATTCTTTTATCCCAAATCTTCAAATCTTTTAGCAATCGTTCCATATATGCATGGTCAATATGCCTGCTCTTGTCAAAAGAAACAGGCAACGCTACATTATCATATACGTTCAGTACAGGCATTAAACTATAATTTTGAAAAACAAAACCTATTTTCCGCCGGCGGAAAATGGCCAGTTCTTTACGGCTCAATTTTGCGATATTATGTCCGTTAATCATAACCTCGCCCTCAGTAACAACATCTAATCCGCCAATCATATTAAGCAATGTACTTTTTCCAGATCCAGAAGTGCCTAATAACGCAACAAACTCTCCTTGATTGATTTCAAGATTCACATGCTTTAATGCTTTTACTTTATTTTCGCCTTTGCCATAATTTTTACTCAGATTTCTTATAATCACAATTGCCATATCGCTGCCTCCTTTGTTTCCCCAAAGATGCCGTTCTGGCGGTCTTAAGGATTTCTGAAACCTTATTATAAAATGCGCTTCTTACAGAAACCCTACAGACACTCAAATAAATCTAACAATTTTGTAAGAAAACTGAAAAAACACTTCCCTTTCCAAGTTCCGATTTGACTGTCAGATATCCCTTTTCCTTTTCCAATATCATTTTGGATAAATATAACCCTATTCCAGAACCTTCCGTTTGTTCTGCATTTTTGCTGCGGTAAAAACGCTCAAAAATATGAGGAATATCTTCTTTTGAGATTCCTATCCCATTATCTTTTATATGGACAATACTGTATGTTTCCAACTGTTCTAATGATATTTCTATCAGTCCAAAAGACGTATATTTAATTGCATTTTCCAATAGATTCACAAATACTTCCAGAGTCCATTTTGGATTATGTAAAAGTACAACATCTTCAAATTCCATAACATGGATATCAATATTTTTTTCTTCTGCTTTTTCAAAAACCGCACTTACCGCATTCCGTATGGTTTTTTTGATTCCTTCCTTTTCTACATCAAATTCTATCACATTTTGTTCAAGCTTTGACATTTTAAAGAGCGATTCCAACAGCCAGTCTATTTTTTCTGTCTGCATTTTTAATTTATGTAAAAATTTCGATTGCTGCTCCTTTGTCAAATCATTGCTGCCGAGCAATTCTTCATACATCATTACATTTGCTAAAGGCGTCTTAAGCTGATGTGATATATTAGAAATAAGCTGCTTTATCTGCTCCTTTTCTAAATCTGCCCGTCCTATTTCAAAATCTAATTTATGCGATATCATTTTTACCTGATGATAAAATAATGACAACTCACTTTCATTAAACGGTATATCATCTATTTTCCTCCCCTCAATCAGTTGTTCTAAAATCCGATTGATTTTGCGGTAAATTATCCTATTCCTTATTACAAATAATAATAATAAAATTGTCACTGTAACTGCCCAAATATAAACGAAAATCATTACAAGACCTCTTTCCATATATACCCCATTCCATGTACTGTTTTTATATGTTGCGGATTTTTGGCATCACTTTCAATTTTTATTCGTAACCGTCGGATATTCACCGATACAATATTATCATCAACAAACTCCCCGTCATTTTCCCATATTTTCATAAGAATCTGTTCCTTTGATAAAATCAGTCCTGTATTCTTTATAAAATAAACCAGCAATTTTAACTCCGTCGAACTCAGCTCGATTTCTTCCTCATTTTTTGTCACTTTGCCATTTGATAAATCCACACGGATATTACCTGATTTTAAGATAGAATGCTCTGTGTTTTTTAACATTTTTTTCACCCTTGCCTTTAGAACAGCAACAGAAAAAGGTTTCGACATATAATCATCCGCCCCTAATTCCAATGCTTTAATTTCATCTAATTCCGTATCTCTCGCTGTCAGCATAATAATAGGAATTTCTGATTCTTCACGAAGTTTTTTACAGAGTTCAAATCCATTCCCATCTGGGAGATTGCAATCTAATATGATTCCATGAAAATCCATTTGCTGTAAACATTCTTTTGCTTTTTTAATTGTATTTGCACTAATCACTTCATATTTTTCAGAACGGAATGTAAATTCAAGCCCTTCCCGTAAATCGTTATCATCTTCGACAATGAGTAATTTTTCCATAACATCACCTTTCATAATTTATATCGCATATTTGTCACATATATTTTCTTCTTTTCGCTTCATATCTTTTTAGACGGCATCAATGAAAGTTTTAAATTATGCTGTTTTTTATTCCCTTTCTTCTTGCATCGGCTGGTTTTTCTGCTGTATTAGGAATAAGCCATACCCGATTAACATTCAATACACCCTCAATCCGATTTTCTTTGCAAAGCCGCTGTACCCACCGAAGTGATACATGCCATTTTTCAGCGGCTTCCTGTGCTGTCATATATTCAAACATACCAAACCTCCAAATTTGTACTATATCTATTATAGCCGCTTAAACGAACTATATCAACCATGCAAATATGCATTTTTATTGTATAATGCAAGAGATTTCATATTACTGTATAAAAACTGTCAAAAAAAGCAACAGAGATTTCTCTCTGCCGCCTTTGTCTGCTTATGCGAAAATGATTTCCTCATCTACAATTTCCAACGCACATGCTCTTATGTTATTTAAGGGTTGTACCCACTTTAAGGCGTTTTCTTCCTTTAGCTGTCGTTATGCCCTGTTCCTGTTTCATGCCCTCTATGAGCCTGTGGGAGCGTTCCTGCGCCTGTCTGTCGATGTCGGCAAGGTAGGCATTAAGCCTGCCGCTTGTGAGAAGATTGGTGTATGTAACTTTGCGGTACTGCTTCAGATAGTCCAGATGCCGTTGCCCCCCAAATTCCTATCGCCTGTTCTTCTTCGGCGGGTAATCTTAAATCTGGTATAAGATACCCATGTTCTTCGTGGTATGTGCCGCCTAACTGTTCAAATATTAACTTCATATGCAAAAACTCCTTTTCTGTATGATTTGGTTTCTGCGGGGTATCTGCAAGCAATGTATCAGCAGGTTGTATGTATATACTATCTTTAAGTTAAGTTCGTATCTGCTGCCCAGTTCCTCAAAAATCATCTTTGCCATTGTCTGTTACCGCCACATTCTTTTTTATTTTGAATGTCTGCAAAATTTGTCCTACATCAGTCGGCCAGTCAGCGATGTGTTGAAGGGTACGGCATTTAAGCTGTCGTGGTTCAAATGGGAAAGAGATTGCATGTAATATGGAAGCATGTTATGATAAGAAACAGTATTATATTGGGGAGGGAAACTGATAATGGCAAATGATAAAAATAAGCAGTCTTTATTGCAGAAAGAAAACCAGCGCAGCAGTTTTTCCGGAAAATTAGGGTATGTGCTGGCTGTTGCAGGTTCAGCCGTAGGGCTGGGAAATATTTGGCGATTTCCTTATTTGGCGGCAAAGTATGGCGGGGGTATTTTTCTTTTGGTATATTTGATTTTGATGTTGACATTTGGATATGCGCTGATTGTATCGGAAACAGCATTAGGGCGAATGACAAAGAGAAGTCCGGTAGGGGCATTTGGTATATTTGGAAAAGGAGTTCCTTATTTATTAGGGGGTTGGATTAATGCTGTGATTCCTATGTTGATTGTACCCTATTATAGTGTAATTGGGGGATGGGTTGTAAAGTATTTGTTTGAGTATCTGCAGGGAAACACGGCAGTCTTAGCAGAAGACAATTATTTTTCCGGATTTATTGCAAATAGTGTTCAAGCTGAATTATGGTTCCTTTTATTTGGCCTGATTGTAATTATTGTTCTTTTTGCAGGGGTAAAACAGGGCGTAGAGCGCGTTGCGAAAGTGATGATGCCTTTACTTGTCATATTGGCGGTTTTTGTTGCAGTTTATTCAGTGACCAGACCTGGTGCATGGGAAGGCGTGAAATATTTTTTAATTCCTAATTTTGATAACTTTTCATGGATGACGGTAGTGGCTGCTATGGGTCAGATGTTTTATTCGTTATCCATTGCCATGGGGATTTTATATACATATGGTTCATACATAAATAAAGATGTTGATATTGAAAATTCTACGAAACAGGTTGAGATTTTTGATACGGCGATTGCCATGCTTGCAGGACTGATGATTATTCCGGCAGTATTTGCATTTTCCGGCGGGGATCCGGATACACTAAAGGCAGGCCCTTCTTTGATGTTTATTACAATCCCAAAAGTATTTGCAAGTATGGGGTTTGGGACAGGCGCTGGAATTTTATTTTTTCTTTTGGTTTTGCTTGCAGCATTAACCAGTGCAATTTCATTAGCGGAATCTGGGGTTTCTACTTTTGAGGATCAATTTGGTTTGAGCCGTCATAAGTCTGCGTTATTGATGGGAGCGGTAATTGTAATATTTGGTTCAGCCTCAGCGCTTGGATTTGGGGTTTTGGATTTTATTTCTTTACTTGGGATGTCGGTACTGGATATTTTCGATTTCCTTACGAATTCTCTGATGATGCCGTTGGCGGCATTGTCCACCTGCATATTGGTTACCCGTGTGGTGGGGCTTGATAAGATTACAAAAGAGATTGAGCAGTCTTCTCGTTTTAAACGTAAGAAGATGTATTGTATTTTTATGAGATATCTGGCTCCGGTGTGTATTGTTATCATTCTTTTTAGTTCAATTGCAAATGTAATGGGCTGGATTGCAATGTAGCCCGGACAAAGGATAAGCGGCATCATATTCAGTTGATATGATGCCGCTTTTAATTTATGCTGTCCATTGGACTGTTCCTCCTGATATAAATTTTTAAATTTATGAAATCTTTGTATTCTCCAGTAATCTATTTGGCTGAAATCATATCTGAACCCTGCAGTTGATTTCTTGTTTTATCTTTCCAATGAATGATTACTATTTTTATATATTTCATAAATTGTTTTAATAAATCTGAACTGATATGTTATGTTTTCATGGGTTTGTACCTCCATTTCTTAATATTTATTTGATGTAACTATTATATCTAAATATTGTTTAACTGTCAATATAAAGTTGAATAATATCTTATAATAATTAATTATATCAGAATTATTGTTTATAAATCAGGAAAAAATCTGTCAATAGAAACAAAACAAACAGAAACGACTGTAACAGCAAATTCGGTTCTAATATGAGGTAATCTCAAGTGATTCCTAAAGAGAGATTATCACAAATCCATAACAATCTAATAAATAAGCTTGACAAGGCAGGAGGAATATGCTACTATCTGTTCGTAACAAATTTGTAATAATTGTAATAATTCTGAACAAAAAAAGGAATAAAATGTAAAATAATAGTCATTAGTTCAGAAGAAATTACCCAACTTGGAGGTTTGAGAATGAATCTAAACAAAAAAGTGATTGAAAGTATGACGGTAGCATCTACATTGCTTGCCATGACGACAATCACCGTATTGGGAGGTTCCACAGAAGACACCATAGGTAAGGTAACAGGAAATGTTACATTTGACAGAAGTGGTACGGCAGGTATCGTATTAGACTTAGGTGAGAGGAATTTAAGTATACTCAATGAGAGTAATATGATGATTGCAAGTATTGCGAAGCCGCAGAGGGATTTCGTTTCTGAGAGCGCTCAGGCGTTAGACGAGGTTGAGCCTGTTGAAACTGAAACTACTGGAGACGCTGGTATCTTTTCACATTTGGCTTTAGAGGAAGATACGTCAGAGACTGTAAGCGGTGCAGCAGAATTACAGGAATTTGCAGTAGAAATGGTGGCGCAGAATATGGAGATGGCTTTAGGCGATTTAGAGGAAAGAGAGCCTGAGCTGATTCCGCCAGACGATACTGCACAAGTTGTAGATGAAGCGGCGGTTTCTTTCGAGGAGGCCAATGGGACGGAGCTGGTAGAGGAAGAAACAGTTGCAGCAGAGGAAGCTGTTGAACCGGCAGAACAGCCGCAGGAGGCAGCCGAGTGGAGCAATCGTGTGATGGCGAATGTAGAAGAGGATATGAATATCCGTACAGCGCCGGATGAAAGTTCTGAACTGGCAGGAAAATTTTACCGCGGAGATGTGGCAGAGATTGTTTCTGTGGAAGGGGAATGGACACAGATTGTTTCCGGAAACGCAACCGGATATGTAAAGAATGAATATTTAGTATATGGAAATGAAGCCAATGAGCTGGCAAATGAAGTTTGCAGTCTGTATGCTACTGTGAATACAGACGGACTTAGATTAAGAAGCGAGCCGAATGAGGAAGCCGGTATTGTGACGACAGCGGGCAATGGCGATAAATTAAAAGTTGATAAAACAGCAGAAGCCACAGAGGGCTGGATTCCGGTTCATACATCAGATGCGACTGCATATGTCAGCGCAGATTATGTCGAAGTAGCGTTGAATCTTGGAACCGCTTTAAACAGTGAAGAAGTGGCTGCAAAAGAAGCTGAAGAAGCAAAAAAGGAAGAGGCAGGGAAAAAGCCGGCAGCAAATGCAAATTCAGACGAGGTGACATTGCTTGGGGCATTGATTCAGTGCGAGGCAGGCAGTGGTTCCTATGAAGGTATGGTTGCCGTAGGCGCAGTTGTGATGAACCGTGTTAGAAGCGGCAGTTATCCGGGAAGTATTTCCGGCGTAATATACCAGGGCGGACAGTTCCCTCCGGCATTGAACGGATCCGTTGCAAATGTAGCTGCAAGCGGAGTTAGAAGCGCTTGTTTACAGGCGGCACGCGAAGCCATTAATGGTACGGATAATACGAATGGAGCATTATCCTTCCGCAGCGCAGCATCTGGTTATTCGGGAACGGTAATTGGTGCAAATGTATTCTTTTAAATTAAAATATAATATGGTATAATAAAAAGTCCTATAAGCATTTTCGCTTATAGGACTTTTTTCAAAGGAGGAATTTTTGTGAAGGATAAAAAAATCAAAGAAAAACAAAAATCAACGGCAAAAGGGATTATGCTGTTTCTGGTTGGCTTAATGGTAAATAATTTCTCCACACTGTTAGGAGGAAATGAAGCGGGAGATTTCCTTTCGGGGCTTATGGGAGGGATTTCAATTGGAATTATGATCTTAGGTATCTACGTTACAGTGAAATCTTTTTTCAAAAAAAGGGATGACGGCGGCATTGACGAAGATTGAGAATTTTTTTATAATTAAGATAAGACAGGGTCTTTCAAAAAACGGAAAGGAGAACAGGTATGTCAACAATGCCAGCAAAAGAAGTATTAGAACGTGTATATGGGGAAAGTGAAAAGAGTGGAGAGAGATTCGCTCATTTGTCAAAATGTTTTGCGAAAAATTTTGGAGATGCAGAGGTGGAATTTTTTACATCTCCAGGACGGACAGAAATGATTGGAAATCATACAGACCATAACGGAGGGAAAATTGTAGCTGCCAGTATCAGCTTAGATACCATTGGAGCAGCGGCTCCAAATGGAATTGGGACAATTCGTATTCTCAGTGAAGGGTATGATATGATTGAACTTGAGATTGCAGGAGCATCTTTTGTGGAAAAAAGATCAGGGACAAAGGCGCTGATAGCTGGAATGATTGAAGCGATTGTGAAATCGGGATTTTCCATAGGCGGGTTTGATGCGTATATGACGACAGAAGTAATAGCGGCGGCAGGCGTCAGTTCATCAGCATCTTTTGAGATGTTATTCTGCACAATTGTAAATTCCTTATTTAATGATAATAAAATGCAGCTTTCTGATTGTGCGAAAATCGGCCAGTATGCAGAAAATCAGTTTTGGATGAAGTCTTCTGGGCTGATGGATCAGATGGCATGCGCGGCAGGCGGAGCAATTCTTTTGGATTTTGCAGAAGATATTAAATGTGAAAAAATTGACGCTTCCTTTGACCAGTTGGGATATGATATGGTAATCGTCAATACTGGAAAAGGACATGGAGATTTAAGTGAAGAATACTCTGCAGTTCCTTCTGAAATGTTTCAGGTTGCAGAGGCGCTTGGTGTGAAAAGACTTTGTGAAAGCAATTTAGAAGAATTTTTAAAGAATATGAATAGAATTGAAAATGAGTTGAAAAATGATCGTGCAATTATGCGTGCGCTTCATTTTTATTCCGAAAATAACCGTGTGGAAGAGGCTGCCAAAGCGCTTGAAGAGGGAGATAGTAAAGCAGTTCTTAATCTTTTAGCAGAGTCTGGGAATTCTTCTTGGAAATGGCTGCAGAATTGTATGTCGAAATCAAATGAGAAAGACCAGAAAGTAGCGCTTACTCTTGCATTGACAGAGCTTTACATAAAACAAATCAAAGACGGCTGCTGCAGGGTTCACGGCGGCGGTTTTGCTGGAGTTATCCTTGCAGTGATACCAAAGGAGCTAACGTCAGATTATGTCAGTTATATTTCTGCTTATGTAGGGAAAGAAAACGTATATCCGATGCAGATTCGCCAGACAGGAGCGGTCAGCTTAGGGAATTGAGCCAGAAAAGGGCTGCTGTGAAGTGTATCACAGCAGCCTGTTTTTTGCAAATGCACCAATTTGTTTGTCCATGTGAAGGATATGTACAGACAGCCAGTTTAGCAGAAATGCAATCATATCTTCGAGATAATCCTGTTGGTTTTCATCTAGGTCGTCAAGATTAATGTCATTAATCTTTTCTATAAAAGAGGCATGGGCTTTTTGCTGCTTTTCTAAATCAGGGTATCCGATTTCTGACATATAAGTCTCTTCATCACGGAAATGTTCCTGTGTATAATTTTTTAGCTTTAAGATAATCCGCATGATTTCATCATATTTATCATGTAAAAAATCTGCATGAATAACGGCGTCTGCATCTTGGATGATTTCGAATAACGTTTGGTGTTCATTGTCAATCAACTCAATTCCGGTATAATATTTGGAGGTAAAAGCAAATTTGGATTCAAATTTTCCTATTAAAATATCACTGCCAATAATATGATGGAATAACCAATTGGAAAGATATTTTAGTAAATTTTCAAAAGCCGGCCGTATATTGGCATTGTCTAATCTGGCAATATTTGTGGTGTTAATATAGGTAATAAAATCTGAGTGTTCCTGTTTTTGGGATGTAAGTTCTGGGTCTTGAATGGCCTGCATATAAGCCTCTTCATGGGCAAAATGGATTTTTGCGTAATCTTTTAACTGGTATAAAATCAGTTCTGATTTTTGTTGAAGATCAACATCGTCTAAAGATAGAATATCATGCGCTGCATTAATTAATTCAAATAGCTGCTTATGTTCCGAGTCGATTTCTGGAATACCGATTCGGCAGTCATCTGTAAATTCGTACATTTCATTACCTCCGCGGATTAAACTATTTTGGGGTCATTATAGCACAATATAAGAAAAGGGAAAAGGGTCAAACCGATTTCAAAAGCAGAAAAAATCTTGTGCCGCCTCCGGGGGTGTCTGCGACGGTAATTTTCCCGCCGTGCGCCTCTGCAATTTCTTTTGCAATGCTAAGGCCAAGCCCAAAGTGATTTTTTCTGGCGCGGGAAGCGTCTGCACGATAAAACCGGTCAAAAATATAAGGCTTATCTTTCTCTGAAATACCAATGCCGTTATCTTCTGCCATAATCCAAAACATTGATTTATTATAAGATAATTCCAGTTTGATGTATCCGCCGTTTTTTCCATAACTGACAGCGTTAGAAATGAAAATGCCAAGTATCTGCTGAATCCGTTTTCCGTCGCATGGACAGTTGGGGATTGTGTCTTTAGGCAGGGAAATCTGAAATGTAAGATGATGTTCCCTGACAAAAGGTTCAAAAGACTCAAAGCAGTTTAAGAGCAGCGTATCAAGTTCTATGGGGGCGATTTGAAGTGCGAGACGTCCGTTGTCCGTACGGTTTAACAGCAGAAGGTCGTCTGCCAATGTAGAAAGACGCAGTGATTCCATTTCTATAATATGAAAAAAATGATTTTTTTGCATTTCATTTGCAGATTTCGCAGCAGAAGCGGCAGAAGAGATTACGGCAATAGGAGTTCTTAGTTCATGGGAAGCGGCGGCAATAAAAGAGTTCTGCTTTTGGCGTGCTTCTATAATGGGAGACATTAATTTCCCGGTAAAATAATAGGAAGCTAAGAATAGAACAAAAATTCCGCCGATATTCAGCAAAAAAAACCGTAGGCGCTGTCGTTTAATCTGAGCGGTATAAGGTTTCAGGGAAAACAGTATAATTCCCATTAATGAATCCCGATTTTTGCGGATATTTAAAACAGAAGCGTAGAAATGACTGTCTTTTTGGGGGTTCCAAGTGAATTCCTGGTGTGCTGTGTAGTAATTAGAGCCGTGATCTAATTTTGGCAGAATAGAAGTTTTTGCATATTCCGCAGCTTTATCTGTTAGGTCAAGTTCTGATTTAGAGAGTCTGAACCGGTTATACGAGATTGGCGTATTATTATCGTACAAAGCGAGAATAAAGTTCTGATCTGCGGCATTTTTTGAGAGCCATTCCCAAGTAATCGTATTTTGCTGTTCTAAATTGGCAGTAAATGAGTTGATTTTAGAAGAAAAAGTCAAAAAGTTGTTTTCATGGAAATCTTTTTCTGCCAGAAACAAATAGCTGACTGACATTGCGATTAAAATAAACCCTGATATTCCGGTGAAAAGGAGACTTAAACGATAGTGAAGTTTTTTATACATGAGATAGATCCTCCAAATGATAACCGATTCCACGAATGGTTTTAATGGAAACATTTAAGCTGACAGATTTTAGGCGTCTTCGAATAAAGTGCATATAATTATCCAGATTGCCGTCTTCTATTTCTGAATCTATCCCCCAGACTTTGGAAAGGAGAGCAGCGCGCGGCAGTGTCTGAGCCGGATTTAATAAAAATACTTCCAGCAAATCGCCTTCTTTTTTTGAAAGCGTACAATCTCCTATTGGGCCGGAAAGCAGATTGGAAGCCGGGGTATACGTGATATCGCCGAATTGATGTGTTTTGGTATCTTTCCATTCCCTGGGCCTGCGGCTGATACTGCGAATACGTGCAAGGAGTTCTTCAAAAGCGAACGGTTTTACAAGATAATCGTCTGCCCCAGAGTCAAGGCCTGTAATTTTATCCTGTAATTCCCCTAGAGCAGTTAAAAAAATTACAGGAGTATGATTGCCCGATGTACGGAGTTTTTTTAGAAGTGTGATACCGTCAATTATGGGAATCATTCTGTCCAGCAGAATCAAATCGTAGAGACTTTCTTCCATATAATAAAGAGCGTCCTCTCCATTGTCACAAAAATCAACTGTAAATCCAGTATGTTTTAATTGAAAAACTAGAGTTTCTAGTAGGTATGGGTCATCTTCTACCAGTAAAATTCTCATAAAAGGGCTCCTTTCAGGTTTTCGAAAAGTTTTATAGGTAGTTGTGAAAATTACAGACATTAAATAGTATAACATAGAAAACTTTAAATAATCTCTAAATTTTTATCTTAACTAAGATGAATTTATGAAAAGTGTAGTAAAGAAAACGTATTCTAAGTATAATTTCTGTGAAAAATGATTGGAATAGAACAATAAATATGATATACTAAAAATACTTATCAATTTAAAAGAAAGGGGTATTCTATGATGGCAAAAATGATGTCAAGAGCATTATCGGCTATTCTGTCTGCAGCATTAATTTTTACAACAGTACCGACAATGGCGCTGGCAGAACCGATAAAAACGAACCGGTCGGCGCCAGAAGAAAATTATCTGAAACTTTGGTACGACGAGCCGGCGAGTGAGGGAGTCAATATTTTGAGCGCTGGAGCTTATAATCCTTCGGCAGAGGATAATAATTGGCAGCAGCACACGCTTCCAATTGGCAATAGCTTTATGGGCGCAAATGTCTATGGGGAGATTGCGAGGGAAAGGCTGACGTTTAACCAGAAAACGCTGTGGAACGGAGGTCCGAGCGAATCCAGGCCAAATTATAATGGCGGTAATTTAGATAAAGTGGCGCAATGGCAGGAATGTGTGAACGCTTTTATGGCAGGTGACGATACCAGGGGAAGTCAGCTTGCCGGCGGGCTTGTTGGAGAAGGGGAAGCCGCCGGGTATGGCGTTTATCAGTCATGGGGGGACATTTACCTCGAAAATAAAAATTTAGCGGATGTAACTACGGAGGATACGACGGGTTATGAGCGCAATTTGGATCTGACAACAGGCATTGCTAATGTTGATTTTAGGGCGAAGGAAACGGATTATCACAGGGAGTTTTTTGTCAGCTATCCTGATAACGTACTTGCAATGAAACTGACAGCAAACGGGGCGAAACAATTGGAGTTAAATGTCAGTTTTCCAATCGACAATGGAGAAGTTGGAGAAATGCAGGGCAATATTACTTCAATTGAGAGCAATAAAAATAATAAACTTGCAAAAGAAAATGAAACATACAATGTAACTGCCGGAACCAACCAAGGTACAATTGTCTCAGCGGCAAATATGCAGGATAACCAAATGAAAATGAATTCTGTGCTGACAGTTGTGACAGATAAAGGGACGGTCACAAAAGGCGGCGATGAAGCGTCATTGGATATTGCCGGGGCAGATGAAGTTGTTATTTTTATATCTGCGAATACGGATTATAAGAACGATTATCCGAAATACCGCACTGGCGAGACGGCTGCACAGCTTGCAAAAAAGGTAAAAGATACCGTAGACAATGCGGTAAATAAAGGATATGAAAAAATAAAGTCAAGGTATTTGGCTGATTATCAGGAATTATTTAACAGGGTAGAGTTGAATCTTGGACAGGCGAAAAGCGATAAGACGACAGACCAGCTTCTGGCAGCGTATAAAGTGTCTGGAGCAGAAGGGGCGACGGATTCTGAAAGACGGTTGTTAGAAGTGCTGCTTTATCAGTATGGAAGGTATCTGACGATTGCGTCCTCAAGAGAAGGCGATCTTCCATCTACGCTGCAGGGTGTATGGCAGAATCGTGTTGGAACAAGTTCCCGCGTTCCGTGGGGAAGTGATTTCCATATGAATGTAAACCTGCAGATGAATTACTGGCCGACTTATTCCGCCAATCTTGCAGAATGTGGGATTCCAATTATTGACTATGTCAATTCCTTAAGGGAGCCGGGGCGTGTAACGGCAGAGAAATATTTTGGAATCAAAAGTGAGCCGGGCGAGGCAAACGGTTTCAGTGCGCACACACAAAACACACCGTTTGGCTGGACTTGTCCAGGCTGGGCGTTTAACTGGGGCTGGTCTCCGGCGGCGGTTCCCTGGATTATACAAAATTGTTGGGAATATTTTGAATATACGGGTGATGTGGAATATATGAGAACACACTTGTATCCCATGATGAAAGAAGAAACGCTTCTTTATGATCAGATATTAGTGGACAGCGGCCAGGAGATTACACTTGAAGATGGTACAAAGAGCACGCGTCTTGTGAGTGCGCCAGCGTTTTCCTCTGAGCATGGACCGCGTACGCTGGGCAATGTATATGAAAATGTATTGGTATGGCAGTTATACGAAGATACAATAACGGCTGCAGAACTGCTTGGTACAGATTCCGATCTTGTTGAAAGATGGAAAGAAACAAGAGAAAGGCTGGCTCCAATTGAAGTGGGTGACAGCGGGCAGATTAAAGAATGGTATTTTGAAGGCGAATACGGAAAGACGACAGAGGGAACTTCGATTCAAGGTTTTGAGAGCGGCCATCGCCATATGTCCCATATGCTGGGATTGTTTCCTGGAGATTTAGTTTCCGTAGAAAATGAAGAATATATCAAGGCTGCGGTATACACCTTAGAAAGACGCGGATACAATAGTACCGGTTGGGGCATGGGACAGCGTTTGAATGCCTGGGCAAGAACTGGAGATGGCAATACTGCATACCTGCTGGTTCAAAACTTATTTAAAGGCGGTATTTATCCGAATCTCTGGGATGCACATGCTCCTTTCCAGATTGATGGCAACTTTGGTTATACTTCTGGCGTCAATGAAATGATGATGCAGAGTAATGTAGGGTATATCAATATTCTTCCGGCGATTCCGGATGAATGGGATACTGGTTCAGTAAATGGCATCGTAGCAAGAGGAAACTTTGAACTGGGCATTGACTGGGACGAAGGGAAAGCGACTGAAATCAGAGTTTTATCAAAAAATGGCAATAAATGTGTGATACAGCATATTGGTATTTATAAAGCAACGGTAACGGATTCGAAAGGAACTAGAGTTCAATTTTCAAAAGAGCAAAAGGCGAATAGAATCTCTTTTGATACGAAAGAGGGCGAAACATATACTATTACAGGACTTGGAGAAAACGCAATGCTTGAAGCTCCAAATAACTGTGAGGCAGTAAAAGGCGATAACGGAATGGTTTTGACATGGAACGCTGTTGCTGGCGCAGATTCTTATAATGTATATCGGAAAGAAGGTTCTGTTACAGAAAAACTAAATGCAACAAATTTAACATCAGCGACCTATACAGATACAGAAGAATATGAAGACGTATACGAGGTAAAATATTATGTTGTGGCTGTCAAAGATGGAATAGAGGGCTATCGTTCCGATTTATTTCATCTTCAGATGCCGATTGAAATAATTGACAATAATGATTCTCGGATAACCTATAACGGTTCATGGGGGGATTGGAGCGCTGATGTTCATTATGGCGGAGGAATCAAATACCTGCAGACATCCGTAGGAACGGAATATGTAGAATTGACGTTTAAAGGGACGGGGATAGAATTTATTTCAACTAAGAATACCGAAAATCAACGTTGGAGTAAATGGCCTGTTTACATCGATGGGGAAGAAGTAGGAGAAGCAAATTGTATTGGGGCGTCGTCGGCATCCCAGCAGGTAGTTTATTCTAACTACGATCTTTCGAAAGGAACCCATACGATTCGAATTTCGATGGAAGGCCAGACGAATAAAAAAATAGAAGTGGATGCATTTGTTGTTTATGCAGAAAAAGATCCGGCTATCACTGTTACATATGACCTGGGTGGGGTGGAAGAGACTCCTCCAGCGCCAGTGACGGCGAAATTCAGGGAAAGTATTACACTTTCAACATGTGATATACAGGGATTTGCAGGATGGAGTGACGGCAGCACGACATATCAGGCAGGCAGCAGTTATACTGTGCCGAACAAAAATGTGACATTAACAGCGGTAATCAATACTGCCAATACTCAGGATGAATACATTTATCCGACTCCCAAAACAGAATGGACGGCAACTGCGGGAAGTGAGGAAAATACTGGTAATGATGGTCCGGCGTCAAGTGCAATTGATGGTAATGTGAATACATGGTGGCATAGTAATTATAATGTAGTCGCAAATAAGCCGGTCATTAGTGACAATGGAGAACGGAATGAATTTACGATTGACTTTGGAAAGTCAGTCAATGTAGATAAATTTGAGTATGTTCCAAGAAATAATGACAGCGCAAATGGATTTATTACAAAATATCAGATTTTGACTTCTGATTCTGCGAATGGAAATTTTACAGCAGTGAAAACCGGTACATGGGAAAATAATGTGAATGTGAAATCGGTGGTATTTGATTCAACATTAAATAATGTAAGAAGGATTCAAATTAAAGCATTGGAAACAAAGAATGCGCCGAATGGAGTAGCACAAGGGAATCAATTTATTCATGCAGCTGAGTTTAACGTCTATATGAAAAATCCGGATTACGACCCAGATACTATACCGTCTGGCATCACAGTAACCAGTGATGCAGTTACTTTGGAGCGAGGGGAAATCAGAGATCTTAAGGCGGCAATTACGCCGGATAAAGCAACAAACAAGAATATGACTTTTACGAGTTCAGACCTTACAGTTGCAACAGTTTCTCCAAAGGGAATCGTAGCTGCAAGTAAGTACAAATCAGGAGAAGCAACAATTACGATTACATCAGCTGCAGTTCCTTCAGTGACGAAGACGGTTCAAATTACAGTAAGTGAGCCTGAGGAAGTTGCAGTAGAAAGTATTTCGCTTGAGAAACAGAGAATTGTTTTAAGAGAAGAGGATTCGACGTCTGTTACAGCGTCTATTACGCCTTATTACGGAACAGATAAGACGGTGACATGGAGCAGCAGCGACAATACGAAAGTGTCAGTGACGAATGGTACAATAACAGCAGTTGCAGCAGGGCATGCTACAATAACGGCAACAACTAAGAATAGTAAAACTGCTGCGTGTGAAGTATATGTTCTGGGTGATAATGAAGTAATAGACAGAACTGGATTAGTAGGTACCGTTCAAGAGTTAAAAGCAAAATATAAAGATTTGAGTAAATATGACACGGCGGATGTAACCGCGTTTAATAATGCTTTAAAAGCAGCGGAAACAGTGCTGGGGTATGGAACTTCTGTTTTGCAGGAAGAATTAGATGAAGCTCTTGAAAATTTAGGCTTAGCGATAAAACCGTTGCTTTGGAAGGATTTAGAAGATAAGGTTGCAGAGGATATTACTACGCAGGAGTATGCGGACAGTACTGTGGCTGCATATGATGAGGCATATCAGGCGGCGCAGGCAGTTTTGGGTAAAGGAGATTCGGCAACGACAGAAGAGATTGATACTGCATTGTTTCATCTTTCACAGGCAATTGCAGGATTAGCTGAACCTGGTGATTGTACGGCTCTTGAAGCAAAAATAGCAGAAGCAGAAGGTCTGAATACAGAGGGAGCCAGTGAAACAGTTCTCGCGGCATTTACACAAGCGCTTGCAGCTGCAAAAGATGTTGCAGCCGCAAAGTCTACGCAAAAAGAGATAGACGGGGCATTAGGAAAATTAAAAGGCGCTATCGCTGAACTTTCTGACAATAGTCCGGCGCCGGATAAAACTGCGCTGAAACGCAAAATAGACGCTGCAAAAGAGAAAGATTTATCAGGTTATACGACAGAATCAGCAGAAGCATTTAGAAATGCTATTCAAGCGGCAGAAGCAGTCTATAATAAAGCGGGCGCGACAGAAGCGGAAATCAACAGTGCAATCAAAGCATTAGAGGATGCGGAAAAAGAACTGGTTGAAGCAGGCGGCAGTACAACGCCGGATAAAACTACACTAAAAAGTAAAATTGACGCTGCAAAAGAAAAGAAACTGGAGGGCTATACGGAGGAATCTAAGCAAGCCTTTACAGCTGCAATTGAGGCGGCAGAAGCGGTCTATAATAAGGAAAATGCAACAGAAAAGGAAATCAGCGACGCAATCAAAGAATTAGAAGATGCAGAAAAAGGACTGGTAGAAGAAGGCGGTTCGACATCCGATAAGGATGGTTTGCGGCAAAAGCTTGAAGAGGCTGAGGGCATAGAATTATCTGATTATACGACAGAATCAGCAGACAATTTAGAAAATGCAATCAACGCTGCATGGGAAGTTTATGAGGATGATAATGCCACAGAAGCAGAGATTAAGAAAGCCATTAAGGATTTAGAGGATGCGATAGATGCGCTTGAAGAAAAAGGCGGCAGCACAGCGCCGGATAAGGGCGCGCTGAAATCCAAAATAGATGCTGCAAAGGAAAAGAAATTAGATGGTTATACGGAGGAATCTAAGCAAGCCTTTTTAGAAGCGATTGAAGCTGCAGAAAAAGTTTATGAGAACGCCAATGCAACAAACGCCGATATTGAAAAAGCAATCGAAGATTTGGCGGCGGCAGAAGCAGCGCTGGTAGAAGAAGGCGGTGGAACTTCAGTTGACAGAACAGCCCTTAAGAGAGCGATTGATACAGCAAAGGCGAAACCTCTGACAGCGTATACTCCGGCTTCGGTAACAGTATATAAAAATGAGATTACAAAAGCAGAAGCCGTTTACAACAATGCAAATGCAACGCAGGCTCAGATAAATGCAGCAGTACAGACGCTTAATGCAGCAGTAAAGAAATTGGTTCTAAAAGCGAATACCACAGCACTGACAAATGCAGTAAATGCAGCAGTAAAAATAGATGTAAGCGGTTATACCACAGAATCTGTAACAGCTTTTAAACAGGCGCTGACAGCAGCACAGACGCTTTTGAAAAATCAGAATGTAACACAGGCACAGGTAACGGCAGCATTGACAAAGCTCCAGCAGGCACAAAAGAATCTGAAAGCTGCAGTACCATCTACCATAGAAGCTGATGGTATCGTATATAATGTTACAAATTCATCTGCTGCGAACGGAACGGTATCTGTATCAGGATTGACAAGTGCAGGTAAAAAGAAAACTACGATTACGATTCCTCCAACAGTGGAAGAAAATGGCTATACGTTCAAGGTAACGGCAATTGATAAGAACGCATTTGCGAAAAGTAAAAAACTTAAGAAAGTAATTATAGGCGAAAATGTTACAAATATTGGTGCAAATTGTTTTACAAAGTGCAGCAAATTGGCGACAATTCAATTTAAGAGCCCAAAAGCGCCGAAAATTGGCAAGAAAGCGTTTAAGTCAATTAAATCAAAAGTAAAAGTTTTTTATTCAAAGAAAATGAAGAAAAAAGAACTGAATAAACTTAAAAAAGCCGTTAAAAGTGCGGGCGTAAAAAAAGTAACATATAAGAAAAAATAGTTCATAAACGAATAAGAGAACTGCTGTAAGTAATAGGATAACTGAAACTTACAGCAGTTTTTGTATGTCTTCGTTAAAATGAAAATGCAGTCAGATTAGAAACACAGGAATAGGACAATGGTATTTATTCATACAGTAAATAAAGAATCTTATCTGGGTGTAATTTTGAAGAAAAAAATTGAGCTTGGAATGGCAATTATTTTATTGGCTGTGGCTGCAGTCATACCACATAAGGAAGCGCTTATTATGGCAGGAGGCGCAGGAAGAACTGTAAATGAGAATTGTATCGTAATAGATGCCGGACACGGCGGTGACGACCCTGGTAAGATTGGTATTAATGGAACATTGGAAAAAGACATTAATCTTATCATTGCACATAAATTAAAGACACTTTTAGAAAGCCAGGGTTATGAAGTTGTAATGACGCGCAGTACCGGAGAAGGTTTGTATCAGCCGGGTACAAGAAATATGAAAGTAGAAGATATGCAGAAACGTTGTGGAATCATAACGGAAACAATGCCCATTTTTACTGTCAGTATACATCAGAACAGCTATCCACAGGAATATGTCAAAGGCGCCCAGGTTTTTTATTTTGGACAATCAAAAGAGGGAGAAGAACTTGCAAAAAAAATTCAAAATAGTTTGGTTGCACATTTAGACCCTGAAAATCACAGGGTAGAAAAAGCAAATGAAAGTTATTATCTGCTGAAGAAAACGCCTACGCCGACTGTGATTGTAGAATGTGGATTTTTAAGTAATCGTGAAGAAGCCGAGCTTTTAAAGACAGAAGCCTATCAGGATAAAGTTGCCTGGGCAGTTATGATGGGGATTTTACAATATTTGAATGCAACAAAAAGCTGACAATTCCTCAAAATAAAAGATTGAACTTGTGATAAATCTGGTGTTATAATAAACCCATTATACTTGAGAGGGGAAATCAGATGAGTAAAAGCGTTTCTGGGAAGAATAGCTGGGCGTTATTTTTACTGCTGCTTGCAGGAATTGTACTGGGTGGATTTATCGGAGAATTGACGAAAGGAATATCAGGATTAAGCTGGCTTAGTTATGGACAGAGTTTCGGTATAGAAAACCCAATTATATTAAATCTTGGAATTCTTATTATTACGTTTGGTTTTACAATAAAGATAACAATAGCCAGTATAATCGGCGTATTAATTGCAATTTTTGTTTACAGGATTTTATAAAAACCGGATTCTCATAGACTGGGAATCCGGTTTCTTTTTAATAATTAGATAATACCAAGGTGCTTCCTTTTTTAAATTCATGATCCATATTAAACGAAGTGATTTGTGTTGGACTTGCAATATAAAAATGATTTCCGATATAGATTCCACGGACAGTATCGGAAGGTATATCGAGTGGTTCAGATAATTTTTTTACAAAATGATTTTCTTCAAAGGAATATACATTATATCCAACGTAGCAGCCGTCTTTTGGCGGGTCAAAATGTGCAGAAAAGCCAATTAAATTTTGGCTGGAATCCGCGAGGACGCTTTTATAGTCATAGCAGGCGGATGTGTAGTAATAATTATCTAGTACGAGACTGTCAATTGTCTTTAGTTCGGTAGGATTAGAAATGTCGAACATTACAAGTTTGACGCCTTTTTGACGGCCTGTGTCGGGATCTGTTTCATAGCCGATTCCCAAAAGTTTATCATTTTCCCAAAAATGCAGGTAATCTGAAAATCCGCTGATTTCAAGTTCTCCGAGCAAAGTGGGATTCGAAAGGTCTGTCAAATCCACAGCAAACAATGGATCTGTATTTCGATAAGTAATAAAATAAGCAGTATTTTCAAAAAATCTTGCAGCATAAATTTGTTCTCCGATTGCAATAGAAGATAAAGTTCCTGTCAAGTTCATATTTTCATCGAAGAGAAACAAATTGTTGGAAGATTCTCCGTTTTCTGTGTCGGTTGTTAATACGCGAAGCGTATTCTGATATTCGTGAATGGCAAATGTATCATAAATTTCTCCTTTGACTGCGGCGGCATTTACAGCATTTATCTGCCCGTTTTCAATACTGAATTTCGCTATTTGTGTTAATATGTCGTTTGGACGGAAGTCGTAGTGATAAAGGTATAGTGAGTCGCTTCCGACATAAACATTGGCGTGTTCATTGACAATCATAACTTCATCTATGATTTCTTCGGGACGCCTGATATCGACAGAAGTTATTATAAGACTGCTTGCGCCGCCTTCTTTAGGCAGATATACATGGTCGGAAGGAATTTTTTCTCCATTAATAGTTGGAATTTGATTCTCTTTTGCCAAATTTTCAAAAGAAGGGAGAGCTCCTTTGTCGGTAAATAAATAGAGAATATCCCCGATTTTCCGGGATGTATTGTAATTGCCGTCTTGTTCTAGCGTACCAGTAAGTTTTGGTTCCAGCGGATTGGCAATATCATACATATAAACAACGGTTACGTCGTTTGCCTGTATATAATTTTCGTCGGCAGTTTCTTCGGATTCGACATATGCTGTTTCCAGAGAAGAGTCATATTTTTGAACGATCAGAAGAAGCAGGCCGTCGTCTACATACAATTCTAAAACAGAATCTGAAGCGTTTATATCAGGCCGGATAACGCTGGCTGATTTTAAAGGACCGTCCATTGTATCTGTAATTTTGATTTCCCGTTCGCCGGCTGTATAAATGTATCTGCCGTCTGTTTTTACGAAGTCGCTTTCGTCTACATTTTCTGTCTGAAGATTTGTTTTAGAAAAAGAATCTTTTGCTGCTGCTGCATCGGCGGTACTTCCGGCAGCGCTTTCAGCAGAATCTTCGGCAGCAGACTCTGAGAGAAAATTAAGATCAGAACTTTTTCGCATTGCAGAACGGGCGGATTGCACAGATTCTTCTAATACGTCATATATTTGATCATAGCTTTCGGCTACGGTATAAAGCGTTCCGGCATCCTGCTTGGAATCTGTAATAGAAGCAGATTCGGATGGGGAAACAGGTTCTGCGGCGTCGGCAATTTTTTCCGTATCGCTTAACGCTAAGGAATCGGGTTGGAAACGTTTTGTATTCCATAATATGCTGGTGAGGATACAGCATAAAACAAGGACGGCTGCAGCAGAAGCTGCTTGTCCGAAAGAAAAATGCCCAAAAGAGCGGGGAGATTTTTTGTGGTACAGTTGTTTTGAAATCTGTTTTGGCATAAGAGAATCCGGCGTGTTTGTCTGTTCGGCAGAATTTTTTATTAAATTCAGTAGTTCTTTATCTGTCATAAGATCACCTTTCTTTTTATTTATGGTCGCTGAGTTGTACGGAAAGTTTTTTTAATGCGCGGCTTTCCTTTGAACGGACTGTATTAGGATTTAAGTGGAGTATTTTTGCAATTTCCTGACTGGTGTATCCGGCAAAAATGTGCATACTGATAATAAGACGTTCTTCATCTTTTAATTGAAAAAAATAATTTCTCACATCAATCAGTTCGGCAAGATTTTCAGAGGAATTTTCATCAGGAATCGTTTCTGAAAATTCATCTAAAAGCGGCTGAATAAATCTCATCCGCCGTTTGCACTTAGCGGATAAAATTTTGAATATCCATGCTTTGAAGGATTCTTCAGAACGTAATTTTTGAATAGATGTAAAAGCATCTATCACAGTTTCGCTGACGGCGTCTTCTGCGTCGGCAGGACTTCTTAATGAGTAGAGGGCAAAACGGTATAAATCGAGATAGATTTCACTGTATAATGCTGCAAAAGCATCTACGTCGCCAGACTTTGCCTTTTTTATCTGCTGCAGATTTTGAATCATAAGTTTTCTCCCATTGGGTGTATTGTTGACATGTGATATATAATAGTGTGAAGAAATGTGCAGTTTGTTGCAAGGAAAACTTAAAAATTTTTGACATTTGATAAGAAGGATAGTATAATTAATAAAAATATAATTAGAGAGTGCAGGTGGAATTTTATGAGTCAAATGAAAAAAATATGTTCTGTTTTGATGATTTTTTGTGTATGTATTGGCATTGTTCCGCAAAATGCAGCTGCGGCTTCCGGTTTATATTTTCAGGCAAAAACAGCTGGTTCTGGAAATGCCATTTCAGTAAAGAAAATTACTTATGAAGGAGAAATTTCTAACCGTTTTATAAATGGGGCGAAAGGGGTTTTATCAGAATTAGAAGTGGATTTTGCGACAGATGTAATTTGGAATAATTCTGCTAAAGTATCGTCTGTCAAGGATAACAAAGGAAAGAAATATCGCGGATATTTGCTTGATGTAGATGAAGACGGCTGTGATCTTGTGATTTCGGATATGAAGCATGGCCGCACATATACGATCGTGATAAATGGGATAAAAAAATACAATTCTAATAATTTTTGTAAATTAACATTAAAGGTAAAATTGCCAAAACAGAAATCCTCGTCCAAAAATATTAAAGTTCTAAAAGTTGCCGTAGATGATTCATATGGAGAAGTAGATATCGAATTTGCTTCTAAAGTTATTTGGAAACACAATGCGAAAGTAGTATCCGTTAAAGACAACAAAGGGAAATCATATAATGGTTATTTAGTAGATAAAGATGATGATGAATGTGAAGTATATATTGAAAACATGAAAAGTGGAAGGACATATAAAATTAAAATTTCCGGTATTAAAAAAAGAGGCGCTGCTTCGTTTCAAACAGTTACGATTACTGCAAAAGTTCCTGCACACAGACATAATCTTACCATCAAAAAAATAGAATATGAGGAAGATTATGAAGATGGAAGAATGGAATGGACAGTTAGTTTTGACTTTAATAAAGATATTTTACACAAAGATAATAGTTATGTTATAATAAGAGATGCTGATGGTAAAGCATATTCTTTAGAAACTTCATTTGTAAAATGGGAAGATGATGAATGTGAAGTATATCTTACAGAGGCATTAACGATTGGACAGCAATACACATATGAAATTTCAAATGTAAAAGCTGTTCAGGGGAATCAATTTGTGACTGTCAAAGGAAGCTTTACAGCATATAATGATTAGTGTAGGAAAACGCCGCAGAAGTCTGCGGCGTGTCTATGACAATATGGCCAAGTGGTAAGGCAAAGGTCTGCAACACTCTTATCATCGGTTCAAATCCGATTGTCGCCTTTTTGGAACATAGTGTTATATTTGGGTTTTATGAAACGGAGGATAACTTATGAAAAGCAGAAGAATAGGATTAGAAGCAAATATTGTGAGGTATGAACAGGGAAAGGATTTGGAAGATGGAGTTGAGCTTTTAGCTGACGTTGTTACAAAAGGCTGGATTGTCACAGAATTTCTTGTAAAGATACATAGAGAAGACGGCACTATTGTCTGTCCATACATTATAACGCGCCGCGGCAGAATTTTTATCGGGGAAAATGATTATATTATTATTGATGAGGATGGTACAAAGCACGTTTGTGGAGCAGATAAAATTTGGAGCCGCTATGAAAAACCAGAAGGGATAGAATAAAAATTTATAATTTCGGCATGGGAGATAGTTCCCATGCTGTTTTTATATGAGAAAGTTTTTAGCGGATGGCATAAACTCCTGTTACATACGCATAGAATATCTGAAAAAGAGTAACCGTTTCATAGTATTTAGAATTTTGAAAATAAGTGGTTGAGGTATCTATGGGCATAGGAGTAATAATAAAACCATCTGCATGGCTTTATGCAGAAAACCGTATAGATAAAATAGATGAGCTTTTTATGGGATGGGCGGTTGGGATTCTCGGAGAAAAAGATGGATTTTTTGAGGTAGTGACACATTATGGTTATAAAGGGTATTTGGAAACGTCAACGCTTCGATGTTGTACATGCAGCAAACTTCGGGAAAGAGACAGCAGCGGACAATCCATTGTGATAAAGAGGGCGTTTGTAGACGTTATGATTGAACCGACGGTACGCAGCAAAGTTTTACAAACGCTTAGCAAAGGAAGTTTTCTTTCCCTTTTACCCGAAGAATCAAAAGGATACCGTCGAGTCCGGTTATCGGATGGACAGGAAGGGTATATTCCGTGTATTTCTTATCAATATCGAATGGAAAATGATGCGTATTTGTATGCCAAAGAACCGAAAGATTTTTTCCTAAAACAGAAAAATACAATAGGCCGCTCCAAACGGACGATTCGGGAACTGCTTGCAGCCAGCGCGAAAAATTATCTTGGAACTCAGTATCGGTGGGCAGGAAAGTCCGGAGAAGGAATTGATTGTTCGGGCCTGACATTTATGTGTTATTTGATGAATGGTATTTTAATTTACCGGGATGCAGAACTTAAAAAAGAATACCCAGTACGCGAGATTTCATTGGAACAAATAGATGTCGGAGACTTGTTGTATTTTCCAAAGCATATTGCGATGTATATTGGGAATCATAGATACATTCATGCAACTGCAAATGAAAGAAGTTTTGGATGTGTTATAAATAGTCTTTCAAAACAAGATTTTGACTATCGGCAGGATTTGGCAGAATCCATTCTCATGGCTGGCAGCATCTTTACATAACACATGGTTTTTCTTGCGATATCAAAAAGCCCACAGACAGTTTTTGGCCTGTGGGCTGAATTTTCTGGCGGAGAGTGTGGGATTCGAACCCACGTGCCCGGTAATGGACAACTGCATTTCGAGTGCAGCTCGTTATGACCACTTCGATAACTCTCCATCTCTCACTTATCTACTATAACACATATGAAAATTTATTTCAAGAATAGTTGCAACCTTTTCTATTGTGTATTTTACGTAATTCGTGATAATATATAGTTTGAATAAATTTGGAGAAACAGTTTCATATTATTAAATAGGAAGCTGGAATGAAAAGGGAGGATATGATGTATCAGGCAGATGAAACAAGATATGAAGGTATGCAGTACAACCGCTGCGGAAAAAGCGGATTGAAACTTCCGCTGGTATCAATGGGATTATGGCATAATTTTGGCTCAAATGCAGATTTTGAAAGTATGAAAAATATGTGTAAGACGGCGTTTGACGCTGGAATTACTCATTTTGATTTGGCGAATAATTATGGGCCAATCAATGGTGCGGCAGAAGAAAATTTTGGACGAATTTTAGACTGGGGAATGCGGCGTTATCGGGATGAGCTGTTGATTGCTACAAAAGCGGGACATGAAATGTGGAAGGGACCTTACGGTGACTGGGGTTCCAAAAAATATCTGGTTGCGAGTCTTGACCAGAGTTTAAAACGGATGGGATTGGAATATGTTGATATATTTTACCATCACAGGCCGGATCCTGAGACTCCTTTAGAAGAGACTATGCTGGCGCTTGACGGCATTGTCAAAAGTGGAAAAGCATTGTATGTAGGGATTTCGAAATATAATAAAGAGCAGACAGCGGCGGCTATGAAAATTTTAAAGGAATTAAAGACGCCGTTTATCATTCATCAAAGCCGTTATTCAATGTTCGAAAGAAGTATTGAAACAGATGGATTAAAGCATTTTGCGGCTGAAAATGGATGTGGGATTATCGCATTTTGCCCGTTGGCTCAGGGACTTTTAACGGACAAGTACTTGAATGGTATTCCAGAGGAAAGCCGTATTAGAAAAGATGGGAGGTTTTTAAAAGAAAGCGCCCTGACAATGGAACGGTTAGACAAGATTCGCGCTTTAAATGAAATCGCTAAGGAGAGAGGTCAGTCGTTGGCGCAGATGGCATTATCATGGGTTCTGCGCGACGGAGAAGTAACTTCCGTACTGGCTGGAGCCTCAAGACCAGAGCAAATTTTAGATAATGTAAAAATTGTAGGCCATACCAATTTTACAGCAGATGAATTGTCAATGATAGAAAAGATTATTTCTGTATAAAGCGTTTGGTAAAAAAATCTTTCCATGCTGCCGGATGAAACAAAATCAGCAGTGGGAATAGTTCAAGCCTTCCGGCTAACATATCAAACATCAGCACATATTTTGAAAATATCGTAAAGTGCCCGAAATTTTGGGTCGGACCGGCAAACTCCAGACCTGGGCCGATATTATTTAGCACTGCGATTACAGCAGTAAAATTCGTAACTAAATCTTTTCCTTCAAAGGAAATTGCTAAAACAGAGGCGGAAAAAATAATCATAAAGGTAATAAAGTATACATTGATGGAGCGAACGACTTCATGTTCCACAAGTTTTCCATCCATTTTAATTTTTTTAATTATTTTTGGATGAATATAAGAATTTAATTCTTTAATAATAGTTTTAAATAAAATGATAATACGGGAAACTTTAATTCCGCCTCCGGTACTGCCGGCACAGGCGCCGACAAACATCAAAAGGACAAGGATTGTTTTACTTGCCTGCGGCCAGAGATTAAAATCCACAGAGGAAAATCCTGTTGAAGTCATAAGCGAACTAACCTGAAAAGCAGAATGAGTCAGCGCTTCAAATGCACTTGAACAGGTTTGGAAAATATTTATAAAAATGATAAGTATCGCAATTACAATGATTCCCAAATAGACCCGCACTTCTTCCATAGAAAAAGCTTTTTTGATGGAGCCAAAAATCATAAGGTAATAAGCGTTAAAATTGATTCCAAATAACAGCATAAAAATAGTAACAACCCACTGTAAGTATGGAGAGTAACTCATAAAGCTGTCGTTTTTGATGCCATAACCGCCGGTACCGGCAGTACTAAAGCTGGTAGTGAGGGCATCAAATAAAGGCATACCGCCAAATAACAGAAAAATACATTCTATAATGGTCATAGCCAGATAGATAATATATAATATGCGCGCAGTATATCGGATTTTTGGAACTAATTTTCCGACGGAAGGCCCGGGGCTTTCCGCACGCATCAGATTGATATGGGAACCACCGCTTAATGGAATAACGGCAAGAAGAAATACCAACACGCCCATACCGCCAATCCAGTGCGTAAAACTTCTCCAAAACAGTGCGCAGTTAGAGAGAGATTCTACGTCGCTTAGTATTGTAGCGCCCGTCGTTGTGAATCCGGAAATGGTTTCAAATAAAGAATCGGTAAACGAAGGGATTTCTCCGCTCAAATAAAAAGGAAGGCATCCAAAAATACTCAAAAGAATCCAGCTTAAGGAAGTCGCGATACAGCCTTCTTTTAAATAAAAAACTTCATTTTTAGGAGGTTTTCTAGTCATTAAAAATCCAAGAAAAAGACTGGCACAGGCTACGCCTACGTAATACAGCCCTTCGTTCTCCTGGTAAATGCCGGAAACCATGGCAGGCAGAAACAAAAGCAGGCCTTCAATTTTAAGTACATGCCCTAAGATAAAACGAATAATTGAACTGTTCATGACATCCTCCCATTATTCTAAAATATCTAAAATATCCTGAAAGCCCGTATGCGTGGTAACAATCATAACGCTGTCCCCAACCTGAATAGAGTCCTGGCCGCTTGGGATAATGACGGTTCCATTCCGGTTAATACATGAAATTAATAAATTTTTTTTCAGCGGCAGAGTCATAAGTGGAATATCCGTTACTTTAGAAGGTTCATAGACTTTGAATTCTATGGCTTCTACCCGGTAGTCAAACAAATGGTAAAGCGTTTCGATATTGCTGTTCATAGAGTTTTTCTTTGCACGAACATAGGCAATGATAGCTTCAGAAGTAATGTACCGGGGGTAAATGACGCTTCCTAAATCAAGCCCGCTGATAACGCCTTTAAAAGCAAGCCGGTTGATTTTTGTAATAACTTTTGCATTGGATACTTGTTTGGCATGAAGTGTCAGAAGAATATTTTCTTCGTCAATTCCGGTCAGTGCAATAAAAGATTCTGTATATTCAATGCCTTCTTCCGCTAAAAGATCAGGGTCTGTTCCGTCTCCATTGATGATAACTGCTTTTGGAAGAAGATTGCTTAGTTCTTCACAGCGTCTTCTGCTCTTTTCTATAATTTTGACGGAAATTCCCATAGTCATCAATTGTTTTGCCAAATAATAAGTGGCTTTTCCACCTCCGATAATCATGGTATTTTTTACTTGTTTTGTTTGAAAACCAATATCTTTTAAAAATAGTCTGCCGTTTTTGTGGGAGGCAACAAAGGAGATGGTGTCTCCGGCTTCCATCTGAAAACTACCGGAAGGAATATAGACTTCTCCATTGCGTTCAATTGCGCAAATCAAGATATTTGGCGCAATATTTTTACCTAAATAGGCAATTGTCATACCGTTTAAGATATTGCCGGAAGGAATTTTGAATTTTACCATTTCCGCATTGCCATGGGCAAAGGAATTGACTTCAAGCGCAGTTGGAAGATATAAGATACGCGCCGCTTCTTTTGAAGCTTCCAGTTCTGGATTGATAATCATGGCAAGACCAAGTGTTTCACGCAGGTATCCGGCTTCACTGCTGTAATCTGGCGTACGTACGCGTGCAATGGCTGCACAGTTGCCAACTTGTTTCGCTACCGTACAGCAGAGAAGATTTAATTCATCTGAATTTGTGACGGCGATAATTAAATCTGCATCCTCAATACCGGCTTCCATCTGGACTTTATAGCTGGCGCCGTTTCCGGGAAGTCCCATAATATCATATAAACTAGCGATTTCCTGTACTTTTTGGGCATTTTGGTCAATAATGGTGATGTCATGCCCTTCTTTACGAAGCTGTTCAATTAAGGTAGTTCCAACTTTTCCACAGCCTACAATAATAATGTTTAATCCTGTGTGTAAAGGTTTTTTTAGTTTTCGCATAGTAAAAAATCCTCCTAAAGCTGTCAAAACCGGGTGTGCTTTCTGTCAGAAATAATCCGGTTCATATCCTCCTGTCTGCCGATGACAATGAGACGTTCATTTTCTTTGAACACATAACTGGCTTCGGGAAGGAATTCTGTCTCGTCTTCTAAACGTACGCCAATAATACTTAAATGATATTTAGAACGAAAATTCAAAGCCTGTACGCTTTTGCCAATCCATTCCGGAAAAGGTGTGATTTCGTATACCGCATATTCATCGCTGAGATGAAAGCAGTCGAAGATATTGTCAGAACTGAACTGTACTGCAAGTTTCTGTGCAATATCCCGGTCTGGGAAAATGACTTTGTCTGCTCCGTTGCGAAGCAAAAATTTCACATGAATATCCCGGTTGGCTTTACTGACTACTTTTTTTGCGCCAAGGTCTTTTAAAAGACTTGTAATTTCCAGGTTATCTTGAAAACTGTCGCCAATGCAGACGACGCATAAATCAAAATTTGATATGCCAAGGCTTTCCAATACTTTTGCATTGGTACAGTCGCCAATTTTGGCGCTTGTGACAAAAGGAAGCAAATCTTCTAGTTGTTCTTCGCGCTTGTCTACAATCATAATTTCGTTATTCAGTTTGGAAAGATTCATACATAAGTGGGAACCAAAGTGTCCCGTACCGATGATTAAAATGGATTTCATAGTAAGTTCCTCCAGTTGATTTCCTAAAATTAACCTATATTGATTTTTTCTGCTGGCTGCATGATATGTGTAATTTTCTTTTTATCCGTAAATGACATTGCAAATGACAGGCTTCCTACACGGCCTAAATACATCAATAGTATGATAATACACTGAGCCGGAATCTGCAGTTTTGTGGTAAGCCCTGCGGACATTCCAACTGTTCCGATTGCGGAAAAGACTTCCAGCAAAGCATCTATTCCGTTAAAATTCTGAAAAGCACATAAGAGAATAGAAGCTGTCATTGCCAGTGTCAGGTTGGTACAGAAAATGGCGGAAGCTTTGCGGAGCGCATCGTCTTCTATCCGTCTGCCAAAGACGTTGTATCCCATGGTGCGTGTTAGATTTGTTTTGATATAAATGAAAAGCACGACCATAGATGTGACTTTCACACCGCCTGCGGTAGAACCTGGAGCGCCGCCGATAAACATGAAAACCGTGGTAAATAGTTTGCCGGCGTCTGTCATAGCGCTTACGTCTATGGAGTTAAAGCCTGCTGTTCTGGGCGTTACGGAGCAGAACAGGGAGTTCAGGCATTTTTCAGCGAGTCCCATACCGCGAAAAAGGCGGTTGCCTTCTATACAGAAAAAAACTATCGCGCCTCCCAAAATTAAAACAAAGGTTGCAGTAAGAACAATTTTCGTGTGTAGGGAATATTTACGAAAAGAAAATTTGTGTTCATAGACATCATTCCAGACATAAAAACCAATGCCGCCTATTATAATCAGCAGCATAATTGTAATCATAACAATTGGATTGTCATTGTATCCAGTAAGTGATGAAGAAGGAGAAAAACGGCCCATTAAATCAAATCCGGCATTGCAAAAAGCGGAAATAGAATGAAAAATACCATAGTATATTCCACTTAAAAAACCTACGTCAGGGATAAAACAAAGCGCTAAAATAAACGCCCCTGTTAATTCAAACAGGAAAGTGCCGATGATAATACGCTTTGTCAGGCGAACCAGGCCGCGCAGTTCAATGACATTAAAGCTTTCCCGAAGTAAGCCGCGTTCTTTTAAGCCGATTTTCTGGCGCAGCAGCATTGAAACAGTAATTCCGATTGTAATAAATCCAAGACCGCCGATTTGTATCAAAAGAAGAAGGACGACCTGTCCAAAGAGTGTCCAATGGGTAAAGGTATCTGCGACAACCAGCCCCGTTACACAAGTTGCGCTGGCTGCTGTAAATAGCGCAGTCATAAAAGAAGTCTGTTCTCCGGATTTTGTTGCACAGGGAAGCAGTAACAGCAATGTACCGATTAAGATAATGATAAAAAAACCAATTGCTATCATCTGCATACCAGATAGCCGTTTCGATATATTTGAAAACATAGATAGCGTCCTTTCAATTGTCTGCCAAATAGTAATCAGAATATGTATATTATAAGTTCGAATCGGCTATTTGTCTATAACTTCTTTTTGAGTTCTACGGTATCTGCCCAGAACCGTTTTGGGATATTTTGAATTTGAAGACTTGAATTTTCTCTGGCTTCTATGGCGATTGTATCAAAAAAAGTGCACCATAGTTTTTGGAAGGTCTCTTCTTCGGCAGAGAAATCCTGCAAAAATGTAAGGTTTAGGGAAGAAGCGTCTGCAATCAAATAGGATTTTGAAGAAGAATGTACGGCGGCAGTTTGATGTACGGCGTCGTATATAATGAAATTTTCTAATGGAAGACGGTCGGTAAAATGCGCGGCTAAAATTGGCAGGACATCATTTTTAGGATGTATCTGTGCAAATAAAATGCCGTTTTTTAATTCAGAAAAACGCAGAAATTCTAGTAGATGATGACCTTCGTTCCATGTCTGGCGGCGCAGTTCAAAAATACAGGAAATACAGGGCTCGCCCAGATATTCTAAAACCTTAGCGCCCTCTTTGCGGGAAAGCGCTAAGACAATTGTCTGATAAATAGCATTTGCTTTGTCCATGGGCAGTTTTCGAAAACTGCCGTCCGCCATAGCGCAGCTGCAGATTGTTTCATAAAAATGGATTCCGAGCCGTTTTATCAGCGTACGTGCAACTTTTCTGCTCTTCTCATAATCAGTTGGTACTGTGATGTATTCAGAAAAAAGCGTAAGTTCTCCGCTTTGATCGCTGGAAAGCTGGACATTCTTGTGCCCATAATGGCTTGCCCATGCGTCATAGACGGCAGTCAAAATTCCATCAATACTATCTTCACATTGAAATACATACAAGGTATTCACCTCCAAAAGCAATTTTAAATGGCTGGCTGAGTATCATCAAAAAGTGAAAGCTGACGGTAACTTTCTTCGCGCAGTTCTCTTGGGATTTGCGTCCGGTCAGAGAGCAGGTTCCGGCAGATATAGTCTTCGTCTATTTTAATAGGATACATCATGCGGCCGGAACAAGTGATAAAGTAAAGCGCGCGTTTTAAGACAACGCCTATTTTCTTTAAATCTGAAAAATCAAGCGTACAGCCGCGTCTGGCATTTACAATGCGTTTGGCAGATTTTTCGCCAATGCCGGGCACGCGCAGCAGGGTTTTATAATCTGCCGTCTGGATTTCTACCGGAAAGAGTTCTAAATGCCGCAGCGCCCAGTCGCATTTGGGGTCTAAATAGACGTTGAAATTCGGCCGTTCTTCAGAAAGCAGTTCATTTACCGTAAAATGATAATAGCGCAGCAGCCAGTCGGCCTGATAAAGCCTGTGTTCGCGCAGCAGAGGAGGCCCTCCGGCGAGCGTTGGGAGATTTGGGTTTTGGTTGACATTGATAAAAGCAGAATAGAATACGCGCTTTAAATTAAATTTTTGGTAAAGCCCTTCTGCCACACTCATAATCTGAAAATCATTTTCTGGAGTGGCTCCGATAATCATCTGCGTACTTTGGCCGGCCGGAACGAATCTGGGCGCTTTACGGTAAAGCATGAGTTCGTTTTTATTTTGTGTAATGCTGTTTTGGATTTGCCGCATTGGTTTTAAAATCGTCTGGCGTGACTTGCAGGGCGCGAGTCGTTTTAGAGCGTCGCCCGTTGGAAGCTCTAAGTTAATACTCATACGATCGGCGAGAAATCCGGTTTTTTCAATTAGAAGCGGGTCTGCGCCAGGAATTGCTTTGATATGAATATACCCTTGGAAACGGTAAAGCGTCCGAAGACGGTATACGACCTGATACATTAAATCCATAGTATAGTTGGGCGTTTCTATTATGCCGGAGCTAAGAAACAATCCTTCGATATAATTTCTGCGGTAAAATTCAATGGTGAGCGTACAAATTTCCTCCGGGGTAAAGGTTGCGCGTGGTATATCATTGTCACGGCTGTTTTGGCAGTAGGAACAGTTAAAAATACATTCATTTGTAAGCAGAATTTTAAGTAGTGAGACACATCGGCCGTCTGCAGAAAACGAATGGCAGATTCCGCAGGATTTTGTATTGCCGATTCCGGTGCCGTCCCCATGCCTGTCAACACCGCTCGAAGTACACGCTACGTCATATTTCGCAGCGGCGGCAAGTAGGGTGAGTTTTTCCATAACTGTTGGGGATAAATGGTTGGCTGGGCCGGTTTCTTGTGGAAAAGTAGAAATATTATTTGAATTTAATGATAGATTCATATCTAAGCTCCTTAAAATACAAACTCATGTTCTGTGATTTTTATTCTAACACGTATAATAAAGAATTGCAAGAAATTTCGAATATTTGTTCTGAATTCTATACTTTAGAAAAATTGAATACAAATATTCTTTGCAATTCCTTTTTGGATAGGATATGATACAAAAAGAAAGAATTTGGATAAATTGCAAAGCGAGGCAAAAATGGCAGATTTAGGAAATCCCAAAAATACGATTGCGGTATTACAAAAATATCAATTTAATTTTCAGAAAAAATATGGGCAAAATTTTCTAATTGATACGCATGTATTGGAAAAAATAATTGCTGCGTCAGAAATTGGGCCGGATGATTTTGTATTAGAAATCGGGCCTGGAATTGGAACTATGACGCAATATCTTTGTGAAACTGCCAGAGAAGCGGCGGCAGTAGAAATTGACCGGAATTTAATACCGGTTTTAGAGGATACATTAAGTGCTTATAAAAATGTAGAAATTATTCAGGCTGATATTTTAAAATTGGATATTGCAGATTTAATTCGACGCAAGAATCATGGAAAACCGATAAAAGTAGTGGCAAATCTTCCCTATTACATTACGACACCGATTGTGATGGGTCTGTTGGAGGGAGGGCTTCCGATTCAAAGTATCACGATTATGGTACAGAAAGAAGTTGCAGAGCGTATGCAGGCCAAAGCAGGCGGCAAAGATTATGGCGCGCTTTCACTTGCTGTGCAATATTATGCAAAGGCGGAAATTGTCGCAAATGTACCGCCTAATTGCTTTATGCCGAGGCCGAAGGTAGGCAGCGCGGTTATCCGCCTGACAAGACATGCTGCTCCACCAGTGCATACAGAAGACGAAGCGCTGATGTTTCGTATCATACGCGCGTCGTTTAACCAGAGAAGAAAAACACTTGTAAATGGGATTGCAAACGCTGGGATTTTCCCGTTTACAAAGGAACAGATACAGGAGGGTATCAGCAAGCTGGGTGTTTCTGCAAATATACGTGGAGAAAAATTGACGTTGGAACAGTTCGCTGTACTGACCAATATTTTTAAGGCGTATGGGCTGGGGAAATGAAAATTGAATATGGAATAATCTTAAAAACGCTGCATATATTTATAATATGAAGCGTTTTTTATATCAAATTTTTTGCGGTTTTGCATTTTTTATACTAATTCCGGTTGTATTTACGCTGTTGATTCAGGGAAATGGGAGAAATTCAATTGAGGATATTCCGCTTTTTTCGTCAACAGAAGAAGCGGGGGATTCTTTGGACGAGGATTTTTTGAGGGGGATTCTCGCAAATGAAATTTCTATGGATACTGAGCCGGAGGCGATGAAAGCACAGGCTGTTATTGCGCGGACAAACTGCCTTAGGGCAATAGAGAATGGAGAAACTCTGCCGGAGGGATTGACAAAGGGCGAGATGATCCGCATGTGGGGACAGGAAAATTTTTCAGAATATTACAGTTTATTAGAAAATAGTATTGAAGCAACAAAAGGTGTTTTTATGGTCTATAACGGTACATATATTCAGGCGGATTTTCATAAAAGCAGCGCCGGATACACCAGAGATGCAGGCGAAGTTTATGGGACGGATGAGTTTCCGTATTTAAAAAGCGCCGACAGCCGGATGGACCTGACAAGTGAAGACTTTTTAAAAGTAATCTTTTATACGCCGCAGGAGTTGATTGAGAAGGGAGGAGAACTTTTTAACGAAGATACAAGGGCGGCGGCAGCTGAAAAAACAGCGGCGGATATTTTGAGCCAGATGGTCGTCACAAAACGGGATCAGGCAGGTTATGTCATGGAAATTACCATTGATGGACAGGCACATTCTGGTGAAGAAGTTCGTCTGCAGTTTGGATGGAATTCTTCCAATTTTTTCCTAAAAGAAATAGACGGAGAAGTAAGGGTAACAATGAAGGGCCTTGGTCATGGCCTGGGATTAAGCCTTTATGGGGCGAATCAGTTGGCAAAGGATGGGTTTTCTTATAAAGACATTTTAAAATATTTTTATGATGGAATTGAATTTGTTACACAGTATGATTGAATAAAAGTAAAAATTTCGCACAGAATATAGTCAGCAGGAGTTGCTAAACGGTAACAAGCTAACAGCAAATATGACTATGGATGGTGATGAAATGAGAAGAGGGAATTTTTTTCGGAGAAACCAGTATAAAATAGCTGCAGTCTGTGTATTGGCGGCTGTTTTAGGAGTAACCGGCGTGTACATGCTAAACAACAGGGAAACAAAGGAAGAACCAAAGCAGCAGGTAGCCATAGAGCAGCAGCAAAATACCCCCAAAGTAGCAGTCAGCCAGAAAGAACCCAAACAGGAATGGCAGGAAGAAGAAACAGAAGAGACACAGAAAGTTTCGGCAGTGATACATCCTAAGAGAGAAGATGTCATCCGAAAGACCGATACCGATATGGCGGAGGCAGACAGCAAGACAGCAGAAGAAGGGCAGCAGGAAACAGTAGAAACGTCAGCGGTAAAGAATGCACCGCCGGCAGAACTTCATTTTGATACGGCAGCAGGGCTTCTTTGGCCGGTTTCTGGCGCAGTGATATTAGATTATAGTATGGATCAGACCGTACATTTTCAAACGCTTGACCAGTATAAGTATAATCCGGCTGTTATTATTGCGGGAAATGTCAATGATAAGGTAAAAGCAGCTGCGAATGGAAAGATTACGGATATTTCGACGAATGAAGTAACCGGATGTACGGTGACGATGGATATTGGTGATGGTTATACGGCGATTTATGGGCAGTTGAAAGAAGTGCCATATGAAACAGGCGCTTATATTGAGGCAGGGAATACAATAGGATTTGTCAGTGAACCGACGAAATATTATGCTGTGGAAGGAAGTAATCTTTATTTTGCTTTGGAAAAAGATGGTGTCCCGGTAGATCCGGTTGAATTTTTCCAATAAAATATCTGTGAAGAGGAATGTTGTGAAAGTTCGGAAAAGGCGGATTTTTGTACATTCCTTTTCTTTTAAAACATAGAAATAAGAAGAATATGTAAAGTTTTTCTTGAAATTTGATTGGACAAAACGTATAATAAGCGTTGGTATTTATGCAGGGAAGGCGTTTTATGTATGATTATCTTCCGGAAGCTAATTTCCGGTAACAGCATAAAACGTTTTTTTCTATTTTTAGAATGTATAGAAACAGGCCTGGCGAAAGCGCGGAAATCATGGAAGAAAAAAATAGAAATTATACTTATATGGTGGAATGTAGTGACGGTTCATTTTATACTGGCTGGACGACAGATGTCGAAAAAAGGATTCGTATGCACAATGCAAAAAAGGGAGCCAAATATACCAAATCCCGTACGCCGGTAAAACTGGTATATTTAGAAGAGGCAGATACAAAACAGCAGGCAATGCGCCGGGAAGCGCAGATAAAGCAGTTGAGCAGGCAGCAAAAGAAACAATTAATCGAGCATGGAAAGGATGTTTATGGAGACTATTAAATTTGAAGAATTAGGGCTTTTGCCTCAGGTATTGCGCGGTATAGAGGAGATGGGATTTGAAGAGGCGACTCCAATTCAGGCACAGGCAATTCCGGTTGTAATGAGCGGCAGGGATGTGATTGGGCAGGCGCAGACGGGTACGGGTAAAACAGCAGCGTTTGGAATTCCAATGCTGCAAAGTATAGATACTTCTGTAAAGAAGACACAGGTATTGATTCTATCTCCGACAAGGGAATTGGCGATTCAGGTGGCCGAAGAATTAAGGAATTTAAGTAAATATATGCACGGTGTAAAAATACTTCCGGTATACGGCGGACAGGACATTACAAAACAAATTCGGTCTTTAAAGGGCGGGATTCAGGTAATCGTTGGAACGCCGGGCCGTGTGATGGATCATCTGCGCAGAAAGACGATACGCTGCGAAGATGTGAATATGATAGTATTAGACGAAGCAGATGAAATGCTGAACATGGGATTTCGGGAAGATATTGAAACGATATTAGAATATATACCCGAAGAGAGGCAGACCGTACTGTTTTCTGCTACAATGCCAAAACCAATTTTAGAAATTACAAGAAAGTACCAAAAGGATGCGGTTACGATAAAGGTTGTGAAAAAAGAGCTGACCGTATCAAACATTGAACAGTTTTATTATGATGTAAAACGTAAAGATAAAACAGAAATTTTGACAAGGCTTTTGGATTACTATAATCCGAAGGGCTCGATTGTATTTTGTAATACAAAGCGTATGGTGGACGAGCTTTCCCATGAGCTTACTATGCGCGGATATTTTGCGGAAGGGCTTCACGGCGATATGAAGCAGGCGCAGAGAGATCGTGTGATGACAAATTTCCGTAAAGGAAAAACAGATATTTTAATTGCAACGGATGTTGCTGCAAGAGGATTGGATATAGATTATGTAGAAGCGGTATTTAATTATGATATTCCGCAGGATGATGAGTATTATGTTCACCGGATTGGCCGTACCGGACGTGCAGGCCGTACTGGAAAGGCATTTAGTTTTGTCAAAGGAAAAGAAGTTTATAAGCTGAAAGATATTATGCGTTACTGTAAGACGAAGATATATGCACAGCCCGTTCCTTCTTCACAGGATGTAGCGCAGATGCGCGCAGAAAAAGTAATGGATAAAATTGCAGCGATTATCGAAGAAGAAGATTTGCAGAAGATGATAAACTTTATTGAGAAACAGGTCAATGAATCTGATTATACGGCTATGGATATTGCAGCGGCATTTTTAAAACAGGCAATTGGAGGTACAGAGACGGCGCCGGAAGGATATGGTGCAGATAACCGTTATTCCTTTGGGGATACGGGAGCGGAAAACGGGATGGTCCGGCTGTTTATCAATATTGGTAAGAAACAGAAGATTAAGCCGGGAGATATTTTGGGCGCCGTTGCAGGCGAGTCCGGAATGTCAGGCGATTTGGTCGGTGCAATTGATATGTATGATAAATTTACATTTGTAGAAGTGCCCGAAGAGTATGGCAGGCAGGTATTACAGGCAATGCGGCATGTAAAGATTAAAGGCAAAGATATTAATATTGAACCCGCAAACAGCAAATAGCAGACTGTTAATTTTATAAAATAAAAAATTAGAGATAATTTAAAGATTCCTTTGTTAAACTAAGACGTGTTAGAAAATAATGTTTCTGGCACGTTTTTTTGTGAGAAAAGGAGGATATGACAATGAGAAAAAGATGGAAACGCGCTGCGGCATGGCTGCTTATTGGGATACTTATGATTGGGGCGTATGGCTGCGGCAATGGTGGAAATGATAATCAGGGTTTTGGTCAAAACAGTCTGGATTCAACGGAAGAAGGAGATATGGCAGTAGCAAAAGGGCGTTATGTAGAAGCGTTAAAAGAGACGCCGGAGGGAGTAAGCGCTATTGAAGATATGGTAAGGCTGGGCGATGGAAGCGTGGCGTTTCTCAATCCGGCTTCGGGGGACTTGCATATATCAAAAGACAACGGAGATACTTGGGAGACAAAAGAAGTTCCGGTTCTGGCTTCTGTGATTTCAGTGGAAACGAATGAAGTTACAAGCATGGCAATTGCACCGGACGGTGGCATTTTTTTCTCTTATGTCGAATGGGGCAGCGAGCAGGGAGATAAGGTGACGGAATTTTATCATTACATTGATAAAGATGGAAATGATTCTGAAATTACATTAACGGATGCGACGGGAAGTTATAATTTTTATCTTTCACAAGCAAAGTTTACAGGAGAACGGCAGCTGACTGGTTTTATGAATGGAGGTATGGCATATCAGATTGATTTGGAAACAAAGACGATAACGCCAATGGATTTGCCGGACACTGTAAGCGTTGGTGAAGTAACGACAAGCGGCCTAGAGAAAATGTTTGCGGCAGGCGATTATATTATGTCAAAAGAATGGCTTTTTCAGGTTTCAACACAGACAGCAGTAGACGATACTGTGCTTTGTGATTATATCAAAGAGGCTTCGCAGGGTGGACATTCTATTGCAGCTTGTTTTGACAGTTCGGATAATACCATGTATGTTGCGGCGGCAGACGGCCTTTATGGTCATGTGATTGGCGGCAGCATTATGGAGAAACTGATAGATGGAGAGATGTCGAATCTTGGCGACCCTACAAAAAATGTTGTTTCTGTTTTAAAAAATGAAGATAACAGTTTTTTAATGGCTTATGATGATGGTGAAATTGATTTGTATACGTTTGACAAAGATGTGCCTGCTGTGCCGACAAAACAGATTACGGTTTATAGTTTAAACCAGAATATTTTAGTCAGTAAAGCAGTCAGTATGTTCCGTAAGAGCCATCCTGAAGTATTTGTCAAACAGGAAGTTGGTATATCAGGTGATTATGGCATAACAGAAGAAGATGCTATCCGCAATTTGAATACCAAACTGTTGGCTGGCGAAGGGCCGGATATTCTGCTTTTAGATCATATGCCAATGGATTCTTATATTGAAAAGAATATGCTTGCAGATTTAGAGGAAATAGTTGGCGGGCTTGAACAGGAAAATAATTTCTTTACGAATATTTTGCGCGCATATCAGACAGACAAAGGATTATATGCGGTTCCGTTCCGTTATCAAATTCCTGTTTTGGTCGGGCAAAAGGGAAAAATTGAATCGGGACAGGGAATGACATCATTTGCAAAGACAGTGAAGAAGGCAAGAGAAGAGCTGCCAAATGCAGATACTGTAATGGGCACTTATACGGCAGAGGAATTGTTAAAGCGCTTGTATATGGTTGGTTCAGACTCTTTGTTGTATTTGAGCGGCAAAGACGGCGTAGATCCAGAAAAAAAACTGGATAAAGAAGCAATTAAAACCTATTTGGAGCAGGCAAATGAAATTTATCAGGCAGAACAAAAAAATATAACGGATGAAAAGCTTCAAAGTCATTTAGAGAGTATCACATGGCAGGAAGAGAATGGTATGTTGGAAAATGTGGAAAACCTTCGGATTGATGTGGGTGGTATATTTGAGGCGCTAACGGGCAACCAGTCGTATGTTTTAGGAAAACTAAGCGGTATGACTGATCTCCAGCTGTCCTTAGGGAGCCCGGACGGACAGGAGGAAAAAGGTTTGGACTATGAAATTTTTTCCAGTCCGGAAGGGAAATTGTTTGTGCCAAATGGAATTGTTGGAATGAATGAAAAAACGAAAGAAAAAGAACTTGCGGTTTCTTTTATCAAAGAACTATTGGGCATAGAGGTGCAGAAAGCGGATTTGGACAATGGATTTCCGGTCAATGCGGATGCTTTTGATAAGTTTACGGAAACGTTACATCCGGATGCTTCATATGGATTTTCCGCTGCAGTTATATCTGAGGATGGCCAGGGGAGCGAACCGGTTCATTTTTCTGCAAAGTGGCCGGGAGAAGAAGCAATTGCGAAACTGAAAAAACAGATTGGAGAACTTACCATACCAACGCTTTCTGACGGCGTGGTTTATTCGGCAGTGTTAGAAAATGGCATCAAAGTACTAGAAGGGAACATGAGTGTCGATGAAGGATGTGATGCGATTGTTCAAAAAATTGAAATCTATCTGGCAGAATAGATGGTGGTTTTTAATGCCAAGCGTTTTTGGGGTCGCGTTGTTTGTTTTGATTCCATTTGGCTGGGTAGTTTTCACATCATTTTCAAAAGGGCTTTTAAATTATAAAACGGTTTTAACTAACGAGGCATTTTTGCTTGCAGTTAAAAATACGTTGATGTTTACAGGGGTTGGAATTCCGCTTTTATTGTTATTTTCGTTTGTAGCAGCGCTTGGGATTTATAAAAGTAAGTATATGCGTTTTCTAAAATCGGTGTATTTGCTGCCTATGGCAGTACCAACTGCCGTTGTTGTACTGATTTGGAAGGTTTTTTTTCATAAGGCGGGAATTGGTAATCAGATACTGGAAGTGTTTCAGGTAAAACCAGTCGACTGGCTGGCAGGCAACGCTGCCTTTTGGGTCTTGGTAATTAGTTATATTTGGAAAAACATGGGTTATACCATTGTGCTGTGGATTGCCGGAATGGCGGCAATCCCAGAAGCAGTTACAGAGGCGGCAAAGGTAGACGGAGCGAGTGAATGGCAAAATTTGTGGTATATGATTCTTCCTCAGTTAAAACCAGTATTCTATACGATTACGATGTTGTCATTTTTGAATTCATTTAAAGTGTTTCGGGAGGCATATCTGGTGGCGGGATCTTATCCGCAGAGAAGTATGTATCTTTTACAGCATTTGTTTAATAATTGGTTTACAGATTTAGAAATAGATAAAATGTCGTCTGCCGCCGTATTACTTGCCGTATTTTTTGCTTTGTGTTCCTTGACGCTGAGAAATATGTGGGAAAAGGAGGAAGTTTCATAAATGCGTATGAAAATATTTCGGATGATTCTATTTGCAGTTGGATTTGTTTTCTGCCTTCCGGTTCTTGCTGTGATTTTGGGGTCGTTGAAAAGCAGCCGGGAATTGATGACTACCCTTTCGGCAGTAATTGGAGGTTCAGGTGAAAAAATTCACTGGCATTTGCTGCCGCTTTATCCTACATTGAAGCATTTTATAAAACTGCTGTTTTACACACCTGAGTTTTTGTCGGTGTTTTGGAATTCAATGAAGATTGTCGTTTGTATTTTGTTTGGGCAATTGTTTGTGGCGATTCCGGCGGCATGGGGATTTGCAAAGTTTTCGTTTCGTGGTAAAAATGCATTGTTTCTTGTTTATGTTATTTTGATGTTAATGCCGTTTGGCGTTATGATGCTGCCCTCATATCTTGTATTGAACCAGATACATCTGATGAATACGCATTGGGCGGTTATCCTTCCGGCTGCTTTTTCGACATTTCCAGTATTTATCATGTACCGGGGGTTTTGTGCGATTCCAAAAGATTTATATGAAGCGGCAAAAATTGATGGAGCAGGCGAGTGGCAGATTTTCTTTACAATTGGGATTCCGCTCGGATCGCCAGGTATTTTATCAGCGTTGGCGTTGGGTTTTTTGGAATATTGGAATATGGTGGAACAGCCGTTAGCATTTTTGTCAGACCCGTCGCTTTGGCCCCTTTCTCTGTATCTGCCGGAAGTCAATCTGGTAAAAGCCGGGATGGCGCTTTCTGCTTCTGTAATTACATTGCTTCCAGCGGTGTTTGTATTTTTTATGGGGCAGGATTATTTGGAGCAGGGAATTGTGTCTTCGGGTATGAAGGAATAGTCTGTATTGGAAATAAGGAGTAGAAAATGAGGAAATATAAGGAGCGTGCAGTAAAGTATTTTGCAGTTTTTCTTTTGTTTATGCTGATATGTACAATTGTTTCCAGAGGAATTTATGCCTGGCAAATGCCAAAGGTAGTGACGGGGACAATTGAGGCGCATACGTTGTCACGCAAGATTACAGCGGATGGCGTCGTTATTACAAAGGAAGAAGTTCCCATTGTAGTGGAAGCTGGGATTCTGGTTGAAAAAGTCTGTGTGGTGGAAGGACAGAAGGTGGAAGCCGGAGATTTGCTGATGCAGCTTCAAGTATCGGATTTGGAAGAACGGATGCGACAGATGGATTTGCAGCTTCAAGCGGAAGAGGCAAAGCTTGCGGAATTAAATGCCAGCGGTACAGCTGCGTTGAATCGGGCAAATCAAGATTTAAAAGATGTGTCAGACAGTGCAGCCGGTACGGTGGGGCAGGCAGACAGCGCATATAAAGCGGCTTGCGCCAGAAGAGACGCGTTTCCTTCAGAAGAGCAGTATAGAGAAAATGCGTATCAAAAAGACGCGGAATATCAGAAACTATGGAAAGCGGCAAAAAAGAAAAATGCTCAAAAAAAAGAGAAGGAGGCATTTGAATTTTATAAAAAAAGTTTAGATGCAGTTTTAGCGGAAAGTTATGCAAAGGAAAAGCAGGAACTTGACGCCGATGTGTCAGAAAAAGAACGGGCTTTGGGTGAAGCAAATACAAATCGGGACAGCGCGGTGAAACAGGCGCAGAGAGATTTGGAAGATGCAAAAAATAACGGCGGCAGCGGTACAAAGCTGGAACAGCAGAATCAAATTGAGATTTTGAAGAAACAGCGGTCAGGGATTTTGGCGCTCCGTCAGGCGGAAGGGAAAGTGTTATGTAATATATCAGGATACGTCGGCAGAATTTTAGTGCGGGCAGGCGAGCGTACAGCGGACACTTCCGCTTTGGTATTAAGCGACGCTGCGGGAGAAAAATTGTTTCAGGCAATTTTGCCTCAGGAAGAAAAGTCCTATATCTCAGCAGGAGATAAGGTTAGCCTTTCGTTTCCAAAAGGAGCAAAACAGGTGAGCGGCGTGGAAGTTGAAGCGGTGGGCGAACTGGAAGACGGCAGCTGTCAGGTGACATGTAAGATTTCCAATGCAGATATTGTTATTGGCGAGTTGGGAAAAATGGAGATAATAAAGGAAATTGGACGATATGCCTGTACGATCCCAAAAGATGCGTTGTTTAGCGACGGCGGGACGGATTATGTGCTGGTAATAGAAGAGCAGGAAACGATACTTGGCACAGAGCTGACAGCCAGACGGCGGAAAGTAAAAATTATGGATCAGGATGATGAATACGTAGCTCTGGAAAACGATTCGCTTACAGATGAAGAACTGTTTGTGTCGGATACAGATAAAGAAATACAAGATGGAACCCGGGTGCGACTGCGGGAAGAATAATATCAAGTTCTCAATTATAATGGAAGTAATTCATTTTGTTTCAGAACTTCAATGATTGTTTCCGTTTGATCCGAAAGAATATGAAGTTCCCGTTTCATGTCACGTTCCATAATTTTCATATCGAGCTGTAAGTTGTCTATTTTTTTTTCTGAACGGTCTTGCTTATACTCTAACCGGTCAAGGCGGTCGAAGACTGGTTTTAATTTTTGGTCAAACTTTTGGTCAAACTTTTGGTCGAATAAATCTCCGATTAATATTAAATCTTCTTTCGTTAAAGCCATATAGATTACACTCCTTTCATTTAATTGAGAAAAATATATCATACTTAAATTAGGATGTCTATAAGGTAAAGGTGATTTTATAATTAATTTATGGCTATAAACTTTAAAACAGAATATGAACCTGGTTTGTTATGGCACTTTTTCGATATTAGTTTACAAAGATATAGAATATATGCTACAATACAAAGGACTAATGATTTAGTAGTTATAGCAGGAGGAACAGTCGAATGAAGAAGGCGGTAAATCAGTCAATTTTAACTTTTATTTTAAACGGAATTTCAATTCTGGCATTGTTGTTTATGGGGTATTCTCTCGTATCTTATGGCAAAGTAAACAGCCAGTTGAATGCGGCGAGCAAGGAGCGGTATGACTTGACTTATAATGCGAACCGGTTTATGGATGGTTCGGCATATTTGACAAATGAGGTAAGGGCGTTTGCTGCTACCGGGAGCCAGGAACATTATGATAATTATTGGAATGAAATTAATAACTTAAAAAATCGTGATATAGGCGTTGCGGCTATGCAGGAAATTGGAATTACAAAAGAAGAACAGGGCATGATTGAAGAAATGTCCGAGCTTTCAAATTCACTGGTTCCGTTAGAAGAACAGGCGATGGAAAATGTACAGGCAGGCGATAGTGAAAGCGCTATTCTATACGTATATGGAGAGGTTTACAATGAATCTATCGCTAAAATCAATGATTTGAAAAATCAGTTTTTAGAGAAGCTGGACGCCAGAACGCTTAGCCAGGTAGAAACATTACAGAACAAGACAGATTTAATCCAGAAAGAAATTATATTTGCGCTTGCGTTGGTGGCAGTTCTCCAGCTTTTCAATATGCTTTATACAAGATTTAAGATTCTGCATCCGGCGATTGTAGTAAAGAATCAGATGGGAGAAATTGCAGAAGGAAATCTTTCAGCTGCATTTTCTTTGCAGCCGGACACCTCTGAAATTGGGAGGTTAGTATCTTCCATACATGAGACAAAGAAAGAACTGAAAAAATACATTAATGATATTGACCAGAAATTAGCAGAGATGGCAAAAGGAAATATGGATTTGTCTATTGACATTGATTATAGAGGTGAGTTTTTGCCAATTCAAAATGCGCTGTCTCAAATTTTAGACGCGTTAAATCAGGCGTTATTTCAAATTAACAGTACAGCAGGCCGGGTGTCTATGCAGTCAGAACGTATGACAAGCGCGGCACAGACGCTTTCAAATGGGGTTGTTTCCCAGGCATCAGCTGTGGAGGAACTGTCTGCAAGCATTAAAGATATATCGGTTCAGCTAGACAGTACGTCAGAAGATGCAAGTATTGCCAGAGACGCTTCTGTGCAGGCTATGAAACAGCTTCAGATTAGTAGTGAAAAGATGACGGCTTTGACAGAGGCAATTGGAGATATTTCAGAGTCTTCCAACAAAATTGGAGGAATTATCAAGACAATTGAAGATATTTCTTTTCAGACCAATATCCTTGCTTTGAATGCTTCGGTAGAAGCGGCACGTGCGGGTGAAGCCGGAAAAGGATTTGCAGTTGTCGCGGGAGAAGTTCAGAATTTGGCAAATAAAAGCGCGGTATCGGCGCAGGATATTACAGACTTAATTGAAAAATCAATTAAACAAGTTGAGTATGGCACAGCGCTTTCAATGGATACGACAGAAGCGCTTACAGGAGTGGTGTCAAGTGCAAAGGTAGCTTCTGAAAAAATTGATAAGATTGCAGATTCTGCCCTTCAGCAGTCACATTCTCTTCAGCAGTTAAAACTCGGTATGGAGCAGATTTCAGATGTTGTTCAGACAAATGCTTCTACCGCACAAGAATCGGTGTCATCTGCAAATGAACTGTATCGGCAGGCGGAAGAATTAAAAGTTGCTGTCCAGCAGTTCAAATTAAGGCGTTCTTAAAATTTATTTATAAATTTGTAATGCTTATTTGGCCGCCAGTGGTTTCACTGGTGGCATTTTTTGTAAATAGGCATATTGTTTGCCGCTGGGGACATTTGGCATAGGAACTGTTTTTGCGGCGTTGTTTATAGCAGTATTTTTGTATCTGTTATTCCGTCCATACAAAGAAAACGGAACATACAGGACAAATATTCATTTTTGGGAAAAAGCGAAATAGGAGGGTGTAGTATGGGAACATTTATCGTTTTGTGTATTGTTGTATGTTGTGCAGGACTTGCAGCCCGCAGTGTATTTTTTGGAAAAAAGAATGGGAAATCTTCCTGCGGCGGTGATTGCGGACGTTGTAAGGGATGTCATTAGAAGATGAAAAGGATACCAATATGCCATTCGGCAGTATTAAGGAAACCCTAAAGGATACCAATATGCCATTCGGCAGTATTAAGGAAACCTTAAGATTCAGTTCGTTGCGTGGCGGGTGAGCTTGTGCTATAATCTACATGGTTTAAAGGGGGGATGAAATTGGAATCGTTGTTAAAAACCCCGGATGCAGTGCGGCAGGCGAAGGAAGCGCAGAAGGGCTGGCATTGGGCGTTGGAAATATTGGTATTTGTGCTGTTGTTTGTAGTCTGTACTTTTGGTGAAATACTGATTATTCTTCCGTTCGAACTGGTTTTGTTTATGGGAAATCAGAGGTATCTGTCGGCTTTGGAATCTGATGATATGGAATATTTAATGGAGGTTACTTCTGAAATTATTACTGGCGACGTAGCGGTATTGTTGTCTTTGTTTGCAACTTCTGTGATGCTTGTGCTTGTCCTGTTGTTCTGTAAATTGATACAGAAGAGAAAAATGTCTTCACTTGGTTTTATCAGACAAAGCTGCATAAAAGAATATTTGAAAGGGATTCTTTTTGGGTTTCTTCTGTTTTCGGCAGCAGTATTCATTTGTATATTGACAGGTTCCTTAGAACTATCTTATACGCCGGACAGATTTGCAGTCTCTTCGTTTCTGCTTTTTCTTATGGGTTATATGATTCAGGGAATGGCAGAAGAGGTGCTGTGCCGGGGATATTTTATGGTGTCGTTGGGACGCAGGTATCCGATGGTCGCAGCTGTTGTGTTAAACGCGACGGCATTTGCAGCGCTTCATTTATTAAATCCGGGTATAGCGCCGCTTGCAATTATTAATTTAATTTTATTTGGTATTTTTGCTTCAGTCTGTTTTATTTACACAGAGAATCTCTGGCTGATTGGAGCATTACACTCTGTTTGGAATCTGCTTCAAGGGAATGTATATGGTATTAAAGTCAGCGGGATGGAAAATACGTGCAGTATATTTTCTTCGGAAATGACAAAAGGCAGGGAAATCTTTCATGGCGGCGATTTTGGGTTAGAAGGCGGACTTGCTGTAACAATTGTGCTTATGGCTGGAATAGTAGTACTGTTAGTTTTAATCAACAAGAAAAAGGATACAGCGGCAGAGGAGGGCATATGAAGCTGGAATTAAAAAATATTAAAAAAAGTTTTGGAGAAAAAGTGGTATTAAAAGGAATTTCTTTTACGGCAAATAATGGGAAAGCGTTTGGGCTGCTTGGGCGTAATGGAGCCGGAAAAACGACGACAATCCGTATTTTGATGGACGTCTTTTCGGCAGACAGCGGAGAAGTATCCATAGACGGCAGGAAAATTGATTATAATAAAATAAAAATCGGATATTTGCCGGAAGAAAGAGGATTGTATCCTAAAAAAAAGATTGTAGATCAGCTGGTTTATTTTGCAAAATTGCATGGAATGAAACAGCAGGAAGCGGTGACGGCGGTCGACAGCTGGTTAGAACGTTTAGGTATGATGGAGCACCGGAATAAACGATTAGATACGCTTTCAAAAGGAAATCAGCAGAAAATACAGCTCATTACAGCGCTTGCCCATAATCCGGATATTGTTATTTTAGATGAACCGTTTTCCGGTCTGGACCCGGTAAATGCAATGCTTTTGAAAGACGTGGTAAAAGAAGAAATTGTAAAAGGGAAAATTGTTCTTTTTTCCAGTCATCAAATGAATTATATTGAGGAATTTTGCGACAGCATTGCGATATTGAATAATGGAGAAATTGTGCTGCAGGGCGATATTTACGAAATTAAGCGCAACTATGTACGAGACAAACTGGTGGTGCGTTCAGAACAGTCAAAAGAGATTATGGATGAACTGAAAGCCTGCTGTTCCAAAAAAGAAAATGGAGAATTGCTCATTCAGTTAAAAGCGGCAGAAGAAAAACAAGATATGATGAGGCGGCTGACAAATGCATATGATATTGATGAAATCAAAGTATTTGAACCGTCGTTAAATGATATTTTTGTGGAATATGCCGGAGATCATGCTGTATAATGCCGAAAAGACAGATAAGGAGAAAAGCGATGAAACAATTTGGAACCATTTTTAAATTTGAATTAAGTAGTTATTTTAAAAATAAAATTTTTGTAGGCGTTACAATATTGTTGGTAGCAGTGATTGCGGTTGTCATGTTTTTACCAAGATTTTGGGGTTCTGAGGATGGTAACGTCACGGAAATGACAGAGAATGCCGGAAATGGGGAAGCGCAGGAAGAAACATCCGGCGTTTCGGTTGAAGGGATGATTTTATTTTCGGCGGCAGGCGTAGAAAATGCAGACGTCATATGCCAGGCTCTTGACACAGCATTTTCGGATTATGCAGTCTGTATGACGGAGGATGGAATTGAAACAATCAAAGAAAAAGTGGCTTCTGGCGAGGCAGAATGTGCTTTTGTCATGGATAGTTTCATGTCCTATACGTATTATGTCAATAATTTGTCGCTCTATGACAGTAAAACGGCCATTGTGGATGAAGTTTTAGAGCAAATGTATACAATGAATGCGCTTACGGCAGGCGGTATATCCGCTGACGAAGCAAAGCAGATTGTTTCTGTACAGATTAACCATGAAACGGAAAGTCTGGGCAAGGATCAGATGCAGAATTTCTTTTATACCTATATTATGATTTTTGCATTATATATGGTTATATTGCTTTATGGGCAGATGGTCGCTACAAATGTTGCAACAGAAAAAAGTTCAAGGGCTATGGAGCTTTTGATTACGAGTGCAAGACCGGTGAGTATGATGTTTGGTAAAGTTGTTGCATCTTGTCTGGCAGGTTTTATACAGCTTTTGGTGGTGTTTGGTTCTTCCATTTTATTTTATAATCTCAATCAGTCTTATTGGGAAGGCAATATGATTGTTGCATCTATCTTTGATATGCCGTTGTATTTGCTTGTTTATATGCTGATTTTCTTTGTACTTGGATTCTTTATATATGCGTTTTTGTATGGGGCGATTGGCTCGACGGCTTCTAAAGTCGAAGATATCAATACCTCCGTTATGCCGTTGACGCTGCTTTTTGTCGTTGCATTTTTGGTAGTCATGTTTTCTATGCAGGGAGATAGTGTGGACAGTCTTTTGATGCGTATTTGTTCTTATGTTCCATTTACGTCTCCGATGGCGATGTTTACACGTATTGCGATGAGTACCGTTCCATTTTATGAGATAATTCTTTCAATTATTGTTTTAATTTTGAGCGTACTTGGCGTAGGGGTAATATCGGCAAAGATTTATCGTGTCGGCGTATTGCTTTATGGGACAAAACCAAAACTCGGTTCTATTTTAAAAGCTGTGAAAAAAGCATAGGTATAAAATTTCTTCTTTTTGGGCATTATGTAAGAAAATAGAAAAAGGAGGAATGATTATGCGTGCAGTAGTAGATAAAGATACATGCATTGGCTGCGGGCTGTGTGCTTCCACAGAGCCGGATGTATTTAAAATGGATGACGATGGAAAAGCTGTCAGTGTGGCGGATACTACGGAAGACAATAAAGAGTCCGTAGAAACCTGCATTGACGGATGTCCAGTGAATGCAATTCATTCTGAAGATTAAAATGTCACAAAAAAGAATCCCATAGAGCGGATTCTTTTTTTGTATGTGGCTTTACATTTTTGATAGGAACGATTATTATAGATTTGAAGCTACTGGATTTAATTTGATGGAAAGAAATGAGGCAATAATATGGGAGGATTTTTTGGAGCAGCGTCCGCACAGGACTGTGTATTTGATTTATTTTTTGGAATTGATTATCATTCGCATCTGGGGACAAAACGCGGTGGAATGGTAGTATATGGGGAAAAAGGATTTGACCGTGCGATTCATAATATTGAAAATGCACCGTTTCGAACAAAATTTGACAAGGATGTACAGAAAATGTCCGGCAGAATGGGGATTGGCTGTATATCCGATTACGAGCCGCAGCCGCTTTTGGTTCGTTCCCATCATGGCACATATGCAATAACAACGGTAAGTAAGATTAATAATATGAAAGAACTTGCTAAAATGTTGTTTGAACAGGGACATTCTCATTTTTTGGAAATGAGCGGCGGAGATATCAATGCAACAGAGATGATTGCGTCTCTAATTAATCAGAAAGAAAATCTAATCGAAGGAATCCGGTATGCTTTGGATTCGGTAGACGGTTCCGTATCAATTCTTTTGATGAATGAAAAGGGCATTTATGCAGCCCGCGACAAATATGGGCGGACACCAATTGTAATTGGAAAAAAAGAAGATGCGTTTTGTATTTCCTTTGAAAATTTTGCGTATCGGAACCTGGGCTATAAAGATTATAAGGAATTAGGGCCGGGGGAAATTGTGCTTGTGACACAAAAGGATTGTGTAACCATATCAAAAGCCGGTGACGACATGAAAATCTGTACATTTTTGTGGGTGTATTATGGATATCCGGCTAGTTCTTATGAGGGGACAAGCGTAGAGCAGATGCGTTACGACTGTGGGTGCCGGATGGCAAAGCGGGACAATGTTCATCCGGATATTGTGGCAGGCGTGCCGGATTCTGGAACGGCTCATGCAATTGGTTATGCGAATGAATCAGGGATACCGTTTTCCAGGCCGTTTATAAAGTATACGCCGACCTGGCCGCGTTCTTTTATGCCGACGATACAAAGCCAGCGTGATTTAATTGCAAGAATGAAGCTTTTAGCCGTAGAAGAGCTGATTCGTGATAAAAGTCTGCTTTTGATTGACGATTCGATTGTAAGGGGGACGCAGCTTCGGGAAACAACAGAATTCTTATATGGGAGCGGTGCCAAAGAAGTGCATATCCGTCCGGCGTGCCCGCCTCTTTTGTATGGATGCAGATATTTGAATTTTTCGCGGTCTACGTCGGAAATGGATTTGATTACCAGGCGGGTAATTGACCGTCTGGAAAACGGCAATGTGACCAAAGAAGTTTTAAAGGAATATGCAGACCCGGAATCAGAAAAGTATGAACAGATGGTAGAAGAAATACGGAAAGAGCAAAATTTTACTTCATTAAGATTTAACAGGCTGGACGATATGCTGGAATCTGTTGGGATTGATAAATGCAAACTCTGTACGTACTGCTGGAACGGAGTAGAATAAAAATAGAATGAATTTAAAATTGCTTCATAGAATAGTACAAAAGAAGATTATGTTTGGGTGTATATGAAGTATAAGAAAACGCTATTACTTGTCGTACTTTTTCTATTTATGTATGGGGCAGGCGCGGGGGCTGCTAAAATCGTAGATGTTTTTAGCGGCTCTCCTTTTATTCAGGGAGAAACAGAAAATTGGGGATTGGGTTTTGGCACGGAAGGGACGACGCCGACTGGAAATGTCAGCGCCGAGGAGTTAGCAAAATATGATGCGCATTTTGTAGGGGATACGACAAAAAAAACGATTTATCTGACGTTTGACTGCGGATATGAAAATGGAAATTCAGATAAAATTTTAGACGCGTTAAAAAAACATAAAGCAACAGGGACATTTTTTGTAGTTGGTAATTTTTTGGAAACGGCGCCTGAAATTGTAAAGCGAATGCAGAAGGAAGGCCACTTAGTAGGAAACCATACATATCATCATCCCGATATGTCGAAAATCAGTGATTTCGCTTCGTTTCAAAAAGAAATTGAAGATGTGGAAAATTTGTATCAGGAAATTACAGGGGAAAAAATGGTGAAATTATACCGTCCTCCTCAGGGAAAGTTCAACGAAGACAATTTGAATATGGCAAAACAGCTTGGTTATCATACGTTTTTCTGGAGCCTTGCCTATGTAGACTGGTACGAAGATAACCAGCCGACAGCAAAAGAAGCATATAGTAAACTGCTGCCCAGAATCCATCCTGGAGCAGTTGTGCTTTTACATTCAACGTCAAAAACGAATGGAGATATTTTAGATGAACTTTTAACAAAGTGGGAAGAGATGGGTTATACATTTGGCTCGCTGGAGGAGCTTTGTAAATAGACGCCAGGGCTAAACTGGCAGACGGCATTAGCGGAACCGTCCGTTAGTGCCTTTTTTTGCACTTTACATAATGTAAATAAAAACATTGTTTATGTAAAATATATTTGACTAAATATCAAATATAAGTTATACTTTGTCTATAATAAATAATGGAAAGAGAAAGGGGAATTTTTATGTCAGAATATAATGCGGGATATTTGGTGGGAATTATATTTGGAGTGTTTGTGATGTGCGCGGCAGTTTTGATATTTTTACGTCTTACGAGAAAAGAACATTCCAGTAAAAATGATTATGATGAAAGGCAGATGCTGGTACGTGGGAAGGGAGACCGCTATGCTTTTGTCACATTATTTGTTTATAATCTTATCTATGTTTTATTTGGGGATTATATTGAATTGATAGCGGTAAGAAGCGTAGTTCTTTTTATGGGGATTATTTTAAGCACATGGGTTTATGTAGTGTATACTGTTTGGAATGACGGGTATTTTTCTTTGAATGAGAAACCCAAAAGTTGGATTGGAATATTTGCTGCAATTGCAATAGTTAATACGATAAATGGAATTCAGGATATGTATTATTACGGCGTGATACAAAATGGGGTGATTTCAGAAACTGTGATTGGTTTGATGGAAGGTTGTTGTATTTTCTTTATACTTGCAGTGATTATGGCAAAAAGTTTTTTGGAGAAAAGAGAAGGACAGAATGAAGAATGAAAAATTTAAGGTTAAAGAGCGCAAGGGCGGGGCTTGATTTGTCACAGCAGGAACTGGCGGAAAAAGTCGGCGTTTCCAGGCAGACGATTAGTGCGATTGAAAAAGGGGATTATAATCCTACGATAAATCTCTGCATAGCGATATGTAAAGCGCTTGGAAAGACTTTAGATGAATTGTTCTGGCAGGAAGAATCAGACTGACAGAATTTACCATGTACAAAGAAACTGATTTTTACAGATATTACATATAGAAAAATCAGGAGGTCATGGAAATGAAACAGTTTATGGACAGAGATTTTATGTTATCCACAGAGTGCGCGAAACGGTTGTATCATGATTATGCAGAAAAGATGCCTATTTTGGATTATCATTGTCATATTTCCCCGAAGGAAATTGCCATAGACAGGAAATTTGAAAATATAACACAGATGTGGCTTAATGCAGATCACTATAAATGGCGTCAGATGCGTGCGAATGGAGTAGAGGAGTATTATATTACAGGAAACGCGCCCGATTGGGAAAAATTTCAAAAACTGGCGGAAACGTTAGAAAAGGCGGTTGGGAATCCATTGTACCACTGGTGTCATTTGGAGCTGCAAAGGTATTTTGGCTATAATGGAATTTTAAACAAACGTACGGCGGAAGAAGTCTGGAATTACTGCAATCAGAAAATTCGTCATAAAGCAATGTCAGTACGCGGGATTATCCGGCAGTCCAATGTGGCGCTCATTTGTACGACAGACGATCCGGCGGATGATTTAGCCTGGCATAAAAAAATAGCGAAGGATGACAGTTTTTCTGTTTTCGTATTTCCTACATGGCGACCGGATCGGGCGATGAATATAGAAAAACCGGATTATTTGGAGTATCTGGAAACGTTAGGGCGGGTAAGCAAAGTCTCCATTCATTCTTTCCATACTTTAATGGAAGCGTTAAAACATCGTCTGGACTTTTTTGCTTCAATGGGCTGCCGAATTTCAGATCATGGATTGGAATATGTAATGTACCATCCATGCGGGGAAGAAGAAATAGAAACTATTTTTGCAAAAAGATATAGAGGAGAAGTCCTTTCAAAAGAAGAAGAGCTTCGTTTTAAAACAAGGTTTCTATTGGAGATGGGAGAAGAATATCATAACAGGGATTGGGCAATGCAGCTTCATTATGGATGCAGACGAGACAATAATACACTGGCATACCGCGCTCTTGGAGCCGACAGCGGATTTGACTGTATCAACAACGATACACCGACAGAAGAGCTTGCCGGTTTTTTAAATGATTTAAACGAAACCGGGCATCTTCCGCGTACAATTTTATATTCTTTAAATCCAAATGACAATGCGGTAATCGGTACTTTGTTGGGCTGTTTTCAGGATTCTTCTGCTGTTGGAAAAATACAGCAGGGTTCAGCATGGTGGTTTAACGACCATAAAACAGGAATGCGGGAACAGATGATTTCTCTTGCTAATCTTGGGCTGCTTGGGAATTTTATTGGAATGTTGACAGATTCGAGAAGCTTTTTGTCTTATACAAGGCATGAGTATTTTCGCCGGATTTTATGTGATTTCATCGGCGGTTTGGTAGAGCGGGGAGAATATCCGGCAGATGATGAGGCGCTTGAGAAAATGATTAAAGGCATATCTTTTGAGAATGCAGTCCGGTATTTTGGGTTTGATTTAGCCGGGGTTTAAAGGTATAATAAAAAGAAAACCGTCTGCGGGGGAGGCGAAAGACATGCAGATTTTGGTGTATCGGTGGCGGGCGTACAATTATGCGGATATTTGCGAGGCTTTTACAGCGCTTGGATATGAATATATTACGATAGAACAAGACCTGGACAATTATGATGAAGAACCGGAATTCGAGACATATTTGGCAAAAATTATAAAGCAAAAATCCTGCGATATGGTCTTTACCGTCAATTATTTTGCGCTTGTGACAACCGTCTGTGCGAAACTTAATGTGCCATATGTCGTATGGACTTGCGACAATCCGTTGATAAGTATGTATCATAAAAATGTATTTGCTCCCTGTAATTATTTTTTTACGTTTGATAAAACAAATTTTTTGGAATTTAAAGGCATGGGAGTGGAACATATCTGGCATCTGCCTTTGGCGGTCAATATAAAGCGGCTGGATTATCTGCTGGCGCACAGCGATGATTTAATCGCATATCAAAACGATATAGCTTTTGTCGGAAGCCTTTATGAGCGTAATAGTTATGACAGGCTGCGCCCTTCGCTTCCAGATTATCTAAAAGGATATTTTGACGCGGCAATATGGGCGCAGCAGTGTGTGAATGGAGGGAATCTTTTAGAAGAAATGCTGACTGTAACGATACTCGAACAGCTTCAGCAGTATTTTAAATTAGAAAAATCAAAAGATTCATTTTCAGATTTGGGCTTAATCTTTTCAACGACTGTCCTTGGGTTTAAGACGGCGGCTGAGGAAAGAAGGCGCGCATTGATGGAACTGTCCAAAAAATATGCGGTTACAATATACAGCAATAGTGATACGAGCGATTTACTTCGTGTGCGTTACGGAGGCTCTCTGGATTACTGGAGTGAAATGCCCAAAGTATTTACAGCGTCAAAGATTAATTTAAATTTTACAATTCCGGGGATTAAAAGCGGTCTGCCGTTACGCATTTGGGATGTGTTAGGCAGCGGCGGGTTCTTAATGACAAATTTTCAGGCGGAAATCCCGGCGTATTTTAAAAATAAAGTAGATTTGGTTTGTTTTGAAAGTGTTGAAGAACTATCAGAGTTGGCTGGTTATTATCTTTCCCATGAAAAAGAACGCAGGCAAATTGCAAAAAATGGATATGAGAAAGTAAAAGCGTTTCATACTTGTGAGCAGAGAATTACTCAAATGATGGAATGTGTCAGGAAGGAACATTTTGGCAAGTAGATTGCGTATGGGACAGCAGAAAGGAAAAAATATGGATCAGGTGATTCGTCCAAGACGACTAAGGGGTAATGCAGTATTAAGAAAAATGGTTCGGGAAACCAGGATGGACAAGTCGTCGCTGGTGTATCCGCTGTTTATTGTAGAAGGGGAAAATATCAGGGAAGAGATTTGCTCCATGCCGGGGCAGTACCGATACAGCATTGACCGTCTGGGGGAGCCGTTGGAAGAACTGGAAAAAGCAGGCGTATCAAGCGTAATGTTTTTTGGGATTCCGGCGCATAAAGATGAATTGGGCAGTATGGCATATGCAGAGGATGGGATTATACAAAGGGCGTTTGAAAAAGCAAGAAGAGATTTCCCCAATCTTTATCTTATTGGAGACGTATGTATGTGTGAATATACTTCGCATGGGCACTGTGGTATTTTGTGCGGCTCGGACGTGGATAATGATAAAACATTGGAGTATCTGGCAAAAACAGCTGTTTCACAGGTGCAGGCCGGCGCAGATATGGTGGCGCCTTCCGATATGATGGATGGGAGAGTGGAGGCAATCCGTAATGCGTTAGACAAAAATGGGTTTTATCATACTCCGATTATGTCATATTCGGCCAAATTTGCGTCTTCTTTTTATGGGCCTTTCCGTGATGCGGCAGAAAGCACCCCGGCATTTGGGGACAGGAAAACATATCAGATGGATTACCATAATAGAAGAGAAGCGATGAAAGAAGTTTTGCTTGACGTCAAAGAAGGGGCTGATATTGTTATGGTTAAGCCGGCTGCGGTATATGGGGATTTGATTCGTGAAATTAAAGAAACAGTAAAGATTCCGGTTGCTTCTTATAGTGTCAGCGGCGAATATTCGATGATAAAGGCGGCTGCTTTGGCAGGATTTATAGATGAGAGGGGCGTTATGTGTGAAATGGCGGCTTCTGCATACCGCGCCGGAACAGATATATATATTACATATTTTGCAAAAGAATTGGCAGAGTGTATGGAGAAAGGCGTTATCGGGTAGCATTTGTGGGGTTTCCTAATATAGTATATTAGAAAGAATATAGTATAGGAGACTTTTTTATGGAAGAAAAGAAAACGACCATTTCTAATTCATGCAGCTTCGCCGGAATAAGGCCCGCTATGGCCGACCTGCCGTATCCGCAGATACAGGTGGAATGTCAAAATCTGGCTTATGCAAATCTGCTTAGTAATGATTATTGCGGGGCGGTATCTGAGATGTCAGCAATTACACAGTATATCAACAATGAAAACCGGCTTTCCGCCATGCAGTGCCCGCTTGCCAAAACATTGCTTGGAATTGCAATGGCAGAAATGATGCATCTGCAGAAACTTGGAGAAATGATTGTTTTGCTGGGAGGACAGATTGATTTTACGGCAGTACAGCAAAATGGAAGAAAAAGAATGTGGACGCCGGAATACCTGAATATCCCAACTCAGGCCAAACAGATGCTTATGGCGGATATTGAAGCAGAGAAAGCGGCGATTTCACAGTACCGTATGCACATGAAGATGATAAAAGATTCTTGTGTGAATGCTGTATTGATACGGATTATCCGGGATGAAGAATATCATATTATGATATTGCGTGCACTCATAGATGAATATTGTTAAGCCAGAGAAAAATTTCCGTTTCAGATTTATATTTCATTGTATAGAATCGTTGACAAAGAAGTAAGACAGAAGTATAATGGAAGTAATTAAAAACGGTAGTTAAGTTGAATGCTCGATAAGTAAGGATTCCCCCGAAAGTATCGCAGATACAATCGGGGGATAGTTTTCATCTGAGAAATAATGGTAACTGCATTTTCCGGGATACAGACCAATAAAACTGAAAATCATCCCTGTGCCAATCTGGTTTTATAAAACGGGGGATTTTATAAAAGGAATCTTCAATCATTTGGGGTAAATGTTTGGGATTCCTAAGGCTATTATATCAATTTTTTAAAAGGAGGAATTTTAATGAAAGAAACGGGCAGTAAAAGAAGGATGCGTTCTTTTATAGCTGGGACACTAGCATTTCTGCTGATGTTTACAACGGCATTGTCAGGTTTTCCGGCTATGCAGACAAACGCGGCGGAAGGCAAGACCTGGTATCGTATGACGGCGGGCAGTGGAAATGGAAATAGTCATAACTATTCCAGCGATGCCGATGGAAATGCAGCGGTTCTTCTTCATCAGACAGAGAAGATGACAATGGGTCAGAAATTATCAACGACATTTGAGCTGGTGGGTGATGTGACGCATCGAGTTGGTTTTTTCTATGCGTATAAGGATGATTCAAACTGGCTGTACATAGGATACAATGGAAATTGGTATTATGAATATCCGACAGATTCTGGTACATCTTATCCTGGCATTAGCGGGCTGCCGGCTATTTCGACCGGCGATCGTGTGACAGTTTCTGTTGCTTTGGATCGTGAAACATTGGTAGTAGAGGTCAATGGAGTGGAACAGCGGTTGACAAATCAGGCATTTTTTGATTTGGAAGAAGCATTTGGAACTGATGGGCGTTTTGGCTTCCGTAATGGAACTCAGGGTTCATCAATCCGCTTTACAGACGTTACATGCGGCGGTAAGGCGATTGACGGTAATTGGGAGTTTTTGGCAGAACATACCGGTCAGGAGTTCGCAACAGAAGTGACTCCGGTGCATACGGTAACAGGTTCGGTACAGGATACAGATGGTGAACCGATATCAGAGGCAAAGGTACGAGTTGGTTCTGAAAGCGTACGGACAGATGATAATGGAGAGTTTTCTGTTGATGTAGAAGAGGGTACATATGATGTGTCTGCGTCTGCTTCGGGATATATTGCAAATTCAATTACGGGTGTTGAAGTGAGTGAGGATAAGACATTAGATCCGATTGTGCTTCAATCAAAAGAATCTGTTGTATATGACAATTATATTTCGAATGATAAGATTAAGGCCGCAGTCAGTGATAAGTTTCCGCAGGTGTTTCAGTATGAACTGACTATGGACGGTAAAAAAGGACAGTTATTCGGTGGACAGGAGTCGGAATTGTCGTCTATCCGGATTGGGGCATATGATGCGGATAACGGAGCGGTTGTGTTAAAAGATATTGAACCAGAAATGAACAATGTCAAGATTAATGCGGATAATGCTGTATATGAGATGTCACTTGTAAATGAAGAGGTAGCGATTAATTTAGACATGACGGTAAAAATTTCTATCACAGACAATGACTTGACTTGGGAAGTGACAGATATTACAAAAAATGATGGTTGTGCAAAGATAAATACAATTGATGTGCCGAACTTAAATCTGGTAACGATTGTAGATACGCAGACGGATGCGCAGTTCAAAGGCGCAGTGATTTCTTCAGATACGAACGGCAGTGGAGACAGAGAAATTACATTCGAAAAGGGGTTTGTATCAGGTAATACGGAGGGATATGCGTATGGATTTTTATCTGCAGACGGTATCAGCGCTGGTGTATGGAGCAATTCGGAAATGCTCAAAGATAAACGACTTGTGCGCAACAACGGTACGGATTGTATCTCTTTGACGAGCGCAGCATGGTATTATGATTATAATGATGAGAGCGGTTATACATTCTCGAATCAGCCTACGGTATATGAGGGCGTGGCAGGCGGTGTTCCTGTGAGCGAGCTGCCGTGTGTAAAAGTATGTTTTGCAGGCGACGAGAATGAAGATGAAATTGTGGACTGGCAGGATGGGGCAATTGCGTATCGAGATATTATGAATAATCCATATGGTTCAGAAAATACAAAAGAACTTGTCAACTATCGTATTTCCATGAACTTTAACAGTCAGGCTACAAATCCGTATTATAAGACGGCAGATAATATTAAAAAAGTATATCTGGCAACAGACGGACTTCCGCAGGCGGTTATGATGAAAGGTTACGGAAGTGAAGGACATGACTCTGCAAACTCTGAGTATGGTTATATTTCAGAGCGTCTTGGCGGTTTGGAACAGTTGAAACAGTTAAATACAATTGCGCATAAATATAATACTCAGATGGGTATTCATATCAATGCGCAGGAAGCATATCCGGAAGCACCGACATTTTCAGAGGAATTAATCAATGGCCCAGATAGCCGCGGATGGGGCTGGCTGGATCAGTCGTATACAATTAACCGTGGATATGATCTTGGTTCGGGACTTCGTTATAAGAGGCTGCTTCAGCTTTACGATCAGTTGAACGATACTTCCCTTTATAAAAACAAATGGCCGAACGTTGCTGGGCAGGGCACAGAGGCAGAGGAAGTAGTGGCAGATGCGAAAACAATTGCAGATACGGTTGCTGAAAAGAAAATGACTACAACAGAAAACTTGGATTTCATGTATCTTGACGTTTGGTATGGAGATGCATGGGAGACACGTAAAATAGCACAGCAGTTTAACAGCCTGGGATGGAGATTTTCTACGGAGTTTGGTGCAGAAGGCGAGTATGATTCGACTTGGCAGCACTGGGCGACAGAAGGACATTACGGCGGTTCCGGCATGAAGGGATTAAATAGTGATGTCATCCGCTTTATCCGTAACCATCAAAAAGATTCCTTTGTATTGAATTATCCGAAATACGGCGGAACGGCAGATAATCCTCTGCTTGGCGGATTTGACCTCACTGGATTTGAAGGCTGGGGCGGCAGTAACGACAGTTTCGTAACTTATATTACTAAGACGTTTTTGGCAAATCTTCCGACAAAGTTCTTACAGCATTATAAAGTATATAAATGGGAGAACTATCCAGAAGGCGAATCTCCGACAGGAAACCATGAAAAAGAAATTACGTTAAAAAGCGATGATGGCAAAGATACCGTAGTTGTAACAAGAAATGAAGATCAGATTGAAGATGATCTCAATGGGGATCAGACTTTAAATTATGTAGAGAGAACGATTACCTTAAATGGAAAAACGATCTTAGACGACGCGAAGTATTTGATTCCATGGACGGATTGGGAAACAAATGAAGAGAAATTATACCATTTTAATTATGATGGCGGTACAACTACATGGGAACTGCAGGATGACTGGAAAAATCTTGCAAATGTCAAATTATATACTTTAACAGATGTAGGGCGGACAGATGAAAAAACTGTTGCAGTTAAAAATGGAAGCATTACTTTAGAAGCAGCAGCAAAGACTCCGTATGTCGTTGTGAAAGGGGACTCTTCTAAGAAGAAAGAAATTAAAGAGCCATGGAGCCAGTTTGCACATGTTACAGATACTGGATTCAATGCTTATGCGGGAACAGGCGAAGGAAATCCTTTGGATAAATCAGTTTGGTCTGGAGATACGGAAGACGTAAAAGTAGTTCGTATTGAGGCAACTGGAAACAAATATCTAAAGATGGGAAGCGAGACGAAAACACAGTCTGTTTCTACGACAATTTCAGATTTAGAGGCTGGAAAAGATTATGTGGCTCAGGTCTACGTAGAGAATAAGAGTGATGCAAAAGCATCTATGAAAGTAACAGGCGGGAAAAAAGAGGTTTCGAATTATACGTTGAAATCTCTTGCTCCAAACTATGTGCAGTGTGACGCGCATAGTACAAGAGCAGTTTCAGGAAGCAGAATGCAGACGATGCAGGTGTCCTTTACAGCAAAATCGTCTACGGCAACATTGACGTTGGAGCGTGAAGCCGGCAAAGATATTACGTATTTTGATGATATCCGTATTGTTGAAAAGACTTTGGATAATATTCAGAACAATGGAAATTTCAAACAGGATTTTGAATCCGTAGTGTCCGGTTTGTATCCATTTGTATTAGGGCCGGCGCAAGGTGTAACCGACCATGTAACTCATTTGTCAGAATTGCATGAACCATATTCACAGTCGGGATGGGGACATGAGACAATAGATGATGTTTTAGGAGGAAAATGGTCATTAAAACATCATGGAAACAATACCGGAATTATATACCGCACGATTCCTCAAAATTTACATTTTGAAGAAGGTGAGACATATAGAATCAGCTTCGATTACCAATCAGGATTTAGGGGACAGTATTATATTGTTGTCGGTGATGGAGAAGATATTGTTCAGACATATGAGTATATGCCGAATACGGCAACAGCCGATACAGATTGTACCTCCGAGACAAAATCCTTTACTTTCCGAATGGTAGGTTCTGACAGTGGACAGTCATGGTTTGGACTTGCAGCCGTTGCAGCTAATTATACGAAAGCGGAGACTGACGCAGGATTAAATGCTTATGGCTCGCCGGATTTTGTAATGGACAATTTAGTAGTCAATAAAGTTGGTGTGAAAGTTACTGGTTCAGCTTCTACTGTAACAACTGCGGAAACACCGATTGATTTAGCGGTAGAATTTGCAGATGAATTGGATGCAGCTAACGCTGTGACATGGACATCGTCTGATTCAAGTATTGCACGCGTTGTTCCGGATCCAGATGACAGCAAGAAATGTAAAGTATATTTTGTTAATTTTGGTGATGCGATAATTACAATGCACACCAGGGTAGGACTTGAGGATGTTGAACTGCCATGGGCAGTATCATTCCCTGAATTTTTTGACTTGCCGGATGATGAACAGGAAACGGCAGAGTGGGAAAGTGTTTTTGCGAATACAGAGGAAACCGCTGGTGAAAACGCCCAAAAAGAAAACGCCATTGATGGGGATGCCGGAACATTTTGGCATTCGGCGTATAATCCTTCAAAGTTTACTGTATCAGAAACGAACCCTGCTAAGATTACTGTGAAAGCCACTGAGGATATATCGGGGTTAAACAGGCTTCGTTTTACACAGAGACCATCAAATGTAAATGGTATCGTACAAAAATATAAAGTAGTAGTGGGCGATACATTTAATGAAGCAAGCAATGAAATGACAAACCCTTCCTTTGAATCAGAAGCAATAACAACGAAGGATCCTTCTGCTGGTAAAACGGAAACATTTATACTTCCTGATTCTGCAGCAGGGAAATATGTACAAATTCAGGTATTGCAAGGCGGGGGTGATTTTGCTTGTATAGCAGAAATTACCTTAGATAAAACAGGTACTTACAATACGGATGAAGAACAGGGTAATCTGTCGGATAACGATTCTGCAGCAACAAATGAAGTGAAAAAATCTTTACAGACAGTTGTAGAGAAGGCGGAGGATGTTTATAAAGCAGGCCAAGGCGATTATTCAGATGAAAGCTGGGCAGCGTTTGAAGAGGCTTACAATGCAGCAATGGATGCAGGAGAAGATGCAACTTTGGAGGAACTGTTAGAATTACAGCAGACATTGACAAAGACACAGAGCGAGCTTATTATTACAGCAGAAAACGCAAAGAAAAATCTTGCTTCTGCAATTTCATCAGCAAAGTCAATTTATAATGCAGGCCAGGGTAATTATACGGATGAAAGCTGGACGACGTTTGAAGAAACCTATCTTGCAGCAGAGAAAGCAAAAGATAGTACAAACGAACGGGAACTTGTTTGGTTTTGCCGTAAATTGGAAAATGCTCAAAAGAATTTGCAGACAAAGTCGCAGGAACAGCTGGCGATAGAGAAAGCGCAGAAAGATTTATTGGCGGTTGTCAATGCTGCTGAGGCAAAATTCAAGGCAGGCCAGGGCAGTTATACGGCAGCAAGCTGGACAGCATTTGTAAACGCATATAATGCAGCTCGTTCCGGACTGGATTCTAAGGATAAGGCTGCGCTGGAGAAGTTCAATAAGGCGTTGGTACAGGCGCAGAAAAATTTAATCACAACGGCAGAGCAGAAAGCGAAAGAGGCGCTGCAGCTAGCCCAAAAACAGTTGAATTCAGCATTAAGCGCTGCGGCGGTTAAAATAAAAGCAGGCAGAGGCAGTTATACGGCAAAAACATGGACAGCGTTTGTAAATGCATATAATGCAGCAAATAAAGGAAAAAATTCTACAAATGCAGCAACATTAAATCAATTGAAAAATACTCTTGTAAAAGCACAGTCAGCTTTGCAAAAGGAAACTACACAGCCTGTGGAAACATTGAAAGAGGGAACAACTGCAGACATTGACGGCGTCCGTTACACTGTAATTGATGCAGCGAATAAAAAAGCAGCAGCAAAGGGTATCAAAAATACGCTTAAGACAGTGGAAATTCCAGCAACTGTTTCCATTAGCGGTGTAACCTGCACTGTTACAGAGATTAGTGCAAGCGCTTTTAAGAATTATAAGAAACTAAAGACAGTTAAAATTGGTTCTAATGTAGAAAAGATTGGAAAATCAAGTTTCTCTGGCTGTAAAGTTTTGAAGACACTTACAATCGGTGAAAATGTGAAAAAAATCGATAAGCAAAGTTTTTATAATTGTAAGAAGTTGAACAAAATAACAATTAAGTCAACAAAAATTACCTCGATTGGAAGGAAAGCGTTTAAAGGAACAACTTCAAAGGTAAAAGTTACATTATCTAAGAAGCAGAAGAAAAAATCGGCGCTGAAAAAGAAACTGCAAAACGCTGGAATTAGCAAGAAAGCGAAAATCAAGTAATACAGATTTACTTAGCACAAGAAAAGAGGCATACGCATGGTATGTCTCTTTTCTCTTTTAGAAAAATGTTTTTCATACAGTATAATTTATGCTATACTATAAAATATTAATTTGATAAATGAAATAGAGAAGAAAATGAGTGAAACAGAGAGCAAAAAACAATCAGAGTACGAAAGGCGTCAGGCGGCAAGACGTGCCTTAAAAAAGAAAAAATACAAAAGGCAGATGATTTTTAAGATAGTCGCTGCAGCTATTGTAATCATTATTTTAGGTGTTACGGTTAAAGAAGTGATACGTTTGGTAAACAGCAAAAAAGCAAAACCGGTTGTAAAAGAAACTGTTATACCAGAGAAAATTGTACAAACTCCGCCAGAATATGACGTACAATTATTGAGCGTAAACGAATATTCAAGACCGGGTATTCCGTTGGAAAAAATCAATGGAATTGTGGTGCATTACACAGCGAACCCGGGTACGACAGCACAGCAGAACAGAGATTATTTTGAAGGATTAAGCATATCTGGAGAAACGTCTGTCAGCAGTCACTTTGTCGTTGGCATGGAAGGAGAGCTGATTCAGTGTATTCCCTGTAATGAAATTGCATATGCGTCAAATGAAAGAAATGCGGATACGGTATCAATTGAATGTTGTATTCCAGACGAGACGGGTAAATTTTCGGATGCGACGTATCAAACGCTGATACATCTGCTGGCGTGGTTGGTGGGCAGGTATCATTTAGAAACAGACGACGTCATCCGCCACTATGACGTTACAGGCAAAAATTGTCCCAAATATTATGTGGAAAATGAATCTGCATGGCAGTCCTTAAAAGCAGACGTTACAAATTATATTGAAAGTTATGGAACAATCGAAGCGGAAACAGAGGAGTAAATGAATGATAGAAGAACTTTTTCATCAATTGGAATGTCAGGAAGAAATACGCAGGACGCTTAGCGAGATTCGGGCGGCTGTTAAAGAAGAGAAAGAGTATCAAAAGGCATTGGAAATTGTAGGGGATGGAGTTGTTTTAGAGGGATATTTATTACATGAAGATGCAAAGGTGCGGAAAAATGCAGCGGCTTTGATTGGAGATTTGGCGCTCGAAAATGCGTCGGCGGCATTATATAAAGCATATCAGTCAGAAAAAACATTGTTTGTCAGAAGCGCCATTCTTGAGGCAATAGAGAAAACAAATCCTTATCCGTATCTGGGAGAACTATCGATGCGGTATGAATTCTTGTGCAGCAGTGAGCCAAAAGAAGAAGAAAAGAAACATATCAGAGAAGAACTGCGGGTATTGGGCCGGATTTTAAGAAAAGAGGGGGAAGAAAAACGACATACGTTTATGGGTTGGAACCAGCGGAACACGATACTTTTGACGACGTATCCCAAATATGCAAAACAAACATCAGAGAAATTTTCGGCGTACCGCAAAGGGCTGACTTCTCTTGGTGTACAGGCAGTTGTGGATAATCTATTGAAAATTATAGAAATCCGTACATTTCGTGAATTGCTGTTTCCGATTGCTTTAAAGAGAGAGGTTGCGTTTGAAGATGGTCCGGAGTGTTTTGCAAAAGCATTAGCAGAATCGAAACTGCTTGTGCTGCTGGAACGAAATCATAAAGAAGCGCCTCCGTTTTATTTTCGAATGGACGTTAAGGGCAGGAAGTCGCTCGCAGAGCGTTCCCGCTATTTGAAACGTGCAGCTGCAGTCATTGAAGAAATGACAGAACGAAAACTGATAAATGCGCCGGAGGAATATGAATTTGAAGTCAGACTGTATTTTAATCAGTCAGGAAAGATACGAGTGTTTTTAAAAATGAACACAATACCAATGGAGCGGTTTTCATACCGCAGGCAGACAATCGCGGCTTCCATTCATCCTTCTTTAGCTGCCCTGTTAGTTGATCTTGCGAAACCGTATTTAAAAAAGCACGCCCGGATTTTAGATCCCTGCTGTGGGGTGGGGACAATGTTAATCGAACGGCATAAAGTTGTTCCGGCAAGAGAAATATATGCGATTGATATTTTCGGGGAGGCGACAGAAAAAGCGAGGTATAACGTTAAAAAAGCGGGAATCAGGATGAATGTGATTCAGAAGGATTTTTTTGAGTTTACCCATGGTAATTTATTTGATGAAATTATTTCGAATATGCCGCTTAGGGGAAAGCGCAGTAAAGAGGAACAGGATCTGTTTTACCAGAAGTTTTTTGATAAATCAGAAGGGCTTTTGGTAGAAGATGGAATTATGGTTTTATATTCAAATGAAAATGGATTTATCAAAAAACAGCTGAGATTACATCCATGCTTTCAATTATATCGGGAATATGTTATGTTAGAAAAGGAAGGGTTTACTCTTTATATCATAGGAAGAAAAAGAAATAGGGATTTAGAATGAAACATATTGTAGTTGGAATCCTGGCTCATGTAGATGCTGGCAAAACGACGCTTTCCGAAGCGCTTTTATATGCAGGAGGCAGGATTAAAAAGATGGGTCGTGTAGACAAACAAAATTCATATTTAGATACAGATGTCTATGAGCGCGAGAGAGGTATTACAATTTTTTCCAAACAGGCGGTTTTGAAATTGGAGGGAGTCACTATCACGCTTTTGGATACGCCGGGGCATGTGGATTTTTCAGCAGAGATGGAACGTTCGCTTCAGGTGTTAGACTATGCCATTCTTGTGATTAGCGGGGCAGACGGCGTGCAGGGGCATACGAAAACACTTTGGAATCTGTTATTGGAATATCAGATTCCGGTTTTTTTGTTTGTGAATAAAATGGACCAGCAAGGAACGAATGAAAAAAAACTGTTAGAAGAACTGCGGCAGCAGTTGTCAGACAATTGTATTTCTTTTGAACAAACGAAGGAAGAAGATTTTTGGGAAGAAGCTGCTATGTGCAGCGAAGAAGCATTGGAACTTTTTTTGGAAACGGGACAGTTAAATCATGAGATAATTTGTCAATTGATTGCAGAACGAAAATTGTTTCCATGCTATTTTGGCTCTGCATTAAAAAATACAGGCGTAAAGGAATTTTTTGAAGGAGTCTTCAAGTACACAAAACAGAGGGGTTATCCAAAAGAATTTGGGGCAAAAGTATTTAAAATTACAAGAGACGAATCGGGGCTGCGCCTGACCCATTTAAAAGTAACTGGAGGAAGTTTAAAAGTTCGGACGCTGTTAAATGATACCGAAAAAGGCTGGGAAGAGAAGGTTCATCAGATACGGATTTATTCCGGTGAAAAGTACGAAACGGTCGACGAAGCGGCAGCGGGGGAACTTTGTGCAGTTACAGGACTTAGTAAAACGTATGCGGGAGAGGGGCTTGGAATAGAAACCTCTTCTAAAAATCCGAAATTAAATCCGGTGCTGACGTATCAGGTTTTGCTGCAAAAAGGGTGCGATGCATTAAGTCTTCTCCCTAAGCTGCGCCAGTTAGAGGAAGAAGACCCTAAGCTGCATATTATCTGGAATGAAAAACATCAGGAAATTTTAATCCGGGTTATGGGAGAGGTGCAGACAGAAATTCTAAAAAGGCAGGCATTTGACAGGTTTGGAGTGGAAATCGGTTTTGATGCGGGGCATATTCTTTATAAGGAGACAATTGCCGCCCCGGTGGAAGGCGTGGGACATTTCGAGCCGCTGCGCCATTATGCTGAAGTGCATTTTTTGATGGAACCGTTAGAGCGGGGAAGCGGCCTGCAGTTTGAATCAAATTGCAGTGAAGATGTTTTAAGTAAGAATTGGCAGCGTTTGATTTTGACGCATTTGAAAGAAAAAGAACATCTTGGAGTGCTGACGGGCTCTGCCATTACGGATATGAAAATTACGCTGGCGGCAGGAAAGGCGCATCAGAAACATACAGAAGGCGGCGATTTCCGTCAGGCTGTGTACCGGGCGGTCCGGCAGGGATTAAAGCAGGCCGAATCAATCTTGTTAGAGCCCTATTATGAGTACCGGCTGGAAGTGCCGGAACAATTTGTCGGCAGGGCGATGACAGATCTGAAAATGCGCCATGCAGATATGGAGGGGCCAAAGCTTAGCGAAGGAGCTGCAGTCCTAACTGGAAGGGCGCCTGTTTCATCTTTACAGGAGTATGTAAAAGATGTGACAGCTTATACAAAAGGAATGGGAAAATTATTTTTAAGTTATGGCGGATATGATATATGCGTCAATGCGCAGGAAGTAATAGAACGCATTGGATATGATGCGGAGGCAGATTTGGAAAATCCGTCGTCGTCTGTATTTTGCAGCCATGGTTCCGGTTTTTTAGTGGAATGGGACCGGGTTCCGGAATTTATGCACTTAGAAAGTATTCTCCCTGAAAGAAAGAGAGAAGATGCGCAGTCGTCAGAGGTGGTCGCGCAGAGTTTTCAAGAACCTGTGTGGATGGATACAGAAGAAGTAGACGCGATTCTGGCAAAGACATTTCATGCAAACAAACGGAGGAAAGATGTTCCCCAAAAAGGATATTATACGAAAAAACGCGTGGTATCTTCTGAAACAGACGTACCAAAGTACCGCAGAAAAAAGAAGGAGGAAACAAGGGAAGAATATTTGCTGGTAGATGGATATAATATGATATATGCGTGGGAAGAACTGCGTGAACTTTCGAAAGAAAATATGGATGGGGCAAGAGGGCAGCTTCTCGATTTACTTTGTAATTATCAGGGAATGAAACAATGCCAGGTCATTGTTGTCTTTGACGCATACCGGATAAAAGGCCGTCAGACAGAATTTTATGATTACCATAATATTCATGTGGTATATACAAAAGAAGCTGAGACTGCAGATGCGTATATTGAAAAGTTTGCCCATATAAATGGGAAAAAGTACCATATAACAGTAGCAACATCAGACGGATTAGAGCAAATAATTATACGCGGTGCAGGCTGTATGTTGTTATCCGCCAAGGATTTGTTTGAGGATATGCAGAGTTTAGTGAGGACAGCCATAGACGCGGCGGCGTCTGTGCAGAAGGGACGCAGTTATTTGCTGGATACAATATCAGAAGAAGTATCCGGCCAAATAAAAGAGTCTCTAAAAGAAAGGAAGGAAACAACATGAAAAAAGTATCAAAAACAATAACGCTTATTTTAGTGTTAGCAGCAGCTTTTGGAATTTATTATTATGTCACAATTCCAGCAATTAATATCCATTCTGTTGGATTTTGGCAATGCCTTTTATTCGCAGTTGCAATTTTAAATGTCATTTATGTGTTTCTAAAAGCAAAACAATATTCTAAAACACACGGAGCAGCGCCGTTTTCGAAAGATTTGTTTGGAACTTTAAAACTGGCAAAGGCAGGAATTGGAATATTTGTGCTGATACTTCTTGTATTTTTGATTGGAGCAGTGCTTTCATCTCCAATCGTAAATGCGAATAAGTATCAGAAACTTTTGACCGTGGAAAATAGTGACTTTTCAGAAGATATAAAAGAAGTCAGCTATCGTACAATTCCGCTATTGGATAAAAATTCTGCCGAGCTTTTGGGAAACAGAAAAATGGGCAGCATGGTAGATATGGTTTCTCAGTTTGAAGTGAGCAGCGAATATACACAGATTAATTATCAGGATACTCCGGTGCGCGTTGCGCCGCTTGTATATGCCAGTCCGATCAAATGGCTGACAAACCAAAAGCAGGGGATTCCGGCATATATCCGTATTGATATGGCGACCCAGAATACAGAATGTGTCAAATTAAGCGAAGGCATCCATTATTCAAAATCAGAATATTTTAACCGGAACATTTACAGGCATTTGCGGTTTCAGTATCCGACGTATATTTTTGACGATCAGATTTTCTTTGAAATCAATGATGAGGGAACGCCATATTGGGTTTGTCCAGTGAAAGAGTTTACAATTGGACTTTTTGGAGGCCAGACCGTAGGAAAAGCAGTACTTTGTAATGCGATTACCGGAGAATGTGAAGAATATGATATAAAAGATGTGCCAAATTGGGTAGATAAAGTGTTTTCGGCAGAGCTTTTGACGGGGCTTTATAATTATCATGGAACTTTAAAACATGGATATTTTAATAGTATTTTGGGGCAGAAAGACTGTCTTCAAACGACAAACGGCTATAATTATATTGCGCTGGAGGACGACGTTTGGGTATATACCGGCGTTACTTCCGTCAGTGGAGATCAGTCAAACGTCGGATTTGTACTGATGAATCAAAGGACGATGGAGACGAAGTTTTATACAATTGAAGGCGCGATTGAAGATTCGGCAATGTCTTCCGCAGAAGGACAGGTACAAAATCTGGGCTATCGAGCAACATTTCCGCTTTTGCTCAATATTTCCGGTGAACCGACGTATTTTATGGCGTTAAAAGACGGAGCCGGATTGGTAAAAAAATATGCCATGGTGAATGTACAGAAATATCAATGGGTAGCTATTGGCGATACAGTGCAGGAATGTGAAAAAGAATATGTGAAACTTTTAACGACAAATGGAATTACAAAAGGTGAAACAGCCGGAGTATTTGAGCAGGCAAAAGGAAAAATCGCTTCCATTGCTCCAGTTGTAATAGAGGGAACGACGCATTATTATATCTGTCTTGAAAAATCAGACGAGATTTTTGATGTAAATCTGTCGGATACCACATTAGTAGAAGTAGTAAAATATGCAGTCGGGGATATGATTTCGTTGGAGTATGAGGTGGCGGAAAGCGGGCTTTGTACTGTGTTATCATTGCAGTAAGATTACCCCAAGGTATATTTTTCGGGTTTTTGGTGAATACTAGATGTAAATTTGAGAAAAAGGAGTCTGGTATGAGAGCAAATCTGGAAATTATAAAAGTGTGCGGCAGAGAAATTATGGATTCGAGGGGGAATCCAACCGTGGAAGCGGAGGTAGTTGTCAAAAATCATGCGACGAAACGAATTTCGGAAGGGCGGGCGGCTGTTCCTTCCGGGGCATCCACAGGGCAGTTTGAAGCGGTTGAGCTGCGCGACGGAGAGAAACGTTATGGAGGAGCCGGAGTTAAAAAAGCAGTTTCTCATATAAATCAAAAAATAGCGAAAGAGCTTATAGGAGAAAATGCGCTCAATCAGAAAAAAATAGATGCAAAACTTATCGAACTGGACGGTACGCCAAATAAAAAGCGTCTGGGCGCAAATGCAACGCTGGGCGTATCAATTGCAACGGCAAAAGCAGCTGCAAATGCACTGAATCTGCCGCTGTACCAATATTTAGGCGGGGTCAATGCGCATGTGCTTCCGGTTCCTATGATGAATATTTTAAACGGCGGCAAACATGCGAAAAATACAGTAGATTTTCAGGAATTTATGATTATGCCCATAGGCGCAAAATGTTTTCAGGAAGCGCTTTGCATGGGAGCAGAAGTTTATCATTCTTTAAAAAAGATTTTAGCACAGGATGGAAAATCAACGGCAGTCGGGGATGAAGGCGGTTTTGCCCCGGATTTAAAAGATGCGTTTGAAGTTTTGGATTATCTTTCAAAGGCTGTGCAGGCGGCCGGATATGAGTGTGGCAAGGACATTGTATTTGCTATGGATGCTGCTGCGTCAGAGTTATATGATGAAAAATCAGGAATGTATTATTTTGAAGGGGAAACTGAAATTTTAAAGAAAGAACAGCCGGGTACGAATGTGGAAGCTATTATGCGTACAACGGAGGAAATGATTCTTTTGTATCAAGAACTTTGCAGTAAATATCCGCTGTTTTCGATTGAAGACGGTCTAAATGAAGAGGATTGGGCAGGCTTTAAATTGTTCACAGAGCGGCTGGGGTCTAAAGTGCAGCTTGTAGGAGATGATTTATTTGTTACAAATACTTCGCGTCTGAAAAAAGGCATTGCGTCGGGATGTGCGAATTCGATTCTAATAAAATTAAATCAGATTGGAACGATTTCTGAGACCATGGAAGCAATTGAGACGGCGCATAGAGCCGGATATACGGCAGTCGTTTCCCATCGGTCAGGAGAAACAGAAGACACGACAATTGCAGATTTGGCAGTTGCCTTAAACTGTGGACAGATTAAAACTGGCGCGCCGTGCAGGACAGACAGAGTTGCAAAATACAATCAGCTTCTTAGGATTGAAGAATTACTTATGGAGACGGCAGCATATCCAAAAGACGCCTGTTTTCTGTTCCTGAGAAATAAAAAATAACTTGAAAAAAGGTCAGGCATATGATATACTAAAAAAAATTATGAGAACTGATGAAGAAACAAATCGTAGGAGGTAATACCCGTGGCAGTAGCAAAAACGATTGTAACAGTAGTATTTGTTTTAATATGTCTGACTTTGACAGTGATTATTCTGATGCAGGAAGGTAAATCTGCAGGATTAGGCGCTATCTCAGGAGCAGCGGATACTTATTGGGGTAAAAATAAGGGCCGTTCTATGGAAGGGATACTTGTAAAGATTACAAAGGTGTGTGTATTTCTGTTCATAGTTATTGCTGCAGTACTGAATATAGGGAGTTTCCAGTAACAATCCACATTTAAGCAGATAAGACTGTCGTATCATCGGCAGTCTTTTTATTTCATTTTATTTAGGAAAGAACTTGAGGAAAAATATGGATAAAGAACAATTTGAGAAACAAAAAAAGGTGATATACGAGTTTATTTGTGATGACTTATATGTTCCAATGAAGATAAAAGAAATGGCAGTTATTCTTTCCGTTCCGAAAAGCCGCCGCTATGAATTAGAAGAAGCGTTGTCTGCTTTGATGGAGGAAGGAAAGATTGCAGTTTCGAAAAAGGGACGATATTTTAAATCCAAAGTAAACACTGTTGCCGGAACTTTTACCAGCCATGCAAGAGGATTTGGATTTGTGACGGTGGAGGGCGAAACAGAAGATATTTTTATTCCCAAGGATAAAGTAAACGGTGCATTTCACCAAGACGTTGTACAAGTCTCTATCAGTCCGAGGTCTTCTGGAAAACGCAGGGAAGGCGCAGTGATTAAAATACTTTCACATGGACTTTTGCAGGTGGTAGGGACATATGAGGCGAGTAAAAATTTTGGATTTGTTGTGCCGGATAATCCGAAAATTGGACACGATATTTTTGTTATGCTGGAACATTCTAAAGGCGCTGTCAGCGGACACAAAGTAGTCGTAAAATTAACGGATTATGGGAAGAAAGGAAAAAATCCTGAAGGGAAAATTGTTGAAATCATCGGACACAGGAATGATCCTGGGACAGATATTTTGGCGCTTGTAAAATCGTATGAGATTCCGACTGTATTTTCAGAAAAAGCGCTGCAACAGGCAAAACGGGCAGATAAAGCAGTTTCTGAGGCAGATATGGAAGGGCGCATGGATTTTCGGGCATGGCAGACAGTGACGATTGACGGAGAAGACGCGAAGGATTTAGATGATGCCGTTACATTGACAAAAGAGGGGAATTTGTTTTGTCTTGGCGTGCATATTGCAGATGTGGCAAATTATGTCCAGGAACACAGCGCATTAGATGCAGAGGCCTACAAGCGCGGTACAAGCGTTTATCTGGCAGATCGTGTAATTCCAATGCTGCCCCATGCGCTTTCGAATGGAATTTGTTCTCTGAATCAGGGAACAGACCGGCTTGCTATGAGCTGTATTATGACGATAGACGAAAAAGGCAGAATAGTAGACCATAAGATTACAGAATCTGTAATTTGTGTTGACCGCCGTATGAGTTATACAAACGTAAAAAAAATTTTGGAAGATGGAGATTCGCAAATAATAGAGGAATATAAAGAGTTTGTGCCGTTATTTGAACGCATGAAAGAATTATCGGCGATTCTTCGGAATAAAAGAAAAAAACGAGGTTCGATTGATTTTGATTTTCCAGAGACGAAAATTATTTTGGATGAAAAAGGGCATCTAAAAGAAATTTTGCCGCATGAAAGAAATGTTGCGACAAAGATTATTGAAGATTTTATGCTGGCTGCAAATGAGACGATTGCAGAAGATTTTTTCTGGCAGCAGATGCCGTTTATGTATCGCACGCATGACAAACCAGACAGTGAAAAAATACAAAAACTTTCTGCATTTGTCAATAATTTTGGGTATTCCATTCATATCGGGCAAGAAGAGATTCATCCAAAAGAGCTGCAGAAACTGTTACAGAAGATTGAAGATACGCCGGAAGAGGCGTTAATCAGCCGTTTGACGCTGCGTTCTATGAAACAGGCGAAGTATTCGGCGGATTGTTCGGGGCACTTTGGCTTGTCCGCCTCATATTATTGCCATTTTACATCGCCAATTCGAAGGTATCCGGATTTGCAGATTCATAGGATTATCAAAGACTGTTTAAGGGGCAGGATGGATGAGAAGCGGGCAGGGCATTATGAAAAACTTTTACCGGAAGCCGCAAAACATTCCAGTGAGATGGAGCGCAGGGCAGATGAAATTGAGCGGGAAGTGGAAAAATTAAAGAAAGCAGAGTATATGACGCGCCATATTGGAGAAGAATTTGAAGGTGTGATTTCCGGCGTTACTGCGTGGGGATTTTATGTGGAACTGCATAATACAATCGAAGGACTTGTACCAATCACGTCTTTGACAGATGATTTTTATGAGTATTTGGAAGAGACGTATGAGCTGGCTGGGGAAGCAACAAACCGTAGGTTCAAACTTGGGCAGAGGGTGACAGTTACCGCAGTAAAAGCCGATACGATGTTTAGGACGATAGAGTATCAATTGTCAGAAAAAGGCGGGGAGCAAAATGAGTAAAGAGAATGTAAGACTGATTGCGAATAATAAAAAGGCAAGGCACGATTATTTTTTGGAAGAATTATATGAAACTGGAATTTGTCTGCATGGAACAGAAGTAAAGTCTTTGCGTATGGGGAAATGCAGTATCAAAGAGGCGTTTGTCAGAATTGAAAAAGGAGAAGTGGTGATTTATGGTATGCACATTTCCCCTTATGAAAAAGGGAATATTTTTAATAAAGATCCATTGCGCCCCAAAAAACTTTTAATGCACAAAAAAGAAATTTTAAAATTACAGCAAAAAATTGCAGAACAGGGCTACACGCTTGTTCCGTCCGAAGTGTATTTGAAAGGAAACCTTGTAAAAGTGAAGATTGCATTGGCAAAGGGCAAAAAACTATACGATAAACGACAGGATATTGCAAAAAAAGACGCCAGAAGAGAAGCAGAGCGTGACTTTAAAGTTAAAAATCTATATTAGAGGTTGACCTTCCAAGAATTTTTCGTTATAATCTTTTAAAATAAGGGCCAGTAAAGGTTTCGACAGGGATTATGAAGCTGGAGAAGCGAGCCGCATGGAATGCGTGAAATGCCAAACTTAAAATTAAACGCTAACGATAATAATTTAGCATACGCTGCCTAAGAGCAGCAGTCTGACCTAGAGCACCTGCACTTTAGGAACCAGGCTTCGACGATGCAGGAAACGACACATATTAAGCTTTGCGTATGTGGGCGTATGATGAAGCTACTGAACCGGGGATTGTGTTTATTCAAGTCCCGCAGAGGGAATGTCAAAGAATAAACTACGCTCGTAGAAGTACAGGGGATTGGTTTTTGGACACGGGTTCGATTCCCGTCTGGTCCATTAAAACGCCCATACCATTTCCGCTCATTGAAAGAGCATGGTATGGGCTGTATTTCATTTAATCACATTTCATAATAGTCTATGATTCTGTTTTTAACCTCAATGCAATTAAATTTTCACAATATCCGAGCATTCTTGAAAGTTGTCCAATTGTCAAATGTTTATTTTCTTCTAAGAAAGCATCATCAATTAAAAGTTCCATGGCAAATTTATTCGCTTCTATTTCATTTTTGGAGTTCAGTAATAATGTTTTATTTTTAATAAAATAGCAATTTTCTTTTCGATGTAAAATCGCATGGCCAAGTTCGTGCGCCATGACTAGTTTCATTTCATGTTCAGGTAAATTTTGATTCAGAAAAATATATCTATGATTTTTTAAAAACAGATAGCAGCCTTCAAAATTGATATTGCCAATTTGATACATAATGCCAAGGCAATCGGATATTTCAAAGGGATTGCTTGTATGAAATTTTTTCTTATAGTAAGCAACAGTTTTTTTGATATTAGATTGCAATCGTATCACCTACTTTTTGTATTTCTTTGGAGTATATTTTTCTTTGTTAATTATTTTTAAACGTTTTAATGCAATTTCTAGTTCTTCCCGAAAAAGTTCCGCTGCTTCGGGCGACAGTGTTTCTCCGTTATAACTGGCGGGGCCGTTTTCGCCAGATTGTAATTTGTCCATTATGGAATCTAAGTCTTTTGCAATATCGCGCTGGTCTTTTGGGGTGAATGAGGATTCGCCGCCTGATTCGTCCCATCCCATAAGATACTCAGGAGTTGTGCCGAGTGCTTCTGATACTTTCATTATTTTATCTCTTTTCATATTAGCAATCATTCCGTTTTCCCACTTTCTTACGGTACTTTTACCGACGCCTACCATATTGCCCAGTTCTTCCAGGGTCAGTCCTTTTTGGGTTCTAAGTGTATATATTTTTTTTCCCATTTCCATTGAAATCACCTCGCTTACAATATGAATTATATATGAAATGTGTCCTTTTTGCAACAAAATGATAAAAAGTGTCCTAAAAGATAAAAATTGTGTTGACAAGTATCACAATAAATGTTACTGTTGGTGTGTCTTAAATGACACATTTTTAAAAATTTTAATAAATTAAATATATTAAAGTTTGTTATCAAATTTTTTTGAAAAATATGTGTCATAAAAGACACAATTGTTTTTAAGGAGGTCAAGGGGGCATATGAAAATGGAAAAAATCAAACAAGAGAAAGAGGGGCAGGATATGAAAGAAGAGAATGAAAAGAAAAAAGAATATTTATTAAGCTATAAAAAATACAAGCAGGAAGCGAAACGTTTGGGTGAGCAGTTGGAAGAGTTACGCACTGGTGAGCAGTATCCATGTTTGGTTTTGTCGGACATGCCTAAGGCGCATAATAAGAAAGATTTATCGGATTATATGGTACGGCGGGAAGAATTAATAGACAAGATTATAAAGGCGCGTAAAAATGCAGTGGAAAAATTTTCAGAAGTCCAGAACAGGATTGAGCAGATGGAAGATGAAATCGAGAAGACGCTTCTGACACAGAGGTATCTGAGGAATTATAATTGGGAGAAAATATGTGAGGAAATTCAATATAGTTATAAACAAGTACATAGAATTCATTTAAAGGCTCTGCAAAATTTTCGTTTGAATGAATGATGACATAGAATGACATATCAAACCTGTGATATATATATCATATAGAAAATTGACAAAGACAGATACAAGGGAATTTGATTCGTATGAAATCTAATCTTTGAAATGTTCTATGTTTTATCTTATAAGAAAAGGAGATGGTTTTATGATTTGACAAAATGAAAATGCTGCTGGATGGGAGGCGGGAAATGTATTCGGAAGCGGAAGAGGATTGGAAAAATGAAAAAGTTTTAGGGAGGGATTCATGTAAATGATACATGCAGTTTTAAAAGGAATCAGCGACGCCTTGCGTTTGGAGTTTGGATATGGCGTCTATATCGAAGAAATACCGCAGGACTTGCAGGAGCCCTGCTTTTTTATTTCCTGTGTCCAGTCAGCCGTCCGGCAGCAATCCATAAAAAGTTATTTTATGGAAAACCAGTTTGGCGTCCAGTTTATTTTGAATTCACAAGCGAATCCAAATGCAAAGTGTTACGAGACGGCAGAGAAATTGATCTGGCGCCTGGAGATTATTCAGGCGGACTGTGGGAGTTTGAGAGGAAGTAAAATGAAATACGAGGTTGTAGACGGAGTTCTTCATTTTTTTGTTAATTATGATTTCTATATGAAAAAGACAGAGGAACAGACGGTGATGGCTGAGTTAAAATCCCAAATTAATATGAAAGGATAGGCAAAAGAATGGCAGGAAAAGAAAAATTAAAGAAAGAAGAAAGTGTAAATTCAAAAACTGCGGGACAGTTATTTTTAAAAGAGCAGTTAAGGGCTTCTGAAAAATTTTCAAACAGAAAAGATTTGATTGAAATTTTATTAGAGGATCAAAAACAGTATTCTATTCCAGAAGTGGAAGAGATAATAGAAAAATTTATGAAAGGAAAGGTGAATTAAGTATGGCATTAGGCGGAGGAACATTTTTAACGCAAAATAAAGTTTTACCGGGAGCATATATCAATTTTGTTTCCGTGGCTAATGCATCTGCAGCAATATCTGACAGGGGTGTTGTAACAATGCCCATTGAACTGGATTGGGGCGCGGATGACGAAGTTTTTGCTGTAACAAGTGAAGAATTTTTAAAAGATTCACAGAAAATTTTCGGTTATCCTTATACAGATGAAAGGTTAAAAGGTCTGCGTGATTTGTTTTTAAATGCAAAATTACTTTACGCGTACCGTCTAAACGGCGGCGGCAAAAAAGCTTCAAACAGCTATGCAGCTGCGAAGTACAGCGGTATACGCGGTAATGATTTAAAAATCAGTATTCAGGTAAATGTAGATGATGATTCTGCATTTGACGTCATTACATATCTAGGGACGACAAAAGTGGACATACAAACGGTACACCAGGCAGAAGAACTTAAGGAGAATGAATATGTGACGTTTCAGAAGGATATTACGTTAGAAGCAGCGTTGGCAGTTCCGCTTACAGGCGGTGAAAATGGGACAATGGACGGCTCGTCCTATCAGGCGTATGCGGATAAGATTGAATCTTATACCTATAATACGATGGGGATTGTTACTGCGGACGACACGATTAAGAAAATGTTTGCAGCATTTAACAAGCGGCTGCGCGATGAAATCGGAATGAAATTCCAACTTGTACTTTATAATTACAAAGAGGCTGACTATATGGGAGTTATCAGTGTAAAAAATAAAGTTTTGGATGGAGCGGTGAAAGGAAGCGCCGGAATGGAGTATCCAAATGAAGCCGCAGCGGTTTACTGGGTGACAGGCGCAGAAGGCGGCTGCACAGTCAACGCAACCTGCCAGAATAAAATTTATGATGGAGATTATACGCTTGACGCCGGCTATACACAGGCAGAGCTGACAAAGGCTATAAAATCCGGTGAATTGGTATTTCATCAAGTAAATTCCGATATTCGTATTTTGGCAGATATTAATACAATGGTGACGACAACGGATACTTCCGGGGATGTATTTAAAGATAATCAGACGGTACGTGTGATTGACCAGTTGGCGAATGATGATGCAGTGCTTTTTAACACACGGTATTTGGGGATTGTTCCAAATGACGACGCAGGACGTACATCGCTGAAATCTGATTTTATAAAAATACGCAGGCAATTGGAACGTATTCGCGCGATTGAAAATTTTAATGACACAGATGTAAAAGTTTCTATGGGAGACACAAAAAAATCGGTTGTAGTAGAAGGCAGCGTAACAGTTACAAATGCAATGTCACAGCTTTACATGACGACTACGATTGCATAAGACAGAGAGGAGTAGATAAATATGGCAGAACAGAAAAAAGAAGAAAAAAAGCCGGCAGTTATGCTGGCGAAAGATGCGCTTTCGGCAGCATTAGCGGAATGTTATGTAACAATAGATGGGAAGAGATACAATTTTATGCAGGCAATTAACCTGGAGGCAAAATTCGAAAAAACAAAAACAGAAGTTCCCATTTTAGGTAAGACGGGAAAGGGCAACAAAACAAACGGATGGAAAGGGACGGGTTCGGCAACGTTCCACTATAATACTTCAATTTTCCGTATGATGATGCAAGAGTACAAAGACACAGGTAAAGACACTTATTTTGAAATGCAGATTGTGAATTCAGACCCAACAAGCGCTGCGGGAAGACAGAAGGTCTTGCTGTTTGACTGTAATATTGACGGCGGTATTTTAGCGAAGTTTGATGCAGATGGAGAATATTTGGATGAAGAAATGGATTTTACATTTGAAGACTTTAAAATAGAGGAACAATTCGTTGGGCTTGCCGGCATTGAAGCAGACGCGACAGCATAAGCGTATTGAAAACCCGGCTTCCATTCCTCCTTAATATGGGTTATAATCAAATAAATCATGTTAAGGAGGAGAAAAAAGTATGAAAAAGAAACTGATTGTATTACTGGGGATTTCATTATCATTATCCATTGCTGCATGCAGTGGAAAACTGAAACAGGTGGATAAGGAAGGAACGGGCAGCGCGGAGAATGTTTCTACTGAGGAAGTAAACGATTTGGAACCTACTGAGGAGTTACAAGAAACAGAAAAAAGCTCAGAGGAAGAGGCTTCTGCCCAGGAAGAAGAAACGATTTATAATATCGGAGAAACCATTGCGTTGGGGGACTGGGAAATAACGGTTACAGGTATGCAGATTGTGGATTCTGTGTCATCGGGGGAGTATTTTGAATTTAGACCTGGTGAGGAAGGGGATAAATATGCTCAAATCACTGCAACGGTCAGCAATAAAGGAAAGAAGTCTGATCGGTTTTTGCCATCTTATGGCCTTGGGGGCGACGTCAGTGTAAAATTTGTGTATGGTGATGGATATGAATTTTCTTCAACACAGTTAATTGCATATGAGAGAGAACTGCATGATGCGCGCATCAATCCGTTGTCATCACAGGAAGGAGAGATTTTCTTTGAAGTTCCAGAAATTGTTGCAAATTCAACAGATGAAATATTGATAAGATTTTCTTCTGGGTCTGATAGGGTGAGTATTAAAGTCAGATAAGGGGAGGAAGGTTTTATGCTTTGGTGGATAAGTTTGGTATTTTCAATTATTATGACGTTTGGATCGCTTTTAGGTTATTTTTTGGATAAAAAAACAGAGTATTTCGTAATGATTCTGATTTTTTGTCTGTTAGACATCCTATGTTTTAAGAAGTTTATGGATAAAATTAGCGGCAGGACAGCGATAGTGTAATTGTGATGGAACGTGATTTTTTTAGAATAAAAGGCGGGGGAAATGAATTTTGCCTAAGTAAAAATAAGATAACGGATATGTGCTTAAAAACAGATGTTGAAATTGAAAGGCAATATGTGTCCGGCGCTGGCGGCGCAGTTGCCGGAGCAATCGTAGTTGGGGCATTGGGAGCTATTTTTTACATACCGTTCAGAGGATGAGATTAATTATATTAGCTTTGAGATTTCACAATCCGACTATGTGGGGAAAGCATGGAAAAGGTCAAGAGAATTGCGTAACCAGATTGCAAAAAATTCCCCAAATCAAATAGTTGAATTATAAAAGAAACAGCGTGATATTTAGAGAGCTTGGCAACAGGCTCTCTTTTTGTATACAAAAAAGAAAGAGAGGATAAGAATATGTCAAAATTTTCACAATTTATGAAAGCAAATAAAATTGCAAAGGAGAATGGGAAATATGCCCCAACAAAAAGTTTAGTAGACAGCGAAGGAAAACCATTGGAATGGGAGTTTAAGCATATTTCGTCAAAAGAGAATGAGGAATTACGAGAATCCTGTACATATGAAGTTCAGGTGAAAGGAAAGCCAAATTTATTCCGGCCGAAATTGAACAGTTCAAAATACTTGTCAATGATGATTACTTCGTCCGTAGTATATCCAGATTTATATAATGCAGATCTGCAGGATTCTTATGGGGTAAAAACACCTGAAGACTTATTGTTTGCAATGGTAGACGATCCAGGTGAATATAATTCGTTAGGAGAGTGGATTCAGCAGTTCCAGGGCTTTACAAAGAGTCTGGATGAAAAGGTGGATGAAGCAAAAAACTAATAACAGAAGGGGATGCGGAAGCAAATTATGCTTACTATGCCCTTCTGAAACTGCATATCCTGCCGTCTGTTTTTCTGGAGATGGACGAACAGGAGAAATCTTTTGTGATTGCATGTATCCAGTTGAAAGTGGAACAGGATAAAAAAGAAGAGAAAAAAATAAAATCAAATTCCAGAAGGAGAGGACGGTGATAGTATGGGAGGTGTCTGTACAGCAATGGAACTTCAAGACAACGTTAGTAGTGTGCTGTACAATATGTGTGGAGCGGTGAATTTGGCAATTGGCTCTATGTTGTGTATGCAGACTGCAATGGAAGAAGCAAAAAATCAGATTGAGTATACAACAACAGCGCTTAATGAAATGAATGAAGCAATTCAGAATATGCCTTCCCCACAAATTCAGCCGCAGAATCAAGAAGCAGTACAGTGGCAGTCGGATACACTCCCTGTGTTTGACGGAAGCGGCATGGAGAGGTACAGACAGGAGATTCAGAGCGCAAACGATATGGCGCAGAGGTTAAGCGATACGCAGAACTTGCTTGTAATACAGGCGCTTAATATGGATATCATGTCACCCGAAGCATTTCAGGATATAAACAGCCTTGCAGTCCGTATTGATTATCTGAAGGATAAAGTTCAGTCGATTTCGAATAATTCAGTCGATATGGGAACGGATGCGGCAAACGGAGAACTGGAAGAGCTTCGTATGCATCTGGACAGGGCAATGCAGGAGCAGGAAGAGCTAAATTCTGCCATGGAAAGCGGGGACCTTAGCGCTGTCAACAGCGCATATTTGAGGCTGTCACAGACAGTTGGCGATACAGAGCGGCATATTCGGGATAATATTAATGAACAGGAAAAGTTTAACCAGGAGGTTAGCGGCGGTGTTTCCATTGTAGGAAAGATGATAGAAGGCATAAAAGGAATTCATCCGGTACAGATGGCTATTGACGGGATGGAAAAAGCAATTGGGTTTTCGGATGACATTACACAAGCAATGTCAAAATTACAGTCAATGAACGATGGCGCGCAGACAACACAGCAATTGTTTGATATGATTAGCGCGTCATCGAAAGAAACACATAGTTCTGTTTTGTCAAATGTGGATGCAATTGCTGCAATGGCGGCAAATGCAGGAGATGCGTTTGTCAGCAATGAAGAATTGATTGCTTTTATGGAACAGGCGAATAAGCAGTTTGCCATTGGCGGCATGTCGGCTGAGGACCAGCAAAACGCATTGGAGCAGTTAGGCCAGGCAATGAGCGCTGGAACATTGTATGGTGAGGAGTTAAATTCTATTTTAAATGTTATGCCGAATATTGCAGGGGCGATTGAGCAGAGCATGGGTTGGGCGGAAGGTTCCCTGGAATCCTATGCGGAACAGGGCATGGTTACAGCGGACGTGGTAAAAGCAGCTATGTTTCAGATGGCCGGGCAGACAAATGAAGCATTTGGCAGTATTCCGGTTACATTTTCACAGATTTTGGGGGATATTCAAAACGCTGCTTTAATTGCTTTTCAGCCTGTTTTGCAGAGATTAAATGAGATTGCAAATAGTGAAGCATTCCAATCGTTAGTAGATACGGCGATTCAGGGACTTGAAATGATTGCAAATAGCGAAGCGTTGCAAAATTTTGTCAGTGAAATAGAAACCATGCTTGATACATTAAACCAAAGCGGCTTTTTCGAAGGACTTGTAAATGGAGTGGTGATTGCATTTGGGTTCTTGATAAATATTGCGACGATAGCAGTTGATTTGTTTGGCAGTGTAGCAGGGTTTATAGCGGAAAACTGGGGTATGATTTCGCCTATTATTTTTGGAGTAGTAATGGCAGTTCAGTTTTTAATAAATGTTTTGACCCTTGTAATTGATTTGGCTGGAAATATAGCGGGATTTATAGCGGAAAATTGGTCTGTTATTGCGCCTGTTATTTATGGAATTGTAGCGGCTTTGGCAGTTTATTATTTTTGGATGGGGCTGCTTAATGTGATTACTGGTTTGGCGAAGTTGGCAACAATGGCCTTTTCAATTGCTCAAAATTTTTTAAACGCTGTGATGAGTATGAATCCAGTTATGCTGATTGTTCTTGGAGTGATATTGCTTATTTCTGTTATTTACGCTGTTTGTGCTGCAATAGCAAAAGCAACAGGCGCAGCGGGCAGCGGCATTGGAATCATTCTTGGAAGTTTGTTTGTGGTAGGTGCGGCTTTAAAAAATGTAGGATTATTTGTAGCGAACATTGCACTTGGAATTTGGAATGCATTGGGAGCTTTATGTGAAAATATAAAGATAGCATTCAAAAATGCGATTGCATCTGTAAAATCATGGTTTTACGGCTTGCTGTCAACAGCATTAACGACAGTAGCGGGAATTTGTGAAGCTTTAAATAAATTGCCATTTGTAGAGTTTGATTATTCTGGTGTTCAGGATGCTGCGGATGATTATGCGGCTAAGGCAGCAGCGGAAAAAAATAGTAAAGAGGATTATAAAGATGTTGCGGCTGCGTTTAATAATGGGTTTAATACATATAATGCGTTTGGCGAGAACTGGGCGTCCGATGCATTTAAAGATGGAGCTGCTGCAGGCGATGCACTCGCCGAAAAGGTATCAGGAATTTTTTCTGATATTGGGGAAGATTCTAAAAATATGGAGCAGATGAAAAATCTAAATGAAACATATAATAACTCAAATGGCGGTGCAGGTATGGGTGGAACAGGACAAGGGTCAGGCGCAGGACAGGGGGTAGGCATAGGGCCGGCGCCCCAGATAGCCCAAAATACCGGCCAAACTGCCGCCAACACAGCAGTAATGGCGGATTCTCTTGATATTTCTAATGAACAGTTGAAGTATCTGAGGGATGTGGCGGAAAGAGATATAGTAAACCGCTTTACAACAGCAAGTATAAAAGTTGAGATGACAAACAACAATAATGTAAATTCGAAAATGGATTTAGATGGAATTGTGCACGGCCTGACCACGGCAGTTGGGGATGCAATGTATAAAATGTCTGAAAAGGTTCATACCTGAAAATAAACAATGGAAAAAGAGAGTTTGGGAACAAGCTCTCTTTTTCCATGCTCTTGGAGGAGTATACAGATGCGTCTTAAAAGCAGCAGAGGAATGTGAAATCAGGAGGAAATTTAATGAAAATAGGAGAGATTAGGCCAATAGAACAGAATGATTTTTTGATAAAAGAATTAAAAAAGCAAAAAGAAAAGCAACAAGAAAAGGAACAAAACGGCGGAAAAAAGGGGTATACGTTTATAATTGATGGGATGAAACTTCCTGTGACTCCGGAAAAACTGACTGTAAAAATCGGTAATAGCAACAAGACGTATACACTGATGAACGACGGAGAAATCAATATATTAAAGACGCCGGGACTGACAGAGATTGAATTTGAAGCCTTGCTCCCGAATGTGGAATACAGCTTTGCAGAATACGAAAATGGGTTCAAAAATGCAAAAGCATATTTGAATAAACTGGAAAAACTGAAAAAAAAGAAAAAGAAATTTCAGTTTATGGTATCCAGGGCGCTTCCAAATGGAAATCATCTTTTTGACACAAATATGAAATGTTCCCTGGAAGAATATACGATTACAGAAGATGCTTCAAATATGGGCATGGATGTGCTTGTTTCTGTTTCCTTAAAACAGTATCGTAAATATGGCGTAAAGAAATGCAAGGTAAAAAAGAAAAAACAGGTAAATATCCAAAAACTGAGAGAATCAAAAGAAATTCATATTGAAAATGAAGATGGGGAGGCGGTGATTCTTCTCAACGGATGTTATGTAATAAAGCTGAAAAAGGCAATGACAGTCTATAATCTTGCAAAAAAAGTTTATGGGCATGGAGATTTATACAAAGTCATTGCAAAAGCAAATGCAAAACCTGCTTCTTTAAGAGGAGAGAAGCCTGTTTTATGGAAAAAATCAAAGAAATTAAAAAAAGGACAAAAGGTAAACATACCAGATACTTATTACCGTTAGGAGTTGATAACAATAGATTCAGAGTTGATTATACAAAACGGAAAAAAATATTACTGTCCTGCAGTCCTTGAAGGGATTGAATGGAGTACGGAGCGCATTGGAGCTCCGGGACAGCTGACGTTTAAAATATTGGAAGATAAAAAATTGAAAATTTCAGAAGGAAATGCAGTAAGGTTTAAGTATAAAGGAAAAAAAGTATTTTATGGGTTTATTTTTTCCAGACAGACCGACGGTGGGGGCGAAATATCAGTGACCGCATACGACCAGCTCAGATACTTGAAAAATAAAGAGACTTATGTATATGAGAATAAGACGCTGACAGAAGTTGTTAAAAAAATAATTACAGATTTTTCCCTTAGGGAAGGAAGGTTGGAAGATACAAAATATAAAATCCCATCCAGGGTTGAAGATAATCAGACGTTGTTTGATATTATTGCAAATGCACAGGATATTACAATGATGAATAAAGGGAAAATGTATGTCCTCTATGATGACTTTGGAAAAATTGCGTTAAAGGACATTTCGAACATGAAAGTGGATATTGTCATAGATAAAACCACGGGACAGAAATACAATTATTCATCCAGTATTGATTCAGAGACGTACAATCAGATTAAACTCTATTATGATAACAAAGAGACGAAAGAAAGAGAAATTTATATTGCAAAAAGTACAAAGAATATCAATTCATGGGGTGTTCTGCAATATTATGAAAAACTGCAGGACGGCGAAAATGGACAAGTAAAAGCAGATACATTATTGAAATTGTACAACGCAAGAAAAAAGACATTAAACATTACAAAAGCAATTGGGGATTACAGAGTCCGCGCTGGTTCTATGGTGGTCGTATCCCTTGTTTTGGACAATAAAAAAGTCCTTTCGTACATGTTGGTAGAAAAATGTAAGCACATATACAACGACCGCGAGCATTGGATGGATTTGACGTTAAGGGGAGGAGATTTCAGTGTATGATGCAAAAGATTTATTAAAAATTATGAAACAGGCGGCGACAGAAGCAGTCAACGCTTCTAATCCAGTTGCAGTTTGCATGGGTAATGTAAAATCAGTTTCACCATTAAAAATAAAGTTGGGACAAAAACTTATGCTGTCAGAAAAACAACTGATAAAATGCAAAGAGATTGGGAATTTAAAGGAACAGGATAATGTTGTGCTGCTTCGGCAGCAGGGCGGCCAGAAATATATTATACTGGGGGTGTTTTAATGCTGCCGGAACTGGATATAGATTTATCAGAAGATTATGAAGAAGAGGAAGAGCCGTCTAAAGCATGGAAACTGGATACGGTCAGCGGACATATCAGGGGCACAGTGGACGGCATTGAGGCAGTGCAGCAGGCGGTTTACTGTATCTTGAATACAGAGAGGTATGAGACGCTGATTTATTCCTGGGATTATGGCGTGGAATTTATGGATTTGTTTGGCAAACCGCTGAGTTATGTTATGCCGGAACTGATACGCAGGGTGGAAGAAGCCTTAGAACAGGACGACCGTATCTCAGGGGTTAGTGATTTTATATTTGACAGAAGCAAAAAAGGCGTTGTAGGAATGGCATTTATCGTCCATACGGTGTATGGCGAAATATACGCAGAAAAAGAGGTTGATGTATAAATGTTTGAAGAAGTTACGTTTGAAACAGTTTTGGATCGGATGTTAGACCGTATTGACGACACGTATGATAAAAGAGAGAGCAGTCCAATTTATGCTGCTTTAGCGCCGGCAGCATTGGAGATTGTAAATATCTATGCAGCGTTAGGCGACATGATGGAGGAATCTTTTGCGGATACCGCATCTCGTGAATATCTGGTACGGTTAGCCGCATCCAGAGGAATGGTTCCAAAGGAAGCGACAAAAGCGATTTTGCTGGCGGAAGTTCTTCCGGCTGAAATGGAACTGGAACGGGATATGGAATTTACATCTGAAGAAAGTATATACAGAGTGCTTGATAAAATAGGAGATGGAGCATATCGTCTGGAGTGTAAAGAAGCCGGAGAAGTTGGGAATTTATACACGGGTCAGATTCTTCCGGTAGACTATATCGCGGGCTTGGAATCAGCAGTCATAAAAGAAGTTTTGGTTTATGGGGAAGAAGAGGAAGAGACGGAACGTTTTCGCAGACGGTATCTGGATTCATTTGAGGCGGATGAATTTGGAGGGAATAAAAATGAGTATAAAAACAGGACTCTGATGCAAAAAGGCGTGGGCGCAGTAAAAGTTGTTCCAGTCTGGAACGGGCCTGGGACAGTGAGGCTTGTTATTTTAGGGAAAGATTTTTCAAAAGCCTCGGAAAGCCTGTTAAAAGAAGTGCAGGACGTTTTTGACCCGGAAAAAAACGGAATGGGAGATGGACTTGCGCCGATTGGACATGTTGTTACAGTGGATACAGTGGAAGAAGTTCCGGTAACTATTTCGGCAGATATTACATTTGACAATGGTTATGATTGGGATACTTGCAGGGAAGGCGCCCAATCTGCGCTTGAGGCTTATTTTAAGGATATGAAAAAGCAGTGGAGCGAACAAGAAACCTTAACTGTCCGGATTAGCGGTATGAATGTTGCGCTTTTGTCTGTACAAGGTATTGTAGATATAGGAAATACGAAGCTAAACGGCGCCGGAAGCAACTTGTCAGTCGGCCCATATGAAATTCCGGTATTTGGAGGTGTGGATTGTGGATGATGAAGAAAAAATAGACCTGTTTGATTATTTGCCGGAGTATTTAAAAGAATACCATGAAATCAGAGAAATTATGCAGACAGAGAATGTAGAGCTGCAGGCAATCGAAAAAACACATCAGCAGTGCATAGACGACCGATTTGCGGTTTCCTGCGGCGAATACGGCATAAAAAGATTTGAGCGGCTGTTAAAGATTACGCCCATTGGCGGCGAAACGCTTGAAATAAGAAGGCTCCGGGTGATGTCAAACTGGAATAATATGGTTCCGTACCATTATGTTTATCTGAAAAACCAGTTAAAAATGCTGTGTGGAGAGCAGGGATACCATCTGCAAATGGATTTTTCTATGCAGACGATTAAACTTGGGGTAGAGCTTACCGCGAAGCATATGCTGGCAGCCGTAAAAGAAATGCTTTATGCAATTATTCCGTGCAACATAAGGATAGATATTGAGCTGATATACAACAGGCATAAAATGCTTGGAAAATTTACACACGGACAGTTGAGGAACTATACATATAAACAGCTTAGAGAGGATGTGATTTTATAATGACAAAAACAGAATATTTACAATTGATTAAAGAGGGAGAAGATGATTTTTATAGTATCGAAACAGTAAATAGGAACCTGGACAAAATAGATTCTATGTTTGGCAAACTGGCATGGTTTTGTGTCTGCGGGAGCCGGAAAATGGATGTGAACAAAATAGTAGATGCAGAAGGGTTTCAGCTGTTTAGCGGCGTAAGGGCGATTGTCTATTTTACCTGGGGAAATACGGCGGAAAATATTACTATGAACATCAATGGGACAGGCGCATATCCTGTGAAGTACAAAAATGAGCCCCTTCCAGCGGGATTCATCCAGGCGGAGTGGGCATTGGAAGTGGTCTATCATGCAGGCTGTTGGCGCGTCGTCGGAGATCTTGCAGACAAGAGGGCACAGGAACTGGCAGAAAGAATAGATGGCATGACGCCTTCCGATATAGGCGCGCTGCCGGCTTCCGGTAATGCAGTGTCTGCCTCAAAGTGGAATACGGCAAGAAAAATCAATGGCATGAGTATTGACGGTACGGTGGACAGAACAAATTACGGCGTTTGTTCCACGTCCGGTTCAACAGCAGCAAAGACGGTATCCTGTGCAGGGTTCAATCTTGCGACAGGCGCGGAGATTACGGTGAAATTTAATAATACAAATACCGCTTCTAATCCGACATTGAATGTGAATGGCACAGGCGCAAAGGCAATTTATTATAAAGGTGTTCCAGTGCCGTCTGGGTATATTGTGGCAAATGGGATGTATACATTCAGGTATAACGGTACGCAGTGGGAGGGTGTTGGGGATTTGTGCCAGAAACAGGTGGAAGCGCTGGATTCTGAAAACGTTAGTCTTCGGGCGGATATTCAGAATATAGGGAGAGAAATAAAAGGCTTAAACGCTGTCATATCGGTACTTCTTGAAAAAATAGAGTTTAGCAGTTACAATTCCATGTTATGGAATTATTATGGAGCGGATTCTATCAGAAAAGAGGAATCTTCCATACCCCTGGCAAAATGTGTATTTGTCTATGTGGAAAGCAATGCAGTTTATAAAGTGGTTACGCATAAGACGGGCGACGAAACAGATAGGACACATGCTGTGTATGAAGTAATGGACAGCTGTAACAACGGGGAGTATGCAGCTACTGTAAAGCCGTTAAGCTGGACGGAAGGGGATAATATATTTGCCTTTCGGACGCATTGGCAGACGAAGTATCTTTTGATAAACAGCATTGGTTCGGATTTTGACATAGAAGTTTATAAATTAAAAATATGATGGAGGGGGAGTTTTGGGATGGAAGGAATTTTATTACAAACATACACAATCGCGCTTCCAGTCGTCCTAACATCTTTTTTCGGATACATTGTCTGGCTGTTAAAGCAGCAGAAAAAAGACAGAAATGCAAATAGCAGAGGCACAATGCTTATGCTCCGGTCAAAACTTATAGAGTATCACAGGGATTGGACGCAGCGGGAGTATGTGACGAAACACGGACTTGAGAATTTTTTGGAAATGTACGAGGCGTACCATGAGCTGGGAGGAAACGGCATGGTAACACATTTACTGGACGAGGTCGAAGAATTACAGATAAAAGGTTAGGAGATGGGAATGATTGAGTGAAGATACAAAACAATGGATAGAAGCGGCGGCTGTCCGTTCCATAAAAACAATTGCCCAGGTGGCGTTGTCCATGCTTACAATCGGGCAGGCGGTGATTGACGTAAACTGGGTAAATGTTCTGTCAGTGTCTGTTGTGGCAGGGATAATATCGGTACTTACGTCGCTTGCGGGTTTGCCGGAAGTAGAAAAAGTGCATGAAGAATAACGTAAAAATAACAAAATGACATAAGTGAGAAAAGAGAGCTTACGAACAGGCTCTCTTTTTTTACAGTTATATCTAATATTCACAAAAAACAAACAGGAGGGAACAGGTAATATGAAAACGTCACAAAATGGAATTCATATAATCAAACAATTCGAAGGCTGCCGTCTGGCCGCATACAAATGCGCGGCAGGTGTACCGACAATTGGATATGGGCATACCGCAGGCGTAAAAATGGGACAGACGATTACGCAGGAGCAGGCAGACGATTTCTTAAAAGAAGATTTAAGTAAATATGAAAAGAACGTGTCAAAATACGATAGCAAATACCACTGGAATCAGAATGAATTTGACGCACTGGTTTCTTTTGCGTATAACATAGGATCAGTCGCTCAGCTCACCGCAGATGGAACCAGAAACAGGCAGACAATTGCAGAAAAAATGCTCCAATATAACAAAGCAGCCGGAAAAATCCTTGACGGACTAACAAGGCGCAGGAAGGCAGAACAGGCATTATTCCTAAAACCCATGGTTCAAATGCCTCAAAACTTGCAAGCATCTTCCATAGAATCTAGTCATGTGCAGTTAAATTATCAGGCTGGGCATATCTACACAAACGCTGTCGATGGTCTGCGCATTCGGACAAAACTGCCGTCTGAGAATCCGTCCGTACTTCCGGAAAGCAAGATAATTGGAACATTAAAAAAAGGAAGCAGAATAAAAAACATGGCGACGGCGAGAGTGGGGCAATCGATCTGGATGTATATAGGACGAAACAGCAAAGACAAAGAACAGTGGGTGTGTGCAGATATAGGAAATAAGGCGTATATAAAATAACCGAACGTTTATGTTTGGCAGTGAAATCTGAAAAATCTATTAAAATTCCCCAAATCCATTTTCGGCGCAATCAAATTATGATAAAATACAAGGGTTTCTGAAATATGATAAACAAACGTTTGATGGAGGATGATATGATTAAGTACAGTGTGAAAAAACCATTTACAGTATTGGTTGGAGTCATTATCGTGCTGGTAATTGGATTTGTTTCACTTATGGGAATGAAAACGGATTTACTTCCAGATATGAGTATGCCGTATATGGTGGTGATTACGACGTATCCTGGGGCAAGTCCGGAAAAAGTGGAAGAAAGTGTTACAAAGCCAATGGAAAGTACTTTGGGGACGATTAACGGCGTAGAGAATGTGACGAGTACAAGCGCCGAGAATTACAGTATGGTAATGCTGGAATTTGAAGAAGATACCAGTATGGATTCTGCTATGGTAAAAGTATCATCAGCGACAAATCAGATAGAATCTGTCCTTCCGGATACTTGCGGTACGCCAAATATTTTAGAGATTAGCATGGATATGATGGCGACGATGTATGCCAGCGTCAGTTATGAAGGAAAAGATATTTATGAATTATCAACGTTTGCAGAAGAGGTGGTAATTCCTTATTTTGAGCGTCAGGCAGGCGTAGCGAGCGTCTCTGAAATTGGAATGATAGAAAAGTCGGTAGAAGTACGTCTGAACCAGGAAAAAATAGATACAATCAATGATAAAATTTTGGTTTTGACAAATGATAAATTAGCAGAAGCAAAGACAGAACTGTCTGATGCAGAAAATTCTTTGGCAGACGCCAAATCTAAAATTAATCAACAGGAAAAAGACCTTTCCAATCAACAAAATTCCACAACATCAGAGCTTGCAGATGCAACTCTTCAGCTGAATGAGGCAATTGCTTCGAGGGCGGCGTACGAGTCGCAGCTTACGAGTTTAAAAGCAAGCAAAAGCGCTTTAGAAGGCGAAAAGAAAGCATATAAAGACAATAAAATCCAAAATACATATGATAGCATAAATGGAATGTTTGCCCAGCTTCAGTCGGCAGTATCTGCAATGCAGGCGCAGATGGGAGAATTTTGTCCGTTAGACGCAGCCTTGATGCCTTCAGATATAAAAGACGCGATTGATCACCCGAAGAAGCTGGAATATTTTAAAACGGCAGTAGAGACGCTTGCGTCCATGCCAAATTCCCAAATGGATGCGAGTATTGTCAGCCAGGCAAAGGAGCTTGATAAAAAGACATTAAAGCAGGTATATGATATTGTAAATGTCCGTCTGCCGCAGATAGAGACAGAACTTGCGAATCTTGAAATTGAAATTAAAGTGGCAGAGGAAGTTTTAAAACAGGTAGAAACGCAGATGTCTGCCATAGATGACGCCTACAAACAGGCAGAACAGGGAAAAATAACTGCGGCAGCCGGTTTTGGCTCCGGCGGCGCCCAGATTGCAGCGGCAAAAACTGCGATGGAAGAAGCGCAGGAAGAATTGGAAAATGCCAATAAGACCTATCAGGATTCTGTAACGGAGGCAAGGAAAAATGCAAACATAAATCAGATGCTTACGTTAGAGGCGTTATCCGGTATGATTTATGCACAAAATTTTTCTATGCCGGCCGGATATATTGATGATGAAAATGATAAACAGTGGCTGTTAAAAGTCGGTGAAAATTATACTTCTGCAGAAGAATTAGAAAAAATGGTACTCTGTGAGATTGATGATATTGGAGATATTCACCTAAATGACGTTGCAGATTTAACCACGATTGACAATGCGGGAGAGTCTTATGCAAAAGTAAATAATGACGCCGGCGTTATACTGTCTATTTTTAAAGGAAGTACCGCGGGTACAAGCGACGTTTCAGATTCTTGTTTAAATGCAATTGAAGAACTAAAAGAAGATTATCCAAAACTCAACATTACGCCATTGGTAAATCAGGGGGAATATATTGCCATGCTGATTCAGAGTATTGCTTCAAGTATGGTAATTGGGGCGCTGCTTGCGATTTTTATTCTGGCTGTATTTTTAATGGATATTCGTCCAACGTTAGTGGTTGCGTTTAGTATTCCGTTTAGCGTGCTGACGTCAATTGTAATTATGTATTTTTCAGGAATTTCCATCAATATGATGTCGCTGTCCGGTTTGTCTTTGGCAATCGGTATGCTGGTGGATAACTCTATTGTTGTAATTGAAAACATTTACCGTCTGCGGTATAGGGGACTGAATTCTCCCCGTTCTGCGGTTCAGGGGGCAAAGCAGGTGTCGGGGGCAATAATTGCGTCTACGCTTACGACGATTTGTGTATTTTTCCCAATGGTATTTACTACGGGAATGGTACGCGATTTACTGCTTCCGTTTGCCCTGACGATTACATTTGCTCTGGCGGCTTCTTTGGCGGTGGCATTGACGGTGGTTCCAACTATGGGTTCCGTTATGTTAAAGAAAGCGACGCCGAAACAGCATCGTATTTTTGATAAAATTCAGGAGGGCTATGCCGTTGTGCTTCGGTTCTGTCTGCGGTTTAAGGTTGTTCCGGTTGGAATTTCAGTGGCGCTTTTAGTAGTTTGTATTATGGCGGTTATGCGTATGGGAATCGTTTTAATACCAGATATGGGAAGCGAGCAGATTTCCGTAACTGTAACAATTCCAGAAGAAGACGACAAACAGGCTGCCTTTCAGAAAGCAGACGATGTAATGGAAGCTATTTTAGACGTTGAAGGAGTTGGCTACGTTGGAGCTATGGACGGCAGCAGTTCGGCGGGTATGATGGGCGGTATGATGGGAGAGTCGTCGGAGAATTTTAGCAATTTTTCTTATTTCGTACTTCCAACAGAGGAATTTAACAGCAAAAATCAGGTAGAGCAAATCTGCAGCAATATTTTAGAATCGACAAAGGAGATAGATTGTGAAGTTGCAGTATCAAATTCCATGATGGGAGAAATGGATGAAATGCTTGGCAGCGGTCTTCAGCTGGATATTGGCGGTTCGGATTTGGATACCCTTCTTTCGGTCAGCGAAGACATCATTGGAATGTTAGAGAAAGTAGAAGGTTTTTCAAATATCAGTAATGGACAGGAAGAAGCAGATGAAGAAATCCATTTGAACATTGACAAAGATGCTTCGATGCGTCTTGGTTTGACAGGCGCACAAATTTATGGTGACATTTCCGATCGTCTGACAACAGATAAAACAGCGGTTACTATGACGGTAGACAATACGGATATGGATGTTATCATTGTAGATGAGACGGATCTTTTGACAAAAGAAAATCTTATGGATATGGAATTTGAGACGACAAAGACGGACGACGACGGCAAAACAGTGACGGAAACGCATAAATTAAGTGAGTTTGCTACATTGGATTACGGCAGCAGCGTATCCGGTATCAATCGTTCAAACGGGCAAAGGCAGTTAAGCGTCACTGCTGAGACAAAAGAAGGATATAATACTGCGATATTATCCAGAGAAGTGGAAAATCTGTTAAAGGATTATGAACTTCCCGAAGGGTACAGCATAGATTTTGGCGGCGAGACTTCAAATACAAACGATATGATTGAACAGATGTCAAAATTGCTTTTATTGGGATTTCTTTTGATTTATCTGGTTATGGTTGCACAGTTTCAAAGCCTGCTCTCTCCGTTTATTGTTATTTTTACCGTACCTTTGGCATTTACGGGAGGGCTTTTGGCAATGCTTTTCACCGGAGAGCAGATGTCCCTGATTACATTGATGGGATTTTTAGTGCTGATGGGAACGGTTGTAAATAATGGTATTGTCTTTGTGGATTATACGAACCAGCTGCGTATTGGTGGAATGGAACGGAAAGACGCGTTAATAGCAACTGGAAAGACACGTATGCGTCCGATTTTAATGACTGCATTTACGACAATCCTTGCAATGCTTGCAATGGTGTTTAGCCGTGATACGGCGAGTGAGCTTGGAAGGGGAATGGCAATTGTCGTTGCCGGAGGACTGTTTTATGCAACATTTATGACAATGTTTCTTGTTCCCGTGATGTATGATATTCTTTACCGGAAAGAAGTAAAAGTGGTAGATGTCGGAGACGATTCGATGGATGATGCGCCGGATGATGCAGCAGAATTTATTGAACAAATGAGCCGTCAGGATTAAACGGCATATGTAAAATAAAAAAGCAGATTCGCATTATTTTTAAAGTGAATCTGCTTTTTTTATATTATTGTTTTACTATGCTTTTACGGTAGGAAGATGACTTAAGTTATTATCATCTGTACCGTCAGGAATTGATTTCAAATATTCAGTGTCTTTCCGGTGCGCAATGCCGACGCCCGCGATACCTCCTGCTTTTGCGAGGGCAACGCCTTCTTGTTTATCTACGATTCTTTGGTCGGATAACTGGTATCCAGTTATTTTCCCGCCTTTTTTTACAAGTCCTATGATTTCTTTTGCGTCTGCAGAAGGCGTTGGTATTTCATCTAATGTATTTGCTGCAAACGAAATGCCCGTATTATCTTTTAAATCCATAAATCATGCCTCCTTTCCGAGATAGTTTATGAATATAAAAAATTTTTATACGTGGGAAAAATAATGAGTGACGGAAATTGGGATACATGGTATAATAAATACACTGGAAACAAGAAAAAATAAAAGGATAGTGGAGAACAATATGAGTAATAAAGAGGCGGAAAAAACAGAGCAGTTAATACAGTTTTACAAAGAAGATACAGCAGGAGAAAATTTACAGGCGCTTATCCATCAGATGAAAAAAACAATTTTTTTAATTCCGGCAATGCTGCCGGATACTCCGGAAATCAATGAAATCAAGCAGAAAGTTAAGGACAATCCCGGAGTAAAAATAAATCTTCCAAAGGGAACGGCGCCAATGCCGGCGATTTTAACGAATCAAAATGGCGGAAAGTTTTTTCCAATCTATTCTACAAAAGAACAAATTCCAAAAGAGCCAAAATTTGATTTACTGATGAATATGCCGTTTGGCGCGTGCTGTTCTTTTGCGATGGACGAAAGGCTGGAAGTAGAGGGAATTGCATTAAATCCTTTTACCGATAATTTACTGTTTAAAAAACCAATGTTAGAAGCGATAAAAAAAGCTGATGAAGAAGCCAAAAAAAGTGTAAAGCAGATTCAGATGACGCCCAAGCAGTTCCAGATTATGATGCGCCAGAGAGCCGAACTGCATGATTTTCCGGCGCGCGCATTTCAGGAAGGCGTAGAATTTGTCCAGCGTCTTAGTGACGAGAAGGAAGCGGTTGTCAATGAAATTTATCAAAATGCGTATCAAAACCATGAATTGAATCCTTATGAAGAAAGTAATTTTTCTGTTATGGCGCTCAATATAAGTGAAGAATTGCTTTTGGTACGCGTAGATTTGCCGCCGATTAACGAATCCGCGCAGTTATGTTACCGCGTGTATGTTACATTAAATCCCAAGACAGAAGAGATTCATTATTTTACAATTGAACGAGGAAGAGGCAAAGATGAACGGAATCTTTGCGGTGTGAATAAAGAAGGAAAGCATATCGAATATGGAGAAGCTCCTGTCGAAGGGGTGGAAATTCAAAGAATTATAGATATTATCGAAGGTGAAAAGGAAGCGGCAAACTAAGTTTCCGAAATTAAAGACCTTGTTTAAATAAAAAGCCTTGTCAGACGCAGATTTGTCTGGACAAGGTTTTTTTATAAAACTTATTTGAGGAGCGGTTTTAGTACGTCTTTAGGAATTGTAAATTCTGGGCAGCCCATATACATTGGCGCAACATCACCTTCATTAAAACTTACGACAACTTCTCCATTGTTGTTTAAATAGAACTGTGTTTCGTCGGTGATTTTTTCAAAATTCCATTCTGGAATATCGTCAGAATCCAGCCAGTAAAAGACATTTTCATCTTTTTCCATCTGCTCTTTCATTTGCTGTTTGATATTTTCGCTGATTGCAGTGATATAGTCGCTGTCTTTTGCAAACAAATCTTTTAATTTCAGGCGTTCGCCTGTTTCTAAGTTGATGGTATAAAAGTAGTTCCATTCTGCGCCGCTTCCAGCGCCCTGGTAACAATTCAGTTTTAACGTAAAATACTGTTCTGTTGTAGCAATGACCTCAGATGCTACCTGCATACTTTGGTATCCTTCCTGGTCTTTTAGATTTTCTTTAAATTCGGCAATCAGTTTGTCGGTAATTTCTTTTATTTCTGCATTAATTTCATCTGCAGTTTTCTTTACCTTCTGTTTGGCTGATGCTGCATTTTCTGTATTCTCTATGGCATCTGTCGGGATTTGGGGGACGATTTCCGGTACTTCAATATTTGCGTCGTTCCGGTTGTTTTCAAATTTGTAATCCCGAAGGGTGACGACTTCTACCCACTTAGAGAGAATCGGGATACGGCTCATAGCATATGCGATGTCGCCGGAAGTGTTTGGCAGTACGGCTAAAACAATCACAACGGAAGCCGCAGCCGCTGCAATAGATTTGAATACGCGCCGATTGCCCTTTTTTCCTTTTGCAATGGATTGTTTTAATTGCATTACTTGTTCTGGCATCATATTGTGTTCTTGATATTCCTGTTTCATTTCATTCCATTTTTCTTCTCTGTTATACATTGAGCGCCTCCTTATTTGAATTTATATTATCGGTATACATCCACTCTTCTTCAATTAGAATCCGCAGTTTGCGAAGACTGCGGTAGAGCCGGCTTTTGATAGTGTTGACATTTTCTTCTAAGATCTCTGCAATATCTGCTAACGTCATGTCCTCAAAATATTTGAGTTCTACAATCAATTTGTCCTTTGGGGATAAATTTTCTAAAGCCATCTTTAAATCGAAATCTTCATAAGAATCCTCGGCATAGGCTTCCTCTGCGGTGTCAAGGGACTCGTTTTTCTGTTGTCGGCAGAATGTAAAAATTTCATTTACTACAATGCGGTACAGCCAAGTGGCAGCGTAGCTTTCCTCTTTCAGGCTGCCGCTGTTTTTGATGGCTTTATAAGCGGCATTTTGAACAATATCGCCTGCATCATTTTCGTTATGGACATAACTGTATGCCAGTCGGTAATATTGATTGTAATTTGTAAGCAATAATTGTTCTACTGCCTTTTCTTTTGTTTTTTGCCTTGATAAGCGTTTCAAATTTTTCGCCTCCTATGTGTTTTTCTAATGATTAGACGGTTCAAAAGAGGATAAAGTTTCAAAAGATGAAAAATTTTTACAAAAAAACAGCATGAATTCCAATTTAGAACTCATGCTGTCCAATTGCCGTTTGAAGAGAGTGTCATATCAGACGCCCTCTTGAGAGTAATTATTTGTTGCTTCGCCGCCAGATTTTCAACTTTTCAGCTTCTGCAATCAGTTCATCCCTAAAATCCGGATGAGCGATAGAAATCAGCGCTTCTGCACGCTGCCATGCGGAAAGTCCTTTCAGGTTGACTTTGCCGTACTCTGTGACAATGTAATGTACATTGGCGCGTGTGTCTGTCACAATTGAACCTGGATTTAATGTAGGAAGGATACGTGATTTCATCTGTCCGTCTTTGGTTTTATAGGAAGAAGAACAGCAGATAAAACTTTTTCCTCCATTGGAAAGATATGCTCCAAGCACAAAATCAAGCTGTCCTCCTGCGCCGCTGATATGTCTTATTCCGGCTGACTCTGCATTGACCTGTCCAAATAAATCTAAGTCTACCGCATTGTTAATGGAAATAAAATTGTCCAATGCAGAAATAGAACGAATGTCATTGGTATAGCTGACGGGCGCGCTTAAAAGTTCCGGATTGTCGTCAATGTAATCGTACATTTTTTTCGTACCGCAGCCAAATGCAAACGCCTGCCGGAAACGGTCGATATTCTTTTTGGAACCGTTAATTTTGCCGGCTTTGGCAATATCAACAAAAGCATCTACATACATTTCGGTATGCACGCCAAGGTCTTTTAAGTCAGATTCCGCAATCATGGAACCAACGGTATTTGGCATTCCGCCGATGCCAAGCTGTAAACATGCGCCGTTTGGAATTTCTTCCACAATCAATTTTGCAACGGCAGTATCTATATCAGTCGGCGCGCCGCCAGCCCCCATTTCGGCAATGGCTGGATTTTCACCTTCTACAATAAAGTCTACCTGGGAAATATGGATACCATTTTCAAAACCGCCAAGACAACGCGGCATATTTTGATTGACTTCTACAATAATTTTCTTTGAAGTCTCACAAACGGCCATCATATGGGAAGCGTTTGGCCCAAAATTAAAGAAACCATGCTTGTCCATAGGAGCAACCTGAAACATAGCGACGTCATTTGGAATAATGGATTCACGGTAATAACGCGGCAGTTCAGAATAACGTATAGATGAATAGTAAGCCAAACCGCGGTTAATCAATTTACGTTCGATACCGGACATATGCCAGGAATTCCATGTAAAATGCTCGCCGGCGTCTTCACGTTCAAAAATGGCGGGTAGTTTAAGGAGAATACCACCGCGTAAATTAACGTTTGTCAATTCGTCTGTGCGTTTCGCAAGAGCTTTATCTAAAGCGTCAGGCGTTGCGTTGCACCAGCCATAATCTACCCAGTCGCCGGATTGAATGATTTTCACTGCTTCATCTGCGGCAGTGAGTTTTTGCGTATATTCTTTTGAGTAATCCATAAAAACCTCCTATAAAAATTGATTGAATTTAGTGTTCTTATAGTACCATTATATGTTAAATTTGTCTACTAAGGTTACCATAGATTCTACTTGGGCTTTTTGCTCTTCGCTGACAGCCGCAGTTTCTTCGGATGTTGCAGAATTGTTGTCTACAATTTCGGCTACGCGGACAATATTTTCATTAATTTGATTCATATTTTGCACATCCCTGGTGAGGTTTTGCGACGTCTGTTCCATTTTATCCGTCGCTTCTTTTGCGCCTTTCATAACTTCAGCCATATTTGCAGCCGTTTCGTCTGCAATCAAAATGCCTTTTTCGACTGCGGCAACCGTCCGTTCAATCAGTTTATTTGTTTCTCCGGCAGCGTGCGCGGATTCGTCAGCCAGATTCTTTACCTGTCCGGCAACAATAGCAAAACCTTTTCCGGCTTCCCCGGCGCGGGCAGCTTCAATAGAAGCATTTAAAGAAAGCAGATTTGTCTCTGAGGCGATTGCTTCAATTGTGCCTATAATTTCACCAATTTCTTCAGAACATTTGCTGATTTCACTGATTGCGTCCTTTAATTCCTGCATTTTAGAGTTGCCGGCAATCAAGAGCTGGCCGGCGCGGCTGGAAAGTTCTACGGTGGAAGCCGCTTCATTTGCGCTGTTTTCCATACTGGAATACATTTCGTCCATCAGATTGACCAAATCGGATACTTTGCTTGCCTGCTCTGTACTGCCCTCTGCCAAATCCACAGCTGCACATGCTAACTGTTCAGAACCGCTGTCAATCTGTTTGGAAACTTCCCGGATTGTAACCATGGTCTCGCGCATTTTTGAGCTGATTTTTAGAAACGATTCCCGAATCTCGCCAAATTCACCAACATAATCTTGGTTCATTTCAAAACAATAATCACCGTTGCCCATCTGTTCTAAAATATTAGAAACCTCCAGTATCATTCCAATCAGATTTTTTTTCATCAGGAAAATAGCCCCGACCATTTTTCCAACTTCACTTTCGTCGGCCTCCATATTGAGGTCTGTATGGAAATTTCCCTCTGATAGAAGAATCATCTGTTCGGATACATTAATAATAGGTTCAAGAAGTTCTTTTCTGGAAAATTTTACGATTTTAATAATTTGGAAAATTAAATAAAGAAACGATGTGATATATAGGATTTCAACAATAATCTGGAAAATCCTTAACCTGTTCTTAGCTTTGTTTACTCTAATCTGAATTTTTGCAATTGCTTCATCCGTTGTAGAGCTGATTTTCTGGGCGGTGTTTTCGTATTCTTCTCCAAAAACACGGAATTTCGCCGCTTCGGTATCTCCATTTTTTGCCAGCTCTAGGGCTTCCGATTCTAAGGGCACAAGACCGTTTGACATATCTGCAATTTGATTCAAACTCTCCCATTCATCATTTTTGATATTATTTTTTTCCAGTCCAGCCCAAGCAATATCACGGTTTTTATCTTCGTTTAATTCTTTCATGTAGTTATCATAATATTCTTGTTTGCCGGTTACAGCATATGCCTGTACAGCATAAGTAAGAGCTTTTGAACCGAGTCTGTATTGATTTAGATAAGTAGTTGTTTCAAGTTCCTCGTCGGTCACATGATTCATCCATACGTTTGTGCCGACAGACAGCAATAAGAAAATAGTTCCTGTAATGACGGATATTGCCGATTGCCGGATGATTTTTTTTAACTGAAATGCCTGGCTTTGTATTTTCATAAATTATTCCCCCTGTACTTCCTTTGATTGGTAAAAACATCTAATTTTATCTTACTTTATATTCAGTAATTCGTCAAGATAACTATATTTTTTCTTTTCTTTATGTTATAATGGTAGAAAATTTTGTAAGGGAGAGCGCGTATGTATGATACGATTTTATTTGATTTAGATGGAACTTTAATTGATTCGGGTGAAGGGATTACAAATTCTGTTGCCTATGCGCTAAAAAAATATGGAATAACAGTTTCTGACAAGACACAATTATATCAATTTATCGGGCCTCCCCTGCATGAATCTTTTCAAAAATTTTATGGTTTTTCAGAAGAAGAATCGAAACGGGCGGTAGAAATTTACAGAAAATATTACTGCAGCAAAGGTATTTTCGAAAATTATGTCTATGAAGGAATTGAAACTTTGCTGAAACGGCTTCTGGAAGCTAAAAAGGCGCTGCTCGTCGCGACATCCAAGCCGGAAGTATTTGCAAGAAAGATTTTGGAGTATTTAAAGCTGGCAGATTATTTTTCTGGTATTTATGGCGCAAATTTAGATGGAAGCAGAACTAAAAAAGCAGAGGTGATTTCTTATGCGCTGATGAGCCAAAAAGTGACGGATGTTTCAAAAGCAGTTATGGTGGGAGACAGAGAACATGATATTTTAGGCGCAAAAAAAGTCGGGATAGATGGAATCGGCGTGTTGTTCGGATATGGGAATTATGAAGAATTGTACTATGCCAAAGCAGACAAAATTGCAAAAGATACAGAAGAGGTTTTTTCATTTATTATGGATTCGCATGTATAGAAATCTTATTATTTTTCTATCTTCTGCCGATGTAATAATTATGATATGAAAGGAAAATAATGCCAGGGAGGGGACGGAATATGAGTATGGCGGTAAATGGCGGGAGCGCTGCGGGTACGGCCGGAAGTTTCAATCATGTATCCGGTGTTCAAGGGAAGGACAAAAGCATACAAAAGTGGAAAAAGGTCGGCGAAAGTAAAAAATCACGTATAAAAAAACCTTTAAACTATAATCCAAGGGAAATTTCAAATCAGCTGGTTCGCGCTTCAAAATCCAGAGTGGCGGCAGTTGTTTTGGTTCGGGCAAAGGTTAAGCTGGGAAGTTTAAGGCAGGCATATGCGTCGGGACAGTATGACATGGGAGAAGTGCGTACAGCGTTGGCTCATGCCAGACGAATGGTAGAGTGTTCGAGGCTTAAAGTACGCAATTTAAAAGAAGAAGAGACGATAAAAAGCAGAAATGATAAAGGGGAATCTCTTGGAAAACAAAAGAAAAAAAGTGAAGTCAGACGAAGGGTTAAGAAAAAAGAGCAGGAAATAAAAGCAAAGATAGCGGTTGAGGAAAGCCACAGGGTTTTAAAAGAAAAGCAAATGCAGCAGGAACTGCGCCAAAAACGGCAAAAGCACCGGAGTGAGGAGCTTGGTAAAATTTCAGAAGCAGATATGAAATACATAGAAGATAAAATGAAAGAGAATCAAAACAGCAGCTCCATACAGGAATCCGGCGCTGTGTTAGAAATAAGCGCGGCTTCTGCCCAGTTAGCGGAAATAAAAATGATGGAACAGCAGATAGAGCAGCAGGTGGAGAATCAAGTGGAAATGGAACTTGGTTCTTTAGATATGGGAGGAGCAGATGTTTCTATGCAGGGAGCAGTTTCCGGCGGCTGTGAGACGCAGGGTGCAGAAACTGCTGCTGTAACAGTAGACGTGACTATTTAAAACTGTTATAATTATCAGAAAAATAAATCCGGGAGGTATTTTTATGGATATTACAATTAAAAACGGTTTGGCGTCGGTTGTCTGTCAGACGCATGGAGCGCAGCTTTTGTCTTATCAGACGTCTGAGGGGAAAGAATATATATGGCAGAGAGATGAGGCTTATTGGGGAAAGTCTTCTCCGGTTTTGTTTCCGTTTATCGGCCCGGTTTCAAAACCGGTTGTTATTCATGGAAAATCTTATGATATGCCTCGCCATGGTTTTGTAAAGGATGCAGAATTTCAAGTTGTAGAGCAGGGGGATGATTTTGTTGTCCTGAAAACAGAAATGAGTGAGTTTTCTTCCTCTGTGTATCCGTATGATTTTGAATTTACAGTGACATTCCGTTTGAATGGGGCGCGGCTTGAAGTGGTTTATGGCGTAGTCAATCGGGGCAGCGAGGAAATGCCGTTTTTGATTGGCGGGCATCCGGCATTTTTCTGTCCAATGGAAGAAGGGGAGAAGTTTACAGATTATATCCTTCATTTTGAGGATGCGGACAAAGAAGATGTCCATTTAGAGTATTCTTTGTTTGATGAAGATGCAATCTTTTTTGAAAACTTCAAACAGCGTACCGTTGAATTGATTCATCAGGAAACGAAAAAAGGAATTCATTTTGAGTTTCCAGGTTATTTGTCCGTGGCATTTTGGACTCCGGTTAAAAAGAGCGCGCCGTTCCTTTGTATTGAGCCGTGGAACAGCGGTACAATGGAGCAGGTGCCCGATACAAATATGCTGGAGAAAAAATATGTGCAGTATCTTCCGGCAGGACAGTCGAAAGATTATCCGTTTTCCTTCTCACCATGCTAGAGGGGAAGGAAAATGGCATATATCATTTTAGCGGTTGCAGTCGTATTGTTGTTAGGGACGTATCTGTTTTTTATTATTCGAAGACTGTTAAAGTTTTATGGCGCTGATGTAAAGAAAAAAGGGATTATGGCTGTTAATATTTGTTTGGCAGTCATAGTAACTTTTTTGTGCCTGAATCTTTTTCGGACAAGCGCAGTAATGCTTTTGCATACTGTGTTTTTTTTCTTGCTGACAGATAGTGCAGCGTTTCTCACAAAAAAAATAAATCGGAAAAAAGAGCATGGAAGAGGATACGTCTTTTGCAAAAAAATCTATCAAAGCGGCGGAATCCCAGTTATTTTTGCAGCGGCAGTTTTTGTTTATGGCACACTGAATATGGGGCAAATCAAACAGACCTATTATCAGGTAAAAACGCCAAAAGCAGCGAAAGCATACCGGATTGCATTGTTTACAGACGTCCATTATGATTCGGTACAAGATGCTGAAATTTTAAAAGGGAAACTAGACGAAATCAATCAGCAAAAGCCCGACATTATTGTTTTAGGCGGCGATATTGTCGAAGAAGGCACGTCAAAAGAAAAAATGCAGGAAGTGTTTCAAATTTTTGGCGGCCTAAGCAATCAGTATGGCGTTTATTTTGTTTACGGGAACCATGACAGGCAGCCTTATACAAAACGCCGGACGTATACAGATGCGGAATTGGTACGCGCGGTTGAGGCAGGCGGTATTCAGATATTGGAAGATTCTTATGTGGAAATTGGAGAGGATTTAATCTTAGCCGGAAGAGGAGACGCCGCCTGGGGCGCGACAAAAAAGCGCGCTTCATCAGGAGAAATATTACGGGGCGCCGACCGTGAAAAATATATCATAATGGTAGATCATCAGCCGATAAAAGCAGAAGAAAATGCAGCGCAGGGAGTGGATTTAGAATTGTCAGGTCATACCCATGCCGGACAGATATGGCCGATGGGACGGGTGACAGAATTCTTTGGGGCGCTAAATTACGGAATGTACCAGGAAGAAAATTGTAAAGTAATTGTTTCTTCCGGGACGGCAGGATGGGCATATACAGTTCGGACGGGCGAACACTGCGAATATGTTTTAATTGATCTTATACCAAGTGAAAAAGAATCTTGACAGAACCAGAAAGTATGATATACTTTTAAAAAATTCATAAAGAAAATATTCAGGTGTCAGAACAATATGACACAGCATTTGTTCTGGTGAAAAGGGAAACAGGTGAGAATCCTGTACGAACTCGTCACCGTAATTTGGGAGCGAAAGCCAAGGTATCACTGGGAAACTGGGAAGATGGCTTAAGCAATGATCTTTAAGTCGGGAGACCTGCCTGAGTATAGTACAGAAACAATTGTTTCAGGCTACGAGTAATTGGCCGTACATGATAGATTCACAGAATATCTGCGAGTCTTATTAAGAATGTATGAACCCTTTGCCTGACAACAGGAGAGGGTTTTTATATTGCAAAAAAAGAAAAGGAGAAATGAAAATGAAACGCTTACAGAAAAAAACAAGGAATATTTTAGCATTTGCGCTGGCGGCAGTTTTGCTGGTATCGGCGGCAGGCTGCGGAAAGAGTGCAGATACAAATGCGGCAACCGAAACAGAAACTGCGGCAGGCAGCGAAACATCGGTAAATGTAGTTGGTGAAGGCAGCCGGCAGTTTGGCTTTACCGTGGTAGAAAAAGAAGGGAAAGAAACAGAATTCGAAGTGCATACAGACAAAGAGACCGTTGGGGAAGCGTTGTTAGAGCTTGATTTGATTGCTGGAGAAGACGGTGAATATGGGCTTTATGTGACGACAGTAAACGGTATTACGGTTGATTTTGATACAGACGGGGTGTATTGGGCGTTTTATATCAATGATGAATATGCGCAGTCAGGAGTAGATGCAACGCCGATTGAAGAAGGCGCCAATTATTCCTTCCGGGTAGAATAATATTGAAACTGACGACGAGAGAGGCGGCGGTTTTTGCAATGCTTGGAACCGTTATGTATGTTTCCAAGATGATAATGGAAGTGGCGCCAAATATTCATCTGCTGGGTGTTTTTACAATTGCATATACGGTTGTATACAGGAAAAAAGCATTATATCCAATCTATATCTATGTATTTTTAAACGGTATATTCAGCGGTTTTGCAGGATGGTGGATTCCATATTTATATATATGGACCATTTTGTGGGGAATCGTTATGCTTTTGCCGCCCAATATGCCTAAAAAATTAAAGCCGGTTGTGTACATGACAGTATGCGCGGTACATGGATTTTTATTTGGGACATTGTATGCTCCTGTGCAGGCAGTTTTGTATGGTTTTAGCCTGGAAGGGATGATCGCATGGATTATCGCCGGGCTTCCGTGGGATTTCATCCATGGAGTCAGCAATTTTTTCTGTGGAATCCTGGTGCTTCCTGTGGTTTTAGCATTGCAGACGGCAGAAAAGTGCGCCAAAAATGGCTGGAGTTCCTAGTATATAAATATTTTATGGCAAAAAGAATATAATTGATTACATAGAAACTTAAGTGTATAAGCAAAAAGTCGATATATTTATATTATATCGGCTTTTTCGTTTGCCTGTCTTCTTTTTGTAATATGGAGGAATTATGTTAAAAGTTGCAATTTGTGATGATGATATTTATATCAGGGAATTTGTAAAGGAAATTGTAAACCGCACGATTTGTGTAAAAGCAGATTTGTATGAAACGGGTGAAGCGCTTCTTGCTTCGCAAGTGGAGTATGATATTCTTTTTTTGGATATTTGCCTGAATAATTCAAAAGAAGGTTTGCGAATGGATGGGATGGAAACGGCAAGGAAACTTAGGGCATATTCTAAAGGGCTTATTATTTTTATTACGGCTGTGCGGGAATATGTGTTTGAGGCGTACGACGTAGAGGCGTTTCATTATCTGACAAAACCCATAGATGAAGAAAAACTCTGTGAAGTGTTAAGGCGCGCGGCACAAAAGGCAAAGGAACGAAGTACGGAGCCTGTTTTACTGATTAAGACGAATGGAAAATTTTTAAAAATACCAAAAGAGGATATTTATTATGTAGAAAATGATGGCCGAAAGGTGATTTTGCATACGGCGTCTGGTACGTATTCCTATTATGAAAAAATGGAAACCCTGCAACGGGAATTAGGAGACGGATTTTTTCGCTCTCATCGGGGTTATCTTGTAAATTTAAAGGAAGTAGCCGGATACGATAGGACAAGCATAACGTTAAAGTGTAAGGATACTGTTTTTTTGGCAAAGTTGAAATACAATGATTTTGTGGCAGCTTATATGGAATATTTGATAAAATAACCAAAATGGGGAAGAAATGAAAGACGTCATTTATTTTTGGATGGATGCGGCAGAGCTGGCCATCTTTGGAGGTTTACTGATTTATTTAGTGAAAGGTATCTTGCCGGAACGGTTTATTTTAAAGAAAAAAATACACGCTTCATTTTTTATGTGGCTGCAGTTTGTGGCGCTTCGGCAGTTTTTAGCATACTCGCAATGGGCCAAAAAACTGATTTACGGAGCGGATATGTATATTGCCGATAGTAAACAGAGCATTCTTCCGTTTGCGGTCAGTTTTTTCGTTACATTGATTGCTGGAATGTTTTTTTACAAAGGCAGCCGCATGAAACTGCTGTCTTTGGTAACGGCGTATTATACATTGTGGGAATTGACGCGTTTTCTTTTGTACCCGGCTGCGGTCTGGAGTATTACTGCTTTGGCAAAAGGTTATATGCAGAGGGAGTTTGAAAAGGGAAACCAGGATATTGCTTTGTTTGAACAAGGAATTGCACAGTTAGAGATGGTCTGGAATTTCCTGCATATTGTAATTATAATTGCGGGTTTCGGCTTTTTTATTTGGAAGTACAAGCGTTACCTTTTGTCCGGGCAAAATACGTATCAGGCTGAAGAAGCGGCGATATTATTTGTGCCGGAATTGCTGGGGCTTTTATTTGCGGTTATGCTGAGGAGCATATTGTTTTATTATAAAAAACAGGTGTACAGCTTAATTGAACAGTATCCGGAATTAAATATAATGATTCCCTGTGTTTCGCTGTTATGTATCGCGTCCATTCTGTTAAGTGTTAAAATGCTTGGCAAATTGGAAGAGGAACAGGAGAAAAGACAACGCGCGGAATTACATCAAAGACAGGCAGAAGAATTGTACAGTCATGTCAAAGATATTGAAAATGTCAATGTAAAAATACGTGGTATGAAACATGATATGAAACATTATATTGCAGATATTAATGCGCTGCTTGCGAAAATTGAATCAGGGGATGTGCAGGCGAAAGAAGAAGTGCGCCGGTATGCAGATTCTCTGCATATGTCGTTAGAAAGCCTGGATACAAAATGTAAAACCAATCATCCGGTAACAGACGTGATTTTAGGGCGGTATGAGCGTCTTACAGAGCAGAAGAATATTGCGTTTGCCAGCGATTTTGTTTATCCGGATCATATGGGTATAGACGTGTTTGATATTAGCGTAATTTTGAACAATGGACTTGAAAATGCCTTAGAAGCCTGTGAAAAGGAAGCGGAATGTGCGGAAATGAAAATTGTTTCAAAACAAAGAGGGAATATGTTCTTAATTACAATAGAAAATAGTTTTACGCACACTCTGCAATGGGAAGATGGATTTCCTGTTTCTGAAAAGAAAGGAAGCGGACATGGCCTTGGCATGAAAAATATCAGGGATCGTGCGGAACAATATTATGGCAGGGCAGACATTCAGGTAAAAGAAGGCAGGTTTTACTTGACAGTTATGCTGCAGGGAAGTACAAAACATTCTCTTTAATGACAAAAATTATATTATTTGTTACAAAAGACTGTACAGAAATCAAAATAAGGACGATATTAAAAATATCGGTTAATGAAATCGCAGTATAATACAAAACAGAATATAACAGGAGGGATTTTTATGCGGATTACAAATCAGATGTTAGCCTTAACAGCTCAAAAGAGTGGAATTTCTTTACAGCCGAATACTTTATTGGATATTATGAATAAAAAGCAGTCTGTTTCTTCAGACTTAATATCTTCTTTGGGCAATACAAAAAATACAAATTCGCTGCTTCAAAAATTAAATCAAAAGGACGACAAGCAGTTAGCGGCGTCAGCAGAAAGTTTGGGCAGTTATATGTCAAGTTTACAAGAAGAAGGAGAAGATTCATTATTTGGAAAGGCAGAAGCATCCGGCGATACCTCTGAGCTTGTCAAACAAATATCAAATATGAAAAATGCTTACAATAAGACGGTAAAATATTTAAAGAATTCAGACTCGCCGCTAAATCATTTTTATATGCAGGAGCTGAAAAGTTATGTGTCCGATAATGCCGAAGCTTTAAAAGCAGTAGGAGTGACAAGAAATAATGATGGAAGTTTAAGCATTAATCAGGATACTTTAAGCGCTGCGGGAGTAGACGAATTAAAAGCAGCATTTGGAAGCGGTTCTGGTTTTTCTGAAAAAGTCGGCTATGTCAGCGGCAGGATTAGTGAGAATGTTTCTGCAGTTTCTAATAGTATATTAAGCGGTTACAACAGCAGTGGAAGGGAAGCGTTAAATGCGTTTTCAAAAAACATGTATAATTTCTGGGGATAGGTGAGGCTTATGATAGGCAATGTGGGTTCGCTCGTAGAGTCGATGAATGCAGCAAATAATGCAAAACTCCATCAGAATACAGCAAATACGACGTCAGAAAATTTTAAAAATTATCTAAACGCTGCATTGTTAAATTCCCAAAGCGGACTTTTTTCAAGCGGGCTAAGTTCCGGGTATTCTTATTTTAATCCAATCTCTGGATCCATTTGGCAGACAGTTGTTTTGGAGGCATTGAGAGATGAGCTGAAAAAAGGAAAAGAATCGGAGGAGAAGAAAGGATCTGATTCGGAGAAAGATACATTCGATACGCAGGCTCAAAAGACGAAAAAAGAAGATTGGGCGCGTATTCGTGTGATACGCAGGTATCAGTCGCCTGTACTTGAAGAAAGCAAAAAAGGTGGTATTTTGCTTTAGCGTAATTGAACATACTAAGAAAAAGAGACTATTGCTTTTGCGGTAGTCTTTTTTGAATCCACATTTTACGTTTATTTTGGAAAAAATTGGGTAAAATGAAATATCAAGTTGTGATTTATAATTTTGTGTGGTAGAATTATCCTAATTTTTGGAAGTCATTCAAAAAATGTATGAAATTGAAAGGAAGAAAAATATGCCTGGGCTTTTAGAACTCAACCAAACCTACTGTGAAAGCATTACAAAAGAAAAAACGCTTCACGCGGTAAGCGCATTGGAAGAAATTGCATATATGAATTCTTCAACGGCAAAATATCACGGAAGATGCGTCAGCACGCTTTATATACCGAAAATATTTACAGAAGAAGATATCGCTAATTTTAAACAGTTAATAAAAGTTTTGTATGGAATATTTGATAAAGTAATTGCGCAGTACAGAAAAGATTCCGTTTACCGGAGTTTATTTGCTTTTCCAAAAGAATTAGAAGATTTCATTTTACGGACGCCCCAATATCGCAGCAATATCCCGATTGCGCGTATTGATATATTTTACAATGAAGAAACAAAGGATTTTAAATTTTGTGAATTTAATACGGATGGTTCAAGCGCAATGAACGAGGACAGGGAGTTAAATCATGCTTTAAAGCTTACGCTGGGCTACCAAAAGCTTGCACAGAGCTATCAGATTCAAACGCTTGAATTATTTGATTCATGGGTAGAAACGTCACTTCGAATTTATCAGGAAACCAATGATGCAAAAGAACATCCATACGTTGCGATTGTAGATTTTATGGAAAGCGCGACAAACAATGAATTTGAGATTTTTGCAGACTGCTACCGCAGCCATGGAGCAGAATGTGAAATTTGCGAAATAAGGGAGTTGAAATTTCAAAATGGAAAGTTATACGGCAAAGGCGGCAGGCCGATAGATATGATTTACCGCCGCGCAGTGACAAGCGATGTTATAAAGTATTATGAAGAAGTCGCCGATTTTATTGCGGCAGTGAAAGCGAGGGCCGTATGCCTTATTGGAGATTTTACGACACAGATTGCGCATAATAAAGTATTGTACCAGATTTTACATCATCCAATGACGCAGGAATTTTTGTCAGAAGAAGAACGGGCCTATGTGAAAGCGCACGTACCGTATACCGCTTTGATGACAGCGGATTATCTGCCTTATGATAAGATGATTGCCAATAAAGACAATTATATTATAAAACCGCTGGATTCCTACGGTTCAAAGGGTGTATTTGCCGGGGTAGAATTTGAAAATACAGACGAATGGAAAAAAATGGTGGATACTCATCGAAAAGAAGGGTATCTCGTGCAGGAATTTTGCATGCCTTATCAAACAAAAAATATCGACTTTTCCAAGGGGGCAGACACAGATTTTATTGACGTATCGAATCTGACTGGATTATTCGTCTATGACGGAGAATTCCAGGGGATTTATTCGCGCGTATCGCGGGGCAAAATTATTTCGACGCAGTACAGTGAAATTGCTCTTCCATCCATAATTGTCAAAGAAAAAGATAAAAAATAAAAGGAGGCTTTTTACTATATGAAGGAATTATTTCAAAGGATAAAACTGGATGTAATTATCGGCGCTGTATGCTGCATTGCCTTTGGTATTGTTTTGATTTTATGGCCGACGGAGGTGACGACGATAGCCTGCAAAATGATTGCGGCAGTCATTGCTGTTTTAGGGCTTGTGACGCTGATTAGTTATCTATTAAATACAAAAGAAAAGCATAGAATCAATCTTCCGCTTGGTCTTGTACTTTTATTTATTGGCATTTGGATTTTTTTAAAGCCGAATAGTATCCAGAGTATGCTTTTAATCGGAATCGGCGTGGTGCTTTTTGTCCATGGTTTTGAGGACTTTAAATATGCGCTTGAAACAAGACGGTACGGGTATGAGTTTTACTGGGTCATTCTGCTGATGTCTGTTGTTGGCATGGGACTTGGGATTGCTTGTATTGTCGATAGTTTCGGCGTGATTTCCGTAGCGCTGGCATTTGTAGGCTTGGCGTTGATTTATGACGGTATTACAGACATCTGGATTGTCAGCCGTATTGCAAAAACTGCAAAATCAGTGAAACAGCAGGTAGATGAATTTCATGTGGTAGAAACAGAGGCAGAAGTCATAACAGAAGATGTGACAGAAGAAAGTGAGATGTAATTGAAATGGAAGCACAAACAGAGAATAAGATGGGAACGATGCCGATTAATCGGCTGCTGGTGAATATTTCGCTGCCTATGGTAGTATCAATGCTGGTGCAGGCGCTTTATAATATTGTAGACAGTATTTTTGTGGCGCAGATTGATGAATATGCACTGACAGCCGTTTCGCTGGCGTTTCCTCTTCAAAATTTTATGATTGCAGTAGCGGCCGGAACCGGAGTCGGCGTCAATGCGCTTTTATCAAAACGGCTCGGTGAAAAGCGCATGAAAGAAGTTAATTTAACTGCTGGCAACGCAGTATTTTTGACATTTGTAAATTACGCGCTGTTTGTAATTATTGGCGTTTTCTTTTCTGAGCTGTATTTTGAACTGCAGACAGATATTCCGGAGATTATCCAATATGGAAAAACATATCTTTTGATTTGTACGGCGGCTAGTTTTGGAATGTATGGGCAGTTTTGTTTTGAACGGCTTTTGCAGGCCACCGGACGGACGGTATGTACCATGATTACACAGACAACGGGTGCGGTCATTAACCTAATCTTTGACCCAATTTTGATATTTGGGATGTTTGGTTTTCCGAAAATGGGAATCGCGGGCGCAGCGGTTGCTACGGTATTTGGACAGATTGTGGCGATGATTTTTGCCTTTTATTATAATCAGAAAAAAAATACAGAGATTCGTCTTACAATTTCAAATATCCGTCCTGATAAACAAACGTTAAAGCAGATTTACGAAGTGGCAATTCCGGCAATCCTTATGCAGTCCATTGGTTCCGTAATGACATTTTTTATGAATAAAATTCTGCTTGGGTTTACTTCTACGGCAGCTGCAGTATTTGGGGTGTTTTTCAAATTACAGAGTTTCATTTTTATGCCTGTGTTTGGTATGAATAACGGTTTGATTCCAATTGTGGCATATAATTACGGCGCCGGATATAAAGACAGGATTATGAAAGTAATGAAAAGCAGTATGATTGCGGCTGTTGTGATGATGGTTGCTGGGCTTTTGACGGCAGAACTGATACCTGATAAATTGCTGCTCCTTTTTAACGCGTCAGATCAAATGGTGGAAATCGGCGTTCCAGCGCTTCGTATTCTAAGCGTATGCTATTTGTTTGCTGGAATTTCAATTGTAGCGAGCGGTGTTTTTCAGGGGCTTGGAAAAAGTGTGTACAGTTTGGTGCTTTCCATTATCCGGCAGCTTGTGATTCTGCTCCCGGCGGCCTATCTGTTATCTTTAACCGGCATACTAGAAGCAGTTTGGTTTTCGTTTCCGCTTGCCGAGCTTGCAGCATTATTTATGACCTGCATTTATTTGAAAAAAGTGAATAAGAATTTAGATAATATGATTGCGGCAAGAAAGTAAGGAGGTTGTATGGCAGTGTCTTTAAAAAATGTGACAGATACTCTGTTGGCAGAAAGTTTTAAAGAACTTGTATTGCAACATTCAATAGAAAAAATAACGATTAAAGAAATTACGGATAAAGCAGGCGTGATACGGCCTACATTTTATAACCATTTTCAGGATAAGTATGAACTTTTGGAGTGGATTATCCGGACAGATTTACTAGAGCCGATACGTCCGCTGATTGAAAACCAGATGGTAGACGAGGCGCTGCTGCTGTTATTTATGAACATAGAAAAAGAACAGAAATTTTATATTCAGGCAGCCAGATTAGAGGGACAAAATTCATTTGAATCAATCGCCAGAGGTTGTGTGAAAGGAATTTTGCTTGATATTATTGAGAAAAATTCAAAAGATAAAATGCTAAAATTTCCTTGGCTGACACCGGAACGCATTGCGGAGTATTATGCACAGTCGATGTGCTCTGTGGTAATTACGTGGATGAAAAGCGGCCTTGCAGTTTCTGCAAAAGAGCTTGCTGAGATTTATAATTACATAATGAAACATTCGATTTCAGAAGTATTGGCGGAGTAAGTATTTTTATCATACAAATTACAAAAGGTGTTTTTCCTGTTATACAATGTCTCTTATATGTATAAATTCAAAGACAAAACAAAAAGATTGAATATTTTCATATTCAGTCTTTTTTTTTATACTGACTTATGAAAAGAAGAAAGAAAAGAGATGAGAGGAACATGATAAAATTTGGAAAAAAAGTAGTAAAACTTCGCGTACCAATTTTAATTATAAGTTTTTTGCTGCTGATTCCATCCGCAATGGGGTATCTTAACACGAGAATTAACTATGACATTCTTTCGTATCTTCCCAAAGATATTGAAACGATGCAGGGGCAGGATATTCTTTTGGAACAATTCGGGACGGGAGCGTTTTCCGTCTGCGTTGTTTCGGGAATGAAAGACAAAGAAATTGCAGTGTTGGAAAATGAACTAAAAGAGGTAGGGCACGTTAAGGATGTATTGTGGTATGGAAGCGCGGCAGATTTATCAACGCCCATTGAAATGCTGCCGACTGATCTGAAAGATACGCTTCAAAATGCAGATACGGGCAGTTCGCTGCTGATTATCACATTTGATACGTCCATGTCGGCAGACGAGACATTAGATGCGATTGAGGAAATCCGAGGATTGACAGAAAGGAAATGCTTACTAAGCGGAATGTCGGCAGTCGTCACCGATATTAAAAAAATCTGTAACAGTGAAGCAATTATGTATGTCGTGATTGCGTCTCTGCTGTCCGTGCTCGTTTTAGGTTTGACAATGGATTCCTTCTTGATTCCGTTTATATTCCTTTTCAGTATTGGGATGGCAATTATTTATAATCTGGGGTCGAATATTATTGCCGGAGAAATATCTTTTATCACACAGGCGCTTGCGGCAGTGCTCCAGCTTGCGGTAACAATGGATTATTCCATTTTCCTTTGGCACAGCTATGAGGAAAATCAGGAAAAATATCAAAATGATAAAAAACGTGCTATGGCGCACGCGATTTCCCAGACAGTAACATCGGTAGTGGGGAGTTCCATTACTACAATTGCTGGATTTTTAGCCATGTGTTTTATGACGTTTACGCTTGGGATGGATCTTGGAATTGTCATGGCAAAAGGCGTAGTATTCGGCGTTATAGGTTGTGTTACAATACTGCCTTCTATGATACTTGTATTAGACAAATGGCTGGAAAAAACAAAACATAAGCCAATTATTCCTGACATTGGAAAGACTGGGAGTTTTGTAGCAAAATATTATCCCATATTCCTTGTCATTTTCGTTGTAACAATAGCGCCAATGTTCTACGCACAAAATCACAACAAGGTATATTATGACTTGGTAGGGACGCTTCCGGAAAATTTGGAAAGTGTTGCCGCTGGAAATGCTTTAGAAGAAGAATTTGATATGGGGGCAGCTCATGTGATTTTAGCAGACAGTAATATGTCCAAAAAAGAAGCGTTTCAAATGGAACAAGAACTTTTAGATGTAAAGGGCGTAAAACTGGCATTGGGATTGGACGCTTTAACAGGCCCGCTTGTTCCCGACGAAATACTTCCCTCCCAAATAAAAGAAACGCTCGACAATGGAACGTACCAGATGATTTACGTTTTATCAGAATATAAAACAGGTACAGATGAGGTAAACGCACAATGTGATGTGATTCGCGATATTATCAAGCGTTATGACGATACGGCAATGCTGATTGGAGAAGCGCCATGCACACAGGATTTAATTACGATTACAGACCGGGATTTTAAAATCGTAAATGCAGCGTCGATTGTTTTGATATTTTTCATTATTGCCATTGTTTTAAAATCGATTTCGCTTCCGGTGATATTAGTTGCGGTGATAGAATTTGCCATTTTTATAAATATGGGTATTCCTTATTTTACGAAAACAGTGCTTCCATTTATCGCATCGATTGTTATAGGAACCATTCAGTTAGGAGCTACCGTTGATTATGCTATTTTAATGACAAATAAATACAAACGCGAGCGCAGCCGCGGAGCCGGAAAAAAAGAAGCAGTTACCACCGCTCTAAACAGTTCTCTGCAGTCTGTTTTAGTCAGCGCTTTGAGTTTTTTTGCAGCGACGTTTGGCGTAGGCTTGTATTCAAGTATAGATATGATTAGCGCTTTATGTATGCTGCTTGCAAGGGGAGCGATTATCAGTTTATTTGTAGTAGCGTTTGTGCTTCCGGCAATGTTTATGGTATTTGACAAATTGATTATAAAAACGAGTTTGGGTTTTAAATCCAGTAATTCCCAGAAATAAAAGAAATGGTCTAGGAGGTAAAGAAATGAAATTAGCAGAATTAAAAGAAAAATTTAAAAACAAATATGTGATTCGAATGGTATGCGGCGTGCTTATGATTGCAGTGCTGGGAAGTTCTTCCACCGTATACACTGTTTATGCAGCAAAAAATAATACAGAAAATGAAATTGCAGCAGAAAGCGCTAAAATATTAGGGGAAGAGACTGCAAACGTAAAAGAAATCGGAAAAGAGGAAACCGTATATATTATTGCAGACAGCGAAGGAAAAGCACAATCTACAATTGTTAGTGAATGGCTGAAAAATCCAGAAGGGTTAGACGTGCTTTCCGATTTGTCAGAATTAAAAGAAATTGAAAATAAAAAAGGAGACGAAACATTTGAGCAAAACGGAAATGTATTGAACTGGCAGGCAGACGGAAACGATATTTATTATCAGGGAATTACTACAAAAGAAGCTCCGGTTACAGAAAAAATCACGTATTATCTGGATGGGAAAAAAATATCGGCAAAAGAGCTGGCGGGCAAAAGCGGAAAAGTAAAAATCCGTTTTGACTATACAAATAACGAGAAAAACGGCGATGTCTATGTTCCGTTTGCAGTTGTATCTGGAATGATATTAGAGGATACGTTTACAAATGTGCAGGTGACAAATGGAAAAGTAATTTCAAATGGCAGCCGAAATATTGTTCTGGGAATTGCAATGCCTGGGTTAAAAGAGAGTTTGAAATTAAAAGAAAGTGATTTTGATAAAGATATTTCCATACCCGATTATGTAGAAGTGACGGCGGATGTTGAAAATTTTGAGTTGGATATGACAATGACAGTTGTTACGGGAATGTCAGAATTTTCATCAGATACCTCATTTGATTTATCTGAATTAGATGGTAAGATCGAGGATTTGACGTCGGCAGCAGGGCGTCTGAAAGACGGTTCGAAAGAACTTTCAGACGGAATGGGTACGCTGAATGGAAAAATGGGGCAATTTACCGACGGCGTATCGACACTGCAAAGCGGAGTAGCGGCATATACAGACGGAGCAAAACAATTGGCGGACGGCATTGCCACCCTAAAAGGAGAAACGGGCCTTCTAGTTAGCGGCGTATCAGATTTGGTGTCAAGTATCAGCACATTAAACAATGGAGTAAAAACGCTTTCTAGTGCGTTGAACACCAAAATGGGTGAGAAAGAAAAATCAGCAGCGCAGGCACAGGCAAAGTCGGCGGCAGAACAGGCGGTAGACGCACAATTTGCAGATGATTCCAATCCACAAAGTTATCACAATATCAAAGCGCAGGCTTCCCAGACATTCTATGCGTCCGTTGCAAGCGATACCAACAAACAGACAGCCCAAGAAGCTGCAAAACAGTCGGCAGCGGCCGGAATACAGGGACAAAAACCTGTGATCGCAGCGCAGGCAAAAGATCAGGCGCTGGCAGGGATACAGGGACAAAAAGCAGCGATAGCGGCGCAGGCAAAAGATCAGGCGCTATCGGCGATTGGAAGCCAGCTGGATACAATCGCAGCGCAGGCAAAAGATCAAGCGGCGGCATCTGCGGCAGGGGCCATTTCAGATGAGATGAAAAATCAGATGATGTCAGCATTTACAGCTGCAGGATATGTTCAGGCGGCGCAGGCAAATGGCATTACCGTAGAACAGGCAATGGGAAATGCTTCGATTCAGGCAGCAGTGTCGCAGGCAGCAGCAGCACAATTACAGTCATTAGTTGGGACAATTGGGACAGCAGCAGGAACTGTGGCAGACCAGACGGCTAGAAGCGTAGCGTCCAATGTGGCAGGCAGCATAGCCGAACAAGTATCGGGCGGCGTGGCAGAACAGGTGGCAGTGAGCGTGGCAGAACAGGTATCAGGAACCGTAGCAGAACAAGTAGCAGTAAACGTAGCCGGGCAGGTAGCGCCGGTTATAGTGACAAGCGTGGCGGAACAGGCAAAAGAAACCGTAGGCACATCTTTGGCTGACAGCGTAAAACAAGGAGCCAAAACAGCGGCAGGGCAGGCGGCCGGACAGGCGGCGATAGAAGGAGCAGAGTCAGCCAAAAAGCAGATTGCAGAAAATATAGAGAAAAAAGATGCAAAATCAGGATATAGCCTTGTATCCGGCATGGCCGCATTAGATGAGGCAGTTACTGGCATGTCAGGTAAAATGCCAAAACTGACATCAGGTATCGATCAGCTTTATGACGGCAGCCAGACGCTTGCCTCCAAAAACATCGAATTAAACAGCGGCATATCCAAATTAAAAGATGGAACTTCTCAATTAATAGATGGGATTCTTCAGTTAAAAGACGGTTCTTTGGAACTTTCAGAAGGCATTGTAAAATTTGATGAAGAAGGAATTGAAAAAATGGTGAATGCCTATAATGGAGATGTGAAAGATTTTGCAGATCGCCTCCAGGCAGTAATAGACGCTGGAAAAACATACGAATCATTCGCAGGCAAAAAAGACGATATTGCTGGAAATGTGAAATTCATTATAAAAACCGGAGAAATCAAAGCCGATACAGAATAAGATGAAAAGTACGCAGGTAATACAAAATGCCTGCGTACTTTTTTGCAGTCTGTGCCAGGAACAAGGCTCATTTTGTATTTACTTTACACATTTTTTGATTTTTGTTATAGTATAGTCCATACAAATCCAAAGAAAATCATCTGATAAGGAAAAGCAAAATGGAAAAAAATTTAACTTCCGGAAGTGTATTGCAAAACATGGTACAGTTTTCGCTGCCGTATTTATTGTCCTACTTTTTACAAACATTGTATGGAATGGCAGATTTATTTATGATCGGAAAATACAATGGCGTTGACCATATTACCGCAGTATCGATTGGAAGCCAGGTGATGCACATGATTACAGTCATGCTTGTCGGTCTGGCAATGGGGGCGACCGTGACAATTGGAAAGGCAGTTGGTGCAAAACGTAAAGAAGAAGCGTCAGCGGCTGTCGGGAATACGGTTGTTTTATTTTTGGCAGTTTCGTCGGTACTGACAATTACACTTTTGCTGTTTGTAAAGCCTGTTACAGCTGTAATGTCGACTCCGGCAGAAGCGGCGCCTGGTACAATATCCTATCTGTCTATCTGTTTTATTGGAATTCCATTTATTACGGCATATAATATCATCAGTTCGATATTTCGCGGTATGGGAGATTCAAAGAGTCCAATGTATTTTATCGCGATTGCCTGCGCCGCTAATATCTTTTTAGATTATTTGTTTATCGGCGTCCTTTCTTTTGGGGCAAAAGGCGCTGCATTGGGAACGGTGTCTGCACAGGCGGTCAGCGTTTTATGTGCATTGATTGTTATTTATAGGCAAAAGACAGGTCTGCGCGTGAAAGCGGAACATTTGAATCCAAAGTCCAAATTATTAAGGGAAATATTAAAAATTGGAGTGCCGGTTGCCGTACAGGATACGTTGATACAGGTCGCATTTATATTGATTACAATTATTGCAAATCGAAGAGGTCTACATGATGCAGCGGCAGTCGGGATTGTGGAAAAAATCATTGGAGTAGTATTTCTGGTGCCGTCTACCATGCTATCTGCGGTTTCTGCACTCTCCGCACAAAATATAGGGGCAAAAAAATATGACAGGGCGGCGTTGATATTGCGGTATGCGGTTTATTTTACAGTGAGTTTTGGAATGATTGTGTCTGTTTTCGTTCAGTTTACTTCTGGACATTTGGTAGGAATTTTTACTGCAGATGAAAATGTGATTGGACTGGGAAGCCAGTATTTAAGGGGATATATATGGGACTGCATTTTTGCTGGCATACATTTTTCCTTTAGCGGATATTTTTATGCGTATGGATTATCTGGGATTTCGTTTTTACATAATATCCTTTCCATTGTTCTCATACGTATTCCCGGCGCTTTTTGGACGTCAAAGTATTTTACCGATACGTTGTTTCCTATGGGATTGGCTGCCCCTGCCGGATCTCTTTTGTCCGTTTTTATCTGTATCACGGCATTTATTTGGATGAAGCGAAAGAAAAAGATAGAATGATTTCCTGCAAAAGGGATACGGAAACAAATCGGATTGAAATTAGACAAAATGCACAAAATGTAATATTTTGTAAAAAGCAGTATCTTATTCTGTCAAATTTTTGTGGATGAGTGTGGAAAGTTATCCACATTGATAACGATAAAAAATCAGAAGAATTTGAGTTATACACCAAGTTATCCACATTATCCACAAAAATAGACAGGAAAACAGTGTGCAAAAATAAAACATATGTTTTGTTTATTTGTTATAAAGTTTATAATTTTATAAAAAAACAGGAAAAATCTGTTGACATTTCAAATGTGAAAATTCGTAAAATATTACATGAAAAAATCTGAAATTTCAACCAAAACTTGTAGAATCACAGAAACAATGTTATACTAATCGATAAGAATGGGCAGGAGGCAGTTATGAAGATAGAATTTGATATTACGTTAAGCAGCAAAGATATGTATCGATTTAGTATGTATCATGCGTATACGACAAGCCAGGGAATCATATCTATTCTGATTGCCGTATTATGTCTGTTTGTGTCAGTCCGTACGTATCAGTCTGTAGAATGGACCTATACGGTACTATATGCTGTGTTTGGAATCTTATTTCTGTTTTATATTCCCATAAATTTATATCTGCGTTCCAAACACCAGATACTTTCTTCAAAAGAACTGCAGGATACGCTGCATTATATTGTAGATACGGATGGGATTCATACTTCACAAAATGGCGCGTCTGCAGATCTTTGCTGGGAGGCAGTATATAAAATAATTACAACGAGGCACAATGTGCTGGTATACAGTAATCGTGTGAATGCGTATATTATTCCAAGAAGTCAGATAGAAAAAGAATATGACGGATTTTGTCAGATTGCCGGCGGGCAGCTGCCGACTTATAAATTTAAGAAGAAGTTAAAATAAAGGATTGCTTATGAAAACAATATACGAGACATTTTCGCCGGAAGAGACGAAACGCTTAGGCAGGCAAATTGGAAAAGCAGCAGAGCCAGGAGATGTATATACACTAATTGGAGATTTGGGAGTAGGAAAGACAGTTTTTACAAAGGGCATTGCAGAAGGGCTTTCCATTGAAGAGGACATATGCAGTCCGACATTTACAATTGTGCAGATATATGAAAGCGGAAGAATTCCGTTTTATCATTTTGATGTTTACAGAATTAGTGACATCGCTGAGATGGACGAAATTGGATATGAAGATTATTTTTATGGAGACGGGCTTGCCATGATAGAGTGGGGAAACCTGATAGAAGAGATTCTTCCTGTGAAGCGGAGAGATATTACAATAGAAAAAGACATAGAAAAAGGTTTTGATTATCGAAGAATTACAATTTCAGAGGTAGGAATATGAAAATATTGGCAGTTGACAGCTCAGGTCTGGTGGCAAGCGTTGCAGTCATTACAGACGAACATCTCATTGGAGAATTTACCGTTTACCATAAAAAAACACATTCCCAGACACTTCTTCCTATGTTGGATGAACTGGCACAGATGATAGAATTAGATTTATCTATGATTGATGCAGTTGCAGTTGCATCCGGGCCTGGTTCTTTTACAGGGCTTCGAATCGGTTCTGCAACAGTAAAAGGACTGGGTTTGGCGCTTGATAAACCAATTATAGAAGTTCCTACGGTAAACGCTTTGGCATACAATTTATGCGGGCACAAAGACATCGTCTGTCCATTGATGGACGCCAGGAGAAATCAAACTTATACAGGTTTATTTCGTTTTTGCGGGAATCAGATGCAGGTCATAAAAGAGCAGTGCGCAGTCGATATCAGTGAGATTATTGCAGAAATCAATCAAAAAGAAAGCGCAGTAGTTTTTTTGGGAGACGGAGTTCCTGTTTTTCAAAACTATATACAGGAGCATATAAAAGTTCCATATACATTTGCACATCCGCATTTGTCGAAACAAAGGGCCGGAGCAGTAGGCGCGCTGGCGGTACAATATTATACACAGGGCAAAACAACCGCAGCCGCTAAACATGTACCTGAATATCTGCGGCTTTCCCAGGCGGAGCGGGAACGGATGGAAAAAGAACATGCTAAAAATTAGAAAAATGACGGAGCAGGATTTGGATCAGGTGGCGGACATTGCGGCGGAAGTGTTTACAAACCCCTGGAGCAGACAAGGTTTTGCAGAAGCGCTGCCTATGGAAAACGCCCGTTTTTTACTTGCTGTGAAAAAAGAGATTGTATGCGGATACTGCGGGGGTTATATTGCGGCGGATGAAGCGGAAATTTTAAATGTAGCTGTTAAACCAAAATTTCAAAGGCAGGGAATCGCAGACCGTCTTCTTTATGAACTGATAAAAGAGGGGACGCAAAAGGGCGTCGGCCGTTTCTTTTTGGAAGTTCGGGTAAGTAATGCAGCGGCGATTTCGTTGTATGAAAAACATGGATTTAAAATACAGGGAATTCGCAAGGATTTTTATAAAGAAATCCATGAAGACGCTTATGTTATGAATCGTGTGACAGAATAATACGGGCGTATCAAACAGACTAGGAGAAATTATGTTAGATGTATGTTTACTTGGAACTGGAGGGATGATGCCGCTTCCCCATAGATGGCTGACTGCTCTGATGACAAGATATAACGGCAGCAATCTTTTGATTGACTGCGGAGAAGGAACACAGATTGCAATCAAAGAAAAAGGATGGAGTTTTAAACCGATTGACATTATTTGCTTTACTCATTTTCATGCAGATCATATCAGCGGCCTTCCAGGTCTTTTGCTTACTATGGGCAATGCAGAACGTACAGAGCCTTTGACTGTGATAGGTCCAAAAGGGCTTACGCGTGTTGTTGGCGCGCTGAGGACAATCGCCCCAGAACTTCCTTTTGAAATCCAGTGTATTGAAATTGACGGAGCCGAAGAAGACTTTGAACTGTTTGGTTATCAGATACATGCGTTTCGTGTCAGCCACAATGTTTTATGTTATGGCTATCAGATTAAAATACCCAGAATAGGAAGATTTTATGTAGAAGAGGCAAGGGCAAAAGCGATTCCTCAAAAATATTGGAACCGCCTGCAGCATGGGCAGACAGTTGAGGAAAATGGAAAACGATATACGCCGGATATGGTGCTTGGCCCGCCGCGAAAAGGAATCAAAGTGACCTATTGCACAGATACAAGGCCGACGGATACAATTATACAGTCCGCGGCTAAATCCGACTTGTTTATTTGTGAAGGAATGTATGCAGAAAAAGAAAAACTGGCGAAAGCAAAACAATATAAGCATATGACGTTCTATGAAGCCGCAGAGCTGGCCTTAAAAGCGGAGGTAGAAGAATTATGGCTTACACATTTTAGTCCGTCGCTTGTACGTGCGGAGACATATATGCCGCAGGTGAAGCAGATTTTTCAAAATTCAAGCCTTGGTTTTGACGGACGGGCAATAGAATTGGACTTTAAGGAGGAATAGCCTATGAAAAGAATCAGAACTATGGTTATTGGACTTATTTGTATCGGTCTGGTGGTGGGATATTATTACTATCTAACCCATAAGGCGCCGTCAAAAGACGAATCGGAAGTCACAGAGGTGCAGAAAATTATTTTAAAAGACATTACTGGAAAGTCTTATCCTGCAACGCCCAGAGAAGTCGTTAAATTTTATAACCGGATCTTGCTTTGCTATTATAATGAAGAATATACAGACGAAGAGCTGCGTCAGCTGACCGAACAGGCATTGGTATTGATGGATGAAGAATTGGCAGATAACAATCCGAAAGAGCAGTATTTCCAGCATGTAGAAGAAGAAGTCGGCGTTTATCGTGCGAAGAAAAGGACAATTGGCAATGCCTCGGTATGTGACAGCAATGACGTATTGTTCAAAACGATAGAAAATCAAGAGTATGCGTATGTCACAGCCTCTTATTTTGTGCGTGATGAGGATGGCGTGGCGAAAACTGGCCAGAATTATATATTACGTAAAGATTCGGAAAATAAGTGGAAGATTCTCGCGTTTCAATTACAAGAAGGAGTTTTAGACGAAAATGAGTAATCCAGACAGTATTCGAATACTTGCGATCGAAACTTCCTGCGATGAGACTGCAGCGGCAGTTGTAGTCAATGGAAGAGAGGTGCGTTCGAATATCATATCATCACAGATTGCATTACATACTCTTTATGGAGGGGTAGTGCCTGAAATTGCATCCAGAAAACATATAGAAAAAATAAATCAAGTTATTACAGAAGCGTTAAAAGAGGCGGATATGACGTTGGATGAGATAGATGCAGTCGGCGTCACATATGGACCGGGGCTTGTAGGCGCGCTTTTGGTAGGCGTGGCGGAAGCAAAAGCCATCAGCTATGCGAAGGGGCTTCCGTTAATTGGCGTACATCATATAGAAGGGCATATCAGCGCCAATTATATTGAACATGAAGAATTAGAACCGCCATTTTTGTGTTTAGTAGTATCCGGCGGGCATACGCACCTTGTAAAAGTGAACGATTATGGACAGTACGAAATTTTAGGGAGAACAGTAGATGATGCAGCGGGAGAAGCATTTGATAAAGTGGCGCGCGCAATTGGGCTTGGCTATCCGGGAGGCCCTAAAATTGAAAAAATTTCCTATGAAGGAAATCCGGCTGCCATTGCCTTTCCAAGGGCGCATGTGGCAAATGCGGCATATAATTTTAGTTTTAGCGGCATGAAATCGGCAGTGCTGAATTATTTGAACAGCTGCCAGATGAAGGGCGTCGAGATTATCCAGGCAGATGTTGCTGCTTCTTTTCAGCAGGCAGTCATTGATGTGTTATTAGGAAATATTGAAAAAGCATTAAATGAAACCGGATGCAAAAAATTTGCTCTTGCCGGAGGTGTGGCTTCCAATAAAACACTGCGAAAAGCAGTGGAAGAGGCCTGTATCAAAAATGGCGTGGTGTTTTATTGCCCGTCCCCGGTTTTATGCACAGACAATGCCGCTATGATTGGAGCAGCTGCTTATTATGACTATATATCGGGCGTGCGCTCGGATTTGCGGTTAAATGCAGTTCCGAATTTAAAATTGGGAGAAAAATAATGCAGAAAGAAAAAATTACGGCAATTGTTTTGGCGGGAGGAAGTGGAAAAAGAATGGGTACAGCCTGCAAGAAACAGTATTTGGAATTAGGCGGCAGACCCATTCTTTTTTATTCTCTGAATACATTTCAGGAGAGTTGTATTGATGAGATTATACTCGTTTCAAATGAGTCAGAATACTGTCAAAAAGAAATTGTTCAGAAATATTCATTGAATAAAGTTGTCAAAATTGTACCAGGAGGAAAGGAAAGAGCTGATTCTGTATATCAGGGCTTACTGGCAGCAGAAGGATGCAGCTATGTTTTAATACAGGACGGCGCGCGTCCTTTTTTGACACAGGATATGATACAGGCCTCGGTTTCTGCTGTTAAAAAATATCAGGCATGTGTTGTTGGTATGCCTGTAAAAGATACCATCAAAACAGCTGACAGCGATAATTTTGCCAATGAAACTTTGGCAAGGGACAAGGTTTGGCAGATACAGACGCCGCAGACATTTTCTTATCCGCTGATAAAAAAAGCGTATGAAAACATAATGCTAAAACAGCCGGCAGGCATTACGGATGACGCCATGGTAGTGGAGTATGGCCAGTTTGCGAAGATCAAACTAATCCAAGGAAGTTATCAGAATATTAAGATTACGACTTCAGAAGATTTGGATGTCGCGGAAGTGTTTTTGCGGAAATTACAAACGCAATAAATTAATTTTAAAAATATGATAAAAAGTTATTGACAAATAGGTACATAAGGTGATAGAATCTTTTTTGCACTGATTTGAAAATAATAAATATTTAATATGGAGAAGTATCGAAGTGGTCATAACGAGGCGGTCTTGAAAACCGTTTGTCCGAAAGGGCGCATGGGTTCGAATCCCATCTTCTCCGCTTATTCGGAGAAGTACCCAAGCTGGCCGAAGGGACACCCCTGGAAAGGGTGCAGGTCGTTAACAGCGGCGCGAGGGTTCAAATCCCTCCTTCTCCGTTCAGCGAAATATAATGTTGAAAAATGTAAAAAAGTACTTGACAGATACTGGAAAGCATGATATTATATCTAAGCTGACCGCGAGAAACGCGGTGATGAACATTGATAACTGAACAGTGAAACAACCTTGAAAGATTTTAAGAGAGAATTCA
>CAJUHJ010000007.1 GCA_910586355.1 uncultured Lachnospiraceae bacterium
ATGTGCAAAACAGAAAAAGAAGCTTATGAAAAATACTGGGACGACATCAGCCCATTTATCAAATTCGGCTGCTTAAAAGATGAAAAATTCTGCGATAAAATAAACGACTATATATTATTTAAAGATATTAACGACAAATACCTGACTCTTCCGGAATGGTTAAAACCAGCAGAAAAAACAGAGGAAGCGCCCGCAGAGGACACAGAAGAAACAACTGCGGATGAAGCAGATTCTTCAAATGATACCCAATCCGAAGAGTCAAAAGACGACCGCAGCATTATTTATTACGTCACAGATATAAATCAGCAGGGACAATATATTAAAATGTTCAAAGAACAGGGCATGAATGCAGTGATTTTAAACCATAACATTGACACTTCTTTCATTTCCCAGTTGGAAAGACGTAATGAAACATACAAATTTATGCGGATTGATGCAGATTTGACGGAATCCTTAAAAGAAGAAGTGTCCGAAGAAGAATTAAAAGCTGCTGCCGACACGCTGGCTGAAGTCTTTCATAAAGTGCTAAACAACGACAAACTGTCTGTAAAAGCAGAAAAATTAAAGGACGCCAATATCGCCTCCATCCTGACGCTTTCCGAAGAAGGCAGACGTATGCAGGAAATGATGAAAATGTATTCTATGGGAGGAATGGGCATGGATTCTTCCATGTTTGGCGCAGACCAGACTTTGACATTAAATACCAACCATAGCCTTGTCAAGTATATTTTAGACAACAAAGAATCGGAATATATCAACGATTTCTGCGAGCAGCTTTATGACCTTGCCGTATTAAGCAACCAGCCGCTGTCTCCAGACGCCATGTCAAAATTTATTGCAAGAAGCAACAAAATTATGCTGTGCCTGGCAAAATAAAATATCAGCAAAAAATACCCAGCCCCTTTGAAGTTTCCTTCCCAAAGGGCCGGGTATTTTTTATTTACGACTTTACAATATCAAATTGACTCGCCATAAGGACCCAGTTTGAACGGAAAAACCGCATAATCTGCCAATATCCGGCGCCATTTAAACGATATTCTTTCATTAAATCAAACTTGGCCTGCATACTTCTGACATCTTCAAACCATACTTCGTGCCAGATTCCTTCTTTTTCATAATTAAAATACGGCGACTGCGCCGTTTCATCAAACAAAATCTCCGCGCCGTTTTCCACAGCAATCTGCACTGCCTCGACGTTTCCAATTGTCCTCGCCTTTGTCACTCCTTTGTTAAAAGGAAGCTGCCAGTCATACCCATAATTTGGAATCCCAAGCCTGATTTTCTCTCTTGGAATCTCCGTTACTGCATAATCAAGCACTTTCCTTACCTGAAAAATCGGGGCAACTGCCATAGGAGGACCGTAGGTATACCCCCACTCATATGTCATCAAAAGTACATAATCAGCAGCTTCCCCAAGTCCCTTATAATCTTTACCCTCATATAAACGCCCTTTTTGATCTGCTGACTGTTTGGGCGCTAATGCAACAGACGTCTGTTTTCCGATTCCGCGCATTGCTTCTGCCACCCGCCCGACAAATGCAGTAAACGCATCCTTGTCTTCTGCCAGAATATATTCAAAATCAATATCTACTCCAGCGTATCGTTTTTGCTCTACGACTTCTAAAAGTTCTGCAATTAAAACAGATAACGCTGCCTCTGACTGTACGACCGTATGAATCAGATAATTGTTAAAATTCCCATCCGCCCCAAGCGGCGTCAATGTTAAAATCGGCAAAGTCCCGAATTCATGCGCCTGTTCAATCAAAGGTATATCATCAAGCGCCGGAGGAATCAAACGCCCCTCCGTCGTAAATCCATAAGAAAATACAGATAATTCTGTCAAATATGGTAAAGTCTGACGAAGTACATAATCTTTAATATAAGGATACGCATATCCATTTATCCTTGCAGAGAGACGTTCCGTAAATATTTCCTGCGTTGGAATTAACAGCGCCTGCCCAATAGCCAACGTATACGGCGGGACTAACTGGTTCACATAAATAATCTCTTCTTCCAGTACAGAATCGCTTCCGGCAATCCCATATACGGTATCGCCGCCTTTTACTACATATATTTCCATTGTATTTCCTGCATTTGTACTTATTATATTATATGCACAAATCAGTTCATTGCACCCTCAATAATCTCAAAAAAACGATTTGTCGTAATGCTTCCGTCTGTTACTAATGTAATATCATCCCATACCTTTTCATTTATTTTTGACGAAAGGCCAGAAACAAACTCTTCATACACATCATCAAACGCCGCTTTTTCCCGTTCTTCTACAATATTTGATTTATTTGCATCTGTTAATTCTTCATTGAATTTATTGACGCACTTGATAAAATAAAACCCGTCGTCTGCAGCAATGCGGGAGGACACCTCGCCATTATCCAGCTCAAACGCTGCTTTCTCTACTTCCTCGGGAAGATCTCCTCTGCCGAATGTAATTTCAATCACCGGTTTTTTATTATAATTACTGGCTACTGCTGCAAAATCTTCCCCTGACTTTAAACGCTGTTTGACTTCTTTTGCAGAATTCTTATCTTTGACAAAAATCTGCATGGCTTCCATAATCCTTGCCTCATCGTCGCTGACTTCTGCATCTATCCCCATTGTCAGGGATTGGTAGACTTTATTTGCAAGTACATAATCTTCATACATCGAGACAATATCCGCCTCAGACACACCCATAAAGTCTTGTTCTTCTTTTGTCAAAGACTGATAATATTCTGCCGCCGCTTGTTTAATTCTTTCTTCTTCCTCTTCATCTAACACAATATTTTGCTCTTCTGCCAGCAAATCCATACAGACAATTTTACTCATCTCAGAAAGCGCAATTTCTTTGATATACTGTTTTAATTTATCCTGCTGAAACTTCTGTTTCCACAAATCAATTCCGTAGCTTTTCCCATAAATGTTCTGATAATTGGCAAGATATACCCTTGCCTCTACCAATGTACAGGAAGCATCGCCAATCCGAAATACATCCTGGCTGCCTAATCCATTGGTAAAAATCACTTTTCGTCCGCCTAGATTACAACCGCCAAGGCAGACCGCAAACAAAAGAACTCCTAAAAGTATCCTGTTTTTCTTTTTTTTCATCTGTATCTCCAAAATCTTTATGCTTCTACAATTAAATATCTACCATCCGGAAGCAGAAACACTTCGCTTGATTCTTCAATTTCCGAATCGCTCATATGAGAAATATCCATTCCTGAATCATCCAAATATTGCTTTACTTCTTTCAAATTGTCACATACAACTGCCAGACAGTCATCCAGAAATGCTTCTGCCTCATCTAAATTAGAAGCCACTTCTTCCCTAAATAACTGCAGCTGCTTTTTTAAAAAAGTCTCCAGACAAATTTCATCAAACGTTTCCGCCATATAATTCTCCCCTCTGATTATATCTTTTGTTTCGTTATACTGATACCAAGTATATTACGGTTTTTGATAAATATCAATGCCCATCTTTAAGAATTCCTGGTAGATTCTTGCTACCGGAAGCCCGACTACATTATTGTAGTCTCCGTGGATTTCCTTGATAAATACCGCGCACCTGCCCTGTATCCCATAGCCTCCCGCTTTGTCAAACGGCTCTTTTGTTCCGATATACCACAGACGTTCCATTTCGCTCATTGGACACATACACACCTCTGTTTCTTCATAAAAACAGCTCTCTTTTGTATGATTTTCTTCCTTTAAAACTAACGTAACGCCCGTATAGACTTTATGACGGTTTCCCTGGAGAATTGAAAGCATTTGATACGCCTCCTCTTCATCTTTTGGCTTTCCTAAAATGCTTTCTTCATAAACAACTACGGTATCCGCCCCAATAATCAGCTCTGGCGCCGTTTTGCCGTCCCGCTTTATTGCAACTTCTTCTGCTTTTTGCCTGGACAATTCCATTACTACATCCTGCGGCCTTTTGGTATGTACGATTTCTTCTAAAAGAGCCGGAACTACTTCAAATTCCAATCCCATTTTTTCTAACAATTCTTTTCTGCGCGGCGATGCAGAAGCTAAAATAAATCTCATACGTTCTCCTCTTTTTTTGAAAGCAAATACGTACATTCCAACTGATACTGCCAGAGATGTAAACGGAAAATCCCACGCTCCATTGGCACTTCCAGCCATTCTTCCAGTTCTTTTTTCCATGGCATCCATTTGATATGCCGCGGCTTTGCAGTATAAGAATAATCCTCAAAACCGCTGCCCAAACGATAGGCTCCCAAAGAATAATTGTATGCGGCAAGACTTTCCTGGTATAAAGCCTGCGGCCTTGGAAAATCCATTTCTTTCGACATTGGGGAAAAATCCTTCCGCTGCCCTAAAATCCAGTTTAAAAATGGATCAAACAGATAATAAACAGACGCCACATACGGCAGCGAAAGTGTTTTTTCATTTCCCCGTTCCTGATATGTTATGATAAACTCCGCATTCGAGAGTTCGCGATTTGTCTGAACCTTTATTACCTGTTCTCTTTGAATGACTTCTTTACTGACGCCTTGGGCAGTTTCTTTTAAAAATAAAATTTCATCATATCCATATCCAAATAAATACGCAAAGGAACCCTTTACTAAATATCTTAACGGCGCATATACAAAATCATATTTTTTAAAACTTCCCTGCATCCATTCCAATGCTTCATCTACAAAGCTGCGGGGAAAATCTTCCGGCTCCCAAATCCTGACTGGCCATTCTGCTAACGTAGGACTTGGAACAATCGCTTTTTTCAAGAGACTCATATTATACCTCCTTTACATACAAACACGAATTTCTCCATTTTCCATGAAATGCCTGCAGTCAATCACACGCTGGTTGGCAGAACCCTTAAATTTTAACATAAGGCTGCTTTCTTGTTCCAGGTAAGGCCCGTCTACCAATACATCAATGAACGAAAGCAGTTCGTTTGTATCAATTGTATAACATTTTCCTCCTAAAATCAAATCCCTATCCAAAAGATAACCAGTATATGCCCAAATATCTTTTTGGGGATATTTCGTTTTAAGCCTGCGCAAAAACGGAAGAAGCGCGGCTTGATTTTCCGGCTCCATCGGGTCTCCTCCTAAAAGAGTCAATCCCTGAATATAAGAAGGTTCTAAAGAAGCAATCAGTTCTTCCTGCGTCTCTTTTGTAAACGGTTTTCCATAAGAAAAATCCCATGTCTGGGGCTGGAAACAGCCTTTGCAGCAGTTCCTGCAGCCAGATACAAAAAGGACTGTCCGTACACCAGTCCCATTTGCAATATCACAATATTTTATCGCGGAGTAATTCATAGATGCAATACCCTCTCTTTGATTTCCTGTGTCCTTCCCTGATTCCAAAACTGCGTCCCAATATAGCCGCAGGTTCGTCTCGCCACATTCATTTTATCCTGATTGCGGTTGCCGCAGTTTGGACATTCCCATACCAATTTTCCATCTTCGTCCGCCACAATTAAAATTTCTCCATAATAACCACATTCCTGGCAAAAATCACTTTTTGTATTTAATTCTGCATACATAATATTTTCATAAATATGCTGCATAACTGCAAGTACCGCCTCGATATTATCGGTCATATTCGGCACTTCCACATAACTAATCGCGCCGCCCGGAGAAAGTTTTTGAAACTGCGCTTCAAACTTTAATTTTGTAAACGCGTCAATCTGCTCGCCCACATGTACATGATAACTATTTGTGATATAATTTTTGTCCGTCACTCCTTCTATCACGCCAAATCTCTGCTGCAAGCATTTTGCAAATTTATAAGTGGTAGATTCCAAAGGCGTCCCATATACGCTAAACCCAATATCCGTCTCCTGTTTCCACTGCTCACAGGCGTCGTTTAACCGCTGCATCACGGAAAGCGCAAAAGGCGTCGCTTCTTCTTTGGTATGCGATTTTCCAGTCATATAATACGTACACTCACAAAGCCCGGCATATCCCAAAGAAATCGAAGAATATCCCCCATACAGCAGTTTATCAATCGGCTCTCCTTTTTTCAGGCGGCTTAGCGCCCCATACTGCCAAAGAATAGGAGCGACGTCCGAAAGTGTTCCTTTTAAACGGTTGTGGCGGCACATCAACGCTCTTTTACAAAGCTCTAACCGTTCCTCTAAAATTTCCCAAAAACGATTCATATCTTTACCGCTGCTTAAAGCAACGTCAACTAAATTTAATGTAACCACGCCCTGGTTAAATCTTCCGTAAAATTTATATTTATTTTGCCCGTCTTTATATAGATTCAAAAACGAACGGCATCCCATACATGGATAACAATTTTTGTCTTTTAACTCCATCATCACTTTTTCCGAAATATAATCCGGAACCATTCGCTTTGCGGTACATTCTGCTGCAAGTTTTGTCAAATTCCAATATTTGCTGCCTTCTGTGATATTATTCTCTTCCAATACATAAATCAATTTTGGAAATGCCGGCGTAATATAAACGCCAGATTCATTTTTCACGCCGTGGATTCTCTGTTTTAACACTTCTTCTATTACAAGCGCAAGGTCGTCTCTCGTCCTTCCCTCCGGCACCTCGTTTAAATACATAAATACTGTAACAAACGGAGCCTGTCCATTCGTTGTCATCAGGGTAATCACCTGATACTGAATCATCTGCACGCCGCGGTTAATCTCTTCAAGCACTCTTGATTCCGCTACATGATTCAGCTGTTCTTCATCTAACGAAATCCCTGCCGCCTCAAATTCTTTTCGCACTTCACGCCGGAATCTGTGTCTGCTGACGTCCACAAACGGCGCTAAATGAGACAACGAAATGCTTTGCCCGCCATACTGGGAGCTTGCAATCTGTGCAATAATCTGAGTTGCAATATTACATGCAGTCGAAAAACTATGCGGTTTCTCAATCATTGTCCCGCTGATTACCGTCCCATTTTGCAGCATATCTTCTAAATTCACCAAACAGCAGTTGTGCATATGCTGTGCAAAATAGTCGGAATCATGGAAATGAATCAAGCCGTTTTCATGTGCTTCCACAACATCCTGAGGCAGTAAGAAACGGCGGGTAATATCTTTACTGACCTCTCCCGCCATATAATCCCTTTGTACACTGTTGACAATTGGATTTTTATTGGAATTCTCCTGTTTTACCTCTTCATTGTCACATTCCAGCAGACTTAAAATCTGTTTATCTGTTGAATTTGCCTTACGGACCAGCGCCCGCTTATACCGGTACGTAATATAATTATGCGCTACGGAAAACACCTGCCGTTTCATAATTCCATTCTCAACCATGTCCTGAATCTCTTCTACGCTGGGCGCGCGTCCCATACTGCCGCATACACTTTCAATATCTGTGCAAATTTCCTGAATCTGTTCTTTGGTAAGCCTTTCGTTTTCTAACACCGTATCATTTGCTTTGACAATAGCAGCTTCTATTTTAGAAAGATGAAACTCCTCTTCTACGCCGCTTCTTTTAATAATTTTCATAACTAAACCTTCTCCTTTACCATATCTGGCGTCCTTTGCACCAAAGTAAAGAGATTGTACCATATCTAGTATATACAGTCAATACGAATTCTATATTTAGTGTTGAGAGAAAAATTCTTTTATTTCCCCAATAAAATAAAGCGAACCAAAGGCAACCGTACGCGTACCCATAAACTTTTTGTCGCCTTGAGATAAAAACGGCTGAAAAACTTCACTGATATTTGTTTTATTCTCCGCTTTCACGCCTGCATGTTTCAAATATCCCGCTAACTTCTCCCCTGACAGCGCCCGCGCACTCTCCGGCGTCACCGTCGTCACTTTTTCTGCCAGCGGCACAATTATTTCCGCCATTTTCTCATATTCTTTATCTGCCAGCACGCCCATAATGAAATGAAACGTTTCATTCGGATATAACATTTTTAAACTCTCTGCCAGAGCAGCTACTCCGTTCTCATTATGCGCTCCGTCAATTAAAAGAAACGGATTTTGGCATACGACTTCCATTCTGCCGCTCCAGACTGCATGAGCGATTCCACGATGCAGCGCTTCTTCTTTAACCGGATACCCCAGTTTTATCAGTTCCCTTGCCGCTAATACGGCGGCAAGGGCATTTTCTTTTTGGAATTTTCCCAGCAGCTTCGTCTGGTACGGCTTTTCATTTGGATAAGAAAATTCACCGTCTTGTGAGACAATCTGCGACGGTATGATTTCGCAAAAAGGAATGTCAAGCCTTTTACATGTCTGCCGAAAGACGTCTGATACTTCCGGATACTGGCTTTCTAAAACGGCCCTTGTTCCTTTTTTCAAAATCCCTGCCTTTTCTGACGCAATTTCTTCTAAAGAATTTCCCAGGATTTCTGTATGGTCATATCCCACTTTTGTAAGAATGCTCACAAGCGGCGCCTCAATAGCATTTGTAGAATCCAGCCGCCCTCCAAGCCCCGTTTCCAATATGACAAGCTGACACCTCTGCTCTTTAAAATAAAGCAGCGCCATTGCAAAGCAATAATCAAACATAGATGGTTCCACATCTAATTTTAACCCCAAAAGCCTCTCTCCGATTTCCGCCGCTTTGTTCTTTGGAATCTGCGTACCGTCTACCTGAATCCGCTCTGTAAAATCAATTAAATGCGGCGACGTAAACAAACCTGTTTTTATTCCAGCCTCCCTTAACACCGAACATAGAAAAGCTGCCGTAGAGCCTTTCCCATTCGTGCCTGCAATATGGATAAATGCAAGATGCCTATCGGGTCTGTCTAAAGCAGCCAGTATTTGTTTACTTATTTCAACACCCGGAAGTGTTTGAAACCGTCTTTTCTTTTGAATTTTCTGAATGATTTCTTGATATTCCATTCTTTTAAACCGCCATAATCACACCGCCGTCATTGGCATACATGCTGCTGATTCCGGCAGTATCCACAACGACAATTTTCTTAAACTCTGCTAATTTTAATATTTCTTCTTTTATTTCATTTGCACGCTGCGGACAGTTGCAGTGTGAAATTCCAAGCGTACAGCTTTTACTGTCTTTTACGCCTTTTAACACTTCTTCGATCATTAACTTTAATGCTTTTTTCATGCCGCGCGCCTGTCCCAGCTGGCAAATCTCTCCGTTCGGCGTAGAACCCATTACGGGCTTGATATTTAAAGTATTTGCCACAAGCGCCTTTAAATTGCTGAGCCTTCCGTTTTTTCGAAGTGTTTCTAACGTCTCTAAAACAAAATATGTGTGTTGGCTGTCAATATAATGCTCTACCTTCTCTACAATATCTTCAAATGCCATTTTTGCCTCTTCACATTCCTGTATTTTCATCCCAATCAATGTCTCCCCGATTGAAGCAGACCTGGAATTGAAAATATAAATCTTCTTAGAATTTTCACCATACTCCTCTTCGTATAGTTTTTTAGCAAGTTCTGCACTGTTATAAGAACCGCTCAATTCCTTAGATAATGTCACTACATATATATGTTCCTCTTCCCCTTTATACAGCTGCATATAACTCTCTGGAGAAGGACAAGAAGATTTCGGCCCAATGGGGCTTTCCTTTATTTTCTTTAAAAACTCCGACTGGTTAAACGTTTTATCATCTACAATCCGCTCCCCATTTACTTCCATTTCCAAAGCGACGTTGACATAATGTCCGTCATTTTTTAACTCTTCCGTTAATTCTCCACAACTGTCGATGATTATCTTATACATCTGCTGTTACCTCCAAAATGAATATCTATGTTTTATGTTAATACTTTCTACATCATGTAGTTTTGATTACTACGTGTATATTACCATAAATTTCTTATCATGTATAGAGTGAATTTTCAATTTATATTTTTTTCATATCTTGCCGTATTTATACTTTTCCATCTGTATATGAAACGTATCTCCTCTTGTAAATTGTCAGTTTTTTATACGACTTATAACAAATAGATTATACATAAACATTACTTATAGATAATTTTCATATTTTTTATTGACAAAACAACTTTTTTTCGATACAATAAATACATCAAATCAAACAAAGAAAAATCTAAGAATTGGAGGTACGGTCCATTGAAAACATAAGATGATCAGAATTCATTTTAAAAACAGAATTTGAAACAAGAGTTCAAGAAATAAATACAGAACAGAAACCATGAAGAATAAAAAAGAGAACAGGATGGGCTGGTTCACAAGTCATGGAAAACAGAAGATGAAGATTTATTTCATGGATTTTTGAAAATAAAGATGGAGGTAGATCCCATGGACAGCATAGTTTAGAAGCGGTATCTGATTAAAAATTAGATACCGCTTCTTTCGTATTGTTTTATCATCCTTTTTAGAACCGTTTGAATTTCATCTCTTATTTCTTTTGGCTCCAACAAAATAACCTGATCCTGTTTACATCCCGCTTCAAATAAGGCCTTTACACGAACTCCTCTGGGAAAAATTTTTTCATTCTCTAACTTCGGATACGAAACATTTCTTTTTCTGAATTAAAACCGATAAAATTCCAATTAACCTGTCAATTTTCAAAACTGTCCTCCTATTCCATTTCACATATAAATTTCTTTCCCATGATTTTAACGCTTACCCACTTTACAAGCCACTGCACATTCAGTATAATAGAAACACCCAAAAAATAACAGAAAAACAAAGGAGTGTACAAAAATGGAAATCACAAACGATATCAAATATGCCGGCGTCAATGATCATGAAATTGATCTTTTTGAGGGACAGTATATTGTAGAAAACGGTATGGCATACAATTCCTATGTCATTTTAGACGAAAAAATTGCCGTTTTTGACACAGTAGACGCAAATTTCAAAGAAGAATGGCTAAAAAACGTAGCGGACATCACTTCTGAAAAAGCGCCGGATTATTTAATTGTACAACATATGGAACCAGACCATTCTGCTAATATTGCAGTTTTTATGGAAACATACCCTTCCGCTAAAATTGTATCCAGTGCAAAAGCATTTACCATGATGAAACAATTCTTTGGAACTGATTTTGCAGACAGGCAGATTATCGTCAAAGAAGGAGACACTCTCTCCCTTGGCAAGCACGAATTATCTTTTATCGCCGCCCCGATGGTACACTGGCCGGAAGTTATCGTCACATATGATTCTTATGATAAGGTCCTGTTTTCCGCTGATGGATTCGGCAAATTCGGCGCGCTGGACGTTGAAGAAGACTGGGCATGCGAAGCACGCCGTTATTATATTGGAATTGTAGGAAAATTCGGCGTACAGGTACAAAACCTTTTGAAAAAAGCTGCCGGTCTTGACATTTCTACTATCTGTCCTTTACATGGTCCGATTTTAAAAGAAAACTTAGGTTATTACTTAGATTTATACAATACATGGTCTTCCTATTCCGTAGAAACCGAAGGCGTTATGATTGCCTATACTTCCGTTTATGGCAATACAAAAAAAGCGGTCGAGCTGCTTGCAGAAAAATTGGAATCATTCGGCTGTCCGAAAGTTGTTGTCAACGATTTGGCGCGCTGCGACATGGCAGAAGCCGTAGAAGATGCATTCCGTTACGGAAAACTTGTTTTAGCAACCACAACTTACAATGGAGACGTCTTCCCATTCATGCGTGAATTCATCCATGACCTGACCGAACGCAATTTCCAAAACCGCACCATTGGTCTTATGGAAAACGGTTCCTGGGCGCCAACCGCTGTTAAAACAATGCAAAAAATGCTGGAAGGCTGCAAAAACCTTACCTTTACAGATACTTCCGTACAAATCATGTCTGCATTAAACGACAACAGCGCTGCACAGATTGAGTCGCTTGCAAAAGAATTAATTTAAAACTCTCTTTTTTTTCTTTGAATGCGGTGGAGCTGTGGTTTTAATGTAATATCCGAAACCACAAGCCCCTCCCGCTGATTTAAAGCAAATTCTACCGCCTGTGCCACTTCTGATGGAAGCAGACGCGCCATAATTTCTTCACTTTCCTGAAAATCCGCGTTCCGATAGAGATTTGTTCGCGTCATATCCGGAAATACCGTCACCACTTTCACCCCGTATTTTCTTGCTTCCTCAAACAAACTATGCGAAAAACTCGAAAGCCCTGCTTTTGTCGCCCCATATGCACATCCATGCGGATTCGTCCCATTTGCCGTAACTGAAGCAATATTAATCATATATCCTGCATGTTTTTTTAATATCCGAAGAAGCTGCTGCGCAAGTATCATCGGAACTTCTAAATTAACCCTTACCATCTGCTGGATTTTTTGCGGATTTAATTCTTCATGCAGTCCATAATAAGCCGTTCCTGCATTATTCACCAATACATACACATCCTTTTGCGCTGTAATTCTTTTCACGGATTCGATTAATTTTTTCGTATCCAGCAAATCACAGACAATTGGGTGAAAGAATTCCTTTGGCAAATTCGCCTGCTCAAATTCTTTCGTATCAAAATTTCTGCCAAATCCAAATACCTCATATCCAAGCGTACAAAGCCTATTTGCAACGGCAAGTCCAATTCCAGAAGAAGCTCCTGTCAAAATTGCTGCCTTCATATCCGATTCTCCTTTTCCCACAAAAAAATCTGGTCTTCTTTTATCTGTTCTTTTAGACGTGCCAAAAGAAATGTCTCCATCCGATTTGTCAATTCTTTGGGATATTGGCAAATTCCGCCAATATTCTCATATGGAAACTGCACAATAACAGAATCTGGATTGTCTTTTCGCATATTTTTTAAATATTTCCGCGAAACGCGAAAAGTTCCAATACTTACATCTTTGATTTGCTTCATATCTATCTTTAAAAATACCTGATCTAACATTTGTTCATACTGCGCTTCCCAATCCGGACAATAAATCATTGGATCAAAACACAGACGGACCGCAAACCCGTTTCTCTGTGCCTGGGCCACACATTCCAAACGCCGTACAAGCGACGGCGTCCCATGCTCATAAGCATCAATTACCATCTGTGGAGACAATGTTACTGCTGTAATCATACCAAAAACAGGTCTAAACTGTCTGATATTTAAAAATCCCGCTGACTTTGTCCGAATTTCAATCTGCAGATTTGGATTTTGTTTTAGAAATGAAGCCCATTCTCCTGCATATCCCAAAACAGATTCAAATGCAAGCAAATCCGTATCATAAGATACGCAAAGATATACCGGATGTTCCTTTAACAACTCTTGCGTTTTATCAAAAAAATCTTCTAAATTCACAAATACAACCAGATTCCCAGAAGGATACATCCCCTTTAAATAACAATATTCACAGTCATACACACAATTCATCATACAGGAAGTATAATAAAAATATTCATTTCCAAAATTCTGGCAGACCGGCGCTCCTTTATAAATCAAATTTCCTGCTTTTGCCGCGAGAATTAAATTTTGAGAACGGTGCTGTAAGACATAATTTTGTTTTCTCCTGCTAAAGACATCTTTATAGTGTTCAATTTCTATAATATGTGCGTTCGGAAATTTCGACAAAATTCTCTGCGTCCTAACATGCGTACGAACCGATTTTTCGACATAAATGTGAGAAAAAAGCGAATTATAATAATCTTCTTTTAAGCTCTTCAAAACAAACCTTTCCTTCCCTTTTATCTTTACAGGGCAGACGATGCGTTTTATACAATTCTGAAACCACAGAGAAAACATCAATATCTGCTAACACACAATAACGCAGATAAAAAAACAGCGTATCCGCCATTGCCTTAGAACAATGCAAATCGCGGCAAAGTTTCCCAAACAGATTTCCATCCGGTTCCACCCTTTTTTGGGCTCTTCCTGCCTTTTGAAGCCTTTTGATATAATCTACAATACTTTCCATATTTAAACAAAATATCTGTTCCACCTCTTTTGGCGTCACATGACTTAAGTCTGTCCCAGAATCCGAAACTGCCTTTAAAAAACTCATTTGATGTGTCCCAAAGAAATATATGCCAGCCTGATAAACAGCAGACGCTTCCATATCATAAAGTATGTTCCCTTCGTTCTTTTTTACTTTTTTTAAAGGTTTTGCAACCGTCATAATCTCCGTCTCTAAAAACGGATGACGGTACAAAACATCTGGATAAAACGTCTGATTGGTTGTCGTATCAGAAATTTTATGACATAAAAAAATCTGGTTTTTCTCTCCTCTCCCGGCAGCACATCCAAGATTCACCAAAAAATCTTCTCCTTTTGCCCCATACGCTGTACAAATACTGCTGACAGCGACAGAAGCCGCAAGCATCCCAGTCCCTGTCACTGTCAGCAGTATCTGCTCTTTTTCATTATAAAATACCTGAAAACGAGTCTGACTTGTATCCTTTTTTAAATGGAAAAAATCGATAAACGCATGCGCCTCGCAATACATTGCCGTAAATATATAAACCATACTATAACCCTTTATTGAAACCTATGATTCCACAATCTCCAACAATTTCCCCGCTACATCCGCCATATTTGCCGACACTTCTTTTGTGTTATGGGAAATTTGGACATTCTCCTCTACAACGCCGGAAATCCTTGCTATCTGATTTACAGCATCTGACACAATCGCAACATTTTGCCTTACCAAACCAGTAATCTTCTCCACATCCTGATTTGCTTTCTCAATATTATTGGCGGCAATCCCAAATGCCTCCACCGTCTGATTTGTAATTTCTTTTCCATCTTCTACGGCTTTGATAGAATTTGTAATCAATTCATTTGTTTCCTTTGCCGCCTGTGCGCTTCTTGCTGCAAGCTCGCCAACCTGCGTTGCCACAACAGCAAAACCTTTTCCCATTTCCCCTGCTCTTGCAGCTTCAATAGAAGCGTTCAAAGAAAGCATATTGGTCTGATGCGCAATGGAATTGATTTCGCCAATAATCGTCTCAATTGCCATAGACATTTCACTGATATTTTGCATGGAATCCGTCAAAAGTCCCATCTGGGACTGCGTTTTTCGAATTTTTTCTTCCGTACGTTCCATTTTCTCCTTAATGTTTGCAGAAACGCTGACATTCTCATTCAGTTCCTGCTTCAGTCTGTCCATAATTTGTTTCAAGTCCTCTACGGCTCTTTCCTGTTCCCCCGTACCATTGTAAATATTATCTGCATTATCTAACGTTTCACCAGAAACATGGTCTAAATCCATACAGGCATTTTTTACATTTTCAATCATCTGCCGGTTATGCTCCATGTCTTCTTTCTGCCGCTCCAACAATTTTTCATTTTCCTTTATATTCCGGCAGATACTGTCTACCATCGTATTGATATTCTCAGAAAGCATGGAAAACTCAGGATTATCCGCTTGTTCTACCACAATATCAAAATTACCTTCTGCAATTTCTCTCGTAGAATTAGTAATTTTATAAATACCCTGTACAATTTTACTGTCAATCATTCTGTTAATCATCCATAACAGTATACCAAAAATAATCAGCATACTAAAAGAGACTAAAAGCGTCTGATTTCGGCGTTTCAAATAGTATTCGCCGGCCGGAAGGAAGGTTCCTATCACTTGATCTTCATGTTCTTCCGCCACATAATAACCTTTTACTCCATTGATTACCGCCTTTCCTTTTCCCGTCCAATCTTTCGGAAATCCGGCGTCAGCAGCTTTTGTTCCAATGAGTTCTGTATTTGGATGCGCCAAAATCTCTCCGCTTGCTGCATCAATGGCATATACATATCCGGTATCGCCAAAATCCATTTCACCTAACACAACGTCTATTTCCGTACCAGACAGCATATCCTGCAAAATCTCAGGACGGACGCCTACCTGTACCAGACCTTTATCGTCCTTTCTTGTAATGCCGCTGTACTGCACAATCGTACCCTCTGCAACATTCATCTGCGGTTCTTGTACAATTTCAATAGACGGATCCTCTACAATTACCATAAATTCATTTGACTGTTCCCCGCTCTTCATATCAAAGCCAATATAATCTTCGATACTGCTGCCAACAATAATCCCGTCTTTATCAATGACATGAAGCTGGTCTACAATGAGTCTGTCTGTTAATTCCTGCAATCTGACTGTATCCTGAACAATCGAAGGATCCAACGCTAACAAATCGGCAAACGCCCTTGTTTTTGCCAAAAGACTTTCTCCAAGATTATCACTGAGATTTTGGATATTTTCTTCATTATTGAGCAGCTTTTGCCTGACATCTTCTAATTTTGCCTTGCTGGACGCCGTATTATTGTTTTGGTTTGTAAGCGTCTGTAAAGCAAAAATTGCAGAAATCGTCAATACAAACGCCAGCAGCATATAGACACAGAGGCGTGTGGTTAAAATTTTTTTCATTATGTAACTCTCCTTTTTTGTATTTAAAATATATAATATCCTTGCATTTTCCTTCAAAAAACATTATAATAAAGCAGTCTTTTATTCTATACCCTGCTGGGTAATATCTAGCAATTTCATGCATATAATCCCCGTTGACGATAAGGAGTCCTTACATGAACTACGAAACATTTAAAACATCCACAGCAGCTTCCATTCAAAAATATTTTGGAAACCATACGGTTGTATCTTTGCAGCCCATCATAAAAAACAACAATATCCATCTGGACGGACTGACAATTCAAGACGCCTCCATCAATATTTCCCCAACGATTTATCTCAATGATTATTACGAAGATTACCTTGCCGGGAAAACATTTGACCGCATTTTAGAAGAAATCATTGAACTTTATCAGAAAAACCTTCCAACAGAAAATATCGATTTTTCTTTTTTTACCGACTATGAAAAAGTAAAATACCACATAATCTACAAGCTGGTAAACTACAAACAAAATCAATTTCTATTAAAAGATGTTCCCCACTTTTGCTTTCTGGATTTGGCCGTCGTCTTCTGCTGTTTTATGCCGGATACCCCAAGCGGCGCCGCCTCTATTTTAATCCATCTACACCACCTGAAACTCTGGGATATAAAAGCGGAGGATTTGTATGAACTTGCAGTAAAAAACACACCTATCCTGCTGCCCTACACAATAGACAGTATGGAAAACACATTAAAATCTTTGTGCCCAAATCTGTGGGAAGAAGCATGTAATTCCGATGCAAAAGAAACGGCCCAGATGTATGTCCTTTCTAATTCCGAGAAACTTTATGGAGCGTCCGCCATACTCTATCCAGATGTTTTATCTTATTTTTCCGGAAAGCTAAACAGCGATTTGTATATCCTGCCAAGCAGTATCCATGAAGTCCTTCTGCTTCCAATACAACCGGATACTCATACATCCGATTTAAACTGCATTATACAGGACGTCAATCAATCTCATGTCTTAAAAGAAGAAATTTTGTCCAATCATGTTTATATATTCAAGCAAAATCTTGGATTTATAACACAATAACAAATTAAAAACTATCGTAGAGCCTTTCATAATCTTTTACAGAATTCTCCCAGGAAAAATCCTTTTTCATACCGCGTACAATCAAATCATGCCACTGCGCTTTTTGGGTATCATATATTTCCTTGGCGTAACGAATGATACCAGCCATTTCATGCGCGTTATAATTAGAAAAAGAAAATCCGGTACCCTCCTGCGTATACTGATTGTAAGGCTCTACGGTATCCTTTAAACCTCCCGTTTCACGTACAATCGGCACTGTTCCATACCGCAAGCTGATAAGCTGGCTTAATCCGCATGGTTCAAATAAAGAAGGCATTAAAAATGCATCCGCCCCTGCATAAATCTGATGGGCGGCGCTCTCTGAATAACCAATCACGGCAGAAAGCTTTTGGGGATATTTCGCCTCAAAATGGCGGAACATATTCTCATAACGTTCTTCGCCCGTTCCAAGCGCTGCTATCTGAATATTTTCTTTTTCTAAAAGTTCGTCCAGGATATAAGCAACTAAATCAAATCCTTTCTGATCTGTCATACGGGATACAATGCCGATAAGAAATACATCCGGCTGTATGGGCAGTTTCATCATTTCTTGAAGTTTTGCTTTATTTTTTGGCTTTTGGACCGCTACATTTTTTACATGGAACTTGGCTGCAATATCAGAATCTTTCTTTGGGTTATATACTTCATAATCCAGTCCGTTTAAAATACCATGCAGTTTATGGCTGCAGCTTTTTAACACACCGTCCAAACCGCTGCCGCCTTCCGGCGTCATAATTTCCTGCGCATATGTTTTACTCACAGTTGTCACTGCGTCAGAAAAGAGTATCCCGCCTTTTAAATAATTCGACTCGCCGTAACTTTCAATCCCATGCATCGTAAATAGTTCATTCGGCAGTCCGGTAATGTCTTGTACTTCATGTAAAATCCATCTGCCCTGAAAGCGAATATTGTGTATAGAAAATACCGTATGTATTTTTTGATATTCTGCTTTTTTACGATACACTTGATCCAGAAATACGGGAATCATCCCTGTCTGCCAGTCATTGCAGTGAAGTACATCCGGTATAAAATTAATTTTATCTAAAGCCTCTAAAACTGCTTTTGAAAAAAATGCAAATTTTTCAACATCCTGATAGATCTCCCCATAAGGATGGTCTCCAGCAAAATAAAATTCATTATCTATGAAATAATACCAGATACCGTCTGCCTTAGTCTGTAATATCCCTGCATACTGATTTCTCCATCCAAGCTGAACTTTAAAATCTGCCACCTTTTTCAAACGTTTCTGCCATTTTTTATCCATACATAAATATTTAGGCAGAATAACCCGAACATCATATTTCTTGCGATCGAAATATTTTGGCAGAGAACCAACGACATCTGCAAGGCCGCCTGTTTTTATAAAAGGCACTGCCTCTGACGACGCAAAAAGAATTTTTTTCATAAAAATAGACCTCCCATATTTTTTCATATGACAAGGTCTATTATACCCTATTTCCAATGTAATAAAAAGGCTAAAAATTTTTATTATGTTTATAATCCAAACGGATTTTATCTGCTATCAGTGCAATAAACTCTGAATTTGTCGGTTTTCCTTTTCCATTATTGATTGTATAACCAAACAATTCATCAATCGTATCCATTTTTCCTCTGCTCCACGCCACTTCTATTGCATGTCGGATGGCGCGCTCTACTCTGCTTGGAGTCGTCTGATATTTTTTTGCAATTGTAGGATATAAGATTTTTGTAATGGAATTTAACATATCAATCTCGTCCACAGACATCATAATTGCTTCTCTTAAATACTGATAACCTTTGATATGTGCCGGAACTCCAATTTCATGGATAATACTTGTCACATCTGTTTCTAAATTCCTTACTTCTTTTTCTTCGTTCGACGCATATTTTTCAAATGCGCTGATTTTACTGATTTCCCCAGCTTTTACCGGTTCAGACATTTTCTTCTTTACCTGTTTGATTTGTTTAATTACCATATCATTGTCAAATGGTTTCATAATATAATAATTTGCACCGGACAAAAATGCTTCTTCTGTAATTTTCTCATTCCCAATTGCGCTTATCATGATAAATGACGGATGTTTTTTGATTGTCGAATCATGGTTTACTTTATCCAAAACGCCCAAACCATCTAATTTTGGCATTACAATATCTAATAATACAACATCCGGCTCCTTATCTTTAATCATCTGACATGCTTCTTCCCCATCTTTTGCAGTTCCGACTACTTCTAAATCTTCATCCATACGAATAATATCTCCCAATAACCGCAGCATTCTTTCATTATCGTCTGCAATTGCAACATTTAATTTACCCATTTCACCATTCCCCTCTCACTAAAACGTTTTGTTCGTTTAATTTCCACAATCCTTTCTAAAATCTTTTGGCTAAAACCGAGACTATTTGTATTATAAGCATCTCACTCCCTTGATTCAATCTAAAAATTTCGCAGTTTTCGACAGTGAAAGTCGAGTTGTCTGTATCACTGTCAAATCACTGTCAACTCATAAATCTAAATTTGCAGTAATGAAAACTTCTATTTGATATTGTGTCGAATCATGTCAGTTAATTTTTTCATATAAATTATGAATTAAAATAATTTAATAGAATATATTTTGTTACTCGATAGAGTTGACATGTACCCTATTTATGATACAATAAAAATGCAAAATTTATAGAAAGAAGGAAGGATAAGAAATGAAAAAAGCATGTATCACGTTACTTACAACCCTAGTCCTGCTGTTTTGTGCATATCCGGTCTACGCCACTGAGACAGCAGATCCGGCAAACAGCGTTACCATTGTCTTTCAGGCAAACGGCGGCGCCGGAGTTATGGCAAACCAGACTGTTACTATTGGCTCCCAAACTCCGCTGACTGCAAATGCGTTCGCAAGAGAAGGATTTCTATTTGAAGGCTGGAATACAAAAGCAGACGGAACAGGCGCCGCTTTTTCTGACACTGCATCTGCAGCGCCGCTTGCGACAGCTGAAAACCGTGGAAAAACTGTCACATTATATGCCCGCTGGAAACTTCTGGCTCCAAGTATTAAGAGTGTAAAAAAAGCTTCGCCTGTCACAATCAAAGTAAAATACAGCAAAATTCCACAGGCAGACGGCTATGAAATTCAATACTCCACAAAGAAAAATTTTAAAAAAGCGGAAACTATCGTAGCAAAAAAAGGCTCTGCAAGTCAAGTGCTAACAAATACTGTACCTGGAAAAACACACTATGTCCGTATACGGAGCTTTGTAAAATCCGGTAAGATTTATAGTGACTGGAGCGCGTCTAAAAAAATTAAATTAAAAAAAGTAAGCACAATTTCAAATACCAAATCGGAAGCAACGATTGAAGCAGACGTTACTCTGACAGGATCCGGAACCGGGTATCATGCAAAACTTGTTATCTGCACGCCAACCTCAGCCGTCTCTTTTGGTTTGCAGTACGATTCCTGTGCAGTCGCACCATACACTGGAAAAACAATGGCGTTAATCGAAAATGTTGCCCATAACAACGCCGGCGGCCAACAGTACACAAGACCAGGCAACAAATCATTAAAACTGGGAAAAACTTATCATTTAATGCTTACAATTGATAAAAACGGACGTGGATCCGTATATTTAGACTATAAAAAAATCGGCAGTTTTTCCAACTCCGGTCTTGCCAGACAACAGTTGTATTTAAGAGTCGAAGGCTCTGCAAGATTAAACGGCGACAAAGTAAACGCTGTATTCAAAAATATCAAATGCAAAGCCGGCGGCAAATATGATCCAAAGAAAGTATGGGGCAGACATGAATTTCAAACATGTAAAACCATTAAAAATAAAGTAAAAAAAGATGGTACAATTACCATTTCCGGTCCCGTATCCGGACTTCCAGCCGGAGGCGATTGGGATAACTGCTACGGCCAGGTTTCTGATATTATTCAATTTATACAATAATAAAATACAAAACGAAAAAAGATAAATGCGGTATTCTTTCGCATTTATCTTTTTTTACGATAGAATTTTTATGTCATTTTTTTCCTGCAGCCGAAGCCTTTCTACAATTGTCTGCTTCGCCACATTTCGATAACAAAACAGCGGCAAAACTTTGCAGATACATAAGCTTTCAAATGCAGCTTCGACCAGAGAAGCCGCATTTATGACAAAATCAGCAGATGTGATTTTATTATTAAAAAATTCAACAGAGGTATCGTGGTCAAGGAATTTATTTAAGGTCAGATATTTCTCAATTTCATCCGTAAGAATAAACGCAACCCGTTTCAGGCGCTCGTCCTTGAAACCATTCGCAAAATGAACGCTTTTCATCATGCGTTTTAATTTTGTCTGCGAGACACTCGATCAGCGTCAGACTATCGTCTTTATGGCCGCTGTAATTATTCCCGATTTGTCACTGGCTTTATTTTATAACTTCGATTAACTAAATGGAATAGACTTTCTGAAATCTTCAAAAAAGAAATTTTTATGGATAATGCAGGAAACTTTAAATACAGTTTAACTCAGAACAAAAAAACGCAACTGTTTTCAAAATTCCAGTTGCGTTCTTTTTTGTCTCTGTCTGACAACCTCTAATGCTCCATCATCTTCTCAATAAACACCCCATATCCCTTCGTCGCGTCCGAAACAAACACATGCGTAACCGCCCCGATAATTTTCCCATCCTGCAAAATGGGGCTGCCGCTCATCCCCTGCACAATACCCCCCGTTTCATTTAATAGTTTCTCATCTGTTACATGAAATAAGATTCCTTTATTTTCTTCTTTATTATTAAAATCAATATCATCAATTTCGATTTGGTATTGGCGCATCGTACCGTCCAGGGAAGAGAGAATATATGCAGACCCCTTTTGAATATCCTGCTTCATACAGACTTCGGCATAAGATTCTTTCATTCCTTCTGGTATTTGGTTGACAGTACCATAAATACCAGTTTTCGTATTTTCCTTAATATCTCCCAGGCAATATTTTTCTTTATAATCTATAATACCGGTTAATTCTCCTGGAGAGCCGTTTTCTCCTTTTACGATTCCTACAATTTGAGTCTGATACACTGTCCCTCCAGAAAGCTCAATCATACTTCCGGTATCCGCGTCGCTGACCGGATGCCCCAACGCCCCATATTCCAAATCTTTTTTTACATAGGTCATAGTGCCTACTCCCGCCATATCGTCCCTGACCCATATACCGATTTTATAGGAACCATCTTCTAATATGATTGGGTCAATCTTTACCTCAATCACTGCTTCATCTCTTAAAATTCCCAAAATCAACGGCTGTCCACCGCACTGGTTTACAAAATTTACCAGTTCTTCTTTTTCGGAAATGGCAGTCCCATTTACTGCCGTAATGTAATCCCCGCTTCTCACAATCTGATCTGCCGGATCATATGTCAATCCATCTGCAGCTGTCACCTTGCCTGTCCCAATAATAAGTACGCCTTTTGTTTTCGTATAGATCCCAATTGGAATCCCAGATGGAATCACATAATCCGGTTCTACGACATGAACAGAAACTTCTTTCACTGGTATCCAATTTAAAAACTTACAAGTCAATGTAAAATCTTTTGTCTGATTTATATTATGAAATACGGGAATCGTCTCTTGTACTTTTTCCACTGTGACCGGGACAGAAGAAAAACAAATCCCCTCTTCCTGCCCGCTTACAGCATAAATTTCATCCGGTATAGAATCATACAGAAGCTGCCCGGAAAAAATTATCAGATATAAGAAAGCCGCCAAAAAAAATTCTTTTCTGTATTTTTGGAATTTATGATAATTCATTGCAAAAACCCCTTTCGTTTCCTTTTCCCCGTGCAAAAATATGCAAATAAAAAGAAGGATACCAAATATCCTTCTTAGTATGTACAAATTATGAAAGTTCACCCAATGTTTTTTTTGTATTTGCTGCCAATTCTTTCATTTCTCCTGCACTTTTCATCACAGTATCTGTAATTTTAACACCGCCAATCATTCTTGCCAGTTCGCCGACACACTCTTTTTCCTCCAATGCACGTATTGTAGAAATCGTCGTCTGATTTGAAACAGACTTCTCAATCAGATAATGACTGTCCGCCATAGCTGCAATCTGCGGAAGATGCGTAATACAAATCACTTGATGCGACCTGCCCAGCAGATTCATTTTCTCTGAAACCATTTGCGCTGTCCTGCCGCTGATTCCCGTATCAATCTCATCAAAAATCAACGTATCTACCGCGTCAATCTCCGCTAAAACAGTTTTGATGGCAAGCATAATCCTGGAAAGCTCGCCGCCTGAGGCAACCTTTTCCAAAGATTTTTCCGGTTCTCCAGGATTTGTAGAAATCAAAAATTCTGCATCGTCATATCCATTTGCTGTATAATGATTTAATTTATTAAAATTCATGGAAAAAGACACTTCCAAAAAATTCAAATCCACTAGCTCTTTTTTAATTGCTTCTGTTAATTCTAACGCCGCTTCTTTACGGATTTTTGATGCTTTATCCGCATAAGTTTTGACTTCTTTTTCACTTTTTGCAAAAGTTTTCTGCAAATTAGAAAGATAAGAATCGTAATCCATAAGCTCTGTAAGCCTTGCTTTTTTTTCTTCTAATGATGTTAAAATTTCTTCGATTGTCTTTCCGTATTTTGCTTTTAGTCGGTTCACCTCGTCTAGTCTGTGTTCCACTTCTGCAAATGTCTCTTCGTCAAACGAAGTATCTGAAATATAGTCTGCCAGCTCGCGGTTAAAATCATTCAAAAGGCTGTCAATTTCTATCAACTGATTTTCAAATCCCGTCAAAGGTTCATCATATTCCGAAACAGACGAAATTTGTTTCAGCGCATAACTGATTTGATTGGTCGCTGAATCAAATCCTTCACTCGATTTTTCGTAGGCAAGCGAAACAGATTCCAAAATCTTTTGCCCATGCAGCAGACGCCTGTATTCCAGTTCCAGCTGTTCATCCTCTCCACAGATTAAGTGCGCTTCTTCGATTTCATTTACTTCATATTCCAAAAACGAAATTTCACGCTCGCGTTCTGATGCGTTTAGACTTGCAGATTCCAGTTTGTCTTTTGCTTTTTTATAACTTTCATAAGAAGATTTTAATTTTTCTTTTGTCTTAAGGATACGGTTTTTCGCATAACTGTCCAGAATATTCAGATGATTCTTCTTTACCAAAAGAGACTGGTGTTCATGCTGCCCATGAATATCAATGAAAAGAGAAGCCACTTCCTTTACTTTCGAAATTGGGACGGTCTCTGCATTGATTCGCAAAACACTTCTGCCATTTACAATTTTTCTGCTCAAAATCAGGCTGTCGTCTTCTGGAAAAATATCCATTGCACCAAGCGCCTGCTTTAACTGTTCGTTTTCTACTTTAAATGTCAATTCCACCAATCCGTACGGCGCATTTTCCCGAATCATTTCCTTAGGCAGTTTTCCTCCAAGCGCAAGATTTATGGAGCCTATAATAATAGATTTTCCGGCCCCTGTCTCGCCGGTCATAATATTAAGTCCCGGTGTAAATTCCACTTCAGCTTCATCAATTAAAGCCAGATTTTTCACATGTAAATTTTGTAGCATATATTCTCCTATTCTTCCATCATCTTATGCAGCCGCCCCATCAACGCTTCCGTTTCTTCTACGGTTCGAACTGCGCACATCACGGTGTCGTCTCCGGCAATACTTCCTACAATTTCACGGCAGTCCATCGCGTCTAATGCGGCTGCAACTGCCATTGCCATGCCTGCAACGGTTTTTACAACTAAAATATTTTGAGCCATATCCATGGAAACAAATCCATTTCGGAAAATATGTTTATATTTTTCCTTCAAATCTTTTGTATGTTCGGGCATTGCCGCATACTTTTGCCGGCCGTTATCCATCGCTACCTTTGTCAGCTTTAACTCTCGAATGTCCCTCGATACAGTTGCCTGCGTAACCTGATACCCCTCGCGTTCCAAAAAAGCGGAAAGTTCTTCCTGCGTTTCTATGTCGTTTTTATCAATTAATTCTAAAATCTTGACATGTCTTCTTGATTTCATTCAATATCCCTGCATCTTTCTTCTCAAAATTTCCAAAAAACTAATTTTACTTAATTTCATAATCTTCGTCTTCTGTTCCGACGCCTGAATTGTAATGGAATCCCCTGCCGAAAGCTCTAATGCAAATTCTCCGTCCACATTGACATCTACTTTTTCATCTTTTAAGCTCTGCCTGCTCCTAAGCTCTATCGTCACTTCATCTTCTGCATCTATGATAATACTTTTCGAATTCAAATCGTGGGCATTGATGGGTGTAATCAGTATCATACGCGCTTTTGGGTCTATAATCGGCCCGCCTGCCGACATGCTGTATCCAGTGGAACCCGTAGGCGTTGCTACAATAATCCCATCCGCCCGAAACGCATTGAGATACAGACCATTGACAGATACAATCAATTCTACAAGCTGCAAAACGCCCTTTCTGGATATTACTATATCATTAAGCGCCGTATGCGCAATATCTGTACCACACAGCATCATCCGTTCTTCTACGATATAGTTGTCCCGCATCATCTCTTCAATTGCAGAATAAACGTTGCCTTCTTCCAATTCACAAAGATAACCCAAATGCCCCAGATTAACACCAATCAATGGAATCTCTTTGAAAGACGCCACACCCGCTGCTCGGATTAATGTCCCATCTCCTCCAAGTACCAAAGCCCCTTCTACTGTATCTGGAAATTCTTCTCCTTCCTCCACAACACAACAGCTTCCGCCTTTTAATTCAATAAAAGATTTCATCTGGTTTGTCAGTCTGAAATCTTTGTCCTTGCAGGGATTGGTGATGATACAAAAATTCTTCATGCTTCCTACTCCAATATGGAATGTGCTTCCTCCACTGTATGATTCACATCAACAGCAGTCCCCATATTTCCTTCCCCATTCTTTTTGATATATAAAAGATATTCAATATTCCCTTCCGGCCCTTTAATAGGAGAATATTCCAGATTCCATATGTCAAATCCGATTTCTTTTGCATAAGTTATGATTTTGTATAAGACTTCTTTATGTACCTGTTTATCCCTGACAACGCCTTTTTTCCCCACTTTTTCCCTTCCGGCCTCAAACTGCGGTTTAATCAGACACACCAGTTCGCCGTTTTCTGACAAAAGCGCCTTTGCCGGCTCAAGCACTTTTGTCAGGGAAATAAAGGAAACATCCACAGAAGCAAAATCTAAAATATCTTCTATATCCAAAGGAGTTACATAACGGATATTCGTCTTTTCCATACAGACCACCCGCTCGTCACAACGCAGTTTCCACGCAAACTGCCCATATCCAACGTCTACGGCATAGACTTTTTTGGCGCCGTTTTGCAGCATACAGTCTGTAAAACCTCCGGTAGAAGCCCCTATATCCATACAAATCTTATCCTGTAACGAAATTTGAAAATGTGTCATTGCTTTTTCAAGTTTTAATCCGCCGCGGCTGACGTATTTTAAAGTATTTCCATGAATTTCAATCTGGCAGTCCGAAGGAAACATGCTGCCCGCTTTATCTTCTCTCTGATGGTTTACAAATACATTTCCTTCCATAATCATTGTTTTTGCCTTTTCTCTGGAAGGAGCCATCCCTCTTTGAACCAATAATAAATCCAACCGTTCTTTCATTTGTCCCGTCTATCCTAACTGTTCTAATTCTGCTTTCACTCGTTCTATAATTGATACTTCGTCAATACCGATTTCTTTCCGTAAAATTTCTACATTTCCATGTTCCACATAATTATCCGGTATTGCTATATTTAAAATACGACATGTCTTACCGCCGCACAAAAATTTCGTAATATGCTCTCCGAAACCGCCCAAAATTACATTTTCTTCTAATGTCACAATTAATTTATATTGCCTGCTCAGCCTTGTCAGTAATTCTTCATCCAAAGGCTTGGCAAAACGCGCGTTTATAAGCGTACAAGGATACCCTTCTTTTTTTAAGGTTTCCCAAACTTTTTCTGCTGTTTTTACCATACTTCCAAGCGCTATCAATGCAATTTCACTTTCTTCATATATGATTTCACTCTTTCCGTATACGATAGGCGTCCGAAAATCCGAAAGACCGTCATACGCTTCTCCCCGCGGATAACGAATGGCAATCGGAGACGGAAAATCTACTGCAAATTTTATCATATCGGAAAGTTCCCACTTATTTTTCGGCGCTAAAATTGTCATATTCGGAATACTGGATAAGTAGGAAATATCAAAAATCCCCTGATGCGTCTCTCCGTCGCTGCCAACAAGACCCGCGCGGTCGACAGCAAATACAACCGGAAGATTCTGGATACAGACGTCGTGCAAAATTTGGTCATATGCCCGCTGCAAAAAAGAAGAATATACCGCAACAATCGGTTTTAACCCTGCCGCCGCTAATCCCGCTGCAAACGTCACCATATGCTCCTCCGCAATTCCAACGTCAAAAAACCGTTCCGGATATTTATTGTGAAACCGTTTTAAACCTGTTCCGTCCAGCATAGCGGCCGTCAACGCTACAATACGTTCGTCTCTGCCGCCTAGTTTATACATAACTGTTGAAAACACATCTGTATAGTTTGCCTTCACCCGCTTTTTCTTAGGAAGGCCCGTCTCAATTTCAAACGGTTCTGTTCCATGGAATCTTGCCGGATGCCGTTCTGCCGGAAGATACCCTTTGCCTTTTTTTGTCATTACATGCACCAATACGGGTCCCTGAAATTTCGCCGCCTCGCGAAACGCCTTTGCCATTCCTAAAATATCGTGTCCATCAATCGGCCCTAAATACATAATCCCCATATTCTCAAACAACATCCCAGGCAGAAAAAGCTGTTTGATACCGCTTTTCGTCTTTCGAAGCCTTCTAACCAGCCCTTCCCCATAAATTGGAATCCGGCTCAAAGAGTTTGCCAGGCCCGTTTTAATTTCCTGATAAGATTCTGTTGTACGAAGAGAATTCAAATGCCTGGAAAGCCCGCCGACATTTTCAGAAATCGACATATTATTGTCGTTTAAAACAATAATAAAATTCGAGCGAATCCGGGACGCATTGTTTAATGCTTCATAGGCCATCCCTCCCGTCATCGCGCCGTCGCCCACGACTGATACGACTTTATAATCTCCGCCTTTTATCTGCCTTGCCATTGCATAGCCTAAGCCCGCCGAAATCGAAGTAGAACTGTGGCCCGTATCAAAACAATCACAGTCGCTTTCTTTTCGTTTCGGAAAGCCGCTCATCCCCCCATACTTTCTCAGTTCATCAAAACCAGACTGCCTTCCGGTTAAAATTTTATGCGTATAGGATTGATGTCCCACATCCCAGACAATTTTATCCTTCGGCAAATCAAACACAAGATGCAATGCCATTGTCAGTTCAACTACTCCAAGATTTGAAGCCAGATGCCCGCCGGTAACAGAAATTTTTTGAATTAAAAAATCACGAATTTCATCTGCCAATAAGAATAATTCTTCCTGACTTAACTCCTTTATGTCATTCTCTTGCTTTATCTTCTCTAATACCATATCTGGCACCTCTATTTTTCCCGATGTATTAAATATCGTAATAATTCTGATAAAAACAGATTTTGCTGCGGCAAAGAATGTATCCGCTCCATTGCCTGAATGGAAAGCTGCTGTACTTTAGCTTCTGCCGCTTCTATTCCTTCCATAACAGCATACGTCGCTTTCTGATTCTTTTCATCGCTTCCAACCGGTTTACCAAGAACTTCAAGTGAACTCGTAATATCTAAAATATCATCCCGAATTTGAAATGCAAATCCGATTTCTTCTGCCGCCTGTTCTATCAGCTGCTGATCTTCCTCTGACGCCCCTGCCAAAATTGCACCCGTCAGCATAGAAGCCTCCAGCAATGCGCTTGTTTTCAAACGATAAATAAATTCCAGCTTTTCTTTTGAAATCTGGCTTCCTTCTGATTCTATATCTACGGTCTGTCCTCCAACCATCCCATATACGCCTGCTTTTTTTGCAAAAACAAAAAATGCTTTTCCAATTTGTACATTTTCCGGCTCCATCAAAAATGCTTCTGCCGCCGTCTCATACGCATAATTTAACAACGCGTCCCCGGCTAAAATCCCCATTGCTTCTCCATATACGGCGTGCGTCGTCTTTTTTCCCCTGCGGTATTCATCGTTGTCCATTGCCGGAAGATCGTCATGCACCAAAGAGTAAGTATGAATCATTTCAATTGCAGCTGCAAACGGCTCTATCACTTTTGATTCTCCGCCAAACAAACGGTATGTCTCTAACATCAGCATCGGACGAAGTCGCTTTCCTCCAGCAAGTATACTGTAATTCATTGCTTCTAATATTGTCTTTTGGTATCCTTCTTCTTTTGGCAGATACTTTTTTAAGATAAATTCTATTTCACTGATCCGTTTTTCTATTTCTTTTTGTATCTCCATGCGCCGCACCTCCACTTTACCGCTCACTCATTCAAATTCTTCTAACGTTCCCTGACTGCTTATGACAAGCATTTTCTTCTCCACTTCATCTATCTTAGCATTGCACTGTTTTAATTTTTTCATGCCTTTCTCATACAAAGTAAAAGAATCTTCCAAAGATATATCTTTTTCTTCCATTTTTTCCAAAATTTCTTCCATCTGCCCAAACAATTCTTCTAAGCCGGGTTCCTTTTTCTCTGACATATACTTTATTCCCTTTCTTTTGGCCAAATCAATGGAGCGGTTTCTTTCACATCCGCAAATACCGTTCCATCTGCAAAACGTACCTGTATTTCATCTCCTGCCGATACTCCGGACATCCTGCTGATACGCTTCCCCGCGCTGTCCGCAACAAAAGCCATACCCTGACTTAATTTCTTTGCCGGAGATACTCCGTCCAAACGTCCTGCAAAGATTTGAAGACGGTGCTGCATTTGGATAATTTTATTTTTGATAAGCTGGTCTAGCTTTTCTTCTAAATTTAACATATACTGCCGCTTCTCATTCAACTGATTCTCAGGGCTTTTCATCTGAATCCTCTGCCCAATCTGACGGCTTCGGTTTCTTTCTGCTTCTATTTTCCATTCCATCGCGGATAAAAACTGATGGTAAAACTGTTCTAATTCTTCCAACAAATCCGCATATTTATACACAGCAAGCTCCGCTGCCGCCGATGGGGTAGGAGCCCTGAGATCCGCCACAAAATCTGCAATTGTCGTATCTGTCTCATGCCCGACTGCAGATATAACAGGCGTTTGACATTCAAAAATCGCCCTCGCTACAATTTCTTCATTGAATGCCCATAAATCTTCTATGGAACCTCCGCCTCTGCCGACAATCAGCACATCCAATCCCATTTCATCTAAGCAGCGTATCCCATTTACAATACTTTCGGCCGCGCCTTCTCCCTGCACAAGCGCCGGATATAAAATCAACTGTACATAAGGATTTCTTCTGCCTGCAATATTTCGGATATCCCAAACTGCAGCTCCTGTGGGAGCCGTAACGATACCAATCGTTTTCACATACTTTGGAATCGGCTGTTTGTATTCCAGAGCAAACATTCCCATCTCATAAAGCTCGCGTTTCAATGCTTCAAATTTCAAAAACAGGCTGCCTTCCCCATCTTTTTGAATTTCTTTCGCATAAATTTGATACCGCCCGTCTCTCTCATAAACTTCTATGGAGCCTGTAACAAGCACTTTATCGCCTTCCTGCATTTGAAATGCCAGTCCCTTACGATTTCCGGCAAACATAACGGCAGACATGGCCGCTTTTTCATCCTTAATTGTAAAATAAATATGGCCGGATGAATGATACTTACAATTTGAAACTTCGCCCTTTACACATATCCCCCTCAGCATAAAGTCCTGCGCAAACATATTTTTAATGTAAGTATTCACCTGGGCTACTGTATATGCGTTACGTCTCATGCAATCCTCGCTAAGATACCGTTGACAAACGATGATGAATTATCCGTCCCATATTTTTTCGCCAGTTCCACAGCTTCATTAATCGCCACACCGGTCGCAATGTCTTCATCATACTTCATTTCATAAACAGCAAGACGAATAAGGGTTAAATCTACTTTTCCCATCCGGCCTGTTTTCCAGCCCTTCGCAACTGCGTTAATCATCGTATCTATTTCTTCTATCCGTTCTGTTACTGCAAAAATTTTATTCTGAATATAAGAAATATCGGCTTCTGATACTTCTGCCGTATCGTCCTTTGGGTACAGCAGCTGCGTAGATAATTCTTCTTTTGGATAAAAATCAATCCGAAACAATATCCTAAATATCTGCTCTCTTAGTTCTCTTCTTGTCATAACCTACTCCCTATTGGCCTAAAGCGTCCATGCCGCTTTTATTCTATTGAAACAAAATTTCCCATGATAAGAATAAAAATGGGTGCCACAGACACCCATTACTTATTTTTCCCCATGTCAACACTGGCAATTCTGACGTTTACACTGGACACTTCCAAACCTGTCATATTTTCTATGGCTGATTTTACCTTCTCCTGTACCTTAGACGATACATCCGGTATTGCATATCCATAGGCAATATTTAACGCTACGTCTACGTGCACGATATGGTCTGACACATCGACACGGATTCCTTTTGAAAGATTTTTCATACCCAGCCGGCTGACTAATTCATTTGTAATATTCCCTGCCATGGAACTGACCCCTTCTACTTCCGTAGAGGCAAGCCCGGCAATAATGGCGACTACCTCGTCTGCAATTTTCACTTCGCCTAATTTATCTTCTTTGATTTTAAAACCTTTTCTATTTTCAGACATCTGAATACCTCCTAGTCCATTCCATTTTATTATAATAATCTATTATACCAGACAATACATACTTTGAAAACCAAAAATTAAAAAAGTTTACATCCTGTCTTTCGCTGTGTTATAATTGCCGAAAAGAGGTAAATTATGAATATATACATTGATGAATCCGGTTCCATCAACAACCATATCCCTAACAACAAATATTTTGTAATCGCCTTAGTGCACGTATTTCAAAGAGAATCTCTCAAGAGGGCGTACAAACGCTTTGTTTCTTCCAACTACGACCGCCTTTTTAGGCTTGACGCCCAAAAATCCAGGTCAAAACCCAAAGGCAAAATGTTTTCCAACGGCAAATTCAAAGAATTAAAAGGCGCCCAGTTTGATCGGAATATGAAACAAAGATTTGTGGAATTTTTTTCGCGCAGCCAGCTCTTTGAACTTTATTATATCCGAATTGCAAATGAAAAATTAGACGACCATTTTTGCGAAAATACTGCCAGGGTATTCAATTATACAATCAAACTTGCGCTTGATTATTTTATCCAAAACGGTTATCTCCCAAACGAAGACTGCGATCTGCAGCTTGATGAACGGAATGAAAAAACAGAAACGAAATATTTCTTAGAAAACTATCTCAATACCGAGCTTGCAATGAGCGGAACTTATACGGGAAATTTTAACGTTACATATTTTGACTCAACAAACAATACTTTAATACAGCTTGCCGATGTTTTTGCAAATCTGTACTTTTCACATCTTAAAACTGGTAATTATAGTCAGGAATTACAAACATTAAGAGAAGCTGGTATTCTCAAATTTATCTTTGATTTTCCAAAATAAATAAATAAGAATATTGACAGCCCTATCTTCATATGCTATTATTAAGTCACCAACAGTAAGTCCTTCGTAAGTGCCGTTTTCCAGGTAAGCGTCATGTATTGGCGTCACTATTAGGCGATTGGTGACTTGAAAAAGCAGGATCAGTTTTAGAACTGGTCTTTTTTCTTGTCTTAAAAAATAAAAAAACCTTGATGGAAACATTTCATATCCATCAAGGTTTTCTGTTATTTTTGAATTAATAAAGAATGTCCCGTCATTTCATTCGGCTGTTCCATTCCCATCATTTCTATCATAGTCGGAACAATATCTGCCAGGCATCCGCCTTCTTTTAATGTATAAGCCGGGTCATAATTCACCAGAATAAACGGAACCGGATTAATCGTATGCGCGGTAAAACTGCCGCCTGTTTCATAGTCAACCAATTGCTCCGCATTGCCATGGTCCGCACAGATAAACATCTGGCCGTCCACTTCTAAAAGCGCTTCTACTGCCCTTCCCACACAGGAATCCACAGTTTCTACTGCTTTTATTGCTGCATCTAACACTCCGGTATGTCCTACCATATCCGGATTTGCAAAATTGATGATAATCACATCATATTTTTCAGATTTTATTGCTTCTACAAGTTTGTCACAAACAAGAGGCGCGCTCATTTCCGGCTGCAAATCATAGGTTGCAACTTTTGGTGAATTCACCAAAATACGCTCTTCTCCCTGGTTTGGTTCTTCTACGCCGCCGTTGAAAAAGAATGTAACATGCGCATATTTCTCTGTCTCTGCAATTCTCGCCTGCGTTTTTCCATGCTCTGCCAAATACTGGCCGAATGTATTTTTCAGTTCTACTTTTTTAAATGCAATTGATTTATTCGGAATCGTAACGTCATATTCGCTAAAGCAAACGTATTTGACATTTTTTCTGTTTCCTCTGTCAAATCCCGTAAATTCATCTGCACAAAAAGTCCGTGTAATTTCTCTGGCACGATCCGGACGGAAGTTAAAGAATATAATACTGTCATTATCTTTTATTGTCGCTACCGGCGCGCCGTTTTCTTCAATTACAGTCGGCAGTACGAATTCATCGGTTTTTTCATCAGCATAAGAAGCGTTAATTGCTTCTAAAGCGCTGCCCGCCTTATTTCCTTCGCCTAACGTCAGCATCTTATACGCAGCTTCTACGCGATCCCAGCGGTTGTCTCTGTCCATCACATAGTAACGTCCGCAGATAGATGCAATTTTTCCGACGCCAATTTCTTTCATCTTTGCTTCTAACGCTTCAATGAAACCTTTGCCGGAAGTCGGGGAAGTATCCCTGCCGTCTAAGAAACAGTGTACGTATACATTTTCTACGCCTTCCCGTTTTGCAAGTTCCAAAAGCCCGTACAGATGCGTATTATGGCTGTGTACGCCGCCGTCTGACAACAGGCCGTAAAAATGCAAATCAGAACCGTTTTGCTTTACATTTGCGACTGCGTCCAGTAATTCCGGATTTTTGAAAAAATCTCCGTCTTCAATCTCTTTTGTAATACGAGTGAGTTCCTGATATACAATTCTTCCAGCGCCCATGTTCAAATGCCCGACTTCAGAATTGCCCATCTGCCCGTCCGGAAGCCCGACAGCAAGCCCGCTGGCATTTCCGTTTACAAAAGGATATTCCTTTTTTAACTTGTCAATGACAGGTGTATCTGCCTGTGCTATGGCATTGCCTTTAGACTTGTCGTTTAATCCAAATCCATCTAATATCATTAATACGGTTGGTTTTTTACTCATAGTAATCCTCCCTATGCCATTACTGCACAATATCAACAGTAACTTTCTTGTCTTCCTTTGAAGCTGCTGCCTTTACAACAGAACGGATTGCTTTTGCAATACGTCCCTGCTTGCCGATTACTTTGCCCATATCGGACTGCGCTACGCGCAGTTCTAGTACAATGGCTTTTTCTGTTTCTGTCTCAGTAACAACAACCTCATTCGGGTCATCAACCAGTGCTTTTGCAATAACTTCCACTAATTCTTTCATCACTGACACCTCTTATTTTGCAATTCCAGCCGATTTGAAAATTCTGCTTACAGTATCTGTCGGCTGTGCGCCGTTTGCTAACCATTTCTTTGCTAATTCTTCATTTACATGATATTCACTTGGATCTTTTGTCGGATCGTAAGTACCAATTTCATCAATAAATTTTCCATCTCTCGGAGATCTGGAATCAGCAACGATGATTCTATAGAAAGGAGCTTTCTTCTTTCCCATTCTTTTTAATCTGATTTTAACTGCCATGTCGTTCACCTCCTAATTTTGTTTAAATAGACTCCCTTTGGGTAATCTGGTATATAATCAAAGCAAATCTGCTTTAATCACGTCTTAAAACGGCAGCGTAAATTTTCCGCGTTTCCCGCGTTTGCCGCCCATCATGCCCGGAAACTGCTTCATCATTTTCCGCGCCTGTTCAAACTGTTTTACCAAACGGTTGACCTCTGCAATATCTACGCCTGCGCCGTCCGCAATCCTGCGCTTACGGCTTGGATTTAGTAAAGACGGATTCCTGCGTTCCTGCGGAGTCATGGAAAAAATAATGGACTCTGTCCGTTTCATTCCCTTTTCTGCCTCGCCTTCATCAATTTCCGGTATTTTCATACCGCCCATGCCGGGCATCATGCCTAAAATACTGGAAAGTCCGCCCATTTTTTTCATCTGGGTTACAGAGCTTAAGTAATCTTCAAAATCAAACTCTGCTTTTTTCATCTTCTGTTCTAATTTTCTGGCTTCTTCTTCGTCAATAGCTTCCTGCGCCTTTTCAATCATCGTCAGCACATCGCCCATGCCAAGAATCCTAGACGCCATGCGGTCCGGATAAAACTGTTCCAAATCGGATAGTTTTTCTCCCATGCCGACATAAAGAATCGGTTTTCCAGTCACTGCTCGAATCGAGAGCGCCGCGCCGCCTCTGGTGTCGCCGTCTAATTTTGTTAAAATAACGCCGTCAATGCCAATTTTATCTTCAAACATACTAGCCACGTTGACTGCGTCCTGACCCGTCATAGAATCTACGACTAAAACTGTCTGTGAAACATCTACGGCGGATTTAATCGCAGAAAGCTCTTCCATCATTTCTTCATCAATATGGAGCCGTCCCGCGGTATCTATAATTAAAACTTGAAATCCATTTTTCTTTGCATGTAATACGGCTGCTTTTGCAATGTCCACAGGATTTTTTTTATCCCCCATGGAAAATACCTCAACGCCCTGCTTTTCACCATTAATCTTTAACTGGTCAATCGCTGCCGGACGATACACATCACATGCGCAAAGCAGTGTCTTTTTACCTTTCTGCTTTAATTTTCCGGCAATTTTCGCCGTCGTGGTAGTCTTACCTGCTCCCTGTAAGCCCGCCATCATAATAACGGTAAGGTCACCGCCCTTTTTTAAGGCAATTTCCGTTGTCTCAGACCCCATCAGGGCAATCATTTCTTCATTTACAATCTTAATCACCATCTGTCCGGGATTTAACCCATTCATCACATCCTGGCCGATTGCCCGCTCCTGAACCGTCTTGATGAACTGTTTGACTACTTTAAAATTGACATCCGCTTCCAATAATGCGATTTTAACCTCTTTTAAAGCAGATTTCACATCATCTTCTGTCAATTTCCCCTTGCTTCTTAAGTTTTTAAATATATTCTGCAATTTTTCAGACAGGTTATCAAACGCCATATTCTAATCCCTCTATTATAATCCTTCTATGATTTCGTTGGAAATCTTTTCGATTTCAATTCTGATTGTCTCTGGATTTTTTGTGTGATAAGATTGTGCCAAATTCTGAATCTCTCTTACTTTTTCCCTGATGTACAGAAACTTTTCCACCAGATGAAGCTTTTGTTCATATCCTTCCAATGACTTTAAGCTGCGCCGGACCAAATCGTGCACTCCCTGGCGGCTGATACCTTCTTCTTTTGCTATTTCGCTTAAAGATAAATCATTGAAATAAAAGTCTTCATATACTTTTCTCTGATGAGCGTTTAACAGTTCCCCATAAAAATCATAGAGATACGCCTGTTCTAACTTCGTTTCCATTTTTATCACCTTTGGTACAATAGCATAAAAGAAAATTGGTGTCAAGTGTTTTTTCTTGACAAACTCTATAAAATCCGGCTGACTACTTCTCTTGCCGTCTTTAAATCCGCACCTGTCCGTTCCCTGTAATATTTCAGCGCCGCCGCCTTCTGCGCCAGATTAAAATGTGTCCTGATATACTCTTCCAACTCATGTTCAGACAACTCTGCCGCCTGTGGATAAATTCCGTTTTTGGCATCTAAAATCACCTGCACCCATTTTTTTGTATTGTCCACTCCAAACGAAATTTCTGACGCCTGGTCCGGATACGAAAATCCAAGGATTCCAAACGTCGCCCTTGGCTTTTCAATCAAACTGAGTTCGTACTCCGTAACGTCGCCTTTTTTCGTGCAAAACATAAGCTTGTCGCGTTTTAATTCTAGTGTGCCGTATGCAAATCCATAATTTGCAGAGGATTTCATATAACTATCATCAGAAGGCGACTTTTCTTTTCTATTTGTACTATTTTGCGGCGCTCCGCAGCTAAGGCAGAATTTTGCCTTATCCGGTAATTCCATTCCACAATTCATGCAAAACATGATACTCTCTCCTTTAATACCCTATGTTCCTTTATAGGATAGTTCTGACCTGTTTTGGCTTAAATTTTGCTTTTTCTAAAGCCTTTATAATCTGCCGCTTATGCTCTGTCCCAAAACACTCCATTGTAATCCGAAGCTCCACCGCCGCTTTCCGGTTTATGCTCACAAACTGATTATGCTCTAATTTTATAACATTTCCCTGTTCTTTTGCAATCATATCCGCAACTTTTGTCAATTCTCCCGGCTTATCCGGCAGCAGAACGGACACGGTGAATATTCTGTCACGCAAAATCAGTCCCTGCTGCACAACAGATGACATAGTAATAATATCCATATTTCCGCCGCTTAAAATAGCTGCGATACGTTTTTCTTTTATATTCAAATGTTTGAGCGCCGCAACTGTCAAAAGTCCCGAATTTTCAACGACAATTTTATGGTTTTCCACCATATCTAAAAAGGCAACGACTAATTCATCGTCTTCCACAGTGATAATATCGTCTAAATTTTTCTGGATATAAGGGAAAATTGCTGTTCCCGGCGTCTTGACTGCAGTACCGTCTGCAATTGTGCTGACATTCGAAAGAGTAGTGACTTTTCCCGCCTCAAAAGACGCTTTCATGCAGCTTGCGCCTGCCGGTTCTACGCCGATTACCTTAATTTTGGGATTCAATAATTTCGCCAGTGTAGAAACACCTGTTGCAAGACCGCCGCCGCCAACCGGCACTAAGATATATTCCACAAGCGGAAGCTCTTTAAAAATCTCCATTGCAATGGTTCCCTGTCCGGTAGCAACTGCAAGGTCGTCAAACGGATGGATAAAGGTATAACCATGCTGATTCGCCAGTTCATAGGCATGGGCGCATGCTTCGTCATACACGTCTCCGTACAAAATCACTTCTGCGCCATAGCTTTTTGTACGGTTGACTTTAATCAGGGGCGTCGTCGTCGGCATAACAATAACAGCTTTTGCCCCATAACATTTTGCCGCATATGCCACGCCCTGCGCATGATTTCCTGCAGAAGCGGTAATCAGCCCCTTTTTACGCTCTTCGTCTGATAAAGTGCTGATTTTATAGTATGCCCCCCGCACTTTATAGGCTCCCGTAAACTGCATATTTTCTGGTTTTAAATAAATTTTATTTCCAGTCTGCGCGCTCAAATAATTACTGTATATTAATTTTGTTTCCAATGTGACTTCTTTGACTTTTTCGCTTGCTTCCTCAAATTTATCTAACGTCAGCATTTACACATCCTCCTCTGTCCGAAACAACGCGTCTACAAATTCATCCGCAGAAAACTTCTGCAAATCCTCGATTTTTTCTCCTACGCCAATATATTTTACCGGAATTTTAAGTTCGGATTGTATTGCAACTGCAATACCGCCTTTTGCCGTCCCATCCATTTTTGTTAAAACAATACCCGTAATCTCCGCCGCTTCTTTAAACTGTCTTGCCTGAGACAAGGCGTTTTGCCCAGTCGTAGAATCCAGTACGACCAGCGTTTCCCGATACGCGCCGGGATACTCCCTGTCAATCACCCGATTGATTTTTTTCAGCTCTTCCATAAGATTTTTTTTATTATGAAGTCTGCCTGCCGTATCGCAGAGCAACACATCCGCTCCTTTGGATTTTGCAGAGGCAACCGCATCAAAAATGACAGACGCCGGGTCTGCGCCTTCCTGCCCGCCAATCATTTCCACCCCGGCGCGGTTTGCCCACTCCAAAAGCTGTTCTCCAGCGGCCGCGCGAAACGTATCTGCCGCCGCTATCACGACCCGTTTGCCGTCCGCTTTTAATTTTCCCGCCAGTTTTCCTACGGTCGTCGTCTTTCCAACGCCGTTTACGCCAATCATCAAAACGACAGAAGTTTCTTCTTCAAAACGGTAGGCAAGTTCCTCTGTCTGCATCTGTTCTTTGATACTGTCAATCAAAAGCTGCCTGCATGCAGAAGGCTCTTTAATTTTTTCTTCTTTTACTTTCACTTTTAGGCTGTCAAGAATTTCTTCCGTTGCTTTTACGCCTAAATCTCCCATGATTAAAATTTCTTCAATTTCTTCATAAAAATCATCGTCAATACTAGAAAATCCACTGAAAATAGAATCAATTCCCGATACGATATTATCCCTTGTTTTCGTCAGTCCGGCCACCAGACGGCCAAAAAAACTTTTCTTTTCTTCACTCATAGTAACCCTCCAAAAGATATTTTATTTGTCCAGATCGTTTTCAATTAAATTTACGGAAACAAGCGTCGAAACGCCTTTTTCCTGCATTGTGATTCCATACAGGCGGTCTGCGGACGCCATCGTGCCTCTTCTATGCGTAATGACAATAAACTGTGTATTTTTCGTCAGCTTATGCAGATATTTTGCAAATCTGCTGACATTTGAATCGTCCAACGCAGCCTCAATTTCATCTAACAGACAAAATGGAGAAGGTTTTAAATTCTGGATTGCAAACAAAAGTGAAATCGCTGTCAAAGATTTTTCACCGCCGGACAACAGTATCATATTCTGCAGTTTTTTCCCCGGCGGCTGCGCGACAATACGGATGCCACACTCTAATATATCTTCGTCTTCCACAAGTTCAAGCGTTCCTTTCCCTCCGCCGAATAACTCTTTAAACGCGCGGTCAAACTCCCTTTGAATCTGCGCGAATTTCTCTGTAAACTGTTTGCGCATACCCTCGTCCAGTTCTTCAATAATCCCTACCAAAGCAGCTTCTGCTTCGATCAAATCATCATGCTGCGTTTTTAAAAACTCATAACGTCCCAAAACTTCTTTGTATTCTTCAATTGCATTGACATTGACGTCTCCGAGACTTTTTATCTCTTCTTTTAACGCTGTTATCTGTTTTTTTAACTCGGCCGGATGGTTTAAGCTTTCTTCTCGCAGGCTTTTGGCAGCAAAAGGCGTTAATTCATACTCTTCCCACATATAGTTTGTCTGCTGCTCTTTAGTTTCTTCAATCTTCTCCTTCTGGCTGTTTAAACGAAATATTTCTTTATCCAAATCCGCCATATGGCTGGAAATTTCTTCTCTTTTCGCAAAGAATCCTTTCTGTTTCGTCTGCATTTGTTCTTTTTGTGCTGTTTTTTTCTCCAGTTCGCTTTTTAAAGAAACTGCAGTTTCATCCGAAGCAAGAATCGTCTTTTTAATCGTTTCAATTTCTTCTTTTTTCTGCCATACGTTTTCTTTTGCAGCGGCGGCTTCTACGGAAAGTTCCTGTACCTGTATATCGCATTTTTCAATCTCTGCTGTCACACGCTGCATATTAGCCACAGCAAATTCATGCTTCTGCCGAATATTTGCCTCTTCCATCTGCACTTCTGAAACGGCTTTGCCGACACTGCTTTCTAAATAAAGCTGTTCGTCTAATTTTTCCTGGTACGCCTGGTTTTCCTGTTCAATTTCTTTTTCCCGCTGATTTGCCAGTTTCAGTTCTTTTAACGCCGTCTCAAGTTCTTCCTGCATTTCCTGAATCTGACGGTCTAACTCCCTGCTTTCGGACTGTAAGCCCTGCCAAATATCTTCGCTTTCTTCTTTCTGCTGCCTTGCGCGCGACACGTTTAACCTGGCTGTATTTTCTAAAAGATACTGCTGCTGCAGTTTTTCTTTTAATTCTTCCATATTTTCAGAAATCAAAGACTTTGCAGCCAAAATTTCTTCCCTGCGCATTTTATGGTTTTTTAACTTTTGCGCCGTTTCATTTACCTGTACTGTCAAATCTTCGATTTCCCGATTTCTGCCGAGAAGATTGCTGCTGTTTTTAAACGCGCCGCCCGTCATCGAACCGCCCGGACGCAAAGACTCTCCTTCTAACGTCACCATAGATAAAGAATGATGATACTTTTTTGCGATTGCAATCGCATGGTCAATTGTATCCACCACTATCACTCTGCCCAAGAGCTGTCCCGTAATTCCATTGTATTTTTCGTCATGTTTGACTAATGTATTTGCCAGTCCAATCACTCCGGGCTCACGCAGCGCATCCGGATTTGAAATCTGGCTTTTGCCTTTGACAGAAGTCAACGGAAGAAATGTCGCCCTGCCGAAACGGTTTTGTTTTAGATATGTAATCATCCGCTTTGCAGTTTCGTCATCGCTTGTCACAATATTTTGAATACTGCCGCCAAGCGCCGTCTCAATTGCCGTTTCATACTTTTTTTCCACTTTAATCAAATCAGACACAACGCCTAAAATTCCAGGCTCTTTATCTTTTTGCGCCATAACTTTCCGGATGCTGCCGCCATAACCATCATAACGCTCTGCAATATTTTTCAAAGACTCTAACCGCGACGTTTGTTTATGATAATTCGACGTATCTTCTTCTAACAGCCGTCTGGTGTCTAAAAGTTTCTGCTCCCATTCTTTGGACTGGGCCATGAAATCCTCTTCCTGCTGTTTTAATTGTGTAATTGCAGACTGCACTTCTTTTAGCGCCGCCGCCTGTTCTTCTAAGATTTCATCAAAACTGGATTCCTGGCTTTTTTGCTCTAGCAGGCGTTTCGTCAACTGCGCCTTACGGATATTAATCTGTTCCATTGTCGCATGGAATTTCTGCTGCTTGGCCGAAAGAGAAGCCTTATGGTTCAATAATGCCATTCGTTCGCTCTGGCTGTTGTCCATACCTTCATTGCACTGTCTGACGGATTCTCTTAAATTTGCCAATTCTTCTTCTGCTTTTTGGCATCGGAGCGCCGCCTTTTTATGCTGCGCATCCAACCTCGCTATTTCTTCTTCATATTCTAACTTCTGCCTGATTTTTTCTTCTTTATCAAGATTAATTTCTTTTTTGCGGCTCATAAAATGTTCATCCGACATTTCCGCTGCTTTTATCTGTTCATTTAAAACATTAATCTGACCTTCTAATTTCCCTTTTGTCAAAACCGTCTGATTCAGCTGTTCTCTCGCCTGTTCTATTTCAGAATCCGCTGCTTCCATCGCCGCTTCCATCTTTTCATATTCACTCTTTATCTGTTCAAAAGAATCTGACGTCTGTTTTAACTGTTCCTCTGCAATTTTATAATTAGCCGTCACTTCCTGCATCTGTACATCCATGCGTTCCATATCCAGCAGAAAAAGATTAATATCACACTTTTTTAATTCTTCTTTTGTCTTTAAATAGATTTTCGCTTTTTCTGACTGGCGCTCAAGCGGCCCGACCTGGCGTTCCAACTCGCTTAAAATATCATGTATTCTGATTAAATTTTCACGCTCGGACTCCAGCTTTTTCTGTGCAGTTACTTTTCTGCGCTTATATTTGACAATTCCGGCAGCTTCGTCAAAAAGTTCACGCTTTTCTTCCGGACGGCCGCTTAAAATCTTTTCAATCTGGCCTTGTCCAATAATGGAATAACCTTCTTTTCCAATACCCGTGTCATAAAAAAGCTCATGGACGTCTTTTAAACGGCATGGACTTCCATTCATCAGATATTCGCTCTCGCCAGAACGGTAAACACGCCTTGCAACAGTCACTTCTTCATAATCAAGTTCCAGCATATGATCTGAATTATCCATGGTAATTGCAACGTAAGCATAGCTTAACGGCTTACGGTTTTCCGTTCCTGAAAAAATAACGTCCTGCATACTGGCTCCCCGAAGCTGTTTTGCACTTTGTTCTCCGAGCACCCAGCGCACCGCGTCCGATACGTTACTTTTTCCGCTTCCATTCGGGCCTACAATTCCGGTAATTCCATTATGGAAATCCAGTACAATTTTATTTGCAAAAGATTTAAAACCATGTATTTCTATGCTTTTTAAATACATACTTCCCCCTGTGTATTACGTTGCATCCTGAATCTTTAAAAGCGCGTGATATGCCGCTTCCTGCTCCGCAGATTTTTTTGTATGTCCGTTTCCTTCTCCCATGACTTCTCCGTCAATTACTACTTCCACCGTAAAATTTTTGGCATGATCCGGCCCATTTTCTTCTAATAAACGATACTTCATATCTGTTCCGCTTTTTGCCTGAACCCATTCCTGCAGGATAGTCTTGCTATCATAAAAGAGCTTTTTATGCTCAATATCTGTAAGTATAAATTTCAATATAAACTCTTTTGCATTAGTAAAACCACCATCCAGATAAATTGCCCCAATGACTGCTTCTAAAGCATCCGATAAAATTGACTTGCGCCTCCTGCCTCCCGTCAAATCTTCTCCTCTTCCCAAACGGATAAAAGTTCCAAGCTTTATCTGAGGCGTACAATTTGCAAGCGTCGGCTCGCAAACCAGGCTGGCCCGCAGTTTTGTCAAGTCGCCTTCGTTTAATTCGGGATAGTTTAAATACAAAAATTCACTGGTAACCAATTCCAGTACTGCGTCCCCCAAAAATTCCAAACGTTCGTTATCGGACTGTTTTTTTATATGCTTCTCATTTGCATAAGAACTGTGTGTCAATGCCTGTCTTAAGATTTTTGGATCTTGAAATTCATAACCAATTAACTTTTGAAATTCTTCCTGTCTATCCATTTTTAATTCTCTCCTGTCCGCATTATTCCCATTTAAAACATATTTCCAATGATAGAAAAAAGTCCCATTTTCAAGGACTTTTTCTAAAATAATGCTGCGTTAATTTAAAGCTGTCTTGATTTGTTCTACCGCATCTGAAACTGTCGCAATTTTCTCGGCATCTTCATTATTAATTTCGATATCAAATTCTTCTTCAATTCCCATAATAATCTGGAAAATATCCAATGAGTCTGCCCCAAGATCATCTACAAAGGTCGTATCCATTGTAATCTCGTCTGCGTCGACATTCAGTACATCTGCAATAATCTGTTTTAATTTTTCAAATTCCATAATTCTCTTTCCTTTCTACTCTTTCCCTTTTTCTGAGCTTACAATATTATTTTTTATTTTTTCATTAATTTTCTGTTCTTTGAAGGCTACACATTGGATAATGGCATTTTTGACTTCCGCAGCTTTCGAACTGCCGTGAATCTTTACAACCAGTCCCGTTAATCCCAGTAACGGCGCTCCTCCGTAAGCAGAGGCGTCAAATGACTTCATCGTCTCTTTTAATGCCGGTTTGATAAGAAGCGCTCCTATTTTGCTTACAAAAGTACTCATCAGTCCTTTTTTCACTACGCTTAATAATGTACTGCTAAGTCCCTCATATAATTTTAAAATTACATTTCCAGTAAATGCTTCACAGACAATCACGTCTGCTTCCCCATGAGGAATCTCGCGCGCCTCAATACTTCCGGTAAAATGAATATCCTCACATTCTTTTAATAACGGATACGTCTCTTTCACCAAAGCGTTGCCCTTTTCTTCTTCTGCTCCAATATTGACAATCGCAACTTTAGGATTTTTAATTCCTACGACATATTTCATATAAATAGAACCAATTCTGGCAAACTGCACCAAATGCGACGGCCTTGCGTCTACATTTGCACCGCAGTCAATTAACAGGGCGACTCCTTTTTCCGTCGGTATCAAAGGCGCCAATGGAGGACGTTCAATTCCTTTTATCCTTCCAACAATCACCTGTCCGCCTACTAAAATTGCCCCCGAACTGCCTGCTGAAACGAAAGCATCCATTTCTTTTTGTTTGACCAGATTCATACCGATTACGATGGACGACTGCTTTTTCTTACGTATCGCCATAACCGGAGGTTCCGCTGTCTCAATCACTTCTTCGGCATGTGTAAGAATAATCTGCTCTTTCGGATAAGTATACTGTTTTAATTCATGTTCTACGGCCTCACTGCGCCCGATTAAGCAGACTTGAATGTCTTTTCTCATGTTGACTGCATCCACTGCTCCCTTTACAATTTCATGCGGCGCATTGTCTCCACCCATAGCATCTACGGCTACTTTTATCATATCCTGCATCCTATGTCCTCCTTGCATATCTTCAAATATACTATAAGTTGTTCAAGAAATCAATTGTAAAACGAAAAATCCGCTCAACCAAGATTTCAGTTGAGCGGATTTTTTTTATTCTGGAAGATTGGGTTTATAATACTTTAGTGTTATCGTACCGTCTTCATTTAATTTAAAATGCTGGATAAGAATGGTATCTGGGTTATTGTTTGTTGCGCCGCTTCCCTGCACCACTTCTGTTTTTCCATCCGGGAATAACTTTTCTGGTGCAATTCTCATCCGGAACATATCGCGGTAATAAACGCTGTCAATCAAAATTCTGCCCTGTGCGTCTGCCGGCCCAAATGTCTGCGTTGCGCCTTCTTCTGTAATCAAAGTTGCGTAATCGTCGATATTTTCGGGTGTAATCTGATCTACAAAATCATATGCTTCTTGAAGCTCTTCCCGAATCGGTTCATCCTGTTTATTCTCCAGAGATTTACGGAACGCCAAATGCGCTTCATATTCTGCTTTAGCTTCTTTTGGATTTGCTTTAGAAGCGTCAAACGGCAGGGAAAACAGGGCGTTTAACCCTTCATATTCTTCGTTCCTTGCAATTTGGCCAGCCTCATTGTCATACTGATAAGTATACTCGCTAAAAGCAATATCATCTGTAACACACATATAAATATCATGGTCTGCGTATTTTTCCAAATTATTACATTCATACATATAATACATCACGCCGTCTTTCAAAAGAGAACGCCCGGTGGCTGCATTTTCAAACAAACCCGCGCACTCCTCGTAATCATATCCCATAACCACCGGAAACATCTGAACTTTGTCAAAAAAGTCGTCAAAATTCTGAAACGCCTGGTTTTTGTTTTCAACTGCAAACAAGATATAACTTCTGTCATTTAACTCTGTAAAGCCATCCGTCGATGGTATATAATCTTCATTTTCTTCATGTATAGATTTAGTGGAGGAATCACTTGTAAAAACTTTATACTTTGTTAGATTTTCACCGTTTGTAATGCCAAGCAGAGTTACATCATAATCGCCGTAGCTTTGTGTCTCGTTTATATAAACTGCATTTTCGTCTGAAAACGCTTCTATTAATGCTGATTCTTCAGAATCAATTTCACGAATCACCTGATCCGGATTCAAATATTTCCATGCGGCATAAACCGAAATCGAACCTATACCAAGTACAAGCGCGCTGGAAGCTGCAATAGCTGCAAATTTTTTCTGATTCATTTTTTTCATAGGCTTATCCTCCTTTAATTTTGAAATAATATTGATATTCATCCCGGCAAACGGCTCCTCTTTTGGAGAAAGGGCCTGTTTTAACATATCATCCAATTTCTTCATTTAAAACAACCTCCAATTCCTTTTTTAATATTTTTTTTGCCTGATACAGCCGGCTTTTTACAGTTCCAATGGGTATCTTTAATACAAAAGCAATCTCAGCCAACTGTAAATCTTCCATATAGAAGAGAAGAATTACAATTTTTAGTTTTTCCGGAAGCTCCTCTACTGCCCGGCGCACCAGATCCATTTCTTCTTTTTTGAGAAATTCCTGTTCCGGTGAAAATCCAACTTCTTTTTCACAGTCCAAATCTAATTCATCTGTCAGGGATAATACATGGGCAATCCGGTTTCTCCACGCGTATTTCCTCTTTTTATTTTTCCAAAGCCTAAGAGCAATTGAAAGCAGATAACTTTTAGGATTTTTCTCATATTCAATTTCGCGGATGACTTCCACTGCTTTTAAAAAAGTATCCTGATACAAATCATCGGCTTCCTGTAAATTTAAAGTGAGACTTCTGCAAAAAGAATAAATATCTTTTCCATATTCCCAAATGCAATTTTCTAATTCTTTTTTTGTCATATGATTCACCTTGATAAGACGTCTTATGTTTGCCCTTCACTCATACATTGTAATAACTTTTAAAAAGGTTCGGTGTTTTTGAAAAAATATATTGATATGTTATTTTTCCACTTTTAAAAAAAATCCCCCGACTGTACACCACTACGGTCGGGGAATTTTTTCTTTCGTCCAAATGGACTTATCATTACTTTTTGCCTAACGGCATTATAGCATATATTTTAAATTCTTGTAATAAAATAAGTGAAAGGAAACAACAGGCGCAGTCTAAGGAGCGTTACAAACAAACATATTGCCATACGGTAATAGAATGGAAGTTCTTTTGAGGAGAACAGTCCGACATATGGGTTTTTCCAATATTTTGGAAAAAATGTTTTGAGTTCTGTTTTCGCATATTTGCAAAAAGCCGAGATTTCTGTTTTGGAGGCTTTTTTGCAGTATAAGAACAAAAATCCCGTAAAAAAATGCAGCGTTTCAAATTCAAATGCAGCGTTGTCCACTGTGTTTTCTGAACTTATTTTTGACAGCGACGCGTCCAGCTCCTGATAAGGGAACCGGGCGCTTTTGATTGAAGATGAAGACATTGTACTGTTTTCATGCTGCACGTAGTTGTAGCCAATATAAGAAATGCTTTTTACATTCTGTCCCAAAAACTTTGCTTCTAATGAAAACGGCACGTCCTCATAAAGTTTTCCTTCCGGGAAACAGATATTTTGTCTGCGCAAAAATTCTGTCCGGTACAGTTTTGACCATGTCACAAAGACTCCGGCACGTCCAAAACCGCTAGTTTCTGAAAAAGGCGATACATTTACTTCGGATAATACTGTGCCGTCTTCTTTTACGACGCGGTAACCGCTGTTTACAACATCTGCATGATATGTTTCGGCAGCAGTGTAGAGTTTTTCTAAATATTCCGGTTCCAAATAATCGTCGCTGTCTATAAACGCAATGTAGGTTCCTTCTGCCTGGCGCATACCGAAATTTCGGACATACGCCTGCCCATGGTTCGAATCGGAAAAATAACGGATTTCTAATCTTTTATTGTCTATAAAACGTTGTATTTTCTGCTCTGTACCATCTGTACTTCCATCGTTAATTAAAATCACTTCCATCTGCTGCATTGTCTGATTTTCTAAAGAATGAAGACATCTGTCAATCTGTTTTTCCACATTATATGCCGGAATAATGACTGAAATCTGCTTTTGCTCTGTTTTCTTATGCCCTGCAGCCATATCTTGCTACCTCTCTTTACCAAAACTTTCTATAAATTTCTATGTAACAGTTTATGTTCTTTTCCTTTCAGGAAATCCTGATACAATGCTTCAATCGCCGGATTTTCATCTGCAGATTTGATGTTTGACGCTTTATCCACTTTATAAAGTCCGTCCATTCTGCCTTTTTTTGTCCTTGGACCTGCTGGTCCCGGCTGGCCGCCGCCCATAATACAGCCTCGCTTACAAGCCATCACTTCTACAAAGTCATAGGACGCTTCGCCCGCTTTGATACGGTCTAACAATTTCCCGGCGTTGGCAAGTCCATTGACAACTGCAATACGGACTTTTCTACCAGTATGTTCCACAACAGCCTCTTTGATACCTTCTTCTCCACGAATTCCGGTAAAACTAATCTCACGTAACGCCGCGTAATCCTTTTGCCCTGAAAGACGGCGCAGCACTGCCTCTGTCACACCTCCGGTTACGCCGAAAATCGCTCCGCCGCCCGATGCTAACGAAAACGGCATATCCGCCGCTTCTCCTTCCAGTCTGCCAAACTGAATTCCCATCTGCTTAATCATGCGGATTACTTCTGTCGTCGTCAACACATAATCGGTATCCTGACGGCCGTCTGTAAAATTATCTTCCCTCAGAATTTCTCCTTTTTTTGCAGTACACGGCATAATGGAAACAATCATGGTACGTTTCCCTTCTTTTTCGTCCAGTTCTTTATAATAATCTTTCAAAACTGCTGAAAACATCCCTTGCGGCGAACGGCAGGTTGAAATATTTTTTGTAAATTCCGGGTATCTGTTCTCACAGTATTTTACCCAGCCCGGACAGCAGGATGTAAACAATGGAAGGTTTTCTTCTGTTTCCAAACGCTCTGCAAATTCTTTTGACTCTTCCATAACAGTCAAATCCGCAGAAAAATTCGTATCATAAATTTCATCAAATCCCATAATACGCAGCGCTTCTACCAATTTTCCAAAAGAATTTTCTCCCTTTGGAATCTGGAAATGGTCGCCGACTGCAATTCTGACAGCCGGAGCTACCTGCGCAACGACACGGATATTTTTATCCTCAATCGCATCCCATACGACAGTAACATTCGAACGAAGGGATAACGCCGACGTCGGGCAGACAGACGCACACTGGCCGCATCCGACACAGTCTGTCTCACTGAGTTTTTTATGGAATGCCGGCGTCACCTGTGTTTTGGAACCGCGGAATGCAAAATCAATTGCACCGACGCCCTGAATCTCGTCACACGTACGCACACAATCTCCGCAAAGGATACATTTATTCGGGTCAAGTACAATACTTGGAGAACTCATGTCAATCGAACGTTTTTCTTTTGTATTTGGAAAACGTACGTCGTGTACGCCGACTTTATATGCCAATGACTGCAGCTCGCACATGCCGTTTTTATGGCAAATCGTACAATCCCTGTCGTGGGACGCAAGCAGCAATTCTATAATTAACTTCCGGTAACTTTGAATCCGCTTCGTATTTGTATAAATTACCATTCCAGGCCTTGGCTGCTCAGAACAGGAAGCAAAAATCCTTCCTTTGTCATCCTCCACTACACACATACGGCAGGCGCCGTAAATCGACAGTTCAGAATGATAACAAAATGTCGGCAAATCAATCCCAGCCTTACGGATTAAGGAAAGTACGTTTTTTTCACCTTCTATCGGTATTTTTTTTGTATCTATTGTAATATAATCCATGCCACACTCCTCCTAAACTTTCTGAAACCTTACGCCGTAGGGCAGTTTCCCGAATCTTTTACAACCGCGCCAAACGGACAGTTCTCAAGGCAAGCGCCGCATTTTATACAGACTGCCTGGTCAATTACAAACGGTTCCTTGACTTTACCGCTTATTGCATTAACCGGACAATTTCTCGCACACTTTGAACAGCCTTTACAAACTTCCGGCAAAATACGAAATTGCTGCAGTCCCTGGCATGTTCCCGTCTTACAGCGTTTATCTACTACATGTTCTAAGTATTCTTCTCTAAAGTTCCTCAGAGTAGAAAGTACCGGAAGCGCCGCGCTTTTACCAAGCCCGCAAAGCGCTGTATTTGTAATGGCTTCCCCAAGCTCCTCTAACATCTGCAGGGAATCTTCGGTTCCCTTTCCGTCTACAATCTCTTCTAAAATATCAAGCATCCGCTTTGTGCCTTCCCGGCATGGAACACACTTCCCACAGCTTTCATTTTGGGTAAAATTCATAAAAAAACGCGCAACTTCCACCATACATGTATTTTCATCCATAACAACCAGGCCGCCGGAACCAATCATGGCGTTTAATTTTTTTAAGGAATCAAAATCAAGCGCAACTTCCAGATTATTTGTCACCAGACAGCCGCCGGAAGGGCCTCCAATCTGTACTGCTTTAAATGGAACGTCATTTTTTACGCCGCCGCCTATATCATAGACAATCTTGCGAAGCGTTGTGCCCATCGGAACTTCAATTAATCCGGTATGCTTTACGCTTCCAGTCAGTGCAAATGCTTTTGTACCCGGACTTCCTTCTGTTCCTATGGTATGATACCATTTGGCGCCGTTATTGATAATCATTGGCACATTTGCATAAGTCTCAACGTTATTCAATACGGTAGGTTTGGCAAATAATCCCCGTTCTACTGTCCTTGGCGGCTTCGTCCTTGGCATCCCGCGTTCGCCCTCAATCGACGCAGTCAAAGCGCTTCCTTCTCCGCAGACAAATGCGCCGGCGCCCATATTAATATGTATCTGAAAACAAAAATCCGTACCTAAAATATGCTCTCCCAAAAGCCCTGCTTCATTTGCCTGTGCAATCGCATTTTTCAAACGGCTAATCGCAAGCGGATACTCGGCGCGCACATAAATATATCCTTCGGACGCGCCGACTGCATATCCTGCAATCATCATCCCTTCTAACATCTTATGGGGATCGCCTTCCATAACGCTTCTGTCCATAAATGCGCCGGGATCGCCTTCGTCGCCGTTACAGACAATATATTTTTCTTTGACCGCCTGGCGTGCGACCTGCTGCCATTTATATCCGGTTTTAAAACCTCCGCCGCCTCTTCCCCTTAAATCAGAAGCTGAAATTTCATTGACAACTTCTTCCGGCGTCATGTCAAACAAAACTTTTTCCAATGCCTGATAACCGCCTACGGCAAAATATTCTTCGATATTTTCCGCGTCAATATGCCCGCAGTTTTTGAGTACAAGCCTTGTCTGCTGCTCATAAAAAGGTATTTTTTCCTGCGTCTCGTATTTTACGCCGTCCTCTTCATACAACAGACGTTCTACGGGACGGTCGTTTCGAATGGTTTCTTCAAAAATTTCTTCACAATCTTCTTCTTTGACTTTCACATATAGATAGTTCTTTGGCTCAATCCTTACCAAAGGCCCCATTTCACAAAATCCATGGCAGCCGCTGCGTTTTACGCCCGTATGTGCGATTTCTGCGCCAAACTCCACTTCTACGCCTTCTTCTTTTGCTGCCAGTTCTAAAAATTTATCATATATTTTCGCAGAGCCGCCCGCAAGACACCCCGTACCTGCACAGACTAAAATCCTGTGTGACGGCCGGCTCATATTTTCTTTTGCTGTTTTGCGTCTTTCGTCCAACGCTTCTTTGTTTTCTAATCTCATCTATTCTTTACCTTTCAATTCTTCAAAAAGTTCATGTACCTTCTCCGGCGTCATTGCTGCATGAACGACGTCATTGACTGTCAAAACCGGCGCCAACCCACATGCGCCAAGACAAGAAACCGTTTCCAATGTAAAAAGCATATCTTCCGTCGTATGCTTCCCTTTGCCCAATCCTGTTTCTTTGTAAATCTGGTCTAAAATAGCGGTCGATTTCCGCACATGGCACGCAGTTCCGTCACATACGCGGATCACATATTTTCCTTTTGCTTCAAAGGAAAAATTCTCATAAAAAGTCGCCACGCTGTACGCCTTCGCTTCGTGTATCCCCAATTGTTTTGCTACATAACTTAAAAGCTCCGGCGGCAGATAACGGTAATAATTCTGAATGTCCTGAATAATCGGAATCAAAAACCGCTGCTCTAATCCATGCTGGCTGATAATTTCATCTGCCTTGTCATAATAAGATTGTTCTAACATATTTATCCTCCATAGTATAATATGGTTTCCATTTTAACAGATGAGAAAAGAAAAAGATATACAATAATGATTTTTTATCTGTAAATATAAGACAGTACCTGCCTGGCAATACATTCCATTCCTTCATCATTAGGATGTGCTGCAACCTCTTCGTCTTCAATCACATGCAGATTGCCATCCGCGCCGATAATTTCTGTCCCAAGCGATGATTTATAAAAGGTATCATAATCGTTTAGAAACTGTGTCATATCGACGAATGTAACTTCACATGCCTCACAGGCTGTCTGTTTTGCAGTTTCTATATTTTCCGAAGGCCAAAGAAGCTCTCCCAGAATTAAAATCTGGGCATTCGGAGCTTTTTCGCGGACAAATGACAACAAATCAAAATAGTCGATTTCCAATGTCTCCTGATACTGTGTAATATTTTCACCCGACTGAATTGTAACCAAATCTGTTGATTCATCCAAAGTTTCGTTCAATTCCTCCAGTACGGATGTGCGGTCAGACGCCAATTCCCACGATTTTAAGCTGTACACTTCTGTTACAACCGGCCTTAAAAGCGTCTGCTCTAACTCATTCGAAATTAGATGGACGTAATCATTTTCCTTTGAAGAAGCCGCCATCCCCCAATCTCCCCACCAGATATCTTCCGTAACTTCTCCATATGTCACCGAATTACCGAACGCGACATAATGATAGGGTTCTTGTTCTGTCATACCCGTATCTATGACTTCGTCATTAATTTCAGATTCCCGTTCTATTTCCCGTTCTATTTCCTGTTCTGTGGAAACATCCGCACTTTCGCTTTCTTTTGAACTATCTGCCGTTATCTGATTGAGTTCCTCTTTATTTTGGCAGCCGGAAAACAATGTAATACAAAACAGCGTCAAAACAAAAAAAGCTTTCGTTCTTTTCTTCATATTCTGTCCTCTACTTTTCTTTCAGTTGTTTTACTTCCTCTATGGTAAGCCCAGAAATCTCTGCAATTTCTTCTAACGCATATTTTCCGGATTTTTGCATACGTAATGCTGCGTTTCTCATGCCTTCTTTTATCCCTTCTTTTATTCCTTCTTTTAAGGATTCATTTCTCATATCTTCCATCACTTTACACATTTCACTCACTCCTTTTGGATCTTCTTTCAGATACCGCGTCCGATCTGCCATCAATTCAAAATTCATATCCTCTGCTTTTGTACAGTTAAAATCATACATTAATTTTCCTATATCAGAATTTCCCCTATACTCGCCGTTTACATATAAAATATGTTCCCCATCTTCGAATAATTTACCCGTTATGAGATTTCTCCTCTCAATTGGATATACCGGCGCATTTTTTCCATAAAAATCTTTTTCTGTAATAAATATAACATATGTATCCGGCAATTCTTCAAATGCCTGGCCTGCACATAGATGTTCAATATCCAATACACTTAAATGGTATCTTGCCCGATATGGGCTTGCCCCTTTATCCGCCCTTTGTATTTCCAAATCATATTTCTTTCCTAAACTGTCTGTTCCATATGCATCCAAGCAGATGGAACGTGCCCCTGCCAGCCGTTTCATATCTTTCTGTACCTGAAAATCCGTTATCTTTAAATCCGGCCTTTCTGTAAGAATCCGCAGTACAAATTCTACCAATGGTTTATTGTCTTTAAAGAGACAGCGCATAAAATCATCATCTATCGGCCGTAACATACGAAGACGCTGTAAATCTTCCTGATGTTTCCGTTCGTTTACTGTCAAATTAGTTACCTGCTTTCTTTTTTTCTTCCACATATTATATCATTCGCCTATCAGACGAACAAGCCTAATCTAAATATAATGACAGTAAAATTGACCCATTTCCAAATATCCGCTATAATAAGAACTAAATTTTTAATTATACATTAATAGAATAGATTGGAGGTTATTCACATGGCGCTAGACGGAATTGTAACAGCAAATTTAGTCAGTGAATTAAATAAACGAATATTAAACGCAAGAATCAGTAAAATTGCACAGCCAGAACGCGACGAACTTCTCTTTACCTTAAAGGGGCAAACCGGGCAGCAGCGCCTTGCCATGTCGGCCAGCGCTTCTCTTCCTTTTCTTTATTTAACCGAACAAAACAAACCAAGCCCCATGACGGCTCCCAATTTTTGTATGCTGCTGCGCAAACATATTGCAAACGGACGGATTCTAAAAATATCCCAGCCGTCTTTAGAGCGCATTATACAATTCGAAATCGAGCACTTAGATGATTTAGGGGACGTCTGCCGTAAACTTCTCATCATAGAATTAATGGGAAAACACAGCAATATCATTTTCTGTAAAGAAGATTTCACGATTATCGACAGCATAAAGCACATCAGCGCCAACATCAGCTCTGTCCGGGAAGTGCTGCCGGGACGAACCTATTTTATTCCAGAAACCATGCAAAAGCAAAATCCTTTTCATGCTTCACGGGAGTCTTTTTTTCATACAGTATTTGACAAACCGGAATCAATTGGAAAAGCAATTTACAGTTCCTATACGGGCATTAGCCCGGTGATTGCAAATGAAATCTGCTGCCGCGCCGGAATTGACGGCGACTTTTCTACCCATTCCTTGAGCGAAGAGGAAAAACTGCATTTGTACCATCATTATGACTGGCTCTTATCCGACGTCAAAGAAGAAAAATTTCAGCCAAACATTATCTACAACGATAAAGAACCAATCGAGTTTGCGTCTTTTCATCTTGACGAATATCAGGATATGACTTCCGCAGACTACGATTCCATCTCAAAAGTATTAGAAACATATTATGCCAGCCGCAATGTTTATACCAGAATCCGGCAGAAATCTTTTGACCTGCGGCGGATTGTAACGACTGCGCTAGAGCGGAACAAAAAAAAGTATACCTTACAGAAAAAACAGCTAAAAGATACGGAAAAACGTGAAAAATACAGGATTTACGGAGAACTGCTCAATACGTACGGCTATGGCCTTGCCGAAGGTGAAAAACAGTTAAAAGCGCTAAACTACTATACTAATGAAACTATTGTCATTCCGCTTGACGACCAGCTTTCTGCCTCAGAAAATGCCAAGAAATATTTTGACCGTTACGGCAAACTAAAACGTACGTATGAAGCTTTATCCACATTGATTGAGGAGACAAAAGAAGAAATTGAACATTTAGAAAGTATTTCTGCTTCGCTTGATATTGCCGTCTCTGAAGATGATTTGGTGCAAATTCGGGAAGAATTGATGGACTTTGGATATATACGCAAAAAATTCGGCAGTAAAAAAGCCAAAATAAAAAGCAAACCGTTCCACTACATTTCATCCGACGGCTTCCATATGTACGTTGGAAAAAATAATTATCAAAATGATGAGCTGACGTTTCATTTTGCCACAGGAAACGACTGGTGGTTCCATGCCAAAGGAATGCCGGGTTCCCATGTCATTGTCAAATCAGACGGAGAAGAACTGCCCGACCGGACATTTGAAGAAGCCGGAAAATTAGCCGGATTTTATTCCAAAGGACGGGACAATGAAAAAGTAGAAATTGACTATCTGCAAAAGAAAAATGTGAAAAAACCAAACAAAAGCGCTCCGGGATTTGTCGTTTATTATACCAATTATTCCCTGACAATCCATCCGGATATTTCTGACATTAAACAGCTTTCTTAAATTTAATATTTCCTGAAAAAGGCATTCAAAAGCCGCCATTTGATTATGACGGCTTGTTTGTTTATAAACTCATTTTGTTTGAATTATTTTGTTCGAGCATAAGCGCCAGCTTTTGATTTTCTTCTTTTTTCAATTCAAAATCATCTGCCAGCAATTCTTTTACCGCTTCGGACGCTTTTTTTAATACCTCTGCATCCTGATAAATATCTGCAAGCGCAAATGCAAAATCTCCGCTTTGACGGATACCGAAAAAATCTCCTGGTCCGCGCAGTTTTAAATCCTCACCTGCAATCAAAAAACCGTCATTGGAACGATTTAAAATATCAAGCCGCTTTTTTGATGTTTTACTCTGGGCATGATCCACCATAATACAATAAGACTGCGCGCTGCCGCGTCCCACCCTTCCCCGAAGCTGGTGAAGCTGCGCAAGTCCAAACCGCTCTGCATTCTCAATCATCATTACCGTTGCATTCGGTACGTTTACGCCTACTTCGACAACGGTGGTGGAAATCAACAAGTCAATCTCATGCTTTGCAAACGCTTCCATTATATGATTTTTTTCTGCCGGTTTCATTTTTCCATGTAAACAGCCGATTTTTATATCCTGATTATAATACGTTTCCATTTTTTTCGTATAATCTGTTACATTTTCCGCGTCTAATTCTTCACTTTCTTCTACTAACGGGCAAATAATATAGGCCTGATGCCCTTTTTTAATTTCTTTGCGGATAAACTCATACGCTGTTTTGTGATAAGAAGTCCCGACCACACAATTTTTATTTGGCAGACGCCGTTTTGGAACTTCATCAATTACGGAAATATCCATGTCCCCATAAATAATAATCGCAAGCGTCCTTGGAATCGGCGTTGCGCTCATCACTAATATATGCGGGCACAGTCCTTTTTGAGCCAGCGTCTCACGCTGACGCACGCCAAATCGGTGCTGCTCGTCTGTAATCACTAAACCCAAATTACAAAATGCAGCTTTTTCCTGAATCAAAGCCTGTGTGCCGATAATCATAGCGTCAGGATAGATCTGCATATTTTCGTATGCCCTCCGCTTCTCCTTTGCCGTCAAAGACCCAGTCAAAAGAATCACTTTTCTTTTTAATTCATATTCTTCGCACATCTTCGTAAATGTCTCAAAATGTTGTCTTGCCAGCACTTCCGTCGGAGCCATAAGCGCAGACTGGAAACCATTTTCGCCCATTAGCGCCATACAAAGAAACGCTATAATTGTTTTTCCACAACCAACGTCTCCCTGCACCAGACGCTGCATTACCACTCCCTGTTTCATATCGTCTATAATCTCATCTAAGCACCTTTTCTGCGCCTTTGTCAGACTATAAGACAGATGCGAAAGGACATACGGAATAATCGTTTCATTTTGGATGGGAAAATCATTATGAATCACAAACCGTTTTTCTTTTTGCATCTGTATTTTTAAAATAAAAAGAAAAAACTCGTCAAATACAAACCGTTTTCTTGCTAAAATCAGCTCATCCATGGAATCTGGAAAATGAATCTGCCGGATTGCAAAATTATATTCGCAAAGTCTTTCTTTTTTTCGAATTGACTCCGGCAGATATTCATAAACTAAAGTCATTTCGTTTAAGACTTGACGAATTGCTTTTGCAATCATTTTATTGCTAAGCCCCTGGGTTCTGCCGTAAACCGGCTGCATAGTCTGCATTTTCTCCTGATACTGCTGCGGCGTATAAATTTCCGGCTGTTCCATTCCAAAAATTTTTCCCTTTTGTTTCACTTTACCATAAAATATGTAGAGCTGTCCTGGCTTTAACTGGCTTTTGATATACGGCATATGATACCAGACCAATTCTAGCAATCCATTCCCGTCTCCAATTTTCGTCTGTACGAGTTCCATACGGCCCGTCCGTTTCAAAAACGGAACCGCCGCCACTCTTGCAGCTACCGCATAAATACCTTCTGACGTAATCTCATATGGAGCGGCGGGTTGTTGATACCTGATATAATCTTTGGGAAAATAAAGGAGTATATCCTTTACGGTATATACTCCTATGCGATTCAGCAGTTTTTCTGTTTTACTGCCGATTCCTTTTATTGCTGTTACTTTTGCATCTAAATCCATACGTCAATCCTTATTCTACTGAAACGATATAATAATAAACGGGCTGTCCGCCATTGTGGATTTCTACTTCCAGTTCCGGATGTTTTGCCATAATCAGTTTTGAGAATTCTTCCGCTTCCTTTTCGTCAGCCTCTTCTCCATAATAAATGCTTAACAGCGCTGACTCTTCATCAATCAACTGTTCGATTAAATCTAAAGTGACTGCCCTTTTGTCTGTCCCAACGGAAAGAATCGTCTTATCCCCGATTCCCATATAATCGCCCTGATGAATTTCTTTATCATCAATTTCAGTATCACGGACAGCATACGTTACCTGTCCAGTCTTAATCAGCTCGATTTCCGAATTCATATGATCTGAATTCTCTTTTGGCGTCTGATCCGGTATATAATTGACTAACGCTGTAATTCCCTGCGGAATTGTCGTCGTTGGTATTACAATAATATTTTTGTCTTCACAAAGCGAAACTGCCTGATTTGCAGCAAGAATAATGTTTTTATTGTTTGGAAGAATGAATACCGTTTTGGCATTGACCATTTCTACTGCTTTTAACACGTCTTCCGTACTAGGATTCATTGTCTGTCCGCCTTCGATAATGTAATCTGCACCAAGGCCGCGGAATATCTCGTTTAGTCCTTCTCCAATGGAAACTGCTACAAACCCCATTTCTTTTTCTGGTTCTTTTTGCGCTTCCTGCAAAGGAGCGGGCGCATTTTCACCCTGCATCTCCTTTTCCTTCATTGCTGAAATCTTCTCATCGCGTTCTAACTTCATATTTTCAATGATTATCGTCGTCAGGCCGCCATACGCAAGTCCCTTCTGCATTGCAAGTCCGGGATCGTTGGTATGTACATGTACCTTTACGATCTCATCATCCGCTACGACTACGATAGAATCTCCGATTTCTTCTAAATAAGCCTTAAATTCCCGTTCTTTTTTCTCACTGAACGGTTTTTTCAACATAACTAAAAACTGTGTGCAATAAGTAAATTTAATCTCCTGTTCCGCCTGCGCATCAATATAAGAATTTGCCTGTGATAAAACAGCTGCTCCTTGGGTTTTTGATTTTATCTCATAGTGAATCTCTTTACCCTGCAGTGAGAAAAGCGCCCCGCGCAGTACTTCTACGAGACCCTGCCCGCCGGAATCCACAACGCCCGCCTGTTTTAAAACCGGCAGCATATCCGGCGTCCTTGCCAATACTCGGTCCGCCTCTTTGACAACCGCCTCTAAAAAGACAATTAAATCCTCTGTTTTATCCGCCATGTCGACTGCTTTTCTGGCAGCGCCTTTGGCGACAGTTAAAATTGTGCCTTCTTTTGGTTTCATAACCGCTTTATAGGCTGTTTCTACTGCTTTTTCCATAGCACGCGCGCAAACGGACGTTGTAATCGCATCATGCTGTGCGATTACCTTCGAAAATCCACGGAATAACTGTGACAAAATAACGCCGGAATTTCCTCTGGCTCCACGCAAAGAACCGGAAGAAATGGCTTTTGCCAAAGTTTTCATCGTTGGATTTTGCAGCGCGTCAACTTCTTTTGCCGCTGACAAAATCGTCATTGACATATTTGTGCCCGTATCGCCGTCCGGAACCGGAAACACATTTAATTCATTAATCCACTCTTTTTTGGCTTCCAAATTAGCTGCTCCCGCCAAAAATATTTTTGCAAATCCGGCAGCATTTATTGAATTGATTTCCACTTTCAAATCCTCCTTAATCAATGACCCTTACGCCTTCAACATAGATATTAATCTTCTCGATTTCCATTCCGGTAAACTCTTCTACTTTGTACTTCACCGTATCAATTAAGTTGTCAGAAACCGTATGAATGCTGACGCCATACGAAACAATGACATGAAAATCAATTATAATCTTATTCTCGTCAGTAACTGTTACATTTATACCATGGGTAAGATAATCTTTTTTTAATAATTTTACCAAACCATCCTTCATATTTACGGCAGCCATTCCGACGATACCAAAACATCCTACCGCCACAGAACCTGCATAAGTTGCAATGACTTCATTATTGATAATAATTTTACCCAGTTGGGTTTCCATTTGTCCTTTCATACATTGACCTCCAGATTTTTAATCCGTACAAAAATACATACTGACATATACCATTATACCCAATTTTATTAAAAAATCAATTATTTCTATCTTTATGATTTCTCTGCTATCTGCTTCATCTTTAACAAATCAGAAATTAACTCGTTTCAATTTTCCGGATTTCTTCCGCCACAACAGAAAAACATTCAGACGACATATGTATCTTCACCTATCTATTGTACCCTAAGCTTATTATTTTGAAATTTTTAATATTCTTTGTTCAAATCATACTACAAACAAAGTCCTTTATCAATCTTTATTTCCTTATAAAAGTATTCTTTAAAAATCCTCTGAAAACATCAAAAAATTTCTTGCAATCTTATATGCTATCTGATAGAATAATCATGTTATGAGCTTACAACAGAGTAAACTTAGTAAATGCGAGGAGGTGCAGTCATGGCAAAATGTGCAGTTTGCGGCAAAAGCGTTCAGTTCGGTCATAACGTGAGCCATTCCCATAAAAAGACAAATAGAATGTGGAAGCCAAATATCAAACATGTAAGATGCAAAGTAAACGGAGTTCCCAAGAGACTATATGTATGTACTTCTTGTTTAAGGAGCGGAAAAGTAGAACGAGTATAAGATTTCGACAAACAAGAAAACGAAAAGAGACACTTTTTAAAAAGGTGTTTCTTTTTTTTCATATTTTTTTGCAGTTTCTATTGACATTATACTAAGTATATCCCTTATAAAGATACTGAAAGGAGGCAATTTTAATGAATATCAAAGAAGCGGAAACGCAGACAGGCATTACAAAACAAAATATACGTTTTTACGAAAGGAAAGGCCTGCTGGCGCCACAGCGCAATTTAGAAAACAGTTACCGCGAATATTCCAAAGATGACATTGAACGTCTTTTACAAATTAAAATGCTTCGCAAATTAGACGTTCCCATCGAACATATTCAAAGAATTTTTAACGGAGAAAATCAAAATGAAATTCTAAAACAGCATTTAGACAATCTGGTAGAGCAAAAAAAGCATTTAGAAGACGCCATTACCATATGCCGCTTTATCCTTCGCACAAAAGAAGAGCCGGCAGACACACAGACAGTTCTATTAAAAATGGAAGAACTAGAACAGAAAGGAGGTCATTTTATGGCGATTATTAACGATTATAAAAAAATATCAGATATAGAAAAAAAAGATCATTTTCAATTTAGACCGGATTTCCTTGTACAGACGCCGCAGGATTTTACAAAGGCTCTCTGCGAATACGGCATGGATCATAATTTGAATTTGGTTGTCACAAAAGAAGGCATGTACCCAAACTTTGAAATCGACGGCATGGAATACGAAGCATTCCGCCAAGTAAACGGATATGGCTCTGTCATTTTTTGTAAAGCTAAAGATTCCAATATGCTAAATGAAGCATATACTGACATGAAACCCAAATGGCGCACTGTACTATACCGCATCATTTCTCATCTAACAGTGCCGGTTTTCTTACTAATAATGTTAATTGGGGCAAATTTCTGGATTGCTGTGACTGCTTTTCTGCTTTTCCTTTGCCTTGAAATTGCCTGCGGCATAAAATTTCGTAAAAACAAACATTAGCAGCAAAACAAAAAATACCCCAACAGCATACAGCCGCCGATTAATATAATTTTAAAAAAAATACTCTCGATAAAACACATAATAAACATTCCAATCCCAATACAAAACAACGAATATCCAATCAGTCTTTTCATTTTTCCGCCTTCTTCTCTTAAAAACATACCGCCGCCCATATATCTTCTGTTTACGACAGCAAAAAAAAAGGATGCATATATTTTACTATATGCATCCTTTCTGGAAAAATTATTTATTTTCGTACTCTTTTACAGATTCTGAAAGAATATCCTCCATAGCTTCTTCGGCAGCTGCCTTCGTCAATGGATCTGTTTCCGGCTTTTTGTCATTTTTACTGGTAAATTTGTTCACAAAGTCAGGTACCATATCTAAAACTTTTGTAATTCCATCCTGATTTTTTACATTCACAAGTTTCGTCGTGCCGTTTGAAATCACAAGTACAGCGCTTGGCATAATTTTACCGCCCATACCGCCGCCTCCATTACTCTGCTTCTTTTTTGCAAATACTCCGGCTGCTACTCCAAAAGACACATCTACAAGCGGTAAAATAATCGTATCCCCAATATGGACCGCTTCCCCGACGACAGTTTTTGTCGTAATAAAACTATCCATACCTTTAAATAATGATTCCACTGTTGCATCAAATGTATGATCTGACATCTGAAAACCTCCTATTTTCTAATCTTATCATATAATTTTCTTATATTCTCATCTCTTATCAGCCGAATCAGGCTGCGGACAAAATGAAACAATGCCATATGTCCTTTCATCTTTAATCTTCCCCTGATATATGCCTCTTCCGATAAAAAATCAGGATACACCAGCGCATCATACCGGTACAAAACAGGCAGCAGACTAATCGCTCCCGTTATTTTTCCCGTCAACGCCGGATCGCCTGCCGAAAAAGAAATATCGCTTTCTATATAGTTTGGCTTTAAATGGGATACAAGATACCATAATTCCTGCCACAAATGAGAAACTGCCTCCCGGTTTCTGTCATCTGTAATTTCTTTATGAAAGCGCCGAAACCCATCCATAGGATTTGACTCTTTTTTCTGCGTTTTTTTTGGGCTTGTCTGCTTTTTTTTCGATTGTTTTTTCTGATTTACAGAATCTGATTTAGGGGTTATTTCCTCTTTTTGTATCTTTTCCAAAGAAACCGGCTCTTTGGATGGCAGCCGAAATTCTTGTTCTGCAGTGTTTGGTACGTTTTTCTTTGTTTCCTCTGTCGTATCTGTTTTTTTTTCAAATCCAAATATATGAAAACGTATGGATATATCATCGGGCTCTATCGCAAATTCCAGCTGGAATAGTTTAAATATCCACCAAAAATGTCCGCGTGCAGATAGTTCTTCTTCTTTCTCTCCTTCCAGACAATAATAAACCGGATGAAAAAGAATCACTGCCGCCAAGGCTAAAATCAATAAAAATAAAATCCCTATGATTTTTAAAATCAGAATCAAAATGCTCATGTGCCCTGCTTTCCCCGTTTGCAAAGATATTTCCTGATATTAAATCCTCCGGTCGCCTTATAAACATCGCTGACGATACAGCCGGCAAGTTCCAGCGCTTCTTCATAATTCCCGGCTAAACCGACAATATAAAGCCCTTTCTTGGGATAATGCTTCTGCAAAAGTTCTCTTGACGGTATAATATCCAAAAGATTTTTTTCATTGGAAGCAAGAGTAATCACATAAACGCGAAGCTGTCCCGCATTATGATTTACTTTCCATCTGATTCTTTTTAATCTGGGCCGTATACTTTCACCCGAATACAAATTCTCATGCCATTTCATGCAGAATCCTTATCACTCCCATCCTCTAAAAATACTTCCGGCTTCCCCATAAATTGTATTTTCTCAAATCCAGATATTCATTGTATGCTTTTTCCAAAATCTGCTTTTCATTGGAAAACTTAAGCAAATGATATGCCTCATGGAATTTATAATAACCTGAATCCGCAAAAAATTCTTCGCGCTGTGGTTTACTGTAATAACTGTCCGCCATCATCAGATACCAGTGCACTTCCTTTTCTACGGTATCTTCGGGAACCGTAAAGGAATACTGGCTCTTCCCCACATATTTAATGATGGATGCCTTCGCACCTGTTTCTTCCAACACTTCACGAGTAGCCGTTTGTGGAAATTCTTCTCCCTGTTCTACTGTACCCTTGGGAAGAACCCAGCCCTCGTATTTATTTTTATAATTCTTGTAAAGTACCAGAATCTTACCACGAAAAATTACCACACCGCCACAGCTTGTCGCTTCTATCATTGCAGTACCTCCTGATGTGGTTGTTTCACTTAAAAAGTAGTATACCGCTTTTTTATTATTGTTGCAAGGAACTTCCTTAAATTTTAATATTTCAACGCCCGATTAATACTTTTTTCCCTTTAAATGCAAACCCATACTTGCAGATTTGTCCCCTTGGGATACCTTTTTTTACAAGCGCCGCTTCATACTGCTTCTCTTCAATTTGGCAAAGCGCCTCCTGCACCGTATCCTCTAAACTGCTTTCCCTTCTTCCGTTAAACACTTTAAACTCCAAAATGAAAGCTTTGCCTTCTTCCCTGTTTTTTGGCTCCAGCATTACATCATACCTGCCAAACCCGCTCTCCCTGTTTGATGTGATAATATATTTCCCCTGCAATTCCACAATCATTCCTAATACAAACCCATGATAAAAACGTTCTGGCTCCTCGCCGGACGGACGGTTCCCCGTATCAAAATAGCTGAATGTATAAAGCGCCACACGATTCATATAATCATTCATGGCATCTATGTCATCCTCAAGCATAGCCTTGATAAAATCATTATAATCCGCCTTTGCCCCCGCAAACCAGCCCCGCACCATGCCGCCGAACATGCGCCGTACTTCATAATTCGTCAGAGCCAGTTTATACTTTACTTCATCACTGTCTCCTACGCAGTCCTCTCTCTCATAATCAAGCGCCTTTAAATAACCGCCTGCCAAAAGAAGGCTAAAGACCGCATCGAAGTTATCATCCAGCTGGCTGTACACAATCTGCTCATCAATCGGACGCCAAATATACTCATTTTTCAAAAGTTTTTCAAAATCCGTTTTTATCCGCCTGTCACCTTCACGAATCAGCTTTCCTACCAGACTATTTGCGCTGGTGTTCGCCCAATAGGTATCATATTTCTCCGTATCCAGAAAATTTAAAACAGACCAAGGATTATAAATGTCTGTATATGTTCCAAACACAAAACCGTCATACCATTTCTTTACTTTCTCTTTTTCTTCTCCCATCCCAAATTCCTCTAACGCGTCAAAAACCTCCCGCTCTGTAAACCCAAAAGATACCGCATATTCGTCCGACGTAGTCGTAACAACTTTCAGGTTATTCAAATCCGAAAAAATAGATTCTCTGCTGACCCGCGTAATTCCCGTCATAATGGCCCGCTCTAAATAAGGATTCGTCTTAAACGCTGAATTAAACATGCTTCTGGTAAATGCGGCAAGGTCATCCCAGTATCCGTGCACATAGGCTTCCTGCATCGGTGTATCATATTCGTCCAAAAGAATAATCACCTTTTTACCATAATAGCGGTGTAAATAATCCGACAACTGATAAAGCGCAGATGTCGCGTAACTGTCGCGCATGTCCATTGATACCTTATCAAAAAAGTCCCTGTCTTTATCTGTCAATACTTCGCTGTCTCTAATAAAAGAAATTTTTATATACAAGTTTGTAATTATTTCGCAGATTTTTTCCCTTGCCGTCTTATAGTCTTTTTCCTTCACCCGGGCAAAAGAAAGGCTGATGACAGGATATGTCCCCTGTATCTTTCGGTACTTCTCGTCCTCCCAGACAGAAAGCCCCTCAAACAAGTCCCCTCTGCCCGCATATTGAATGGAAAAAAAATGCTCCACCATGCTCATGTTTAACGTTTTTCCAAAACGTCTTGGACGGGTGATTAACGTCACGCTGTCATTCCGTTCCCACCATTCCCTGATAAAAGATGTTTTATCTACATAAAAACAATTCTTCTGTATCAAATCGCCAAAATCCTGTATCCCAATCGCTGCCGTTCTCGCCATGCCCGTTCTCCTTCTTTGAAAAACACACCTATATATTTCTACCGATAATACGCATCCAGCACCTCTTTTGCCGCCGGAACTGCATATGCGCTTCCGATTCCGGCCTTCTCCACAATTACTGCAACCGCAATATCCGCCTTATCTTCCCTATGCGCAAATCCTACAAACCAGGCGTGGCTGTCCCCCTTATTTGTCCCAAATTCTGCCGATCCGGTTTTACCATACGCTTCATAACTCATACCATTTAATTTCGACGCCGTCCCGCTTGTGACAGTCTCTCTCATATACTCTCTTAAAATCCCGGCCTCTTCTTTTGTCAAAACTAAGCCGTACTCTTTTGATTCATATGTCTTTACCGTTTGGCCGTCATGGTTTTGGGTAGATTCAATCACATATGGTTTCATTAACACGCCGTCATTTGCCACCGCGCTTGTAATCATCAGCATATGCAGCGGGGTTACAAGCGTTTTCCCCTGCCCGATGGATGTTTCCATCACTTCGCTTGTCGAAGAATTCTGGTTTAGTACAAAACTGCTTTTCGATGTCTCTAATTTTTCCACCGGAAGTGCCTGATTAAACAACAAGCCGTCACAGGTCTTTTTCATTTGGTCTGCATCTAACGAAAGCCCCATATTTGCAAATGATGTGTTGCAGGATTTCACAAACGAACGTTTTAAATCTACCGTTCCATGCACTTCACCGCTAAAACAGCTCAGTTTACTGTTATTTTCTTGAATCGTTCCGCTGCAGGAGTACGCATAATTTTGATAATCGTTTGGATTTTGCCTGATATATTCCAATGCCGTTATGATTTTAAACGTTGACCCCGGCGGATACAACCCCTGAGACGCGCGGTTTAAAAGCGGAGACTTTGAATTTTCATCCGCCACTATCTGCTCCCAGTTTTCAGATACGGTATTTGGGTCAAAATCTGGTTTTGACACCATAGCTAAGATTTTCCCCGTCGCCGGTTCCATCACAACAATCGCGCCGTCAAATTCCCCAAGCGCATCATATGCCGCCTGCTGCAATGGATACTGCAGCGAAGTTATCACATTGTCCCCAATACTTTTTTCATCCGTCACTTTATCCATTGTTTTTTCCAGAAAAAAAGCATTCGACCGCAGCAGATTAAAATTTGCCCATGCTTCAATCCCGGAACGTCCATGGTCCTTCGTCGAATACCCTACAATATGGGAAAACAACTCTGAATAAGGATACCGCCTCGTTTCGCTGCCTTCACTGTCGGTATTCGTCTCTGCGAGCACCTCCCCGTCTGCCGAAAGAATCTTGCCGCGGATAATGGTTTTTTCAAAATTCTCCTGTCTTGCATTATAAGAATTATTGATAAAATCTTCACTTTTTACCAGCTGGAAATACACAAAATATCCGATACAGCATAAAAACAAACCAATAAAACAATATGCGACGACCGCAAATTCGCGGTTATTGACGGAGGGATTCTTCTTTTTGCCCATTCTGCTTTCCTTCTCTTTCTCTTATAATATAAAAACCCTGGATGATTGCAAATAAAATCATTGTGCTGAATAAAGAACTGCCGCCGTAACTGACAAGAGGCAGCGTCACCCCGGTTGACGGAATAAATTTAATCACGCCGCCAATCGTCAAAAATACCTGAAACCCATACGTCGTTCCAAGCCCCAATGCTACTAATTTATAAAATCTGTCTTTTAACTGCATAGCAATGTTTAAAAACATCAAAAAACAGCTCATACAAACCATAATCAGACAAATTGCAAAAATACCTCCCAATTCTTCTGAAATTGCAGAAAATATGACATCCTGCTCCACTTTTGGAATTTTTTCCGGCATCCCCTGATTTAAACCCGAGCCAAACCATCCCCCAGTACCAATCGCAAACAGCGACTGACAGATTTGATAGCCCTCTTTTTCAATCACACGAACCGGATCTTGCCAGGCTACAACACGCACACGCACATGGGCAAATAATTTATATGCCGCCACCGCCGCCGCAGATCCGCCGGCAAGTCCTCCGATAAAATAAAACGGATTTCCGGTCGCCACATAAAGCATTACAATATAAACCACAAAGAAAATCAGCGCGCCGCCAAGGTCTTTTGACAATACCAAAATCAGTACGTGCGCCGCCGCAGTAATTGTCGTCACCGCTATTTGTTTTAAGGAACGCGACTGATATAACATTCCGGCTACAAAAAACACAAAAATAATTTTCACAAATTCGGAAGGCTGCAATGTAATCCCTGCAATACGAAACGAAATCTTTGCCCCGTAACTGGTCGCACCAAGCGCTGCGACTGCTCCAAGCGATAAAAGCCCTGCCGCCGCATAAATCCACGAGAGATTTCGCACAAATTTTATTTTCTGGATGAAAAATGGAATCCCCAGCGCAAAAATCATAGACCCAACGGCGATTGTAAACTGCTTGACCGCCCTGTCAAACGACAAGCGGGACAATATCAAAAATCCAATTGCCATCAGCATACACATATTGTTGACTAAAAGCTGCGCCGATTTTTCATAAAGCAGTTTATAACTGCTGATGACAATCAGGAAAAAAATTACCTGCGCGCCGTAAAAAATCAGCACTGAACTATTCTGGGTCTGATCATAAAGGACAAGAAAACCGTCGAAATGCAGCAAAAACATCAGCATATTCTGACGGCGAAAAACAGCCGCCTGACGCTCTTTTGTCTTTTTTCTTTGAAAAACAGAAAAACATTCCCATGTATAAAGTGCAAAAAATATAATCATAAGATATTTGGATACTTCGCAAAATATACTGCTCATAAAACCCCCGCTTTTACTCTACGCCCCTTTTATAGTGGCCATATGTCGCATGTTCCATCCCGACCGAAAGCTTCCTTTCATAAATCTTTAAAATTTCCTCTGTCTGCTCTTTTGTCTCAATTGTAAATGAGAACCGGAAACAAAAAATTCCAAACGATTTCAATTCTTCTATTTGTGAAAACATCAAAAGAGGTACGGAATTATAGATTACATTATAACATTCACTGCAATGATTTTTGACAGGAAAAAATGTGCCGTAACGGTCTTTTAAATACTGTACTCCAGGCGTTTTTTTACATCCGTTTAAATTCCGGACTACGCAGTGCGTACTTGTCATCAGCGGCAGATGCCCATATAGAAGCATTTCACTTCCTGTATTATTCCTTTTGCGCAGCTCTTTTTTATTCAGTTCAATAGGAATTGTATCGCCTTCTATTCCAATCTGCGCAAACGCATTTTTACTCTCGTTTGACCATGTATATAAATTATGGTCGATTCGAATTCGGTTCGCCTCTACGTTATGTTCCAATAAAAATTCCAAAGCGTCATAACTTTTTACTAAAAATCCATCTGCTTTGATTTCCCCTAATAAAGACTGGTAAAACGCCGCCGTATGGCTTTTAAACACTGCCGGAAGAATCACATACAGTTCCTTTCCGTTTTCTTTTGCATGGGCATACGCCTTTTTTAGCCCATCTTTCACAGTCTCTTTGGAAAACACGAAACTATCCGCATAAATCCGATGAAACAACGGACTGTCAAGCAGCGCAAAAAGCTGTTCTTTTGTTTCTGCTGAAGCCGACAAAAAAACCTTCTCTTGTGTTATCGGATTCTTTTTTTCCCGAATCTCTTTTTTGGGTTCCCGCCGCTTTCTTTTGTATTGGTTTAAATATTGCCCGGCTAATTCCTGTAACGCATTTCTTCTCAACTCATTTACAGCCGCCGCAGTAAGAAACAAATCTGAATCCAACTGTATGTCCAGCTGTTCAAATTCAAACGGCGTACGGCCCGTTTTACTCAGCTTAAGACATAACGTTTCTTTTGTCAAAGGCTGATTTTTTGCCTTCTGCGGCGTTTCACCCGTCACTGTTATTTTGGTATCCCGAAACGAAACCGTAAATTCTGCCGGCTGGTTTTTGCGTATCGTTAATCTGCCGTTAGCCTTCTCTTTTTTCTCCGAAAAAGAGACAGGTAAAGCGGCTCCTCCGCTTTCATGTGCAGATGTTTCAAATGTAATCATATCCGCGCCGTTTTGCCGTTTGTAACAGCCCTCCGTAAAACCGTTTCGATTCCCAAGAAATAACAGTTGATTGTAATCTTCTTTACTGACATGAAATGACTGGTTTTCATTCTTTAAGTAACGGTCAATATACTTTCGATAGATGGAAACCACTCCGGCGGCATATTCTGCCTGTTTCATTCTTCCTTCTATTTTAAGCGAAGTAACGCCGTTTTTTAAAAGCTGCGGAATCAATTCAACCGTACAAAGGTCTTTGGGGCTTAATGGATACTTATGCCGGCTGTCATTTATTTTTTGAAACTTGTAATCATATACATCATAAGCTAACCTGCAAGGCTGGGCGCAGCGTCCGCGGTTACCGCTCCTGCCTCCTAACATACTGGAAAACAGACATTGCCCAGAATAACTGTAACAGAGCGCCCCATGCACAAAACTTTCCAGTTCCACATCACATTCCCTGTGAATTTGCCTAATTTCTTCGAAAGATAATTCACGCGCTAATACAACGCGGGAAGCCCCGGCATTTGCCAGAAATCGGACTCCCTGTGCGCTTACGGCGGTCATCTGGGTGCTTGCATGAATCGGCAGTCCTTTAAAATTCTTACGAATAAACTGCATAACGCCAAAATCCTGTACAATCACCGCGTCCAGTCCCCGCTCATAATAAGGCAGAAGATATTCATACAGCTGTTCTTTTAGCTCTTCATTTTTCAAAAGCGTATTGACAGCAAGAAACATTTTCTTGTGAAAAATGTGTCCATAATCAATTGCCGACAACACTTCTTCATGGCTAAAATTCCCCGCATACGCCCTGGCGCTAAAATTTACGCCGCCAAAATAAACTGCGTCTGCGCCTGCCGCCGTTACAGCCTGTAATGTCCGCCAATTCCCTGCCGGAGCTAAAAGTTCTATATCCTCTGCCATATCTTCCTCCCTAAAAAAAGAGGACGAAATAAACTCGTCCCCCTATTTCTTACCTTTTTTATGCTTTGAACCAGACGGTTTTACCATTGCCGTATCCGGCACAGGCTCCGTTAAAACATCATCTAACATATCTTCAAAAGACGTCATATCAAAAACCGGATTCTCTTTTTGCTGCTGTTTTTGATCTACCGGCCCAAGAAGCGCATCTTCTAACGCAGATTCCAGCTGCGTTTTCTTTAATGTCAGTTCCCTATTTTGCAATTCCAATTCCCTGCTCGCCTTTTCACTGGTCTCCGACTGAATCTGCGCAGAAATCAATTCATGTTTTAAATCATAAATCTCTTTTTCTTTTATTTCTAAATCTTGTTCCAGCTTATCAATTCTATCTTTTGCTTTAAAATAATCATCCGCAATATTCAGCTGAATTAAAGTCGCTTTCATATCGACTGTAAAACGGCGAAATTCTTCCATTTCATTAAACTCATTTATCTTATTGTTGATATAAACCGCAACGCGCTGCAGATATTCTTCCCCTTCGTATCCGCTCAGCGTATACACCTTTCCACCAATAATGACCTCCGTATTGGACTTTGATGCCATACGTTTTCCTCCCACTTGTACTGCTTATCATGTTCTTACAGTCTGCACAAAAATACGCAGGCCAATCTGAACTATTTACGATTTATTATACTGATAAATCGCTTATCTTGCAAGTCCGAAATGTGTAAATGCCAAATCCGTTGCAACTCTTCCCTTTGGCGTACGGTTGATAAACCCATTTTTTACCAAATATGGCTCGTATACGTCTTCAATTGTCCCAGCGTCTTCCCCAATCGCCGCCGCAAGCGTATCCAGTCCCACCGGGCCGCCCGAAAATTTTTCCATAATCGTAAACAAAATATTCCGGTCATTTTGGTCAAGCCCTAACGAATCGACCTCCAATAAATCAAGCGCAAATTTTGCTACTTCTTTTGAAATATGCCCATTGTATTTTACCTGGGCAAAATCCCTGACTCTTTTTAAAAACCGGTTTGCAAGCCTTGGCGTTCCTCTGCTTCGTTTAGCAAGCTCTACGGCTCCTTCTTTATCAATCGAAACTTCTAATTTTTCTGCAGAATGGCGGATAATCACTTCCAATTCCTCTACGGTATAAAACTCCAGATGATGCACTACCCCAAAACGGTCGCGCAGCGGCGCCGACAAAAGGCCTGCCCGCGTCGTCGCCCCCACAAGCGTAAATTTCGGCAAATCCAGACGAATGGAACGCGCCGTCGCCCCTTTTCCAATCATAACGTCAATGACATAATCCTCCATTGCCGGATAAAGCACTTCTTCCACCTGACGGTTCAAACGATGGATTTCATCCACAAACAGCACGTCTTTTTCTTTTAAATTACTTAAAATCGCTGCCATTTCACCCGGTTTTCCAATTGCCGGGCCGCTTGTAATCTTCATATGCGTCCCCATTTCATTGGCGATAATCCCGGCAAGCGTCGTCTTGCCAAGCCCCGGCGGACCAAAAAAAAGCACATGGTCGAGCGCCTCTTCGCGCAGCTTTGCCGCTTCAATATAGACTTTTAAATTATCTTTCGTCTTAGACTGCCCAATATAATCATCTAATGTCTGTGGACGGAGATTTTTTTCAATTTTAATATCTTCTTCCTGTATCTGAGTCGATATAACACGTTCTTCCATGGTACGCTCCATTTCTTAAACTAACGCCATCTGTTTTAAAGACGCCTTTAAAATTTCTTCAACGTCTGCATCCGGTGAAACTTCTGCCTTTGTAACCGCAGACAACGCTTCTGAGGAAGAATACCCAAGCGCAACAAGCGCCTGCACCGCTTCGTTTTTTGCTGAAGATTCTTTTTGTTGTTCCGGCTTAGCGCCGCTTTCCTCAAAAACCTCCGCAATATCCAGTTTATCTTTTAATTCTAAGATAATCCGCTGCGCCGACTTCGCTCCAATACCGGGAGCTTTCGAAATCGCCTTAACATCCCCGGCAAGTACTGCAAAACGAAGGTCTGCTACCGACAGGGCAGATAAAATCCCAAGCGCGCCTTTTGGGCCGATTCCATTTACCCTTAACAACAGCTGAAAAATGCGAAGCGTTTCTTTCTCTAAAAATCCAAACAATGCCAGGCCGTCTTCTTTCACATGAAAATATGTATAAATCTTTATTTCCGAACCAATGGAAGGCAGCTTGCCAGAAACGTCCGCCGAAGTCTGTATCTGATAGCCGATACCATGATTCTCAACAACAAGATAACCTTCCTCAATTTCCTCCAAAGTCCCTTTGATATATGAAAACATAACGCCTCCTAAAAATAATCTTTCAGCCGAACGATAAGCTCCTGCGCCAAAATTCCAATCAAAAAACCAGTAACAAACCCTGCCAAAAGCAGTACCGGAGCATAATAAAATAAATTGTAGTTTTCTACCACAACAGACGCAACGAAAAGCTGCCCAATATTATGAAACATTCCTCCCGCAACGCTGACAGATATAACCTTAAGTTTTCCGGTATATTTTAAAAACCACATCACCAGAAAACTAAGGACTCCACCGCCAAGGCTGTACAAAATACTAAACGGATTCCCAAATAAAAAACCCGCCAATAGAATCCTGAGAACAGAAATACAAAACGCTTCCTTTGCTCCCATACAAAACAGCGTCAAAACTACAACAATATTCGTAAGCCCAAGTTTTACGCCCGGAATGCCAAAATAAAATGGAATTAGAGATTCCACATAACTGCAGATTAAAGCCAGAGCCAAAAACATCCCTAAATGCGCTGTTTTTCGTTTCATACCCGTCCTTTCATGTAACCGAATCCAATTCTGCCCGCTTTCCGCCGACAATTTCCACAACTACTTTATTCGGCAGACAGACAATTGTTTCATTTTGATTTGAAACCGCCCTTTGATGTACGCAAAGCAAATCCGGACAATCCGCCGCAATCATATCTGCTTTCCCATTCTGGATTTTCAGCACATTTTTTACTTTATCATCTACTATAATTTCAACTGTCTGCTCTTCCTCCAAAGAATACGTTCCATAAAACTGCCCGTCGATTGTAACCTCTGCCACCGCGCCTTTTTCCCCTTTAAAAAAGTAAAACCAGATACCGCCTAACAGCAGCGCCAAACAAACAGCGCCCAAAAATAATCTGTCATTTTTCCCAAACCATTTTGTCATACGTTTTATAAAACCTCTCCAAGATAATAAAACCCTCTGCACTCTGTCAGGCGAACGTCTACAATCTGTCCAATTAAATCCGACGTCCCCTTTAGATGAACTACCGAATTGTTGTCCAATCTGCCAGTCACAAACTGATTATCCTGTTCGTTCATCTGCTCAACCAAAACTTTTTGAACTGTATCTTTATATACCATTGCTTTTTTAGCTGCAATCCTTTGTACTTCTTTCAATAGACGGTCAAAGCGCCTTTTTACTTCGTCCTGGGGCACCTGGTTCTCCATTTCTGCCGCCGGAGTCCCCGTCCTTTTCGAATAAATAAACGTAAACGCCCTGTCATACTGCGCCTTAAGCACAACGTCCATCGTTTCCTCAAAATCCTCTTCTGTTTCTCCCGGAAAACCTACGATTATATCTGTCGTCACCGCAATATCCGGTATCGCCGCCCTTAATTTTTCCACCAATTCCAAATACTGTTCTTTTGTATACCGCCGGTTCATCTTCTTTAAGATTTCCGAACTTCCGGATTGTAACGGCAAATGAAGATGCTTACAGATTTTATCCGACTGCTTCATCACCTCAATCAATTCCTCCGACAAATCCTTTGGATGCGAAGTCATAAAACGGATACGCCGAATCCCTTCAATCTGCTCCACTCTTTTTAACAGCTGTGCAAACGTAACCGGACGCGCCAAATTCTTCCCATAAGAATTGACATTCTGCCCCAGCAGCATAACTTCCACCACGCCGTCCGCCGCCAAAGCCTCAATTTCCCTAAGAATGTCCTCCGGTTCCCTGCTCCGTTCCCGTCCTCTGACATACGGCACAATACAATAACTGCAGAAATTATTGCAGCCAAACATAATATTTACACCCGATTTAAACCAAAACTTCCGTTCACTCGGAAGATTTTCCACAATTTTCTCCGTATCTTCCCAAACATCTACCACAGAAGACCGCTTCGTAACCGCTCTATATAACAATTCTGCAAACTTATAAATATTATGTGTCCCAAACATCAGATTCACAAACGGATAACTATGCTTTATCTTCTCCACCACAGAAGGTTCCTGCATCATACACCCACAGAGCGCAATCATCATATCCGGATTTTTTTTCTGATAACCATGCAGCACGCCAAGCCGCCCATAAACCTTATTATTTGCATTTTCCCGGACTGTACAGGTATTATAAATCACAAAATCCGCTTCCTCCGAGTCTATCATATGATAACCGCACTGCTCTAAGATTCCGACTAATTTTTCGGAATCCCTCGCATTCATCTGACAGCCCATATTGACTACGCAGGCTTTTGGCAGACGGCCGTGCCTTTGTTCAAAATTTTTTACCCACTCCCGGCACTCTGCCATAAAGTAATATTGACGAGCTGGTTCCTCTATGGGCGGCTCTGCGTCTATTTCTATTTTATCTAAATTAATTTCATTATACATTTCTCTTGGCTTTTTCCCTTTCTATCATATAATTAGAACATAAAAAGAAGCAGGTTTTTTACCGTACAGCTTTATGGCTCAAGCGGAGTACTCGTTTCTTTTTTATGTTTATAATATCATACAAAGACAACTTCTTATTTTTCAGAATGTCTTATAACTCACTCGGAATGAAATACATTATAGCGCAAAATATCTCCATCGTCATCAAAAATCGGTATTTATTTACATTCTATCTCTTTTATTTAAAATACTTCTGAATAAGAGCGGCTCTTAATGTTTCCATCTTTTCAAGACTTACCGTAACGGATAATTTCAATTTGTCTACTTGATGGACGAAAATGGCAAACTCATTTTGTAAACTTTTAGGAGGTAATATTATTGGTATACTTTCTATCCTAAAAATAGCTAATTTAGGCACTCCAACTGCCATTTTTCGCTCATTTATATATTCTTGAATTCCAGATGAATTTATATAATGAGCCAAAAATAATCCTTCCATTACTTTTTCTGTCTTTGGTACAAGTTTAACAGCATTTTCTGTTAAATTGGCGCCATCAAACTTATTTGGAATAATTCCTGCCATACCTAGATTTACGCCAACATTTGTTATATATACATCTCCAGCCTTAACTGTATATTTTTTTATACATTGAAACACATTTTCATCAATGTAATGAATATCTTTTTCAATAATAGTTTCGTTTTTCATATCTGCTGCCCGCAGATATGGGTGATTCGTCACTTCATCAGAATATCCCATTCCTTTTGGAATCCGTTTGCCGCCTTTGACTTGATAATAATCTGATATAACACCTGTTTTCCAACCAAATGAATTTAGAATTACATCGCCAAACATTTCTACAAACCGGGCTTTCACTAAATCGCCGCACTTTTTTACAAACTCTTTTCCTGCTCTAATCAGGGCAGATATTTTATCAAGATCACGCACTATATTTATCTGCCGGCTCATTTTGCACACCGAAACTTCTGTACCCGCCAATTGCTTTAGATAAATTCCTTTTTGCGCCGCCCCTCTTGCTTCCTGTCCAAAATAATCCTTTTGTGCCATCAAAAGATACATCAAATACCTGCTCTCGCATATATCTTTATTCGGATGTAGTACTGCCACGCTTCTTTGAACCGTAATTTTTCCTATATTTTTATCTACAACCGCTGCCCTTCCCACTGTACCTACAATTGTTAATAACACATCTCCCAAGCCAATATTTGTTCTTCTATTTTCTTTCTCAAACTCTTCTTCTGTCAAATACCGCGGCTCCTCGAATGTTATCTTGTCATCATAAATATTTTTTGAACTTATCATTAGAAAATCACTTTTTGCGGTTCCCTTTGGCGGATTATGGCTGCCGTCTGTTATTTCTGTGCAAATCTCTGACAGTTTCATTTTTTTCATCTGTTTCTCTCCACAACCCCAATCGCTTCTACTCCCGAATCTGCCCCTCTCCATATATAATATATTTCGTACTCGTCAAAGCATTAAGCCCCATTGGTCCTCTTGCATGAAGCTTCTGCGTACTAATCCCAATTTCTGCGCCAAACCCAAATTCAAATCCATCTGTAAAACGTGTGCTTGCATTAACGTAAACTGCCGCCGCGTCTACTTCATTTAAAAACTTCTGTGCATTTGCATACGAATTTGTCACAATCGCCTCAGAATGTCCGGTATTATATCGGTTAATATGTGCAATCGCATCTTCTACGGAAGACACCGTTTTTGCAGAAATTTTATAATCCAAATACTCCGTTCCCCAGTCTTCTTCTGTTGCCGCCACTACATTTTCTTTTTGCTGCGCGGCATGAACAATTTGCTCATCTGCGCGGATTTCCACCTGTTTTTTGATAAGACGCTGTTCTAACAATGGAACAAACGAATCTACGATTTTTTCATGCAAAAGCAGTGATTCACAGGCATTGCAGACGCCAATCCTCTGCGTTTTGGCATTCCAAATAATATCAAGGGCCATATCAAAATCCGCAGTTTCATCCACATAAATATGGCAGTTTCCCGTCCCTGTTTCAATTACTGGAATCGTTGCATTTTCAACAACTGTGCGGATTAATCCGGCGCCGCCTCTTGGAATCAGCACATCTACATACCGATTCATATTCATAAATTTACGCGCCGTCTCATGTGAAGTATCTGTAATCAGCGAAATCGCATCCTCGGGCAGGTTCTCTCCCTTTAACGCTTCCCGGATACAACCCACAATCGCCTGATTGGAAGTAAGCGCATCTTTGCCCCCGCGCAGGATTACTACATTTCCTGTTTTAAAACAAAGCCCAAAAGCGTCTGCCGTCACATTAGGACGAGACTCATAGATAATACCAATCACTCCCAAAGGAACGCGTTTTTGCCCAATCATAAGCCCATTTGGACGTTTTTTCATAGAAATCACTTCTCCAATCGGGTCCTCCAATTCGGCTATCTGGCAAAGCCCTTCTGACATTTTTGCAATCCTTGCCTCATCTATTTTCAAACGGTCCAATAACCCTTCCGACATTCCATTTTTCTTTCCATTTTCCATATCAATCTGATTTGCCTCAATCAGTTTTTCTTTTTGAGCCATTAAATGTTTTGCAACTGCTAAAATTGCTTTATTTTTCTGGTCCGTTTTAAGTATCGCCGTCTGCTGCCTGACCTCTTTTGCTCTTTTACAAATTTCCAATAACTCCATTTTGTCCCTCCCATTTATCAAAAAAAGTAATCCTCTGTTCTGTTACCAGCGCGTGCATTTTTACATCGCACTGTTCAGAAGGAATCCGCGCTTCTACCTGAGATTCAAAAGCAGCCCCGATACGGTATAACCCCTTCTTTTCTGAAAAATAACGGTCATAATATCCTTTTCCATATCCATAACGGTTTCCACTGCGGTCAAACACGCTGCCTGGAACAAGACAAACTGCATGAACAGCGTCTGCCTTTTTACAGCCTTCTTTTGGCTCCATAATGCCAAAAGCCCCAGGACAAAAATCCGCCATTGACGTTACCCTGTAAAACTCCATCCTATCGCCAAGTACCCTTGGAAACGCCAAAACCATCTCTTGCGAAAGCAGCCAGTTAAATAACTCCAGCAAAGAAACTTCTGAACCATGCGGATAATACCCATAAATCTCACACGTTTTGAAAATCTTGGTCTTTGTTATATAATCCTTTAAATGATTACAAATCTGCGAAGAAAGAAAAGCCCTTTTTTCTGCCGAAAGCTCATTTCTGTTTTGCAAATGGCGTTTTCTAATCTGCTGTTTTGTTTCCATACGTTTCACCCAGATTCGTAACCGTACCGTCCGCATTTTGAATATCAATATTGTCAAGCTGCGCCTTTAAATTATTTTTTACATTTTCTACAAATTCTCTCCTCAACAAATCTTGTTCTTCTTTTTCTGCTTTTGTCAATCCCTCTGCTTTGGACTTTTTATATAATTCATTTATTCTGTCAATTTTCTTCTGGTTCATCGTTTAAAGCGTCTCCTCTATAAAATCACTGATATAAAAATCTTCGTCATAATTTGCATGAAACAGCGTGCCGACAAATTCCCCTTCAAAAATCTGATGTAAAATTCCCACATCTTTTGCATTCGCAATAATCATATCCGCACCGGATTTTGTCGCAATTTTAGCCGCGGTAAGTTTTGTCGCCATTCCTCCCGTACCCACATCGCTTCCCGTCGATTCTTTTGCCATATGAAACAGCGTTTCATCAATAGCCACTACCTCATGGATAAATCTGGCGTCTGCATTTTCACGCGGGTCGTCCGTATAAAGCCCGTCAATATCCGACAAAAGAATTAATAAATCTGCCGAAACAAGCGAAGCCACAAGCGCAGAAAGCGTATCATTATCTCCAAACTGCATTTCATAAGTAGAAACCGTATCATTCTCATTGACAATCGGTATCACGCCAAGCCGAAACAATTCTTCCATTGTATTCTGCGCATTTTTGCGCGCCACAAGGTCTATCATTGTATTTTTTGTCATCAATACCTGCCCCGCCGTCTGGTGGTATTCCGCAAACATCTTCTGATAAGTCATCATCAGACGCGCTTGTCCGACTGCAGCGCACGCCTGCTTTTCAGAAATCGTTTTGGGCCGTTCTTTCATCCCCATAAACGTCCTGCCAACGGCAATCGCCCCGGAACTTACCAAAGCAACGTCCATGCCGCAATTGCGCAAATCACAAAGTTCCCGTACCAGACGCTCTATTTTATAAAAATCAATCTTTCCTGTTTCTTTATGCTGCAGAGAAGAAGATCCTATTTTTATAATCACCCTTTTTTTCTCCATTTCCATCTCCTCCTCAAATTTTCATCCATTTCATTACGCCATCTCATACTGCATAAGCTCATATTTTAATCTGCTTCCCTCCATAATTTCGGGCGGAAGCAGCGCACGCGCCACCAGTTTTATATCTTCTGACTTTATATCTGTCCGCTTTAAATTCGCATAATCCCCTTCAATACTCACAACTTCATAATACCATGTTTCCATAAAATTTATCCCTCCAATACCATCTATGCCTTACATCCAAACTTTTCCCTGTAAAAATATAATACTCTGTCAATGAAACATCGACTCGTTATTTCTTGAATTATCTATCCGTCTCTGCTACAATACTACTTCATGAAAACAATGAAAGAGAGGTCTCACATTGTATCCAAAATTAGAACTAAAATCCTGTATCATCATCCTGCTTAGCAGCGCATTTTTAGCGTTTGGACTTTACCACGTCCATTCACTTTCCGGCATTACCGAAGGCGGCGTACTGGGTATGACGTTATTGTTAGAACATTGGCTTAATATCTCCCCCGCTGTCTCCGGATTTATACTCAACGCCCTCTGTTATCTTATCGGATGGAAACTGCTTGGAAAATTATTTATCGTCTATTCCATAGTTGCTGCATCCGGATTTTCCATCGCCTATAAAATATGGGAACAGTTTGATCCCTTATGGCCAAAACTCGCAGAGTTTCCGCTTGCCGCCGCAATTTACGGCTCCATTTTCGTTGGAATCGGAGCCGGAATATGCGTCCGGTTCGGCGCGGCTGCCGGAGGAGACGATGCGCTTGCCATGAGCATTTCCCATCTTACCAAACAGAAAATTGAATGGATTTACCTGACGTCTGACTTACTTGTCCTTGGCTTGTCCCTAAGCTATATTCCGATTCAAAAAATTATCTATTCCATCTTAACCGTTATTTTATCCGGCCAGATAATTGGATTTCTCCAGCGTTTATAAACGCTATATTTACGCTTTCTTTCTGGTTCTGACATCTCTTTGCACCAGACGGTACACAGTCGCCGCTATGGGCACGCCAATCAACATTCCGCTGATTCCCAATACGCCGCCGCCAACCGTAACGGCTGCAAGCACCCAAATTCCGGGAAGGCCAACGGAGGAACCGACTACGCGCGGATAAATCAGATTGCCCTCCAACTGCTGTAAAACTGCCAAATAAACGATAAATATGACTGCCTGCACCGGAGATATTGTAAAAATCATAAAAGCTCCTACGATTGCCCCAATATAAGCTCCCGCTACCGGAATCAGGGCGACAAATCCAACCAAACATCCAATCATAGCCGCATACGGCAATTGTAAAATCAACATACCTCCCGCACAAAGAGCCCCTAAAATAACAGCTTCCGTACACTGTCCTACAATATAATTATGAAACGAATCATTCATTACACGAAGCACATAAAACAGTTTCTCTACAAAACGCTTCGGCAGATATGTTTTGAACAATATCCGAATCTGTCCGCCCAGTTTTTCTTTTCCAGCCAAAATATAGATCGAAAAAATAAATGAAATTAAAATAGTTACCGCTTTGGAAAACATAGAAGTCACAATGCCAAATGCCGCTCCCATAGCTCCCCCGACACCCGTAAACAGAAAATTAAACGCTTTCAAAAGGCTCTCTTTTATATCAAGACTGTCTCCTTTTAACAGATTATTTTCTCCGGCAAACAGCCCGCTAATCTCAAAATTATCTTCCAGCCATATCAAGGAAGATTCCATCGCCTTTGGAAGCTGTTCAATCAAAATTCTCACACAATTGACAAGCTCCGGTACAATCATCCGCACAATAAAAACTGCAAAAAAAGCAATGGCTACATAAGATAACGTCATGCAAAGCGGCCTGCGTATTTTTTCAATTCCAGGATTTTTATTCTTTTTAAAAAAATGACCTTCAAAAAAAGACATTAAAATATTCACTACATAAGCCATGATACATCCTAAAAACAAAGGGAACGCCGCTCCGATTGCCGTCCCTAACAGTTTCGTACAGAAATCCCAATAATGGATTGAAAGATATACAAGCACCACCGTAGCGCCTGCCCGAATACAAGTACTCCATTTTAATTCCATCCGTTTCTCCCTTCGTACTTTCCCAATGATTTTCCTGTATAGTATAACATCCTCCCCTTAGAAACACAACTATACCCTTTATTCCTTCACTCCCAAATTCCGAAATACCGCAAGCACTTCCTCCTCTACTTTTCCATAGTCATAATTCTGCGCAATTTTTTCTGAAATCTCCTTTGTAGAAAACTGATAAAACTTTGTTCCCGTCTTATCACAGAGAATATACGCCGCAAAAATAAACCCAGCCAACAGAAGACGGACTTTAAAAAAGGAGAAACTATCCCCTGTTTCTCCTTTTTGATCGGATTCCTTTTCAAACTCATACTGTCGTTTTGGAGAATCAAATGATTTCCTCACGCTCCTTATATATTCTTTTCTTGCGTTTACATCTTTCATACGCATATCAATCACTCCCTGTCTCTTCAAATTACTATTAAAATATATGATGAGACTGTCCTGCAATATGCGTATTAAAATATTACCGTTTCGAAAGCTCCTGAATAATATCTTCCCAGGTAATGCCACGCTCCACCATTAGAACCATCAAATGATAAATATAATCCGAAATTTCGTATTTGATTTCTTCGGGATTCGGATTTTTTGCCGCAATGACAATTTCTGTATTTTCTTCCCCGATTTTCTTTAAAATCTTGTCAATTCCCTTATCAAACAAATAATTTGTATAAGAACCCTCTTTCGGATGTTCTTTTCTGTCAGAAATAATACCATATACTTCTTCAAATACCTTAAGCGGATTCTTTTCAATGTATTCCTTTCTTAAGATGGAATGGAAAAAACAAGACGGACTTCCTGTGTGGCAGGCTGCGCCAATTTGGGAAACCTTTGCTAAAATTGTATCAAAATCACAATCCGCCGTTAAAGATTTTACATACTGGATATGCCCGGATGTTTCGCCTTTTCTCCAAATTGTCTGTCTGCTTCTGCTAAAATAAGTCATTTGGCCGGAACTAATCGTCTGCTTAAACGCTTCTTCATTCATATACGCTAACATCAATACTTCATCCGTCCGGTAATCCTGTACAATAACGGGCACCATGCCGTCAGAATTTAGTTTTAAATCCGACCACTCCAAAGAAGAGGAAAAATTTACCATATGTATGCCGTGGCTGGATAGCTTTGTCTTTAAAAGCATAATTTCGTGATCCATATCTGCGACAAACCGACCCGTAACTCCCCGAACGGACTCCCGCTTTAAAAGATCCAAAAGCTCTTCTAAATTATAATCGTCGACTGCTACGACAGAAGGTATCGTTGTGATGTTCTCCACTGCATCCAGCATTTTTTTATCTAATACCAGCATCTCATGGAAATTTTCTTCCATCGCTTCTTTATTTTTGAAAATAAAATTTACATTTTTCACAGAAACTAATATTCGGTCTTTGCCAAAGCGTTTACTTGCCTTTTCCGCAAGTTCAATACTGTTTTGCTTCGAACCGTTTAACATCACCTGAAGGCATCCAGCATAAAATAACTTTTTAATGTCTTCAAACCGCTTAATATTTCCTCCCGCGCAGACTTTGATTTCCAACGTGCGGTTTAACTCTTTAATTGTCTGAAGATTTAACTCATGTTCATCGTCGTCGTCTTCTGACAAATCAAAAATGAAAATTTTATCTACGCCGCAGTCATTGTATATTTCCGCTTTTTCAAATACGTCTCCCACAGGCGTAAAATCGTCAGGCCCTTTGACCGCTTTTCCATTTTTTAAATAAATCGTAATTGCAATATTTTTATCATCCATTTTATAAACTTCCTTTTGTTGATAATATTCCGGTATTTCTTCTGTCTATTCCGGTTGCTTCGTCTAATGCTCTTGCAAATGCTTTGAACATCCCTTCAATTATATGATGATTATTCGTCCCTGACAATACCTTTATATGAAGATTTAATTTTGCTTTATAGGAAATCGCATAAAAGAATTCTTTTACCATTTCTGTTTCCATATATCCGACGCGGTCTGTTGTAAATTCCGCATCGAATACCAGATACGGCCTGCCGGAAAGGTCTATCGCACAAAGAACTAACGTCTCGTCCATAGGCAGTATACAACTGCCGTAGCGGCGGATTCCTTTTTTATCTCCAAGCGACTTTTTTATCGCGCTTCCTAACACAATTCCGGTATCTTCAATCGTATGATGTCCGTCTACCGCCAAATCGCCTTCAGTCTTGATTTCCAAATCGAAAAAACCATGCTTTGCAAACCCTTCCAGCATATGGTCAAAAAAACCAATTCCGGTGTCAACCTGGGCGTTTCCGTTTCCGTCCAGATTCAGCCTTAATGAAATATTCGTCTCTTTCGTCGTCCTGTTTACATTTGCTTCCCTTGCCATTACTCCTGCTCCTTTTCAAATCTTACACGTATGGAATTTGCGTGCGCCGTAAGTTTTTCGCACTCTGCAAATTGTACAATATCCGGATACACGTCCTTTAACGCTTCTTTTGAATAAGAAATTATGCTGGATTTTTTAATAAAATCATCGACCCCAAGCGGAGAGAAAAATTTCGCCGTCCCATTTGTCGGCAGCACATGGTTTGGCCCGGCAAAATAATCGCCCAGCGGTTCCGAACTATATTCACCGATAAAAATAGCGCCTGCATTCCTGATTTTTGTCATCACTTCATATGGATTTTTCGTCATAATTTCCAAATGCTCAGAGGCAATGTCATTTGCGGCGGCAATCGCTTCCTCCATAGAATCCGCCACCAAAATATATCCATAATTTTCTAAAGACTTTAAGATAATCTCTTTTCTGGACAATGTCTTTGTAAACTTGTCAATCTCTTCTGAGACTTTTTCTGCCAACTTTTTACTTGTTGTAATTAAAATTGCAGAAGCCAGCTCGTCATGTTCTGCCTGTGAGAGCAAATCTGCCGCTGCAAAACGAGGATTCGCCGTTTCATCTGCCAGCACTAGTACTTCACTAGGCCCGGCAATGGAATCAATACTGACATAGCCGAATACTGCTTTTTTTGCAAGCGCCACATAAATATTACCCGGGCCTACGATTTTATCCACTTTTGGGATACTCTCAGTCCCAAACGCCATTGCCGCGACTGCCTGCGCGCCTCCTGCTTTATAAATCTCATCCACACCCGCTTCTTTTGCAGCGACGAGCGTAGACGCATAAACGCTTCCGTCTTTTGACGGAGGTGTGCACATGATAATACGTTTTACTCCCGCCGTTTTTGCCGGAATTACGTTCATCAAAACAGAGGATGGATATACCGCTTTTCCGCCAGGCACATAGACGCCCACTTTTTCAAGCGGAGTCACCTTTTGCCCCAGTAAAATTCCACTTTCATCACTGTCAAACCAACTATACTGTTTTTGTTTTTCATGGTAGATACGAATATTTTCTTTTGCTTTCCGGATAACGGCAAGGAGCGTTTCGTCTACCTGTTCGTATGCTTTTTGAATCTCTTCGTCCGTTACTTTGATATTATCTGCCGTAACAATCGCTTCGTCAAATTGCTTTGTATACCGAAACACTGCCTCGTCCTTTTTTTCCCTGACCTCTGCAATCATCTCGGCAACGCGGCTTTCATACTCTGTGTAATGGTTTGGGCTGCGTTTTAAGAGATTTTGCAGAATATCCTGCTTTGTTTCAGAATTCAACTGTAACTGTCTCATACGATTTCCTTTCTTTTATTTCCGTCCTTCTATCACCATTTTTAAATCTGTAATAAGTTTTGTGATCCGCTCGTTTGCCATCTTCATACTCACCTGGTTGACTACCATCCGAGCCGACAACGGACAAACCTCTTCTAATACAAACAATCCGTTTTCGCGCAGTGTAGAACCCGTCTCCACAATATCCACAATCACTTCAGAAAGGCCGACAATCGGGGCAAGCTCAATGGAACCGTTCAATTTTATAATTTCCACTGTCTGATGTTTTTTATTATAAAAATAGTCTTTTGCAATTTTCGGATATTTTGTAGCGACGCGAATCAGTTCATGGCTCTTTAGCATCCCTTCCGCGCTTTTCGGCCCGCAGACACACATTTTACATGCGCCAAATCCCAAATCCAGCACTTCATAGATATTTCTGCCTTCTTCTAAAATGGTGTCTTTTCCTACGATACCAATATCCGCCGCGCCGTATTCTACATACGTCGGCACGTCCGGTCCTTTGGCAAGGAAGAATTTCAGCTTTAATTTTTCATTGACAAAAATTAATTTTCTGGTATCCTTCTCTTTCATCTCCTCACAAGTAATGCCGATTTGTTCAAAAATTTCCAATGTCTGTTTTGCCAGCCTGCCTTTTCCAAGCGCAAACGTCAAATATCTGTTCTCACTCATTTCTCTTTCCTTCCAAAAATGTAGTTTTATCAAAATGGTTTTGTCTGGCATAATTCTCATAATCCTCGTGGGTATAAGAAGAATCCATTCCCAACAGTTCCGCCGTCCTTCCATTTTCACGTATTTCCATTGCCGCCTTAACTGCTTCTTCGTACCGGTCTTTTGTATACACAATCAGCTCTCCATGACAGACAAGCCCAATGGAAATCTTCTGCCTGCTAAGCGCGGCCATCAGCTGGTCTATCACAACAGCAAATCCAATCGACGCTGCATTTTTCCCGAAGTAATTCAGTAATTTATCGTACCGTCCGCCCCGAATGACCGGCTCGCCGCTTCCAAACGTATAACCTGAAAATATAATTCCGGTATAATACTGGTAATCACTCATAATGTCAAATTCAAACGAAACGTATTTGCTGATTCCATAAATTTCAAGCGCCTTATGCAGTTCTTCCAGCCTTACCACAGCCGATAAAATCTTAGGATAATTTACAGCAAACCCTCTTGCTTTCGCCATTTCATCCACCGACCCGTAAGATGCGCCCAGCATAGAAAAAAGCTCTCTTAAATCTTCATTCATTTCAAACCTGGATACGATTTCTTCTACGCCAAAAAAATTCTTATTTGCAATCAGTTCCCGCAGCTCTTCTTCCGCTTCCTCGTCAAATCCTGCCGCTTCCATCAGCCCTTTAAAAAAATCAGCATGTCCCACGCTAAGCTGAAATTCCGTCAGCCCGGCTTTTAACAGACAATTTACCGCCATTGAAATCATTTCTGCATCGGCATCTACGGAATTATCCCCAATCAGCTCCGCCCCAAGCTGCGTACTCTCTTTTAATCTTCCCTGATAACTGGAATTATTGATAAACGTGCTGCCCATATAATAAAGCCGAATCGGCATACCTTCTTCCCCAAAATACATTGCCGCCGCTCTTGCAACCGACGGTGTCATATCCGGCCTGAGCACAAGCGTATTCCCTTCCCTGTCAAAAAATTTATACAAATTTTTTGAAGGAGTCGTGCCAATTTCCCTGCCGAATATATCGAAAAACTCAAACGTCGGCGTCTGAATAATCTGATATCCATAACACTCAATCGCCTGTTTTAACGTTCTTTGCAACACTTGTTTTTTCTTACATTCATCACTGTAAATATCCCGGACCCCTTCCGGTGTATGTAACAATCTTCTATTCATATCTAAAATTTTCCTTCCAATTTCTGCCAAATGCTTTAGTACGCTACCATTTTAATATGCTACTATGAAAATCTGTAATTGTCAACGCCTAGCAGATAAGTCTTTCGAAAGCCCCTCTAAATAGGGTATAAATACCCCGCTGGCGTTAAGAAAAAAATCCGGCAAAAGTTCCTCAAAACGGAAACTTTTCCGTCCGCCTTCTTCTTTTCTTTTCCAGAATTTTTTTAATAATTCAAATGTCAGATAATAATATTCTTCCCTTTTTGTATATGCAATTAAAAAAAAAGCAATTCCGCCCTGTTTTTCAAAATTTTCCATAAATGCAATCTGGTGATCATGGATATTTGCAAGCGGAAACGTATCTGTATGGCACTCCTTTGCATCAAAACAAACCGGTATCCCCTGTACTGCGCCAATATAATCTACCGTACTTTTCTGTTCAAAATACGCAAGCGTTATCTGACGGTTTGCCTTGTCTATTTGAATCGGTGTAATCGGAGTGGGGATTTTTTGAATCAAAGCCAATCCATTTTCCAAATACTTTTCATTCGTTCGATTCACAAACTCTTCCAATGACGAACCGCGCAGTCCTCTGCTGTTCCATGTAGCCATAATCTTATTACTCCCTTTTAAACGCTTCTGCCGCCGCTAAAAACTGCTTTGGAAGAGGAGCTGTCACTTCTCTGCCATCTTCTAAGCAAATCCGTCCGGCATGAAGAAGCTGCGCTGTAATCCCATCCTGCTTTTTCGCCCCGTATTTCAAATCACCGACAATCGGATGCCCAATCGACGCCAAATGCGCCCGAATCTGATGCGTGCGTCCCGTAATCAGTTTTACTTCCAAAAGCGTGGCATGTTTGTACCAGCAAATGGGTTTATATTCCGTTTCAATCCATTTATCTTCTTGCGAAGTCTGTTCCGTTAAAATAACCGCCTGGTTTTTTCTTTCATCTTTACGCAAATATCCTTTGAGATGATACGGCTCTGTAACTACGCCTTCCACAATACAAAAATAAAATTTCTGAATCGTCCGCTGTTTTAAGCTTTCTGACATTTTCTGCAGTCCCTTTAGCGTCTTTCCTGCAATTAAAATACCTGACGTATTCCGGTCTATACGGTTTACAACAGAAGGGCGAAAAACATAAGCCTCTTTATCCCAGTGTCCAGATGCAGACAGATATGCCAAAATATATTCATTTGCCGAAATATCCTCTGCCGCTGCTTTTTGGGATAACATGCCGGACGGCTTGTCTATAATTAAAATATCATAATCTTCATAAAGAATCGAAAACGGCAAATGCGACAAGTCAATTTGGGGCAAACTTTCCAGCCTGTTTTTTTCTTCTTCCTGTGAAGAAAACTTCAAAAATGTTTCGTCCGAAAGATAAAAGACGACACTATCCCCCTTTGACAATATACTGCCGCCGTCTGCTTTTTTTCCATTTAACACGATATTTTTTTTGCGGAGCATTTTATAAAGAAAACCTGCCGGTGCATTTCCCAACATTTTTTTCAAATATTTATCAAACCGCTGCCCGGCTTCGTTTTCTTGTACCTGAAATTCACGCATGGTTTACCTTCCTGTCTTTTTCTTCTTATGAATATTTCGAATTGTCTTTTTCTTTTTTTGTTTTGCCGAAAGGTTTGGTTTTGGAGCCATTTCGCCTTTTCTTGGACGGATAAAACATTTTTTGTCAAAACCAATCAAATCTTCCCTTCCGGCTTTTATTAACGCTTCCCGCACCAACTCATAATTTTTAGGATTCCGGTATTGAATCAGCGCCCTCTGCATTGCTTTTTCATGCGGATTTACCGCTGCATATACCGGTTTCATTGTACGCGGGTCGTATCCGGTATAATACATACAGGTTGAAATCGTAGACGGCGTTGGATAAAAATCCTGCACCTGCTGCGGCATATATCCAATATCTCTTAGATATTGGGCAAGCTCTACCGCTTCTTTTAAGGAAGACCCCGGATGCGAAGACATCAGATACGGCACTAAATACTGCTTTTTCCCCAACGACTCATTTGTTTTTTGATAGGCAGCCGCAAATCTGTCGTAAACCTCCCGAGAAGGTTTCCCCATTTTTTCAAGCACCGTATTGCTGATATGCTCCGGCGCCACTTTTAACTGCCCGCTGACATGATGCATACAAAGTTCTTTCAAAAAAGTATCGTCTTTGTCATAAATCAAATAGTCGTACCGGATACCTGAACGGATAAATACTTTTTTCACATTCGGAAGCTCCCTTAATTTTCTGAGCAATTCCAAATAATCGGTATGGTCTATTTCCAGATTTTTACAGGGTGTTGGAAACAAACACTGCTTCTTATCGCAGACGCCTGATTTTACCTGCTTTTTACAAGACGGCTTTCTAAAATTTGCCGTAGGTCCTCCGACGTCATGGATATATCCTTTAAAATCCGGATCCCAAACCATGCTTTGCGCTTCGCTTATCATCGATTCATGGCTTCTTGCCTGAATCATTCTGCCCTGATGAAATGTCAACGCACAGAAATTACAGCCGCCGAAGCATCCCCTGCTGCTGACTAAACTAAACTGCACTTCAGAAATTGCCGGAACGCCTCCGTCTTTTTCATAAGAAGGATGATACGTCCGCATATAAGGAAGGGCATAAACCGAATCCATCTCGCTTTGACTAAGCGGTTTGGCCGGAGGATTTTGTACAACAAATAACGCATCGTCATACGTTTCAAACATCCGCTTTCCATGAAACGGATCTGTATTGCAGTACTGCGTATAAAAACTTTTGGCATACGCCTTTTTCTTTTCTTTGACCTCCGTAAAATGCGGAAGCTCAATTGCGTCATAAATATTTTCCCGATTTCTCGTTTTATAAACCGTACCGTCTACAAACGTCAAATCTTTTACCGCAATGCCGCTGTCTAATGCTTCTGCAATTTCTACAATACTGCGTTCTCCCATTCCGTAAGAAATCAAATCCGCGCCGGAATCTAAAAGAATGGAACGCTTGATTTTATTCGACCAGTAATCGTAATGGGAAAGTCTTCTGAGACTTGCTTCAATTCCTCCAATGACAATCGGCGTATTTTTATATGTCCTGCGGATGAGATTACAATAAACAGTAACCGCGTAATCCGGCCGCTTTCCCATCACTCCTCCCGGCGTATAAGCATCATTTGGCCGCCGTTTTTTCGATACAAAATAATGGTTCACCATAGAATCCATGTTGCCGGAAGATACTAAAAACGCAAGACGCGGTTCTCCAAATACATCAATACTGTCCTCTTTTTTATAATCCGGCTGGGCAATGATGCACACAGAATATCCATGCGACTCTAACACACGTGAAATCACCGCATGGCCAAACGAAGGATGATCCACATATGCATCTCCTATGACATATACAAAATCAGGCTGTTTTATCCCTCTTTCCAACATTTCTTCTTTTGTAACAGGCAAAAATCTTTTGTTCATTGCTTCTCTACCAGACCTCTTTCATATCCTCATACGTTTCTATGTAATAATCGCTGATTTCCATTTTCTTTTCTCTTTGCGCGGCAGAATAAACATCCTCCACTGCACAGACTTTCATGCCGGCATTTTTTCCGGCTTCAATCCCTTTTACAATATCTTCAAATACCAGACATGCATCGGGTGCAACGTCTAACTGTCTTGCCGCTTCTAAATACACATCCGGCGCCGGCTTTCCTTTTTTAACGGAACAAGACGTCACAATACAAGACATATATTCGTCAAAATGATACGCATCATTGACAGCCTGAATTAATTCCCTGGAATTACTAGTGGCAATCCCCATTTTAATTCCCTTACTCTTTAACAGATCCAAAAATTCCAGTACTCCCGGTTTTGGCTGTACTTCATAGCGGTATTTATGCCTGGCCATATGATTCCAGATTGACTTCAATTCTTCCACAGACTCGCTTAAATTGTAGTATTCCTTACAAAACTCAGCCGTCTCAGTAAAACTCATACCCTCAATTTTTTCCTGCAGATCGTCTTTATATTCAATTCCTCTTTCGCCCAAAAATTCAATATCAATATCTCTCCATAACCCCATAGAATCCACTAAAGTGCCGTCTAAATCAAATATGACTGCCTCTATCTGTTCTAACATTTTATTTCTCCTATTCAAAACAAAATTTCAATTTATTTGATTCCAGTTCTTTTAAAAACGGATACGGATTATAACTTTTCTCCGTACCGTCTTCCTCATTCAAATAAATTCCAACATGCAGATGCACTGGAAAATATCCCGTCGTCCCTTCCACTTCACTATATCCGGTATCTCCCATAAACCCAAGCAATTCTCCGGCTTTTACTTCATCCCCAGCCTTTAAACCCGGCGCATAATCGCTCAAATGCGCATAATAAAAATAAACCCCATGCGTACTGCGGATTCCAATCCGGTATCCTCCAAGACGAAGCCAGCCGATTTTTTCTACATAGCCATCTGAAATACTCACAACCGGATAATGCCCCCTCTTGTCAATACCTGCCATAATATCACAACCTTCGTGCGTACGTTCTCCGCCAAAATTACGGCTCTGCATCCAACTGTCCCCAAACGTAACATTATATCCATTGGTATCATAGGAAGATTGGGGCACAGGAAAATATACAATATCCTCCCAGACTGCCGAAAGCACGTCTTTTGTTTTTTGCTGCGAATCTTCCCAAAAAGACCAAAACAGCCACGCATCCATCATCACTAAAAACAGAAACAGTAAAACATAAGAACTATACTTACGCCAATTCACAGATTCTATTTTAATCCGGCGAGAAGTTCTACCAAAAACTGATATACGCGTTCTGCTGATGCAATATTTAACCGTTCTTTCGGCGTATGAATATCAAAATTATCCGGTCCAAAAGAAACTGCGTCCAAATCTTTAATATTTTCATAAAATATCCCGCACTCAAGCCCGGCATGAATCGCTTCAAATACAGGTTCTTTTCCAAACATCTTTTGATACGTACCAGAAACAATCTCCCTTAAATTCGAATCTGCACAATATTCCCATGCCGGATAACTTCCTCCCACTTCGGCCGTTCCGCCCAAAAACCCCGCCAGCGCGGTTAATTTCTCAGACAGCTCTTTCTTACGGCTTTCTAGACTGCTGCGTACTGAAGAAGTCATCGTAAAATTTGTTTTTCCCAATTTCATAACTCCGGCATTTAAAGAAGTCTCTACCAGGCCTTTCATATTCATACTCATATGACAAATCCCGTTTGGCACATTACGAAGATAAAACAAAATATTTTTCATGGAAGTTTCATCTAATATATCATATGTCTTTTCTTTAGACGCCGTAAGAGCCACAAAAAGATTCGGTTCACTGACTTTGTATTCGTTTTGCAAAATCTGTTCGATTTCTGCTGCATAACGCTTCAATGTTTCGATTTCTCCGGCAGATACGACAATCTCTGCTTTTGCCTGCCTTGGAATCGCATTATCTTTTAATCCGCCTTCTAAAGCGGCAATTCCAAAGGACATTCTTTGTTTGATATACTGTAATATTCTGCCAAGCTCAATCACTGCATTTGCATGTTCCTTGTCAATTTCACTCCCGGAATGTCCGCCAAAAAGACCGTCAAGCACAATCGACACGCATACTCCGTCCATGCTCCGATATACTGCCGGAAGCGTCGTCTTTACTGTCAGGCCTCCCGCACAGCTCGTCAAAAAATGTCCTTCTATATCGGAATCTATATTCAGTAGGATACGCCCGCTCAATTTGGAAAAATCCATTGCCATTGCCCCAAGCATCCCGACTTCTTCATTTGTCGTAAACACCGCTTCAATTTTGGGATGTTTTAACGAGTCATCTTCTAAAACAGAAAGGACATACGCAATTGCAATCCCATCGTCTGCGCCCAAAGTAGTTCCTTTTGCTTTTAAAAATCCATCTTCCACATAAAGGCTTAAGCCTTCTTTTTCCATATCAATTGCCGCACCTGATTCTTTTTCACAGACCATATCCATATGCCCCTGAATGATAACGGGCCCGCTCGCTTCGTATCCGGCAGAAGCCTCCTTTTTTATAATTACATTTCCTGACTTATCTTTAAAATACCAAAGACCTTTTTCTTTTGCAAAATTTGTCAAATAATGACTGATGGCTTCCGTATGATACGAGCCGTGTGGGATTTTGCTGATTTCTTCAAAATAATGAAAAACATTTTTCAACTGCACATGATCTAAAATACTCATAGCTTCCTCCATTTTCTAATATATTGTAACATGAAAAAAAATTATTTGATTCTCGTTTTATTACTCGTCATTATTTTATTTATTCTTACACACCCAACAATCTCAATGACTGCCGCCGCAAACGGGCTTTTGCTCTGGTATGAACAAATTCTGCCCTCGCTGCTTCCGCTTGCTATTTTATCTAACATCATGGTGTATTCCAATTATATGCAGATTGTTACAAAATATTTGTATCCTCTGACAAAACACATCATCCCAACAAGTCAGAACGGATGCTTTGCGCTTATCGGCGGTATCCTGTTCGGCTTTCCAATGGGAAGTAAAATCAGCGCCGACCTCACAAAGCACAAAACAATATCAAAACAGGAAGGCGAACTCTTAGCTATTTGTTTTAATCAGTTAAGCCCCGTATTTATCAGCGGATATTTAATGACTTCAATCCTAAATATGCCTGATCTGATTTTGCCAAGTTATGCGGCGTTATATCTGCCGCCCCTTTTGTACGCTTTTTTTCAGCTAAAAAAACTGCGTCTGGCTAATACAAAAAATTCGGCATCTGATTCTCATTTGGATTTTCGAATCATTGATGCCGGTATTATGAATGGATTTGAAGCTTTAACGAAATTAGGGGGATATATTATCCTCTTCTCCATTTTTGCAGCCCTGCTCCATACCTATAATACGAGATATCCCCTGTTTAATCTGATTTGTACCGGGTTAGTCGAAGTAACCACCGGAATTTCTTATTTGAAAGAATCTGTGCTGCCACAGGAATGTGTATATGCGATTGCCATATTCTTTGCTTCATTTGGCGGATTCTGCGGTTTTGCCCAAACATGCTCTATGACAAGCGAATGTTCTTTCTCAAAAACACGCTACCTTGTCTGCCGTCTGTTTTTTGCCGCTTTCAGCAGTATATTAAGCTACCTTCTTTGCCTGCTATTCCGAAATATCTGAAGCGTCTGACTGTACCGCCTCTAATGTCTCTATCGCGGAGCGCGGCGCAGACTCCTGCTTTGGAACCGTCTGTGGTTTTGGGCTCCCGGGCACAAGTTCCGAACGGTTTTCCACAATAATATCCAGATATTTCTTTAATGAATTCACCAAATTCTCCGTTCTTGCCCTGGATGTCTCAATGGAGCCGGAAATTAACTCTTCCATATTTTTCAGCATATCATCCGTATAACTGATTGCTCCCAAACGAATTTCATTCGCATCATTTGTGGCGTGATCCATGATTTCCTGCGCCTGTTTTGTCGCAATTGCAACTACCTCGTTTGCCTGTGCATATGCCTGCTGCATAATCTCATGCTCGCTTACCATCTCGCTGTTTTGGAGCTTTGCCCGCTCTACAAGTTCTTCTGCCTTTGCATGGGCATTTGCTATAATCGCCTCTTCATTGCTGACAATCTTTTGATACCGCCTGACTTCCTCAGGCACTTTCTGCCGCAGTTCCGCTATCAATTCGTCTATTGTCTCTTTGTTGACAATAATCCTGGCGCCGCTCGACAACGGCTGTACCTTACAGCCGTCTATGTACTCTTCAATTTCATCAATAATCTGTTCTATTCTGCTGTTCATCGCCAATACTCCTTACTTCTTAATATTGAACTTCTCATACACTCTGTCAACAAACTGTTTGGGAACAAATTTAGAAATATCACCGCCATATGCAGCAAACTCCCGTACCACGGAAGAACTCAGGTAGGAAAACTTCAAATTTGTAGTAAAAAAAATCGTCTCTGCTTTTGGATATTCTACATGATTGGTCTGGGCAATTTGAAGCTCATATTCAAAATCCGTCACCGCCCGCAGTCCCCGGACAATAATTGTCGCACCGCTTTCCTTCATATAGTCTACTAAAAGACCGTCAAAAGAATCTACCGTCACATTTTTAAAATTCTTTGTTAGTTCTTTTAACATACTAACACGTTCATCCACAGAAAACAATGAATTTTTCGTACTATTATTGAGTACCCCCACAATTAATTCATCAAAAACAGCCGAAGAACGTTCAATAATATCCTGATGTCCAAAAGTCACAGGATCAAAACTCCCCGGATAAATCGCTTTACTCATACTTCCCCCTATATGTTATAAACATATGCACGTTTGTTTTGTACTTTTTCTCTTTTACAACAGTAAATCCCAATTCTTCTAAATAAGAAAAATCTGTGCCAAGCGCAGCTTCTACAATAATCAATGCTCCTTCTTTCAGCAAAGAGGATGTTTTTAAATATTCCAGCACATGTTTTTCCAATAATTCCCCATAGGGCGGATCTAAAAACACAAGATCGAATTGATAGTTTCCTTCCATGGAACGCAGCGCCGGTCCAACGTCCATGCAAAGCAGTTTACATTCCTTTTCCGATTTAGTGAACCGGATATTCTCCTGTATACACTCCGCTGCTTTTCTGGAATTATCTACAAACACCACATACGCAGCGCCGCGGCTGACCGCCTCAAGGCCAATCTGCCCGCTGCCTGCAAATAAATCCAAAAAATAACTTCCATAAATCTCATTTTGTATCATATTAAATAATGTTTCTTTGATACGGTCCGTTGTAGGGCGTACCTCTTTTCCCAAAACAGTTTTCAGCGGCAGCCTTCGTTTACTTCCCGCAATAATTCTCATAATAATCTCCTCTTTCGTTATTGCTGTATTGTCTGAATAATAAGCCTTAACGCTTCGCGTACAGCACAATTTCTGACAGCTTGTCTGTCCCCGGAAAATAAATGGCGTTCTACTTTCACATGGTCTTTATAGCAGCAGGCCAGATAAACGAGTCCTGCCGGTTTTTCTTTCGTACCACCGTCTGGCCCGGCAATTCCAGTAGAAATAATCGAAATATCAGCATTTGCAGACTGCCTTGCTCCCCTGGCCATTTCTTCTGCTGTCTGGCTGCTGACCGCTCCATACCGCTCTAACGTCTCATGGGAAACGCCAAGCAATTTTTCTTTCGCTTCATTCGAATACGTAATGTATCCTTCTTTGAACTGCCCGGAAATCCCCGGCACATTTACTAAAGTTGCTGCAATCAGCCCGCCGGTACAAGATTCTGCTGTTGTAATTGTTAAATTGTGTTTCATTAAAAGTTCTACTGCCTGCTGTTCCATCTTTTCCTCCACAAATCCGTCCTTAATTTACTATGTTTATTATTTTTGCTCTTTTAGAACTTGTTTATTCTTAAAGATATAATCAATCAGTGAAATCAAGGTAAGAAGCAGAGCAGTATACGTTAAAATAACGCCGGCCGCCCTAAAATATACAGAGTCTATATCCAAAATAAGCACAATAATCATCAGTATCTGAAATGTTGTTTTAAATTTTCCCCAATAACTTGCAGCAATGACAACTCCGTTGTCAGATGCTACCAGCCGAAATCCGCTGATAATAAATTCCCTGCTCATAATAATAATAACAATCCATCCATCCAGCTGCCCCGTCTCTACCAGGCAAATCATTGCCGCACAGACCAATAATTTATCTGCCAAAGGATCCATAAACTTCCCAAAATTCGTGACAAGATTGTATTTCCGGGCAATTTTTCCATCCGCAAAATCGGTCAGGCTTGCTATAATAAAAATGGCGGCCGCTATATATTTCCCATATTCCGTCAATTCCGGAAGTAATAGAAAAACAACAAAAAACGGAATCAGCAAAATGCGGCAGATTGTCAGTTTATTTGGCAAATTCATGGTATCAATTCTCCTATCAAATCATATTCGTATGCACCCGTAATTTTAACTTTCACAAAATCCCCCGTCATTAACATTTCTGACGTATGGATAAATACATATCCATCCACTTCCGGCGCGTCCCGATACGTACGTCCCAGATAAACATTTTCATCCGCCACTTTTCCCTCAACAAACACCAGAAATTCTTTCCCCTTTAAATCCTCATTTTTATCGAAAGAAATCTCCTGCTGTAATTCCATTACTTGTTCCTGCCAACATAACTTTTGTTCTTCTTCTATTTGATTTTGAAATGTTTCTGCCAGTGTCCCCTCTTCCGGCGAATAGACAAACGCGCCCAAACGGTCAAATTCCATATCATTCACAAACTGCATCAGTTCTTCATGCGTTTCGTCTGTTTCTCCTGGAAATCCGCAAATCAAAGTCGTCCGAAGACAAATATCCGGAATCTTCTCCCGCAGTTTTTGTATCATTGTGACAAGGTCTGCATGATTTGTCTTTCGCCCCATACGTTTTAATATTTCATCCGAAGAATGCTGAATGGGTATGTCCAAATAATGGCAGACTTTATTGTTGCGCACAATTGCCTCAATCAGCTCGTCATCAATTTCTTCCGGATAACAATACAAGATTCGAATCCATACCAAACCTTTGATTTGATTTAAACTGTCCAAAAGTTTTGCAAGCGTCTTTTTCCCATACAAATCGACGCCGTAAAGCGTAGTCTCCTGTGCGACCAGAATAATCTCTTTTACGCCCTGTAAGACCAGCCGCTTTGCCTGCTGCAAAAGCTCTTCTATGGGCACGCTCCGGTACGCTCCGCGAATTTTTGGAATAATACAATAACTGCAGCGCTTATTGCATCCCTCTGCAATCTTAAGGTAAGCATAATGCCCGCCCGTTGTCAAAGTTCTCTTTTGAATTCCTGGAAGCCCCTCTAAAGATTTAAAATTCTCGTACCGGACGCCGTCTAACACCTGACGGACTGCTTCTAAAATACTATCATAAGAATTAGTGCCAAGCACAGCGTCCACTTCAGGCAGTTCTTCTTTGATTTCCCGGCGGTATCTTTCCGCCAGACATCCCGTAACAATCAGCCCTTTTAACGTCCCCTGCTTTTTATATTCTGCCATTTCGAGTATGGTCTTTATACTTTCCTCTTTGGCGTCCCCAATAAAACAGCATGTATTGATAATGATAATGTCCGCCTGTGTTTCATCATCCGTAATCGTGATACCGTCCTCACCATCCAAAAGCCCAAGCATATGCTCAGAATCTACCAGATTTTTGTCACAGCCTAAGGATATAAAAAATAATTTCATATGTTTCTCCAAATTGTCCTTCTTTGATACAAATGGGTTTTAAAAAGGATGTACGAATGTTGTACACCCCCTCTTTCAATTAATTATATGATTTGGTAACGTTTCAGGTGAAAACAAACTCGTCACATATCCGGTTCTCTCTCCTCTTCATCACTGAGAATTTTTACATCTCCATGATACAATTCTTCCACTGCAACAGAAAGCGGTTTCTTTTGATTGGAATCCTGCCGAACCGGATCTGCGCCTCCTATAATCTGACGCGCCCTTTTTGATGCGGCGATTACAATGGAGTAACGGCTGTTGACAACCGGCTCTTCTCCAATCGCAACATCATGGTTTACGACTTTCATTAATTCTACATAAGATGGATGTATCATATTTTATTCTCCTTTCGAGAAGCGCTTAAGCTCCTCTTTCATTCTATTGATAAATTCCTGATTTCTCGATACTCTTCTGTGTTCGTTTTGGATAATAGAATGTACCTCTTTGACACAATCCTCTATCGTATCATTGATAATCAGATAATCATATTCTTCTACCCTTAACGCTTCCTCAGATGCCTGCGACAGCCTCTGATATACGACTTCTTCTGACTCTGTACCCCTTCCAATCAAACGCTCTTTTAGAATATCGGCATTTTGCGGTGTAACAAACAATAAAAGCGTATCAGGAAATCTCTGTTTTACTTTTAACGCTCCCTGAATCTCAATCTCCAAAATCACATCTTTGCCTGCTTCTAATTGTTTTTCTACATATTCTTTTGGCGTACCATAATAGTTTTCAACGTACAAAGCATACTCTATCAACTCATTTTTTGCAATCATTTCTTCGAATTGCTCTTTCGTTTTGAAAAAATATTCTCTTCCATCTTCTTCCAGGGCGCGCGGCTTTCTCGTTGTCGCAGAAATAGACAGTGCGTATCTGTCCGGATAACAAAGCAGCAGTTCTTTCATAACCGTCCCTTTTCCGGAACCGGAAAAGCCGGAAAAAACAATTAAAATCCCTCTTTTTTTCTGACTCATTTATTGTTCCTCTTTCCTTCCAATCAGGTCATGGAAACGTCCTGCCAATGTATCCGGCGCCATAGCAGATAATACAACTGTATTCTGATCCATAATCATAACGCTTCTTGTCTTTCTTCCCTGCGTCGCATCAATAATCTGTTCTTCCTGTTTTGCCCTCTGCACCAACCGTTTCGCAGGTGCAGAATCCGGCGTCACAATTGCGACAATTTTATCTGTATGCACCAGATTTCCAAACCCGATATTCATTAGTTCTGCCATAGCTGTCCTCATTCAATATTCTGAATCTGTTCTCTGACTTTTTCGATGTCTGTTTTTAAATTAATGCCTATATCTGAAATTTCAATATCCGTTGTCTTTGATAAAATCGTATTGGCTTCCCGATTCATTTCCTGTGCGATGAAATCCATCTTTCTGCCAATGCTTCCACCAGATGAAAGAGCCTTTTTCATCGCTTCTATATGGCTCTTAAGCCGCACCATTTCCTCATCAACGCAGATTTTATCTGCATAAATCGTCACCTCAGTCACAATTCTGCTTTCTTCAATCTGTTTATCATCAAACAATTCTTTTACTTTTTCTTCCAACCGTTTGCGGTATTCTGATACAATAAGCGGAGAACGTTCTTCAATAAAATCTACGTACTCCATCATGGATTCTAATTTATCATTCAAATCTGCCGCCAGCCGTTCCCCTTCTGATAAACGGCTTTCCACAAACCGTTCAAGCGCCCCGCGCAGCGCCTGCTCTAAAATCTTCCAAAGCTCTTTTTCGTCAATGCTCTGCTCTTCCATGGTAAACACTTCTGGAAATCTGGATAACGTACTAACCCGTATATCATTTTCCAAACCAAAAGTTTTCGCCATCTGATTTAGATATTTCAAATAAGATGCTGCGACTTCCTCGTTATATTTCAGAGCAAAATCCTCTTCTGTAAAATCTTCATACGAGATAAATATATCCACTTTGCCCCGCTGGATATACTCTTTCAGCAGAGCACGTATGGCGCTTTCAAAAAAGCCCAGCTTTTTCGGTATTTTTATATTTACGTCTAAATACCGGTGATTTACAGATTTCAGCTCTACGGTGAATTTGCGGTCATTCTCCATAACCTCACAACGGCCAAAACCAGTCATGCTCTTAATCATACCTTTTTCCTGCCTTTTATCCTCATAAGTATATTGTGATATATTTTACCATTTCATAACGGTTATGTCAAATTAGAGTTTCTCAAATCATTTTATAAATATTCCTCCGCCTCTTTTTCTGACAGGCCATATTCCTCCATAACCGCCCTCTTAATTTCTTCCTTGTCATGTCCAAATTTTTGAAGTACGTCTATGGTTCCATAAATTCCTTTCTGCATCCCTTTTTGAATTCCTTTCTGAATTCCTTTCTGAATCCCCTTCTGAATCCCCTCATTGATTTTTTCTTCGTCTCTCAATAATAACTGAGGTTCCATAATTTCCATTAACGCCCGGCACATATCCACATCTCCTTTCAGCTCTTCAATAATCTTTTTATTTGCTCCAACACTAACCTCAAGGACGGAATCTGCAAATTCCCTGTCTGCCTTTCCTTTTAGATTCCGGATTTTATCCAAAAGCCCCCTCATCTCTGCTTTTCCCATTTTCTCTGTGAGCGCCCTAAGCCATATATGGGCTGTATTGTCAAGCTCTCCGGTAACAACAATTTGAGTTGGAAACAGGGTGTTTCCCTCAATATAATAGATTCCTTTTTGAAGACACGTTATCCCATACCCATGATCCTCAAAATACCCAAACAAACCCTCTGGCTTTGACTCCCGAAACAATGATACTGTAATGTCCCAGGCTTTCCTTTCATCCTCTGTCTTTCCATAGGATTTGTAAAGCCCTGCATATGACTGGGTCTTGTAAAAAGCATCTATACCCAAATGGTCTTTTGGCGATTTATATTCCAATATATTATGTCCCCGGAAAAATGACCCTATCTCATTTCCAATCTGTACGGAAGAATCCTTTTTTATAATTAGCAAATCCACTTCTAGCGGCCTGGTATTTAAGTTGTATTCCTGTTGAAAAACCAGTTTGTCTCTGTTTGACGCAAACTCCAGATTCATTGCCGCCACAAAACCCGGATGTCACTGTATCTTCTTATCGCCCATTTTTATATTATTTCACCATTTCCCTATCCCATATTCTGTCTTTCTACAAGATGTTCCGCTCCATATTTTTTACGAAGCGCCGGTTTTTCAATTTTGCCAGTTGCATTTCTCGGCACATCTGCAAAAATAATCTTTTTCGGACGTTTATACCTTGGAAGCTGCCTGCAGAATTCGTCAATCTCTTCTATGGTACACTCCATCCCTTCTTTAACGGCAATAATCGCGCCCGTAATCTCGCCTAACCGCTCGTCCGGCAATCCAATGACTGCTACGTCCTGTACTTTTTCATAAGCGCTTAAGAAATTTTCAATCTGTACCGGATAAATATTTTCACCGCCGCTGACAATCACATCTTTTTTCCGGTCAACCAGAAAATAAAACCCATCTTCGTCCATTTTAGCCATATCGCCCGTATACAGCCAGCCGTCTTTTAATGTCTCCTCCGTCGCTTTCTTATCATTGTAATAACAAGTCATAACGCCCGGCCCTTTGACGCAAAGCTCTCCGACGCTTCCCTGCGGCAGCTCCTTATCATTTTCATCTACAATCTTACATTCCCATCGCCATCCAGGAATCCCAATTGCGCCGACCTTATGAATATTTTCCACGCCCAAATGCACGCATCCTGGCCCTGTCGATTCCGAAAGGCCATAATTCGTATCATACATATGATTCGGAAAATATTCTTTCCAATGCTTAATCAAAGACGGAGGCACCGGCTGCGCCCCAATATGCATCAGACGCCACTGTGCAATCTCATAATTTTCAAGTTTCAAATCACCCCTGTCAAGCGCCGATAAAATATCCTGCGCCCATGGAACCAAAAGCCAGACAATCGTGCAATGCTCTTTCGAAACTGCATCCAAAATAATTTCCGGCGTTGTCCCTTTCAAAAGCACCGCCCTGCTCCCTGCGCAAAGACTTCCCATCCAATGAAACTTCGCCCCCGTATGGTAAAGCGGAGGAATACACAAAAATACGTCGTTTCTATCGGTTAAATGATGCCTCTGCTCCATCTGAGCCGCCTGAAGCAGACTCTCATGGTTATGTAAAATCGCCTTTGGAAATCCAGTTGTCCCAGAAGAAAAATAAATCGCCGCATCGTCTTCATCTTCTAACCTTACCAACGGCGCCTGCGATGAACAGTCTGCCACCAATTCCGGATAACTTTCCGCGAATGTCGGACAGCCGTCCCCTACATAAATGAGAAGCCTTCCCTTGCTAAGCTCTTCCTCAATCGACTCAATCCTTCCAATAAATTCCGGGCCAAAAAACAAAATATGCACTTCCGCCAAATCTGCGCAATATTTTATCTCATCTGCTGAAAAACGGAAATTAAACGGAACCGCAATTGCCCCCGTCTTTAATATTCCAAAATAAATCGGCAGCCACTCCAGACAATTAAACATCAGAATCGCCACACGGTCCCCCTTCTTTATTCCACGTCCAAGCAGCATATTCGCCACACGATTTGCTTTTTCATCAAAAATACTCCACGTAATCTCCCTCCGGTAAGGAACCGCCGAAGTGGACTGCACCAAATCGTACTCTTTCCATGTCGTTTTTCTCGTATCTTTCATCAACGGATTCAGCTCCACAAGAGCCACCTCATCGCTGTATAACTTGTGATTCCTCTCCAGTAAATCTGTAACAGGCATAATACAATACATCCTTTCTTTTCGTAAACTTCATTCCTGCATTTGACAGTTGTTATTTTTTATTCTATCATATTATCCATACAATTCAAACAAAAATATAGGCGGTATCATGCAAAGATTAGGAGAATTACAGGAGGTTTTCAAAATGATCGATTTTCACACGCATACGTTCCCATCTGCAGTTTCAGAAAAAATTCTTGCCAAATTAAGCAGACTGTCCCATACCAAATATTTTACAGACGGATCGGTGGAAGGTCTTTGCGCTTCCATGAAGGAAGCTTCAATTGACTACTCTGTAAATCTTCCGGTTATGACAAAACCGGAACAAGTAGAAAAAGTAAACGGAGCATTGATTGCGGACAAGGATCGTTTATTTCAAAAAGGAATTATCACTTTTGGAGGGATACATCCAGATTATATCGATTATAAAAAAGAACTGATTCGTCTTCGGCAGAATGGAATTTTAGGGATTAAAATACATCCGGCTTACCAAAATACTGATATTGACAATATCAAAATGATGCGAATTATCGATTTTGCTTCAGAGCAAGGATTGATTATCCTGACACATGCGGGAATTGACGTTGGAATTTATGACCGTAATTATGCTTCCGCCAAACAAATTTTAAAAATTATCGACGCCGTCCATCCGAAAAAATTTGTCCTGGCACATATGGGAAACTGGGGATGCTGGGAAGATGTTGAACGTGATTTGGCAGGAGCCGACGTATATTTTGACACTGCGTTTGCATTAGGAGTTGTAACGCCTGATAAATCGAGCAGCAATCCCCCTTATCTTTCTACGAATTTAAGCGACGAAGACTTCGTGAGGATTGTGAAAAAACATGGAACAGAAAAAATTTTATTTGCGACAGATTCACCCTGGGAAGATCAAAAAGATTATGTCGCACGAATCAAACGCCTTCCTCTTACAAAAACGGAACAGACAATGATTTTTTCAAAAAACGCAGAGAAATTGTTGTTTTAAAAACTTTAGCTGATATGCGCCGTATGGATTTTTGAACAAAATTTTTGCGAAAAATAACCGGCGCATTATTCAGCCTTACACCTATTATATATAAAAAATGACAACTCTCGCCTTATCATCCTCGTCTTTAGGTTCTCTAAATTCATCTATCCACATTCAAACCAAAAAAACTGCAAAAAACGTTGTTTTTGTATAAAAGTATTATTTTAGAACATCATAATACTCAAAGAATTAATACACAACCATTTGTTTCTTTTAATTCTATATGCTTATTGAAAAGGAGGAAACAAAATGATTCAAGATTTAAACAACCGTTTGAAAGCATCTCGTATAAACTGCCGGCTTTCCAGAAAACAAGTTGCCCAACTGGTTGGGGTTTCTGAAAGTTTGATTGGATTATACGAATCTGCTGCCAGACAGCCTTCCTTAGCTGTCCTGATTAAACTGGCTTCTTTATTTCATGTCACAACCGATTATTTGTTAGGATGTGAAACTACGGACACAAAAAACCTATCCCTAATGGGACTTTCAGACCAACAGATTCAAGCGATTACCATGACTGCAAAATGTTTCCGTAACCAATGTACCGAGGATTCTTCCAATTATATACCATAAAAAAATGGGATCTGCCCTATTGATTTACAATCAATTTTATGCAGTATCCCATTTCTATTTATTCTCTTGATTTTTGTTCCGGTATTTTAAATTTTTACTGGTATAAATGTCTCTTATCAACCACGCGGACTGCTTTGCCTTCGCTTCTTACAATACTCTTAGGTTCCATTATTTTTACATCTACTTTAATGCCAAGCATGGATTTTAAGCCCGATACGATTTTTTTCTCCCTTGCTTCCACTGACATTGTCTGTTCTGCAGCCATCTTTTGCGTCAATTCCACCTGAACTTCAATGGTGTCATTGTTGCCGACGCGGTCCACGACAATCTGGTAATTTGCCTCATAACCCTGATTTAACAAAACTGTCTCTATCTGGGAAGGCCAGACATTTACGCCTTTCACAACCATCATATCGTCGCTTCTTCCCTTTGGCTTCATCATACGCACATGAGTGCGGCCGCAGGAACATTTTTTTCTGGACAAACGGCACAAATCGCGGGTACGGTAGCGCAGAAGCGGAAATGCTTTTTTTGTGATACAAGTAAATACCAACTCTCCGACTTCTCCCTCAGGTAAGACTTCTCCTGTTTTCGGATTGATTATTTCTGCTATAAAATGGTCTTCCTGAATGTGCATCCCGGCCTGCTCTTCACATTCAAAAGATACTCCGGGACCTGAAATTTCTGTTAATCCATAAATATCATACGCTTTAATTCCCAAAGATTCTTCTATATTGTGCCTCATTTCCTCCGTCCATGGCTCCGCCCCAAAGATTCCGGCTTTTAATTTTATCTGGTCTTTTAATCCTTTTTCGTTGACCGCTTCCCCAAGGTTTGCGGCATACGACGGCGTACAGCAGAGAATGGTAGAGCCTAAATCCGTCATAAACTGAAGCTGACGCTCTGTGTTACCAGAAGACATAGGAAGCGTTAAGCATCCAACTTTATGGGAACCGCCATTTAAACCGGGACCTCCGGTAAACAGGCCGTATCCATAGCACACATGGCAGACATCTTCTTTTGTTCCGCCAGCTGCAACGATTGCCCTCGCACAACATTCCTCCCAGATATTTATATCTTCCTGCGTATAAAACGCAACCACACGACGCCCTGTGGTGCCGCTTGTCGACTGTATCCGGACACATTCGGAAAGCGGCGCGCCCAAAAGCCCATATGGATACTGGTCGCGCAAATCATCTTTTGTAATAAACGGAAGTTTATATAAATCCTCTATTCCTGTGATATCCTGTGGTTTTACGCCTGCCTCATCCATTTTGTCATGGTAAAATTTTACATTATCATAGACAAACTGCACCTGTTTCACAAGCCTTTCACTTTGAAGTTCCTTAAGTTTATCTACTGACATTGTCTCTATTTCTGGCTGATAATAGTTTTTCATTTTCTTCTCCAATCAATTCTGCAAATAAGTTTATCGTTTCCTATACATCTTCCCGTCCAAGCTTAAATGCTTTTTTGTTCATCGCTGCAAATTTTTCCGGAACGCATTCTTCAATCGCTTTTAGCCATTTCTCCTCTGGTATATCAAAGTACTTAGACAGCCGCCCCATTAATACAATATTGACTGCTTTTGAAGAACCTGCTTTTTGTGCAAGTGAAAGACAATCCATCGCATCTACCTGTATATGGAGCGCCTGCATTTTTTCCAAAAGCTGCCCGGGATAGGAAGCCGCCCCTGTAATCACCGGCATCGGATCAATCTCCTGCGTATTTACAACAATCTTTCCGCCCTCCCGCAAAAATGCAACGTATCGGGCGGCTTCTAATTTTTCAAATGAAACGATAACGTCCGCTTCTCCTTTGTCAATAATCGGAGAATATACTTTTTCGCCAAACCTTACATATGTAACGACACTGCCGCCGCGCTGGCTCATTCCATGCACTTCGGATACCTTCACGTCATATCCTTCTGACAACAGCAGATGTCCAAGCAGTTTGCTGGCAAGAAGGGAGCCTTGTCCCCCTACGCCGACAATCATAATATTCTTTGTCATATCCTACACCTCCCCTGGCTGTAATGCGTCAAATTTACACAACTGCCGGCAGACATTGCAGCCGACGCACAAAGTATTGTCAATCATGGCTTTTTTGTCTTTCATGCTGATTGCCGGACAGCCAAGCCGCATACAAGATTTACAGCCAACGCAATTTTCCTGATTTACTGTAAGAGGAGGATTATGTTTTACATATTTTAACAAGGCGCATGGACGCCTGCTGATAATCACAGACGGCTCATCTGCCGCAAGCTCTTCTTTGATTACTTTGTCACATACTTCTAAATCATACGGATCTACAACGGACACGCGGGAAAATCCCATCGAACGGCATAGGCTTTCCAAATCTATTTTACCTGCGGGATCCCCTTTAATATTGTAGCCGGTCGTCGGGTTCTGCTGATGTCCGGTCATGCCGGTAATCGAATTATCTAATATAATAACCGTAGAATTGCTCTGGTTATAAGCAATATTGGCAAGGCCTGTCATACCGGAATGCATAAAAGTAGAATCTCCGATGACAGCAACCGTCTTTCCTTCGCTTTCTTTCCCCAACGCTTTATTAAATCCATGGATAGAACTGATGGACGCGCCCATGCACAAAGTCATCTCCATTGCATCTAACGGCGCTACGGCTCCCAACGTATAACAGCCGATGTCGCCTAAAACAGTACATTTATTTTTAGACAGTATGTAAAATAATCCCCTGTGCGGACATCCGGCGCACATTACCGGCGGACGGTTTGGAAGCGTTTCATCTAAACTCTTCTGACTTGGAACAGAAACGCCAAGTTTTTCCGCAATCAAATTCTGGGAATACTCCCCTTCCATTGGAAAAACGTCTTTTCCTGTTACGGCAAGCCCTAACGCTTTACAGTGGTTTTCAATCACCGGATCTAATTCTTCTACAATCACGAGTTTTTCCACGCTGGCAGCAAAATCCAGTATTAATTTCTGTGGAAGCGGGTTGACCATTCCAAGTTTTAAAATACTTGCGGTTTCCCCGAACACCTCTTTTACATACTGGTAACTCGTCGATGAAGTGATAATCCCTAACGTACCGCTTCCTTTTTCCACACGGTTAAATTCACAGGTTTCTGCATATTCCGTTAATTTTCTCATCCGCTCTTCCACAATAGGATGACGGCGAATCGCATTGCCTGGCATCATTACATACTTTGCGATATTTTTTTCATATGGAACAAGCGCCGGTTCAACCCGCGCGCTTTCTTCTACGATGCTTTGGGAATGTGCGACCCTTGTACACATTTTGATAATAACCGGAGTATCAAATTCTTCTGAAAGCTCAAATGCCTTTTTCGCAAATTCGAGCGCCTCTTTTGAATCTGCCGGCTCTAACATTGGAATTTTTGATGCAATCGCATGATGACGCGAATCCTGCTCATTCTGTGAAGAATGCATTCCGGCGTCATCTGCGACACAAATGACCATTCCGGCATTGACGCCTGTATAGGAGCATGTAAAAAGCGGGTCTGCCGCAACGTTCAGCCCTACATGCTTCATTCCGCAAAAACTTCTTTTTCCGGCCAAAGAAGCCCCAAATGCAACTTCCATGGCAACCTTTTCATTTGGCGCCCATTCGCAGTATATTTCGTCATACTTAGCAGCTTCTTCTGTCACTTCCGTACTCGGCGTTCCCGGATAACTGGATACAACGCAGCATCCCGCCTCATACAGCCCTCTTGCTAATGCCTTATTTCCTAACATCAATTGTTTCATAATGACATCCTTTCCTTTTCTCTTGTACGAATTTTGCACAATATGAATTATCATACCATTTTTTTAAGATTTAGTAAATAATTTCTTTTGCGGAAAGCGTTTTTGGCTTCTCCGGATTTTTATTATTTTCACAGGTATAAAAGAAATATTAACTGATTTTTAGTGCAATACGTCTAAAAAAATGATATAATAGAAAAAAATTTGCAAGGAGGTCTAGTATGAAACATACGAAACGAATTCTTGGCTTTTTACTGACAGTGGGAATGTTACTTACAAGCATCCCCGTCTCTGCCTTTGAAAAGCCGGAAAACGCCCAGGACACGCTGCATGACGGTTATGCTTCTACGGAAGATAAATACGCCATTTACCCTATTCCGCGCAGCGAAGTATATACAGCGGGCAATTTTACACTTGGAACAAACGTCACTGTTGTAAGCGAAGACGGCATTGACAATTACACCAATCAGTTTTTAGATGAAATCCTGTCTGATTACAACAGGACAAAAACTGCGTCCCAGACAATCACAGAAGGGACAAATCAAATTCTATTGGGAATCAAAGGAAGCGGCGACGCCGTTGACACATGGGCAGACAGCCATCTTACCCTTTCTGACGCACAATTATTCACAAAAACAGACGCATATCTGTTAAACGCAGAAGACGGCCGGATTGTCATTCTCGGAAAAGACACAAACGCCGTATATCATGCGCTTGCTACGTTACAGATGATGTTCTCTTCTTTTAATGGAAACAAGTTTTTAAATGTGCAGATAGAAGACTATGCAGGTATGAAAATGAGAGGATTCATTGAAGGGTTTTACGGCGGCTGGAATTATGAAGGACGCGAAAGCCTGATGCGTTTTGCCAGAGACTATAAAATGAATACCTATATTTATGCGTCAAAAGCAGACAGTTACCACAAAAATGATGAACTGTATCCAACTGACCAGATTAATAAAATAAAAGAACTGGTTTTAGTCGGAGATGAAACAAAAGTAAAATACTGCTGGTCCATTCATCTTTCCTATTTTTTCAACAGTCTGCCAAATGACATTCAGTCGCAGGAGTATCAGACGAAATTCAATGAGAAATTTGAACGCCTGAAAGCAAAATTCCAGCAGCTTTACGATGCAGGCGTACGCAAATTTGCTATATTAAATGACGATTTTGGTTCCGGCTCCCATTCAGAAGTTGTCCGTCTGTTAAACAAACTGGACGACGAATTTCTTGTGCCCAAAGGCTGCGATAACCTTACTTACTGTATGCAGAACTATAATAAAGCATGGAGCGGCAATGGAGCAGAACTGAACGAAATGAAAGCTTTAAATGAATCCATCGACCTGTTTTGGACGGGTGATGATGTAAATTCACCCATTACGCAGGAGACCATAGATTTCGTAAAAGAAAAGACCGGGCATGAAGCTGTATTCTGGCTGAATTATCCGGTAAACGAACATGCCAAATCCGGCGTCTATTTAGGAGAAATTTCCCATTATGCGCGGGACGGCGTCACCGGTCTTGCAGGAGCCGTATCCAATCCCTCATGTTTGACTGAAGCAAACAAAGTCGGACTTTTCCAGCTTGCAGCTTTATTTTGGAACAATCACAACTATCTGGCACAGGCAGAAACGATTTGGAAAGAATCTTTCAAATACCTTCAGCCGGAAGTATACGAATCCTACCTGACAATTGCAAGAAATGTCGCCAATTGCCCAAATTCAGAAAGAGTTCCAGCAGGATTTCCGGAATCTGAATATATAAAAGAATCCATTGACGCCATTACAAATAAAATAAAAAAGGACAATCCCATTTCTGACGATTCAGACACCCGGAGATTAATCAATGAATTTTCCAATATGCAGACAGCCGTTGACACATTCCGAACTGATTGTACAAATGAAGTTTTAAAATCAGATTTGGATCCCTGGCTTAATTCCCTGGTTGACGTTGCAACAGCAGGTGAAGCAATTTTAAAATCATTAACTGCAATGGAACAGGGCGACCTAAACGAAGCATGGTCAAATCTAAGCATTGCAGGAGCCGCCATGGGCACATGGGACACGTATACTTATATTGACGGCAAAAATAATACCCAATATGCAAAATCTGGAAGCAAAAGGCTCGTTCCTTTCATTAATAAAGCCCTTTCCGCTGCAAAAAAGAACATACTTCCTCTTTTAAATCCAGACGCTGATACTCCGGTTTCTTATCTTGCACTTATACATGGAGTTGATGAATCAGATTCTGCAGAATTTTTAAAAGCATTCGATGGAAATGCTGCAACCGTAGCCACCTTTCGCACCAACGATCAACAGGCCGGAGATTATTTTGGCATAGACCTTGGAAAAGCAACTTTAGTCCACAGTATTGATATTCTTCAAGGAAGCGATGATTCAGATCATAATTTCTACCATAATACTGTTTTGGAATGTTCGAATACCGGAAAAGACGATGACTGGACGGAATTATTAAAATACGAAAATGACAGCTCGCCAAGACACATTGAAAAAACATACGAAGACGACAGCCTGACAACGAGATTTATCCGCCTGAGACTGACAAAACGAGGAACAGCTGGAAAAGCGGACTACTGGACCCATATTCGCGAATTTACAATTAATGGAGGAGAAACGAAAACCGAAGAGCCTTCTTACGGCCTGTATGCAAGCGACGGCATTGATGGCAATGTAACGCTCGAAGGTTTGACTTACAGCATTACAAATACCAGCGTTTCTCTTCCATCTGATGGATATATTGGAATAAAAATGCAGAAACTTTCCGCCATTGATACAGTCGTCTGCGATATAGAAGGCGCTTCTGATTTAGACTTCCAATATTCTATGAACGGTCTCGTATGGACAGATATGCCGGAAACTCCGAATAAAGAAGCTGCGCGTTATATCCGGCTTTATAACAGAACCGGCCAAACTGCAGAATTTTCCATAAAAACGCTTTCTGTCACAGCGCTTGCAGGTGCAGTCAAACCTTATTTATATTCTAACAGCCCTGAGTTAAACACATTACATGAAGGCGCTATTGCAAATATGTTTGATGGAAACAATGAAACATACGCATGGTTTAAGCCTGCAATAAAGGAAGGTTTTGAACTTGTCGTAGATTTTGGAACGATTGCCCCGATTTATGACATTTCTATCACCAACGAGGAGGGCAACCCCAAATTTTACGATGCAGAAATATATTTATCCACAGACAATTCCAACTGGGGCAGCCCCGTTATTACAATTACAAACAGTCAAAGCGAACACCTTTCTACCAATGGAAAATTTATGACTTTTAGCCGAAATGATTTACAGGGCCGCAATGCACGTTACATGAAAATTTTAATTACAAAAGATTCTCCAAATCAAGTCCGATTGAAGATCAATGAAATTGCAGTCAATAAAACCGTTTCTTCCAGTGATGAGAACATTGGCAGCATTTTAACAAACACACTAACCGGAGCTTTAGACCAGATGATAGACGGCGACATTTCCACTGCGTACATTTCTTCGCAGCCATCGGATGGAACCGCTTACATCAAATATCCTATCACTGAAAAAACAAAACTAACTACTCTTACTTTATTGCAGAATTCAACGGAAATTACAAATGCCCAGGTAAAAGCTGAAATTTTTGACGGCCAGACAACAACTGAAAAAGTTCTCGGCACACTTAATGCCGGAATTACTTCTTTCTATTTTGATGGGAGTAAAGATATACTTTCCATAACCGTTACATGGCCAAACAATACAACTCCAACTCTTTATGAAATTATTACAAATACGGATGAAGTCATTCATTCCATTTCGTTTCGCGGTGAAGGCGCCCCTAGTGACAGCCTGATTTGCCCTGAAAACCGATTTATCCTCCTTCCTGACGCCACGATTACAAAAGAAGGATACGTATTCATGGGATGGTCAGATGGAACAACCGTCTATCCGCCTAACAGACCTTTTACAATGGGAACCACGGACATCACATTAAACGCTGAATGGGCCAAAGATATTCAAGCGACGTCTATTTCAGTCACGCCATCATCTGCCGAACTAAAAGTCGGAGAAACAAAAGAACTTCAATATTCTATTTTACCGGAAAACGCTGTCATCAAAGATGCAGTATGGAGTTCCAATAATCCTTCCATTGCTATGGTAGATGAAAAAAGCGGTCTTGTAACAGCACAAAAAGCCGGTACTGCAATAATTACAGCAACAACGACAGACGGAAGCAATTTATCCGATACCTGTACCATTACAATTACAGGAGACTCCACAACTCCAAATCCCGTTTTGGTAAGTTCTATTGTTTTAGAATCAGAGGAATTGGAATTATTTATTGATGATGATCCGTATACTCTTTCTGCAGAAATCAAACCAGAAAATGCTTCCAATAAAAAATTAAACTGGAGCTCAGACGATGAAAAAATTGCTTCTGTGGATTCTGTAAGCGGAACCATAACTCCACATGCCACTGGAACTGTAACAATTACCGCCACATCAACAGACGGCAGTAATGTATCTGATTCCTGTACGGTTAAAATCACAGATCCAGATATTATTTTTGTAGAATCTATAACAATTACGCCACAGGACAAGACTTTAGCGATTGGCGAAGAAATCATGCTCCAAAAAACCATTATCCCGGCATCTGCAGACAACCAGGAAGTTGAGTGGTCTTCCGATAAAGAATCTGTTGCGTCTGTCACGTCAGACGGCAAAGTCAAAGCGCTGTCAGCCGGAACAGCAGTTATTACAGCTTCTTCCAAAGACGGAAGCAATATCACGGGCAAGTGTACAATTACTGTTACAGATGCAGTGGACATAAACTCCATTACCATCACACCAGCTGCTGTCAATTTAAAAACAGGGGAAACCAAACAGCTTGCCTGTACAGTTGAGCCAGAAAATGCCACAGACAAAACTATAACATGGAATTCAAACAATACAGCAGTTGCCACTGTAACTGAAAGCGGGCTTATAACAGCAATCGCAAAAGGCGAAGCTACCATTACAGCCTCCGCAGCAAAAGACGGAAGCGTCACCGGAACATGTAAAGTTATTGTAACGGAAAATACTGTATCCACTAATATTAAAATAACTTCCATTACCGTTTCGCCGAAATCCGCAAACCTAAAAATAGGAACTACAAAACAGCTTATCCAAACAGTTCTTCCGGCTAACGCTACCAATAAAGCCGTAACATGGACTTCAAACAAACCGTCTGTCGCTTCTGTAAGCCAAAGCGGTCTTGTACGCGCTGTCTCAGCTGGAACAGCAGCAATTACGGTTACTGCAAAAGACGGAAGCCAAAAATCTGCCGTATGTACGATTACCGTTATGGGCAACAATGCCACACCACCAGAAGCCGAAGAAGGAAAGACATACGACAGCGAAAATTGTCTGTATACTGTTACCAGTCTTTCGAAACAAACTGCAGCATTTGCCGGAATAAAGGATATAAACCTTAAAAAAGTTACAATTCCAGATACTGTTACCATCGGAACCAAAACTTTTACTGTAACTTCGATTGAAAAAAAGGCGTTAAAAAACAAGAAAAGAATCACCTCTGTTATCATCGGAAAAAATATTGAATCAATTGGAAGCAGCGCTTTTGAAGGATGTTCAAAACTCAAAACTGTGACCATGAAAAGCTCTCGTCTAAAGGAAATTGGCAGCAAAACATTCTACAAATGTAAAGCGCTGAATAAGATTAAAATTTTAAGTAAAAAATTAAAAAAAGTCGGCAAAAATGCGTTGAAAGGCATTGCCAAAAAAGCAACCATTCACGTTCCTTCCAGCAAGTTCAAACAATACAAAAAACTTCTGGCAAAAAAGGGACAGGGTAAATCTGTTAAAATAAAAAAATAATGAATTAAAAAAGGATACCGTTCCAATATCGTTTTATTTGGGACGGTATCCTAATTCCACTATTAAAAAATCAAAACAAAGAGGAGCCTATATACATGAATTATAAATTTTATGGATGGGAAACTGCCAATGTTTTGGCGATATCAGACGAATATAAAAAAATCCAGACACCAAAAGACTTGTATAACGCGCTTTCTGGCATATGGTGCGAATATACCTGCGCCCCAAGAATGCGCAAAGATTGGACAAAAGAAAACCAAACGCTTGGACAATGCTCCATTACGGCATTTCTGGCGCAGGATATATTTGGCGGAGAAGTCTATGGAACAGCAAGAGAAGGCGGAAATTTTCATTGTTATAATGTCGTTGGAGACTGCATTTTTGACTTAACAAGCGAACAGTTTGGAGAAGAACAGCTAAACTATGAACACAATCCAAAGCAGTCCCGATCCGTACATTTTGCAAAAGAAGAAAAACAGCAGAGATATGAGTATTTAAAAAAAGAGCTGAAAAAACATTTTGGCTCATAGTCATACCATTCCCTTTTTCGGCACAAATAACCCCGTCATATCTGTTTTTTCCAGCGCAAGCAATTTTACTTTCTTTTCCATCCCGCCTGCATAACCTGTCAGGCTTCCATTTGTCCCGACCACTCTATGACAGGGAATTATCAAAGAAATAGCATTATGTCCCACCGCGCCGCCAACTGCCTGTGCAGACATTCTTCCCACTCCCTTTTGTCCCGCAATACGTTCTGCTATTGCGCCATAAGTGATTGTCCTGCCATATGGAATTGTAAGCAGGATTTCCCATACAGTTTTGCGAAAGGAAGTTGTTTCCATTTTAAGCGGCGGTGTGAATTTTGGGTCTTTGCCGCCAAAATAAATATCCAGCCATTTTTTTGTTTCATCAAAAACAGGCAGCGCCTTTTCTTCATATTCTTTTGCCAGAGCAGTTCCAAAATATTTCTGGCCGTCAAACCAAAGTCCCGTAATTTCACTTCCATTACTGGAAACGGTAATGCCGCCTAAAGGTGAATTATAATGATAAATATATGTCATCTTATTTTCCTCCCCATTTATTTCAGCTTTATCTCATTGCTGTCACCAACTAACCAATCCATAGTGACATTTAACGCTTTTGCAATCATGCGAAGTTCCGCATCACAAACATGCCTTTGATTCTTCTCGATTCTGGAAATAATTAAAGTAGTCATATCTTCCATCCCCATAAACTGAATTTTCTTTGCCAATTCATCCTGAGTAATCGGAGGCTGTTGTAACGCCCTGCCTAACCTTACTCTTTCTGAACATATATTTCCTTTTACAGCAAACATACTTTTTCCCATGCCGAACATCCTCTTTGTATTATCTTTTCTCGATATTTTTTATCTACTCTATTGATTTTATACGGAAAATAAGTATAATGTTGAATAAACTAGATGGAAAATATCTAAATTAGATAATACAGGAAAAATTTTTTATATTGATAGGAAATATGGCAGCTTGTTGTATTTTTAAAAAATACACTTCCTAGTAAATGAAAATGTTTGAAAAGGAAAGGATGTTCTAATATGAGTTTGAATTATTTTAAAGACAAAGTTTTCGAACTTTTGGACGAGGATCAAACGTTAGAGATTGTTGAAATTGAAACAAATGATATAATGAATACGTTCACCATTGAAACAGCAGATGGGAGCATTTTTGAAATTGAATGTAGAAAAATAAAATAATCTGTTTTCTTTGGCAGATTTTTCATCCTGTACAACTTTTTCCGGACGAATAAAAAATGCTGGTCGTTTTGCCATAATATCCCTCCTAAACAAAATGAAAGACAAATATGGAATAGACTTTCTTAAAAACTTAAGTTTGATAATAAAAGACGCATGGTTTGCAATAAGCTGTTCCATGCGCCTTTACACTGAGATTTCCATATTGAATTGTTTCCTTAATTATACTAACTGTATTGATTGGCTTTCTAACTCCTTGACTATATCCAGGGATAATTCCGTAGCTTCTGCTATTTCCTCTAAAGTCATTTTGCCTAACTTTATTAAATAAACCGTTGTTTTTTTGCTTTGTTTTGTTCTGCTTCATTTCTCATATTTTCCATCGTTGGTTTCCACATAACGCTGTATGTGATATATGGCTTGATTTTTTCCCACAACGTCATTCTCTGTAATAAAAATCACGTAGCTGTCAGGGATAGTGTCTTGCCCTTTTTGTGCCTGCTCCTGCATGTGACCTTTGTATTTCTACGTCAAACTCTTTCTTGGCGCTGTCAACTGCATGAACATCTAAAATAGCAGAACGTCCTAAGACTATCCGAAGTATCAGTTCCACACCCTCAAAATTATCTGCAAGGCAAACCGTCATAAAATCATCGTCCATATATCGGAGTGATTTCAGACGTTCTAAATCCTGTTGATATGCCTGCTCCGCTGCACTCAAAAATATCATCTTCTTCCACTATCTTTATTATACATCGAACACTCTCTTTTGAAAACTGATTTTTCGTGATTTAGCTCCAATTCTTCCTAAAATATCATTCTCTTACTCCTTGAAAAAGCGAACATGTGAAATTTTTTTTGTAATAGTTTCATTATAAACCAAGGGCGAAAAGCTGATTACTCAAACCTTTCGCCCTTTATTATCATAAAGATTCTCAAGCTATTTTACAGTTACTTTTACGGTCTTGCATATCCCGTTTTGAGCGTAAACGTATATTTTACACGTTCCTTTTGCCATTCCCTTGATTACGCCTTTCTTTGTCACTGTCGCCACGTTTTTGTTGCTTGACTCGTAACAAATCTGCCTGTGCTTTCTCAGCGGTTTTTTCTTCTTAATCTCCTTTGCGCTGATTTTAAAGGTCTTGCCTGCTTTGATGACGGCCTTTGATTTTTTCAGCTTTATGGTTTTGGCATTTCCATACTTGCCGCCGTCCGTAAAGACGTGGACTGTCTTGGAAGCGGAAATGGTAATTCTCTTGCCGTCGACCATCTTGTAGGCGCGCACCACGTAACGGTAAGCCTTCCCTTTTTTCAATTTCGAGTGGGTGTAACTTCTCTGGCCGTTCTTATTTATGGTTTTCAGCAGCTTATTTTTCTTTGTCCCGCAACGCGCTCCATATATGAGGTAGCCGTCCGCGCCCTTTATCTTCTTCCATTTCAGAGTTACCTTGTTCTTCGTAACCTTTGCCGCCCTTGCGGAAAGCTTCGCAAACTCAGAGCCTTTGATATCGCTTTCTGATTTAGAGCCGGTAAAACTTCCGTCCATCAGCAGCAGAGTTTCCGGGTCTACCCCCAGTTCCTCGGCAATGGCCTGGATTTTTTGGGCCGTCTCCTGGCTTACGCCCAGCTTTTCTGCTATTTCGTCAACCTGCTTTTGCTGTTCCGGGGACAGGGCCGGATTCCCTGCCGCCTCCATTCCCATCCAGCAGGGCTGCGTACGCTTTCTCAGCGTCGGACAGTTTCTTTAAAACGGACGGAGGGAACTGGTTTTTCTGCTGGCTTGTCAGGGCGTTGTAGCTGTCCCTCGCGTCTTTTATCTTCCCGGCGCATTCCGGCGTATTTGCAACCGTCCCAATCGCTTCGATTTTTTCCACTGCCTTAAGGATTGCCTCCGCATCCGCCAGGATATTTTTCGCGTTCTCAGATACCAGGTTTTTCTGATTGTCCGTCAGCCTGTCGAATGCCTCCCTCGCATCTTTTACTGCTTTTTTCCATGCAGCCCCTCCTTCCGGCGCCGTCTGCACGATAGCGGCAATTTTCTCGTCCTCAAACGCTTTCGCCGCTGCCTGGTCGCTGACGGACGGCTGCTGGCCCGGATTCGTCGGCGTCTGGCCGGACGTGATTCCCTCCGG
>CAJUHJ010000008.1 GCA_910586355.1 uncultured Lachnospiraceae bacterium
TTTTTGTACAGAAAAGGAGCTGCGCACTAATTATTTAGTGCGACAGCCCCTTTTTGAAACTACTTCTTCTTGTACGTTGCTTTCTTACTCATTCCAGCTTTCTTACATTTATTTTTGAAATTTTTAAATTCCTTCTTTGACATTTTCTTTGGAGCAAAAACTTTACATTTTAAGTTTGTTCCTTTAAAAACTTTCGAACCAAATTTCGGAGTTTTTACTGTTTTAAACTTTATAGTCTTTAATTTCCTACAATTCAAAAACGCACTCGCATTAATTTTTGTAATATTTTCCCCGATTTCTACCGTCGTAAGTTTTTTACCCTTTGTAAAAGCTTTTGCCTCAATAGCCGTCACTTTAAAACCAATATTGTCAATTGTCACTGTTGGAGGAATCGCAATTTTTTTCTTGCTGTTTTTGCTCATTCCAGCAACGGAAACAGTACCTTCTGTCGCATGAGAGTTGGTAATTTTATAAACTAAATCACCGACAGTCTTTTTCTCTCCAACCTGCGGAAGAACGATTAACAACGTCCATTTTGCATACAATGTCATATTTTTTGTAACTTTTGTCGCCGGAGCAAACTTCTTCGTACATGCCGAGTCTGTATACCAGCCGTCAAATTTATAACCTTTTTTCGTTGGATTTGACAAACGAACAGTACCATTCTTCTTTACTGTCTGCTTTGGCACAGCTGTTCCTCCCTTACTATCAAATGTTACTGTGTAATTCACAGTCGTCGGAGCCGGCGGAACTGCTTTTTTTGTCCATTTCGCATAAAGTGTAATATCTTCGGTTACTGGCGTATTAAAATCATATACCTTCGTCAGCGTTTTATCGTACCATCCGTTAAATGTATATCCGCTCTTTATCGGACTCGCTGGTTTCTTTGCTTTTTCTCCTTGTTTTACCGTTTGAGGAACAACGCTTGAACCGCCGTTACTGTCAAATGTTACAGTATACTCTGTCGGATTTTCTTCACTGACTTCTATCCAATTTGCATATAATGTGAAATTATCCGTAACTGCTTTCTCAAAATCATATTTATTTGTGCAGGCTGCCTCTGTATACCATGCGTCAAACGTATATCCTTCCTTTGTCGGATTTACTGGCTGAATGACTTTGTCGCCGTCAATAACATCTTGTTCTGCAATTGCTGTTCCTCCATTGCTTTCAAACGTTACTTTATGGAATGTCACATCTCCACTGTCATCCGGTCTCCATTTTGCATACAAAGTAATATCGCTTTCAACAATATCATTTACAAAATCAAATTCCGTCTGCAATGCTTCGTCAATAAACCAGCCGTCAAAAATATAATGCTCTCTTGTAGGCTCTTCCGGTTCTTCCACCGTTTCGCCTGCAGCCACTTTCACAGATTCTACTTTTGATCCGCCTTTACTATCAAACGTTACCGTATACTCATCTGCCGGTTCCTCTCCACCAGTTTTTTTCCAGCCCGCATACAATGTCAAATCACTCTTTACTGCTGATTTGAAATCATATGGTTCTGTGAGATCTTCATCACTGTACCATCCGTCAAAGATGAATCCTGACTTTGTTGGATTCGCCGGTTTTTTCACTGTCCCATTCGGCTTGATCTTCTGGCTGTCTACATCGGAACCTCCATTGCTTTCAAATGTCACATCGTAGTATACCGTTCCAGATCCTTCAAATTCCGCTTTCTTATCCGCTGCTGTTTTTTCATCTTCAGCCTGCAGAGTTTTCTTTTCAGCTGCCGTCTCCTGATAATCCTGCGCTTCTGTTAATTTATCTGATATGCCAGCTTCTTTTTCTTCTGCCTGCTGAATTAACTGGTCTTTTTCTGAACCGTCCGGCTTGCCTGCCGCTTCAGAACGAAGATTCTGCGCCTCTGCCCTGGCAAGTTCCGCCTCTCCTGTCAGTTTTAAAGCTGTATTCTGTGCAACAGAAGCCTCTAAACCGTATTTTTCTGCACGCAGACGATAATACTCCGCTTCTGCTTTTAATTTCTCTTTGCTGCCGTCTGCTGCCTGATCCACCTTATCCTTAGCTGCGTTCACCTTACTTATAATATCAGCAAGATCTGCTTCTGCTTTCTCCAAATTTGCCTGTGCATCCGCAACCTGATTTTGAGCATCCTGCACATTTCGATCCAACACGTCGCCAGGATTTTGTAAGGTAATAATTTCATAAATCATGGGGATTACATTGTTCCACTCCAGTTTTACATCATATACATTCTCATAGTATCCCGTATAGAATGATGAAAAACTTCTATACAACGTACCTATTGTCTCCCAATGATCCGCCCCTGTACGTACTGATACCGTTGCATTACTAAGGCTGCTGCCGCTCTGCAAAATATTAAGCCTGTCGACTTTAATATCATCTGACAAATGATATATCAACGAACCGCTTGTAACATCCTCTGTTTTAAACGGAGTTGTTAAATTACGGTCTGTAAGGTTCTGCGGCTCAAATCCTTTCATCAGATCTACATCTATTTCAAATGTCGGATCATTAATCGCCGGGAAGTATTCACCGTCGTTGAGTTCAATCTCATTTAACGCAACCCACCTGCCTGCATTTGCAGCTGTAAAATACAACCGGAGATACCTTGCTTTTACATTTGGAACTTCTGAATTTTCCATATAAGCATAATTTACTCCAACCGCTCCGGTTCCCGGTGTCCAGCCATTGTCCTGCGGCGCTTTGTCAAAAGACTCATTTCTGTCATCTGCCACGCCGTCGCCAATTACAAGAATATCCTGCCATGCAGCATTTTCGTCTGCAGTAAGAGATGCCTGAATTTTTGCATCACGAGGATAATCCTTATTGCCAATCGAAGTCCATACCCGGACAGAATTAATATCTATCTCCTGTCCCAAATCATATGTAACATACGTACCAGCGCTTGGTGCGGCAGTATATTTTGCAGATGTAGTCAAATCTCCATCCATCCAAGTTCTTGTTGTATTTGTATCTCTTGCATCCTCAGAAGGGTTGGAATTCCCAATGTTGGTATCAAATAAATCCATTGGCAGAATCTCGTCTGTTTCTACTGTAAAAGAAGTCAGGCTAAATGTAACTGCAGAATTTGTTTTATTCATCAGGCGGATATAACGTGCAGCGCCTTTTACATCCGTTTCCGACCATTCTTTCGCATTCATAGACTTTTCTGCTGCCAGCGCGCTGATACCCGTGCCTTCTATCGTAATCTGGTCAATTGCATGAATTCTGTCCAATTTCAGTCCAATATACTGATTCGGTTCTAATGTGACATCTTCTCTTGGGAATACTTTCGATGACTCATCGCCATACTCTACTCTCCAGTCTTCATCTTCTGTATTCGTATAATCCATGGCGTCGCCGTCTTTCACGCTTCCTTCCACATAGGAATACGCTGAAAAGTCACAGAATATTACCCATACGTTTACTTCCTGATCGTTCACAAGTCTTATATATCTAGCAGATTCACCTCCTAAATTCACTTCATAAAGATGGGCTCCTGCCTCACTGTCCGTATAAGAATCCAGTCTCGTCCAGGAATTATCTTCCCCGGTCTCTGAATATTCCAAATGATATTTTTTCCATTTATCCGTAGCGCTTGGCGAGCCATTTTTCACGCCTCCAACAATTGCACGAACCCTGCCTACTGATTTTACTTCTCCTAAATCAAGCTGGATATAATCACCTACAAGCGAATGATCTTTCTTTGACGTAGAAGGATCATACCATGTCTGACTCGTATCATTATCATCTGTCATATTGGTTTCAGGACCACTTCCAGCCGCTAAACTCCAACCTTCTGTACGCGAAAATGTCGCCGCATATTTTACATCCCCAATATCAACATTCGGTTTTTGCCCTTCCGCAACAAATCCAATTTCCCTGACAACCAGATAACGGTTGGACGGGTTTCCAAGCCCCGTACATCTCCAACGGAATCCCCTTATTTCCATAGAAGTTTCAAACTCTAAATTTACTTCATTTGTTCCGGCTGCCGGTTGGAACTCCGCTGCAAACTCTTCCCATGTTTTTCCGTCTTGCGTATATTCTAACTTACCTTCATAAATGAAATCATTTGGATTTGCGGTACGGGCAAGAGCAATCTGAATTTGATTCACTTTTACCGGGATATTAAAAGCCATACCACAGTAATCCCCAACTTTCTGATCTGTATTAACTGAATGATTTGTATCCAGATTCCCATCCGTCATTTTTTTAATTGCGTCCGCATCTGGCGATACTGTATTTCCTCCCACTTGAAGAAGCAGCGTTTTTTCTAATTCAACATGTTCTGGATCGACAATCAATTTCACTTTATCGGAAACATATTTCATCACATCCGTAGTAAACGGCTGGATATATTTTCTTCCGCCCAAAGCATACTCTGTATGATCTACATACCAAAGGCCGTACGTCTTAGAACGCTCGTTCAACATCTGCGCCTCTGCAAATGCATTATAAACTTTTCCAGCATCATCGGATAAAATTGCCTTTAATGCATCCAAAAGATACATATCTGCTTCTACCGTATCACGAAAACTGTTCATAAACGGTTCCATTTGATTTACAATACGTTCATTCCCTTGTTTCATATACAGGTTAATTGCATCGTCAATCTTTTCAAACTCCGCCCGCATAGACGTAATATCTTCCTGCGTCAGCGTTTCCATTTTCATCTTATCGCGAAAACTATTCAGCTGGTCTTTGATTTTAACCGATTCTTCAAACTGAATCTGCGGCTGCGAGGGCTTTTGGTTAATCATATGCCTTGCCACTTCACGCAGGGCGTTTGATTCCTCTGTCTCAAGAGGCGTCATATGGTCAATATACTTAAACGAATCTTCCCAGGCCTGATCGCCTTCCGCTTCATCCTGCCAAACTTTCCACAAATAATCCGACGCCGTAAAAATTGCTACCTTAGAAGGTTCGGAATGCTGCATCGGATTCAAAATTACGCCCTGATATTTTTCCGGGCTGATTCCTTCATGGAGAATATAATTATGTCCTCCCATAATCAAACTGTTATGCGTATTGTCATTACACGGCCAATTGACCCAAAGATAAGGATAACTTCCGCCTTTACTTGTCTCTGCCAACCTCGCATAAAAGTTATCTGAAAATGCATCGTTTACTTCTCCCCATACTTTTCCGCCCGTCATAACCATACGGACTTCATCTGGAGATTTTTCGTAAATTTGTTTTATTTTTTGTACGTCGCTATTATTGCTGTCTGTCATGCCATTTGCATAAGCCATCCAGCCTGGGCAGAAAAGAAGATCCGTTTTCAAATCAGGATACGTCTTTTTCATTTCTTTCAGCCAATTTTCTATATCTGTCAAAAGACGCGCAAGCGTATCTGCCGACCATCTGCCGTTTGCACTTGCATCATCTTCCAAAATTGCAACCTGCCGAACGCCCGCCTCTATGACCTGCGCAAATTTATTTTTGACTACTTCTAAATCTGCAGCATAATTTGCCTCTGTCAAAGGATTATTCTGAAATGGATGCAGCGCATATACAAAAAAGCATTTGCTTTCGTTACCAGCTCTTGCCAGTTCCGTAATATCCGTAATATCGCTGCCGTCAGGGTCTTCCTCAGTGGGATAAAGATCACGCCACTTTGCATTATGGTATGGATCATCCTTTGGCGCAAACACATACTGGTTCATCTTAATTTCGCCGCCAAACTTCATCAAATCAATACGATCCGCTTTCGACCACGGATTTCCATAATAGCCTTCAATAAAACCACGAAATTCTATCTCTGCATAATCTTTTAACGTCAGATTTTTTACAGTGTTTTCTTCCAGCTGTTCAAAAATACGCTTTAAAGACGTCACGCCATAGTATGCAGCATCTGTATTTTTACCAAGAATGACAATTTCTCCGTTGTCAATCCAAAGCGTATAAGAATCAAAATTTTCATAAATAGACGCGTCTACGTTGTGTGACTTTCCATATGTATCTGCTTCATCATCGGAACCATATACGCCGACTGTCAGTTTTGTATTCCCCTCAGCGTCTGATTCCGCCTGTTGCAAGCCAAGCACTGCTAACGTATCTTCAATCCGGGTCTTGGTATAATCATCAATCGCATCCCCGCACGTCACGTTCACCTCGTCTGTCAGGTCAGTCGTACCTGAACCATATACAAAACTCTGAGGCGTAGGATAAATCTCGTATTCCCCATCCGCTTCCTCAACGCCCGCGCTCGCCGGTATCGGTACGATAACCGTCTGCACAAACATGAGCAAAGCTAAGACATACGCCCAAACTCTTTTACTGCTACATTTTTTCATTCATTTTTCCTCCTTTTTATTAAAAATGCCTGTTTTTGTAACCATTTTACTATGTTCCGCAAACAACTTATATAAAAAAATTATAACAAAGAAAATATTTTCCGTCAATGTGAATATAGAAAAAATAAATGTCCCCTATCCTACAAAGAACAACGCTGTATGATATACAAGAAATGCAGTTATCCATGCAGCCACACACTGTAACATTACAACCAAAACAGCTTCTTTTTTACTTCCCATTTCTCTGCGAATGGATGCAACAGCCGCAATGCAGGGCGTATAAAGCAGTGTAAATACCAGAAAACTAACGGCGCTGGACGCCGTAAAAAAATCAGAAAGCACATTTGAAAGGCTGGACATATTCGTTCCAAGCAGTACGCTCATAGTACTAACAACCGCTTCTTTCGCTGTAAAACCAGTAATCAAAGAAGTCGAAATTCTCCAGTCTCCAAACCCAAGCGGCAAAAATACTGGCGCAATCCATTTTCCAACCAAAGCAAGCAGGCTGTCCGCGCTGTCTGTTACTACGTTAAACTTTAAATCAAATGTCTGTAAAAACCAAATCAGCATAGACGCCAGAAAAATAATCGTAAACGCCCTCTGAATAAAATCTTTGGCCTTATCCCACATCAAAAGAAGCACGCTTTTTACTGACGGCAGCCTGTAATTCGGCAGTTCCATCACAAACGGAATCGAATTTCCTTTAAACACCGTACGATTAAACACCAAAGAAACGAGAATTCCCATACAAATCCCAAAAACATAAATAATCATCATAACAAGAGCTGAAAAACCTGGAAAAAAAGCTGCTGAAAAGACAGCGTAAATTGGAATTTTAGCAGAACAGCTCATAAAAGGCGTCAGCATAATCGTCATTTTCCGGTCGCGCTCCGACGAAAGCGTCCGGCTTGCCATAACTGCCGGAACCGTACAGCCAAAACCGATAAGCATTGGCACAAAACTTTTGCCGGACAGCCCGATTTTACGCAAAGGCTTATCCATTACAAAGGCAATCCGGGCCATATAACCGGAGTCTTCGAGAATAGATAAAAAGAAAAAAAGCACGACAATAATCGGCAGAAAACTGAGTACGCTCCCTACTCCCGCAAAAACACCGTCAATGACTAAGCTGTGTACCACGGGATTTATGCCGTAAACCAAAAGCGCATGGTCTGCGGTTTTGGTAAGCGCGTCAATACAAAGGCTCAGCCAATCGCTTAATACTGCGCCTATCACATGAAATGTCAAATAGAAAATCAGAAGCATAATAGATAAAAACACCGGGACTGCCAGATATTTGTTCGTCAGGATATTGTCGATTTTTATACTGCGGATATGCTCTTTGCTCTCCTGACAACGGATAACTGTTTTTTCGCAGACTTTTTCTATAAAAGTATACCGCATATCTGCAAGCGCTGCATTCCGGTCCATACGATAGTCAGCTTCCATCTCTTCAATACTATGCTGCATCATTTCGTATTCATTTGGACTTAATTTCAGGCGGCGTATCATCTCTTCATCGCCTTCAACAATCTTTGTGGCCGCAAATCGCGGCGACATCCCGATATTTTGGGCATGATCCTCTACCTGATGGGAAACTGCATGAATACAACGGTGCACCGCGCCTTTTTCACAAAAGTCCTTCACCCTGGGTTTTCTTTTTTGCTCTGACGTACGAATAACCGCTGTAATTAAATCTTCAATCCCTTCATCTTTTGCAGCGCTGATGGGAATAACCGAAATCCCAAGCTCCTCCGACATCTTTTGCACATCAACCGAACCTCCATTGATACGCACTTCATCCATCATATTCAAAGCCAAAACCATAGGAACGCCCATCTCTAAAAGCTGCAGTGTCAAGTAAAGATTCCGTTCTATATTTGTTGCATCTACAATATTGATAATACCGTCTGGTTTTTCATTTAATATGAAATCCCGCGTCACAATCTCTTCATTCGTATAAGGGCGGAGTGAATAAATACCGGGAAGATCCACTACCCGGCAATTCTGCGCCGTCCGAATCTCTCCTATTTTCTGATCTACTGTCACTCCCGGAAAATTCCCAACATGCTGATTAGAGCCTGTCAACTGATTGAACAGCGTAGTCTTTCCGCAGTTCTGATTGCCGACCAATGCAAAAATCATACAAACTCCTCCATTTCCACTTCTATCTTAACAGCCTCTTCCTTTCGGATCGTCAGCTCATACCCACGAATACGAATTTCAATCGGATCCCCCATAGGCGCGGTTTTTATTACCGTCACTTTCGTTTTGGGAATAAGTCCCATATCTAAAAGCCGAAGGCGCAGCGCGCCTTCTCCACCGACGGTTGTAATCCATGCGTTTGTTCCAATTGGTAATTGATCTAATGTCATTCTCCTTGTGCCTCTTTTCTTTGTTCTTCTATATAGGTTTCCATAATTTCTGCCGCAAGGCCTACCATATCCGGACAGGGACGTTTTTGATAATACTCTTTCGTCCGCTCGCTTGGCGTAGGCGATTGATCTGCTCCCATAAGCCCTAAAAGCTCCCGGCAGACAATGCTCCCAGTCTTTTCTTTATACCGGGCGGCAAGAATTTGAATCCGTTCATAGTGATTTTTCTTTGCTTCAAAATCTTTTGGGTCATTATACCCATATAAAGCTCCCGCCACAAAAAACATACCGCTGACCGCTCCGCAGACTTCCCTTAACCTGCCCATTCCTCCGCCAAAAGACGATACCAGTTTTGCCGCTGTATCAAAATCCATGCCGATTTCTTCTGCAAATGCGCCGACAACCGCCTGCGTACAATTATATCCCTGCAAAAACAATTCTTTGGCCCGTTCTTTTTTTCCCATGTCATTTCCCCCTAAACAGCCTTCAGCTGATCAATCGAATCAATAATCTGACGGATTTCCTGTGTATCAATATGTTCTTTTTTCAAAAGCCTGTCTACTTCCGCTCTTTTATTCCTGATATTGTCCGCATTATATTCAATGCGGGAACGCAGCTTCTGGCGGCGCACAATCAGATTATGTTTTACCTCTACCATCTCTTTTTTATCAATTAAAGCTGACGACTGATTGACCCAGACATTGGCGTCATAAAGACGGTAGCGTTTTAAAAGACGTACCAGTTTTGTATTGTAATATTCCAAATCTTCATTTGCCTGACGAAACTTTTCCCGCTCTTTTAGTTCATTCAAATACTGCTCCCAGATATAATTAAATTCATAAGCATTTTTTACATGGTACTTTTCCCTCGCGTAGTCAACGGCATTCGTTACATTGACATACTTAAATTTCACCTTATTTAAAAGCGTAATCGCATGATTCATATTCACTTCTGACTGCCGGATTTGCGTCTGGTTGGACGTCATTTTTAAGAAAATAAGAAACGCCCCAACTGCGGCGGCAAAAATCACCGCCATAAACGAATACGTAATATCAAAAGAAAACGACATCTTTAGCAGGAGGAGAACCGCCGTCGAAACCACAAACAACCCCAAAAGAACGAAAGAAAGTTTTTTTAACATTTGCTGCTGATGTTTCAGATCTAATTTATTGTAATACCATTCATTTTTTTCCCCTTCCAGATAGTTCATATCCCTTTTTACTGTATTCTGGTAAGCCTCATTGGATTTCAGCCGGTTAATCGCATCCGGTATCTTGTCTTCTTCCTGCTGCATTTGCACAAACTGCACATCTGAAATCCGCTTTTCTGAATTATGGTAATCGTCGCGCATACGGTTTAAATTCTGCACATTTTCCGCAGCCGCACGAATTTCTACCATATCCTGCTGGGGAAGTTCTTCTATTAACTGAATATCTTTCAAATAGTCTGTCACAATCCGGTATTCTGACTTTTCTTCCTCCAATTCTTTTCCAGCCTCAATAATCTGCTCACAGCAGTTGATAATATAATGCTGCACTTGTTTACTGTCAGAAGGATTTCCCGTAAAACTGTCAGATTCCTGCCCGGTCAGCGGTTCCTCGATAATTCCTTTGTCTTCTTTTTTCCTTTTAAATAAATTCTTAAAAAATCCCATTACTTACAGCTCCTTATATATGCTTCTTTCCATTCTTTTAGTACGTCTGCCGGCATTTGAAATTTTGTCTGTTCCCTATGGTCTGCCTGTGGAATCACACCTTTACTAAACTGCTCTGCCAGCTGCATATGCTTTTGTGAGATTGGATGGTTATTCTTTTGATAAGCCGCCTTATAACAAATAAAAGCCTCCGAAAATAAAAACAATCCCGCATATGCCGTTCCCAGATTATGCAAAATGTTTCCTGACAAATGCCCGCTTACCTCAGGATGAGCCAACAATTTCTTGTATTCTAGTATACTTAAACGATACCGTTTTTTAGAAAGCAGTCGATCCGCCCGAATTTTCCTGCACTCAATCTCGCTTTTATTTTCAAAATCGGTCAGCGCTTTTCGCATTTGTTCTATTTCTTCCTTTGTACAGTAATTGCAGCTTTCCGCAATTGCCGATACAAAAGCAAATAAAAGCCCTTCTGATTTCAATTTTTCCAAACGTCCCGCTAATACGGGAAGTTTTAATTCCATGCGAATCCAATCAATCAGCTCTTCCTCCATAAAAGAAGGCTCTACTAAATCAATATTTTGTTTTAAATAATAACACAACTCTTCAATCGAATAGATATTTAACGCCATAGACTCAAGATAGTACGGCGCCGACGCCAGTCCATGACTGCATAACAGCAAAGTTCCCATATTTTCAACCCTTTTTAATCCCTACAATGAAATCGTATATTCCCATGTTTTTTCTGAACTTCTGGCAATCTCGCCAAACCCCAAATCCCGGATAGAAAAAAGAAGCTTATCCACTGCTTTTGGTTTCACAGAAATTCTAAGGCGCGTCGTTTTATCTTCCCGAAGCGGAAACTCTGACAACTCCAAAGAACGGATAACAGCTTCCCTGCTTGTCGGCGGCTGAAACCAAAAATCCACAGACGGTGTTTTGCATAGGATTACTTCACATTCCGCTCCCGCTTCATACCAGTTTTCCCCGGCAGTAATCAATGGGACAAATTCCGTCTGTCCATTGTTTTGCACTTTTAAGCTGACATTCACCTGTATTTCATTATCTCCCATATAAAGATACTGCCATTTTGTCTGTCCTGCTTTTACTGCCGCGCCGTAACAAGCGCCTTTGCAAAAAAGATTTTTGCCCATAAACACACGTCTGCCCCGGCAAAGAGCTGCAAGTGATTTTTTCATCCAATCGCCGTCAAACCCGTCTCCGATTAAATAAACAGAAGAAACAATCCGCCCGGTAAGCGTTTGCGCCACAATATCGAAAAAATCTTCATCCCGGTCTTTTAGCAGCGCCTCGTATTCTTGGTCTTCCATTGTCACTACCTGCGGAACCGTTCTTTTATCACGATTCAGTTTCCAAAACCAGAGTTTTTTGGAAGTATAATAATAAAGCACAACATCATGCGTATAAAGTTCTTTTTGCTGGCTGAGCGCATAATAATAAAAACTTTCCCTGTAATCCAAAAGCAAAAGCCTTTCTGCTGAAAGCTCCATCCATTCTGCAAACAGTCCGAACAATCTGCGCAGCTGCATATTCATATATTCTACTGTAATCACAAGTTTATCCGGTTCTTGTCCCGAAGCTGCCTGCATTGGAAATTCTAATATTTTTTTTAAAAATAAGAATAAAAGCTCTGTGGAATCATATACCGTCCCTTCCACTTCCACCGATTCTTTCGCCAGCGCTTTTTTTAAAAGCCCATCCACATAAACGCTTCCTTCTTCTTTTGAACTTTGTTTCGCTTCTTCCCCATACAGCCACTGACCAGTCCCTTTTCGTTTAAACATACACAAAGGAATCTGATATACCTCGCTCCCCGTCACCATACTAAATGTATTTGGCTCTGACATTCCTTCTGCGTAGTAGCTTATCATCGCATATTTCTCGTTCAAATCAATTCCGATATATTTTTCTGACATACCTTGTATTCTCCAGTCTGTTAAAGCATTGTAAAGAATTCATCCACAAGGGAATCCAAACGATCGTACTGCGTCAAATCCTCCAGAAATTCCGTATTATTTTCTGCTGCAAAACGCGCAGTCATTTTATTCAACATTCCATATCTGCCCTCTGGTTTATCGCTGCTAAACTCCTCTTCATACTGCAGCCTGCCGGATTTTAACAACTGCTTTTCCCCATCTTTTTCTTCAAAAACAGAATAGAAAACCGCTTCTCCCCAAAATAATATCAGCTCTTTCACAAATATTCCTTCGTATACTTCCGTCATCTCTTCTGTAAACTCCTCTTTTGAACCCTCAAACACATATGTAAGCCATATCTGGTTTTTCGTATCTGCCCGATACTCTATAAAATATTTATCATTCAACTGATATCTGAAACTAAGTGTCTCACTGATTTTTTTAAAAAAGGAAAAATGGATTCCCAGAAACAAATATCTTTGCAGCAGCCTTTCGGCAAGTTCTCTCTCTGTCTCTGATAAAACGGGCTGCCTGGAAAATTCCTGCAGTAAAGCCAATCCGCATATCTCATTTAACGCGCCGCCGCTTTCCTGCCATACTTTTAATGATTCAAAAAAGTCCTTCGGGACTTCTTTTTCTTTCACAAAATAATCATAGGAAAAATAACTGAGATAGGCTTCTTTTATCCTGCAGATTTCGTCTCCGCAGCTTTTATACACTTCGTCTGCGCAGCCGGCAAATTCCTCTGTATAAAGCATTTGCAATAAAAGCCTTTTGGCGTACGCCTCTACGTCTACCCCCAACTCCTTTGCAGAATGAAAAATTTTTAACATAAAACCGACGGAACCCTGATAATAACTGCAAAGATATTCAAGCAGCTCCTCTGTGTAACAGCCTTTCAAGCAAACGTCTGCGCAAAACTGCACTAACGTCTTATCTTCCTCAAACCCCAGTTTCTGAATCTGATGACAAAGCAATTGTACACCCGCCTCATTATCGGGCAAATCAAAGCCATATTCCCCCGCAATCAAAAACGCCTGCTCATACAGCTGATGTTCAATACAAAAATTTAATATACGTTTTTTTTCTTCGGCACAAAGCAGCGAAGTATCCACCTGCTTTAATATATACTCCATTTCTCCAGTCAGGTTCATTTCATGCAAAAGCGAAAACAATTTGGAAAGCATTGACGCTTTATACCTGCCGCTTATATCTGGACATAGAAATACTTTTTGAAAATACTTCAAATCCTTTTCCCCAAAAATTTCCTGCCCGATATGGTTTGCAAAATAATATAAAAGATATGGAAGTTTCGGCGCCGGGCTTTGCATACAAGCCCGAAGGTATTTTCCAGGATGCATTAATTTTTCCAGCTGATACGCCGCGCTTGCACTGTACCGGTTTCCGTAAGCATCTTCAATAAAAATAGCGTACTCATTGGAATAAAGCGGAAAATATGCAACACCGTCATGTAGTAACACCTCATTTGGCTTTTGCATCTGATTCTGCCAAATGAAGACGCGCTGCGCTTCTTTTTCAAAACACGTCAGCCTGTGCACAAACAAAACGTCTGCCAAGGCGTCGACAAGCCGCGGCACAAATACCTGGTGTGATAATACTTCTTTATAAATCACCGCCAAATTGTCGTCAATCTTTCCTTCTTCCATCTGTTCATAAGCAAACCGCTCCATAGACGGATAATGCTGCTCAAAAAGCTGCGGCTTTTGCACTTTTTCTGCAATGATATTTACATATAAAATACTCTTCTGCCTGTTTGCCAGGTGATTGTTATATTTAAAATACATTTGAATAATCTGTGGAATTTCCTGTATGCTTCTGTCGTCCATCGACTGCAGATACGCTTCATAAAGTCCCGTAATGCGCAGTTTGTTGTGAATCCCCAATACATACCATGGAAAAAAGCGTTTTCCGTATTTTTGATTTCGTATCAAATATCCGCAGATTACAGAAAGCGTGCGCTCCCCGTTTAATATCTCATAACATGCTTCCAATAAACGAAACGCCAGCCTTTTGTAAGGGAGACGCTCTGAAAAAACAGAAACTGCCTGCTCTGCTAAATCCTTCGAAAGAACACCCTGTTTGTATGCCCAATAAAAAATCTTTAACTCAAATTCACCAAAATGGCTTAACAGATACGGTTCTTTTTGATACAGGCAATACGCTTCCACATAAAACAGCGGGCTGTCATCCCCCTCCATAATCCGTTTTTCTAAATCCTTTCGTTTTTGATGTCCGCCGTCGGCATATTCATCCCGCAAAAACAACATGCACCAAAATAAAATCGGGTTTTCCTGATGTTCCATATAAATCTGCCTGATTTCCCCGATTAAACGGCTGATATATAATTCTTCATGCTCCATCAGGGTACAAATATACATATAATATCCCCACTCAGGGCTTCTTTGGTCTTTTTGTTTGCGCTTAAATTCTTTTAAAAGCCATTCCGATTCCTGTCTTTGTCCATTAGTAAACAACGCCTGTGCCTTTATCAGACGGTACCAAAGATTATCGGAATCCAATTCCAGCAGTTTGTCTATTGTCCCGCATGTCTGCATCGTCCACTTTCCCGTACCAATTTTCTTTAAACGGTAATCTATATACGACGTCAAAAGTTTCGCATGAAGACTGCGAATCTCGTTTCTGTTGGACTGACGCTCTTTTTCACGCAGAACGGACGCACAGACAGATATGGTAATCTCCCAGCTGATATTTTTTATGAAAATCCTTCCAAAATTTTTCCCGCCGTGCATATTTTCAGGAGAGAGATAAAAATTAAGCTCCGCTTTACTGCCTAAAAAATCCTCTGTTGTAAATCTCTTTTTTTCTATTTCTATAAAAGCCGAATCACTGGTAACGGTAAATTCTACATATCCCCATGTATTTTTGGAAAGTATAATGTCTTTTCGGACGCGTTCTGTTAAATTGAGACATTCAAATTCCGTCTGTCCTGCCTGAATGAAAATCTGTTCTTTTAAACGGCAGGATAAGAGAAATTCCTCCAAACTCAAATCCGGTTTCCTGCCCCTTATCAGGCCTTCATAAAAAAGGCGCTGTTTTTCATCTTCAAAACGAATCCTTCGTTCAAAATCCGGCTGTAAAAACAACGCCTTTGCTTCCTGCCAGTTCTGATACGCCAATGCCGCAAACGAGGAAAGGCTTTTCGTTCCATCTGTAATAGAAACAAGAAAAGAAAGGCTGTATTCTTTCCGGCAGCATTCTATAAAAAATTCTCCCTGCGAAACGTCTCCTTTCGTCAGGCCTGCGCTGTGAAATTTATATGAAATGGTAATTTCTTCTCCATCAAAATAATCTGCCAGACATTCCATTCTTGGATGAGAAGACGAAATGACTCCGCGCAGAGGAATCCGGTTCCCAGACGTAATCTTAAATTCTCCCTCTGCGTCCTGCCCCTCCGGTATCTCTATCTCAATTTGGCTGACAGAAAATTCTGCCAAAGGAGCCGCGCATATTACCATGCCTCCGGCTAATTCTTCTATCCGTTTACGCACGTTTTCCCCACCTGTTTACTTTTTTATTGTTAGTTGCTTTTTTATTCAGAATGTTTATAATAACATACATATAACGTTTATTATATACGATTTACTGTACAAATTCAACCGGAGGTCACTGCATTATGTCAAAAGCTGAACCAATACTAAAACACAAAGATCATTTTCATGGAAGTGATTTGGAAAAAATAGAACAATATTACGGAATTTCAAAAGAAAGCATTATTAGTTTTTCTGCAAATGTCAACCCTCTTGGCATTTCTCCCATTTTAAGAAAGACGCTTTCAGAACATTTAGACGCCATCACCAGCTATCCGGACAGGGAATATGCTTCCCTGCGCCGCTGTATTGCAGAATATGTCCATTCTGATATGGAACATATTATTGTCGGCAATGGTTCTACGGAACTGATTTCACTGCTGATTCAAATTGAACACCCGAAAAAAGCGGTTATTTTAGGCCCTACCTATTCCGAATATGAGCGGGAAATTTTTTTGGGAGGAGGAGCCGCGCACTACTATCCACTCAAAGAAGAAGATAATTTCTGTCTCAATCTATCTGATTTTACGGCTCATTTGAATGAAAACATTGACCTTTTGGTCATCTGCAACCCAAACAATCCAACGTCTTCTTCTATTACCAGAGCGCAGATGCGTCAAATCCTGGACGTCTGCAAACAATATGATATTTTCGTGATGGTTGATGAAACATATGTGGAATTTGCAGACCAGATGGACGAAATCACATCGATTCCTCTGACAAATTATTACAACAATATCATTATTTTGCGCGGAACCGCAAAATTTTTTGCTGCTCCAGGGCTTCGGCTTGGATACGCTGTGACGGGCAACCGCGATTTGATAAAATCCATCAATACAAGAAAAAATCCATGGACAATAAATTCTCTTGCTGTCATTGCCGGAGAATTAATGTTTCAGGATGAAATCTATATTCACGAAACGAAAACTTTAATTGGAAGGGAACGGGCAAAAATGTACCAAAAATTACAAGAAAGCCCTGACTTCAAGCCCTTTTTGCCAAGCGCCAATTTTATCCTTACCAAAATTTTGCATGAAAACATTACCTCGGAAGATTTATTCGAGCGCGCCATCCGCAGAGGCATGATGATTCGGGACTGCTCGACATTTCCATTTTTAGACCAGAAATATATACGCTTCTGCATAATGAATCCGGAAGATAACGAAAGGCTTCTTTCGTGCCTGATGGAAAATTAAATTATAAATCCGCCTAAATAAATCATAAAACTGTCGCAGTAATACGCCCTGACAGGCACATTTACTGCGGCAGTTTTTTTATTTAAAAATTCCCCTTGACATTTTTACCTTAATGTATTATTGTATTATTATCTTAATACAATGTGTCAAAGAAAAGAGGTGAAAATATGCCATGGAACTTAAATTCCAGCAGGCCGATTTTTATACAACTTATTGAAATCATACAGATTGATATTATATCTGGAAAATATGCCCCCGGCGGCAAACTTCCTTCTGTACGGGATTTGGCGGCAGAGGCGGCAGTCAATCCAAACACTATGCAAAAAGCTCTCTCAGAGTTAGAACGAAGCGGACTGGTTTTTTCACAGAGAACCAGCGGACGCTTTATCACGGAGGATACCAAAATGATTGAAGAATTAAAATCCAGGCTTGCAAAAGAAAAAATCGAAGAATTTTTAGAAAATATGCAGCAGTTAGGTTATCAAAAAGAAGAAACCGTTGCATTAATGACAGATATTTTGAAAGGAGAACACGTATGAATACAATTGTAGAATGTAAAAATCTCAGCAAAGCGTACGGCAAAAAAACGGCCTTAAGCCATATAAATCTCGCTTTAGAGAGCGGACACATCATCGGTCTGCTGGGGCCAAACGGAAGTGGAAAGACAACTTTGATCAAACTATTAAACGGCCTTTTAACTCCAAGCGAAGGAGAACTTTATATTGGAGAAAACCCGGTTGGAGTAGAAAGCAAGAAAATCGTTTCCTACCTTCCGGATCAGACTTATCTGAATGGAAACCTAAAAGTCCGGGAAATTATCCGTTATTTTAAAGATTTCTATGCTGATTTTGACGAAGACAGGGCATACGATATGCTGGAAAAATTAAAAATCCAGCCGGAACACAAACTAAAAACCATGTCCAAAGGCACAAAAGAAAAAGTACAGCTTATTTTAGTTATGAGCCGCCGCGCCAAATTATATATTTTAGACGAACCGATTGCCGGCGTTGACCCGGCTGCCAGGGATTATATCCTGGATACAATTTTAAGCAATTATGATGAAGACGCTACGATTTTAATTTCGACACACTTAATATCTGATATTGAAAATATCCTTGACAAAGTCATTTTTATCAAGGATGGACAGATTGTTTTGACCTCTTCCGTTGATAAAATCAGGGAAGAGCATCAAAAATCCATAGACACTTTATTTCGGGAGGTATTCAAATGTTAGGAAAATTATTCAAACACGAAATGCAGGAAACCGCAAAACTGCTGCTTCCTCTTTGTCTGATTGTTATTGCAGCAACTCTCCTTGGAGCAGTTTTTATCCAAACGGGACTTTTTGAAAATCCGCACCTGACAACAATCGCAGCAATTTATATGATACTGTATGTATTTAGTATATTTGCCCTGTTTATCCTGTCTGCCATTTATTTAATGATACGGTTTTACAAGACGATGTATTCCAGCCAGGGTTATCTTACGCATACGCTTCCGGTATCCTCTTTTGCCGTATTAAATACAAAAATTTTATCTGCGCTCATCTGGTTAATATCAGTATCCGCCATCTGTATCCTGTCTGTAATGACCCTGGTATTCAACGCAGCCGGTTATCCGGATTCCGCTTCTATCAACAACATTATAGACGGTATTTCAACTGTGTTTAATCTGCCTTTTGCCGCGGCAGCCTGCCTGATTGTAGTTGCAGTACTTATCTTTTATCTGTCGGCGATTCTAATGATTTACACATGTTTTTCCATTGGGCAGCTTTTTGGGCAATACCGGATTCCAGCGGCAATTGTGGCCTATGTTGTACTTTACATCATACAGCAGATTGTCTCCTTAGTTTCACTATTCATTTTCGGCATTACTGTTTTTGATAATGTGAACATAGAACAGTCAGACATCTTCTACCGGCACATTATGCTTTTACTGGTGACAGAAGCCGCCGTTTTTAGCGCCGCATATTATTCCATCTGCCAATATATCACAAAAAAGAAATTAAATTTAGAATAACTGTATATCAATACAGCAAAGCTGCTGCAAATAGAATCCTATTTACAGCAGCTTTGTTCTGCACTTTTGTTATTGACGAATATCTACATATCCCAATGCAAGCGCGGAATCCGAAAACTCCAAACCACCGTACGTATCCAGGCTTAGATACAAATTTCCCAGTTCTTCCTCCGTAACAATCCAGCCCATATGCACAGCCACCGTCTCACCCGGCTTGATACTTTCGATATAATTGTTGTGTCTTTCTCCTCCAAACACATCATAATAGTACATTTCCCAGAAAGACGATAATCCTCGGTTAGATGCCACAGTCCATGTATCTCCTTCCTTTGGCTCCTCGTAAGAAATTCCGTTTGACAAATACATCTGTCCGTCTTTTTTCGAAATTCTCGCCAAAGTCCCAAGAAATAATACGTCCGAAAGTTCTTTTTCTCCCACATTGGTATATTCCACTGTAACATATACCAGTTTTTGCGGCACCTGACGGGACTTGACAACTTCACTCAAAGATTCTGTGCTTCCCTCTTTGATATACTGAATATCTGCCGGAAGAAGCCGCCCGTTTTCATCTGTCTGCCCTCTTAACTCTTCGTCCACAAACTCGGAATTTAACAGGGAAATATCATCCGAAACCTGCACCTCTTTCACTTTAAGGCTAAGCCCCTCCTGCGCTGCCAAAAAACTTTCTCCAACTGTATGCGTATTTTCCATTTTCTCTTCGGCAACTGTGCTTTGCACTGCAAAATCTTCCGGCTCATTTTCGCTGTCTAACGCTTTTTGTTCCTGATATTCGCTCCAACTGCATGCGCTCACGACTGCTTCGTTCTCTTTTTCGTCTGTCTTAACCAGCTGAATCCCTTCTGCAATTTTCACCGCCTCTTCTTTTGAAACATCTGAAGCGGCATACATTTCCATTACATAATGCAAATCCGTATATGCGACATAAATACGCTTATGAAATGAAGTCTCAGCTTCATATAAATCCGGCGACTCTAAATAAACGCCTTCGTATCCATTTACTGTAAAATCCTCGCTCAAACTGACATCTTCCTGCTGCATTTCAAACGTTTCATCTCCGGTATCCATCTTATATAAAAGAATGGAGATACCGCCTTTATACAAATTATCTTCGTAACTATATTTTCCTTCTTCCGTCTTTACCATGCGCTCCGGCAGATAGCCGACGTTTAGCTTCACATTTGGAATGTCCATGGGAGCGTTTAAATCATCTTTGCCGCTGTCTTCTTTTGATATTTTCACTTCTACTCCGTATTTTCCAACTGGTTTTTGGGAAAGCCTGTATGCCCTGACCCCGGCATATACCGTCGTACCCAAAATCATTACTGCCGCAACCGACGCTGCAATCGTCCTGCCCGCCAGTTTCTTACGTTTCTTAAACTGTGGATATTCTGTTTTTACCTGCTTTTCTACTTCCCGTTCAATCATTTCTTTCATCTCCTCTGGCATTTTTGGAAATTCATATTTTAAATCATCTAATCTCATATTGCTCCTCCTTTTCATACGAAAACCCTGTTTTTTTACACCGTAGAGCTGACTGCCGGCTCTAATTTGCTGCGCAGATTTTCTCTTGCCCGAAAAAGACGGTTTTTAACTGCGCTTTCCGTCATATCCAGCATTTTTGCAGTTTCTTTTATACTGTAACCTTCCAGATAATACAGCGTCACACAAATGCGGGTTTCTTCCGGAAGCTGGGTGACTGCCTCATAAAGGTCAGAATAATCCTCGCTCCATACGGCTTCTATATCCTGATAATCTTCTATGGACACAATATTTTTTTGTCTGCGCAGAATGGCGTAACATTCATTTATCACGATTCTGACTAACCATGTTTTGGCATAGGCGTCCTTGCGCAAAGTATGCAGATTCGTAAATGCTTTTACAATTGCCTCCTGTATGGCGTCTGCACAGTCCGCATCATTATAAAGCAGCGTCTTTGCCACATGGTACAAGGTATCTTCTGACGCAATAATAAGTTTTCCTAACTGCTCCTTTTTCATAAATGTCCTTTCTGTTGACTGGCGTCTTGCGCCGTTGTGCCGGCCGGCATTTCTTTTTCGTTTACATTAATTAGATGTTTGAAATAAGCAATTGGTCTCGCAGGTTTTTATTTTTTTTCATACAGCAAAAGAGACTGCTGCACCAAACAATGCAACAGCCTCTTTTAAAGCGATTTTATTTATTTGACAAATACTCATGTATTCCTTTTGCCGCCGCTTTCCCGGCTCCCATCGCCAAAATAACGGTAGCCGCGCCCGTAACGGCATCTCCTCCGGCAAATACGCCGGGTTTTGACGTCGCACCGTTTGATTCCTCCGCCACAATACATTTTCTGCGGTTTGTTTCAAGACCCTTTGTCGTAGAAGAAATCAGAGGATTTGGAGATGTGCCAAGCGACATAATCACAGTATCCAGCTCAATTTCAAATTCAGAACCTGCAATTTCTACCGGAGACCTTCTGCCGGAAGCATCCGGTTCGCCAAGCTCCATTTGAATACAGGTCATGCCTTTCACCCAGCCGTTTTCATCGACTAAAATTTCAGTTGGGTTTGTCAGAAGATTAAAGATAATCCCTTCTTCTTTGGCATGGTGCACCTCTTCTACCCTTGCCGGAAGCTCTGCTTCGCTTCTGCGGTATACAATATGTACTTCTGCTCCAAGACGAAGCGCAGTTCTTGCCGCATCCATCGCTACGTTTCCTCCGCCGACAACCGCTACTTTTTTGCCCTTCATAATCGGCGTATCGTATTCTTCACGGAATGCTTTCATCAAATTATTCCTTGTTAAAAATTCATTGGCAGAAAATACACCGTTTGCCTGCTCTCCCGGAATTCCCATAAATCTTGGAAGACCTGCGCCGGAACCAATAAAAACAGCTTCAAACCCTTCTTCTTCCATAAGTTCATCAATCGTCGTAGACTGGCCGATAACCACATTCGTCTCAATTTTTACACCAAGCGCTTTCACGTTCTCTACTTCTTTCGCAACTACGTCCTGCTTTGGAAGACGAAACTCTGGTATTCCATAAATTAATACGCCGCCGGCCTCATGCAGCGCTTCAAAAATTGTCACATCATATCCCAAACGCGCCAAATCGCCTGCACAAGTCAAACCTGCCGGACCCGAACCAATTACCGCCACTTTCCGGCCGTTCTTTTCCTCTGCTCCTTTTGGCACAATGTTATGTTCTCTCGCCCAGTCCGCTGTAAAACGCTCTAGTTTTCCGATAGAAACAGGCTCCCCTTTGATTCCCCGGATACATTTGCCCTCACACTGGCTTTCCTGCGGACAAACGCGGCCGCAGACTGCCGGAAGCGCGGAAGAATCACTAATCACCTCGTATGCTTTTTCAAAATTTTCGTTTTTAATTTCAGAAATAAACGCCGGAATATCAATCGAAACCGGACACCCCTTTACGCACTGGGCATTTTTACAATTTAAACAGCGTTCAGATTCTTTCACTGCCTCATCCGCATTATACCCAAGGCAGACTTCCTCAAAATTCTTTGCACGAATCTGTGGTTCCTGCTCCCTTACCGGAACTTTATTTAATACATCCATTATTCTTCACCTCCGCAATGTCCGCAGCCGCCATGATGGGTATCTTTCTCCTGCAGCTTTAACATTGCTCTTCCTTCCTGTGTTTTATAGATTTGCTGCCGTTTCATTGCCTGGTCAAAATCTACAAGATGCCCGTCAAACTCCGGCCCGTCTACACAGGCAAACTTCACTTCATCTCCAACGGTCAGACGGCACGCGCCGCACATCCCGGTTCCGTCTACCATAATCGGGTTCATGGATACAACAGTAGGAATTTTCAGCTCTTTCGTCAAAAGGCAGACAAACTTCATCATAATCATAGGTCCGATTGCTACGCAGTGGTCATACGTCTTTCCAGAATCCACAAGCGCCTGTAATTGATTCGTACCCATGCCGCAAAAGCCATAGCTTCCGTCGTCTGTCGTCACATAGAGATTCGTCGCCACTTTTTCCATCTCGTCTACCAAAATCAGCAAATCTTTCGTCTTAGACCCCATAATGACATCGCAGTCCACACCATGTTCGTGCAGCCATTTTACCTGCGGATAAACAGGAGCCGTCCCTACGCCTCCGGCAATAAAGACAATTTTTTTCTTTTTCAGTTCTTCAATATCCATATCAATCAGCTCTGAAGCGCAGCCAAGCGGCCCTACAAAGTCCAAAAACGCATCTCCTTCATCCAAATACTGCATACGCTCGGTGGAAGCCCCTACGGTCTGGAATACGATTGTAATCGTACCCGCTGTTCTATCATAGTCGCAGATGGTAAGCGGAATCCGCTCTCCTTCTTCATCTATTTTTACAATTACAAATTGTCCTGGTTTACAAGTCTTTGCTACTCTCGGCGCTTTTACGTCCATGAGAAAAATCTTGTCCGCCAATTTTTCTTTTTTTACGATTGGATACATCTTTATCCTCCTAAGATTCTCTTCTTAAAATAGTTTAAGATGGTAATGTTACCATCTTAAACATGATACTAAATATTCCATAAAATTTCAATCCATAATTTGCCTCGTCTACTGGATTGTTTCTGAATAAAGCGCAAACTCATATCCGGCTTCTCTTGCTTTGTCAATAAACTGGCCTAAAACATTTGTGTTCGTCCATGATTCCGCATGCAGCAGATAAATGGCTCCCGGATGCAGCTTATCTAACATTTTCTGTAAAGATTCCTGTTCGTCGGGCTGGTTTTCCACATCATAATCCAGATATGCAAAACTCCAAAATACACTGCGGTAGCCGCAGTTATTTAAAACCGCCAATGACTGTTCACTGAATTTTCCCGCCGGAAACCGGAACAAATACATATCATAGTCATAATTCTGCTTAATGTAATCATGCAGCCCCATAACTTCCTGCGTCTGGTTTTCCACCGAAAGGCTTGGAATCCCGGCGGACGGATGTGTAACGCTGTGGTTTCCAACAATATGCCCGTCATCTATCATCTGGCGGATATAATCCGGCTGTGATTCAACATAAGGCTTTGTGACAAAAAAGACCGCTTTTACATTTTTTTCTTTTAAGGTACTTAAAATCGTAGGCGTACAGCCGTATTCATACCCTTCGTCTAGTGTAAGATAAATTTTCTTTTCCGTAGTCGGAATTACGAAATCCGCAGTATAATTTTTATATTTTTCATTATATCCTAACGTATCTGTCGGGCGATTGTATTCATCGACATTGCTGCCCTGTCCCCAGTTTAAAATCTCGGTGCTAAGCGCGCTTACATTGTCAATCGTCGGATACGTAAGCCTTTTGCCATGCAGTTCATCGTTTCCCTGCACGCCTTCTTCTGTACTGTCAATATCCTCCGCGGGCAAATCGTCCGTATCCCCCAGCTTTTGATAGGTACTTTGCACCGCCTGCGCAATTGCTTTCGCATATGCTTCCAAATTCACGTCGTACAAACGGTTATCCTCTTCATTATTGATAAATCCAAACTCGATCAAACAAGCCGGCATTGTCGTATTGCCAAGCACATAATAGTCTGAGCCTTCCCCAGTCTCTGTCCCAACCTTCACACCGCGGTCTCTTTGGACGTTTGCGCTTACAATTGCATTATGCACATTATTCGTCAGCTCTTCCGTAGCCTGGCCGGAATTTGCCGTCATCCATGTCTCAATTCCGTAACCATCGCCTTTATTACGGTGAAGTGAAATAAAATAATCGGCGCCGGACGCATTTGCAATTTTGACTCTGTCTTTTAAAAATACTTTCGTCGTGTTGTCTTCTCTTGTCATGACAACATCAATCCCAGCAGCTTCCAGTTCTGTTTTCAATGCAAGCGCAAGCTTCCAGTTGTCATCCGATTCCAGCCGTCCATTATAATCACATCCCGGATCCATGCCTCCATGTCCGGGGTCTATGCAGACGCGAAGGCCTTTCTCTTCTATTTCGGTTTCCGTCTCCTCTTCAAATAAAGAAAGTTCTGTATCTTTTGGACTGTCCGAGCCTGAAACTGCATTGCGTATTTTTTCTACTATCTTGCCGTCGTTCAGTTTCTTATCCAAAAACTGACATAATAAAACTGTCAGAACCAATATGCCGATACAAAAAAACCATTTTATAACCGCCTGCACAAAATATGCGCGGCTGTGCTTTGGCTTTGTAACAATCTCACGTTTTCCATTTTTTTCCTGAATATATTTCATTCTCTCTTCCTATTCTGTTATGCTGTTTTCTAGTTGCCTGTTTTTACTCATTCCGATGTCCAGTATAACATATTTCGACACAAAATACATCAACAGATTTTCTTAATATTGTCTTAATAATATTGAATGGATACTTTTATGAAAAGTACACCAGCTCATCTTCCGGCTTTTTGGCAGGCTCAATCAAAACAGGGTACAGTACGGGGCCTTTTCCCTTATATTCCTTTGCAAATTCCACATGAATCTCCGCAACAATATGCACCCAGGATTTATGTGGAATGTTCTTCGAATCGGAATATTTACACTTAAATCCCAAAAATGTTACGTCCTCTATACAGCATGTCATTGCAAATCTTCCAGGAACCAAAACGCCCTTTTTCATTTTTTCCGGATTATATACATACCCCAAAAACTCTACTTTTTTCCCATCATATTTCTTATAATTTTCCTGTGCATCCATATACCAGATGGCATAATCCGCATCTGAAATTTGAATCTGTTCCTGATTGATATCAAACGGCAGCTCTTCTTCACTATCGTCTACGGTACCATCCCGGCGCTCATATACAATCTGTGCCGGACGGTTGACTGCCTTTATGGAACGGCGGAATTTGCCTCTTGGCGTATTATCGTCGCAACGGTTAATAATCACAACATCCGCCTGAAAAAGCTGTTCCATAATCATAGAACGCATATTACTCAAATACATCTCAAACGTAGAGCCGTCGACCGTTGCCAAAGACTGGACAATCAGCCAGCCGTCAGGCAGTTTTGTCTCTAACAGCGTGTCCATGCCCCACGTCCCATTGTATTCTATAAAAACTTGCTCCGGCAGATATTGAAGGTTTATATTTTTCAGCAGTGTTTCTGTAAAATCTTCCTCTTTTTCAATTGTCAGCAATTTAATATTTGCTGCCTCTAACTGTTTCGTATCATACTCGGTTTCACCGTCTTCACAGACAATTAACAGAGACCTTGCGCCTCCTCCAAACTCTTCCTCAAGCAGCGTCTGCAAAATCAAAGTCGTCTTGCCGCTGTCCATAAATCCGGTAAACACATATACTGGTATTTCTTCCATCCGCCCCAATTCCTTTCTCAGACTATTCCAAACAATTCTTTTAATTTCGATTCCTCAATATTAGTCCCAATTACACACAACCGTCCGGTATAATCCGGCTCGCCTTCCCGAATTTCATATTCTCCCGGCGTCATATCAAAATAAATCCAGCCGCCGTCTTTATTCTCCACCATACCTTTTGCCCTTAAAACTTCACCATAAGAATCCCCTTTGACAAACGCATCTAATGCCGTTTCAATCTCTGCTTTTGAAAATTTGTGCGGCGTTTCAATTCCCCAGCTTGTAAAAACTTCATCTGCATGATGATGGTGGCTCCCATGTTCCCCATGTTCGTGTCCATGATGCTCATGCCCATGATGTCCATGCTCCTCGTGTTCATGCCCATGATGCTCATGCCCATGATGTCCATGCTCCTCGTGTTCATGCCCATGATGCTCATGCTCCTCGTGTTCATGCCCATGATGTCCATGCTCGTCATGTCCATGCTCCTTTGCTTCCTTCTCGTGGGCTTCTTCTGCAAGTACTTTTGCTTCCAGGGAGTCTTGTCCATCTATGACTTTTAATAACTGTTCGCCAGAAATTTCATCCCATGGAGTCGTAACCACCGCGGCTTTTTGATTTAGCTTTTGCATTTGTTTTACACAAAGTTCGAGCTGTTCTGCAGTCGTATTTTGTGTCCGGCTAAGTACAATCGTCGTCGCAAATTCAATCTGATTATTAAAAAATTCCCCAAACGCTTTCATCTGTTTTGAAGCCTTTTTTGCATTTACAACTGTAACTAAAGCATTTAACATAACGTCCTGCTCTTTTTCAAGATCAATTACTGACTTCATCACATCTGATAATTTTCCAACGCCGGACGGTTCAATCAGAATCCGGTCCGGATGATACTGCGTAATCACTTCGTTTAAGTTCTTACCAAAATCCCCAACTAAAGAACAACAGATACAGCCGGAATTCATTTCTGTAATATTTACGCCGGAATCTTTCAAAAATCCTCCGTCAATTCCTACTTCGCCAAATTCATTTTCAATCAGCGCTATCTTTTCGCCCTGGTAAACCTCGTCTAACATTTTTTTAATAAATGTAGTCTTTCCTGCCCCTAAAAAACCTGAAATAATATCAATTTTTATCATTGCATACGCCTTCTTTCTTTATTTAATTTTTAAATATAGTCTCTAAGTCTGTTTTTGTCAATATCTTATATAGGATTCTACCAAAATATATTATAGGTCTTTGAAGTAAACACAGATAAAACCGGCAGAAAGAAAAGCATATTTCAATGCGGACTGCATGAAATATACTTTTATTTCTACCCTTTAATTTAAAATTTGAAACTCTTTTTCTGCCGCTTCGATAGGAAGCCTCTGAATGTCCATATCTTCAATCCGAATTGAGATGGATTCATAAAACGACAAAATCAATGCGTCAATCAGCTCTTCTTTTCCCTGCACTTCCATCTCAACGGTTCCGTCATACAGATTTTTCACCCAGCCTGTAAGACCGAGCTTTTGCGCCATATAGTATGCCTGATAACGGAATCCTACGCCCTGCACGCTTCCATAAAATATATAATGCAGACGCATTTTAGATTTCATGTCCGACACCTCCATATTCATCCAGCCAGCGCGCTCTTTGCCAATTGGTCTGCACATTCATTTAATTCTACGCCTGTATGCGCAGCCACTTTTTGAAAATGTACCGTTATTTTCTCACTGGCAGCCTGCATAAACCGACGATACTCCTCTGTTCCCATACGATTTGTCTTCCACTCGCCAACCGCCCATTTTTCAATTCCGGCATAGTCATAATAAATCACGATATCCGGCGCGCCTTTTGTAATTGCCCACTCGACCGCTTTCATGGAAGCAGTAATTTCTCCGGCAACATTGCGCATCTGAATATAATCTGAATTGTCTCCTGCTCCTTTCAGCTCTGTTCTTTCATTTTGATACAAAATAACACAGCCGTAAGCATATCTTTTGAATTCTTTCGAATAACTGCCGTCGACATAGGCAATTACTGTATCTTTCGATTCTATGGGGACTTGTTCTTTTTTCTGGTTCAGATAATTTTCTGCTTCTTCCCTTGTGGGAAAGCTCTTATATTCCGCGCCCTTAAACCCATGCACCATTGCTTTACATTCATCCCAAGTATCAAAAATCCCTCTGCTTTTCCCGACCCGGACTGCATATACTTTTTTAGCCATACTCCACTCCCTGTTTTACATACGCTCCGGTGCCTGAAAGCCCAATACGTCAATACATGTCTCTAAAATAGTTTTCGTCAAATCCAACAGACAGATATAACCTGCCTGAACCGCCTTATCTTCTTCTGCCAAAATTTTTGTCTCGTGGTAAAAATGATTTAGGGCATTTGAAAGAGCATATATATAGGCGCATACTTTATGCGGAGCTGTTTCTGCAAACGCGCTTTCCATAGCGGCCCCAAAACGGCTTAGTTCCAGCATAAGGGATTTTTCACTTTCAGACTTCGCTGGAAGTATTTTTGCGTCGTCTTTACTGCCGCCAAGCTCCTTGTATTTCGTAAGAATCGATTTAATACGGACAATGGTATATAAAATATACGGTCCTGTATTTCCTTCAAATGAAGTAAAACGTTCGATATCAAAAATATAATCTTTTGCCGCCTGATTGGACAAATCTCCGTATTTGATGGCTGATAACGCTACAATCTGCGCCGTCTTTCTTGCTTCATCATCCTTCATTTGCGTCTGGTTGTTTATAATCTTTTGGTACATTTCCTCGTTGATTTCATCCACCAGATGTTCTAAGCGCATAACGCCGCCTTCCCTTGTTTTAAAGGGCTTACCGTCTTTTCCGTTCATTGTGCCAAATCCATGAAACTTTAAGATTGTATCTTCTCCAACCAATTTCGTCTTTTTTGCACAGCGGAATACCTGCGTAAAGTATAATTCCTGGCGCTTGTCCACCACATAGATAATCTCATCCGGATTATAATCCTGCATACGCCATACGATTGTGGCAAGGTCTGTCGTATTATAAAGGGATGCGCCGTCAGATTTTAAAATCATACATGGAGGAATCTCTTTTGTATCCGTATCCTCTTTGACGTCTACGACAAGCGCCCCTTCACTGATATACGCATATCCTTCATCTTTCATTTTCTGCACCATATCGGGAATATAGGGCTGTGCGTCCGATTCTCCTTTCCATAAATCAAACGTCACATTCAAATTTGCATAATTTCTTTTTAAGTCTGTAACCGATACATTCAAAATGTGGGAAAGCAGAGCCTGATAGCCCCGCCTTCCGTTTTGAAGTTCAAAGGTTGCCTGCATAGCCAAATCTTTATACGCCGTATCTTCTTTTGATTTTGCACTTGCCGACGGATAAATTTCTTCCAGTTCAGAAATCGTAAACGGCGCGTCTAGCGGATATTCCCCAGAATAATTCTCGTCAAAATAGGGCAAATCCGGCTTTCTTTCTTTTAATTCTGTAATAATCAGTCCCATCTGAAGACCCCAGTCGCCAAGATGTACGTCGCCTATCATCTCATGTCCCATCAGCCTTCCTATCCGCTTAATGCTCTCTCCGATAATCGCAGAACGCAGATGCCCGATATGCAGCGGCTTCGCCACATTTGGCCCGCCGTAATCAATCATAATCCGTCTGGGTTCTTTTGTGCGCTCAAGCCCAAAATACTTCGTATCCTGCCGCATTTTTTCAAGATAGTCCGCCAAATATGCCTCGCTGATACGAAAATTTAAAAATCCAGGCCTTACCGCTTCTGCCATGGAGAACATCGGATGGTTTGACAGTTTTTCTGCAACTTCTTCTGCAATCTGAATCGGCGCCTTTTTGTATTCTTTTGCTGCAGCCAGCGCGCCGTTGCATTGATATTCACATAAATCCGGCCGATTGGATAATGTCGTTTTTGCATATTTCGCGTCATATCCACATGACGCAAATGCTGCCGCTGTCTCTTCGTCGATGAAATCTATTATTTTTTTCATTTATTTTTCACAACCTTCACACTTGATTTCTGTCCTTTATTTTTGAACAGCTTTTTGTAATTCTTTAATTTCTTCTTTGGAACTTTTATTTTACAATCCGCATGAATGCCTTTCAATGCCTTTTTTCCGACTTTTTTTATCACGTTTGAATTGACAATAATTGTCTTTAATTTTAAGTCGCCCGAAAATACGAAAGCGCCGATTGCAGTCACATTACTCCCAATTATCACTTTTTTCAGTTTTTGATTCCCTTTGAATGCTTTTGCATTGATTTGTGTTACTTGAATCGTAATCTCCTGCTCTTTTACCACTGGCGGGATTGTAATCGTTTGATATGTCTTTTTCGAGGGTTTTAAATATTTCACTGTCCCGCCGGACGCCGAGGACGTTAAAACCTGATACCAGCCGTTTCCAAATTGGAATTTTGTCCCTGCTGCCGGAATCTTCTTTTGTGTAACCGGAGGGCTTGTTGTCGTTTTTTTCTCTACCAAGCCTCTTATTGCATTGTTTAAATCATCCAATGCTTTTTTTATCTGGGCGCTGTTTCCAGATTTCAACGCCTTATCCGCCTGCGCTTTTGCCGCCTGTAACTTCTGCCAGGAATCTGCCGTATATTTGGAAGCTGTATATTTCGACAAAGAAGCAAGAGCTGTATTTAAACTTTTCACAAGCGCTTCGTCTGGTTTTTCCGGCTGTTCCGGATTCGTTGGTTTATCCGGATTACTGCCAATTCCCCATGCGCCGTCGGAGCCTTTCTTTGGTTTTGCTGACGCAATCAAATCTGTGTATCCATAAGCGTTTAGTTTATCGTAATTAATCACTTCAAAATCACTTGCATTGTCGTCGGTATCTACAAATCCAATTCTGCGGATTGCCTTATTTTTAGAAATAATTTCATCTCCCTGCGGATTTGTAAGCGCCGCGCCTTCTACCTCTGCTTCATTGACAGAAACGGCGTCAACTTTAACCCCGCCATTTTCTAATACGATACTGTAACGCTTATTATCAATCGTATGATTTTCCCAGACAAGATCGGGATCTGAAAGTGCAACTATAAAACCGTCTTCATTTTCTCCTGCCGCGCCCAAAATCAGGTAAGAGGCCCCGGCAGCTATTTTCCCTGTCAGCTTCAATTTAACCGTTTCTTTATCTGACAGATATTCAATCTGATAACCGCTCAAATCCACTTCTTCTGACGTCGGATTGTATAACTCAATAAAACTATGCGATACTGGAGTCGCCTTTTTTCCGCCAGTGCCATATACCTGATGGATGATAATATGATCGCGCTGGACTGTCGCAGTCTTTATCGCAGAATCCATAACTGCCGACAGGCTGCAGGCAGTATCTTTGGAACTTGTTACGGTAACGGAAATCTTCTTTCCAATATCGGACTCTGCCACCTTATAAAACGGCCCGTCTGCACCTGTAACAGCAGTTTCACCTGTATACCACTGATAAGAAAGGACGTCTGTCTCGTCTGTTTTTATTAGTTTACCGTCATCTGCATAGAGAAGCGCGCCTGCTACTGCATTGCCGCGGACAGATACCGTACCTGAAATTGCCGGAAGAGTTACGCCGATGTCCGGCCATGCGCCAGACGCAAGGCTCCTTGGTGCATAACGGTCAATTACCGTTTCATCCGCGCCCTGGTACTCTATTACTTCAAAATCAGCGGCATTATTGTCGGTATCGGCAAAATTCTTACGGCGAATTGCTTTTTGTTTGCTAATCTGTCCCTCCGCAATTGCCTCGCCCTCTACTGCTTCTTCAAAAACAGATACGCCGTCTACCTGATTGGAGCCATTGTAAAGAATTACCTGATACTGCTTGTTGTCAATCTCTAAATCCCAGTCTTTATCTGTACCCTCATCCAAAATCGTAAGCGCAAACTCTGTTGTCGTATCCTGCGCTTTACAGCGAATAAGATAGGAAGTATGCGCCGGAATCACTTCATTTTCAAACGAAAGCCGTTCAGTTACCGGCGCGTCCGCCGTCCGGTTGGAACGGTATAAGATTGAGCAGCCTTCTAAGCTAATCGGCGTATCCGTAGGGTTATATAACTCAATAAATCCATGGGATACTGCCGTATCTCCTTTTCCACCTCCGCCGTATACCTGATGAATCAAAATGTGGTCGTTTTTCACTTCCGGCTTTGCCGCAACTTTCCCATCCAATTCACCAATCAAAATTCCTTCTTCGAAAGAACTTGTCACTTCCACTGTGATTGTTTTGCCCAATTCATTTTCTGTCAAAGTATAAGACGCTGCCGTCGCCTGTTCTATGGCGTCGCCGTCTGCTTTCCACTGATAACGCAATCCTTCAGCAGCATTTGATTCCGTAACCTTCGCCGTCAAAACAGAACCCACAACTGCTGCGCCGCTAATCGTAACTGTGCCTGTCAGCGTCTCTTTCTGCACTTCTTTTTCAAAACGCGCATAGTTGCTGATGGATTTCATCACTCCGGCGCTATTCATTGCCCTTACCTGTACGATATTTGCCGCGCCTTCTTTCCGTTCAAGATATGCTTTATCTTCTACGGTAATGGAAGCTGTCCGTCCAGATACATCTGCCGTTTTTGCCAGTCTGCCGTTAATATAAAAACCAACTTTTGAGATACTGTCGTCTGTTACCTGTGCTGTAAATGTTGTCGAAAGCGCATCGCTTGTATCTGCTGTTACGGAAATCGAATCAGACGGCTGATATGCGCCAAGCGAACTTAACAGAGCCGGATAAGAAGCAAACTGTGTATTCATCCAATTGAGACGATTCTGTAAAAACGTACGCAGCCGCTCCGTTTCCGTTTGAAAATCTGACCAGCTATGAATAAATCCATAGTTGAAATTCGCCGCTGCAGATTCTGTAAGATATGTTTTATCCTGATCAATGATACCGCCCGATTTTACAATTTCTTCAAAATTCTCTTTATTTTCCAAAAAACATTCATAGAGTTTTTCTACAAAATAGGGATCGCTTATCAGATAACGGTACCAGCTTTCCTGCTGACACTGCTGATCTGCTGTTTTTACCATCCAGACAGAATAATTTGAAGTCTCCGCCTGGCTGACAATGCTGTTTGACGTCCAGTCCATATCCCAGACCGGTCCGATATGCAGCTTTTCCCCAAGGCCTTTGTACATAAACGTACTCTTCTTCATTGTCTCTGTATTCCAATAAAACTCATTTAAAAGAAGATACCGAACAAGAGAATCCATATCCACAAGATCCGTATAATGCTGCTTTCCTTCATAATCTTCCGTAAAATTAGAAGCATTTGAAGTTTTTCCATCATTTTCAATCTCTATATAAAAATCTTCAGAATGAATACTGTCTTCTACTGCCTGCATAAATTGTCTTGCATATTGATATAATTCCTCACAATTCTGATAAGATGTATCCTCCGTAATAGATGAGTTTTCATACCCAATCCCTGATGTCGGACGAATAAATTCTGGATTTTTCACCATAAGAGGCTGTCTAAAATCCGTCATAAACTTGGAAACTTCATCAAAATAAGTATCAAGTTCAAACAAAAAACCGCCGGATACATCAACTTTACCATCTTCTGTTTTGGGAATATCTGTATAATAATTGGATACTTGATACGTTTTTCCGTCAAATTCGACATGATCACTTGTAATCCACTGCATATTTTGATTGAGATAATCTTCCAGCGCATCCTGATCAATCACTATTCCATTCTTTTTTTCTTCTCTTGTAATGGCCTTTGCCACATCGCCCGCAGTATCTTCCCAATCATGGATATTAACGCGGTCTTCTTCAATACGGACATTACCTACAAGCTGGTAATTTCCTGCATAGGATCCGTTAAAAATCAGTTCTACATGCGTCGACTTCAAATAATTCATGCCCATTTTTCCTGACAAATCATAAGAAGTTGTATTGCGGATTAAAGATTCGTCCATAAAATTTGCTAAAAGCGCCCAATGTTTGCTGGTTCCAAATCCCAACAGATTCGTTTTTTTATCCAGCTTTATTTTATAAGGCAGTTTTGAAAAAGCAGTATTCCATGTACTGTTTCCGCGTCCCCGAATCGAAATCGCCCCATCGTACAAAGAAGTTGTGGCGCTGTTAAACGTCTCATTTCCCTGAATGTACATAGACGCATCTTTATATACTGTTTTGCTGGTAATTCCATAACCATCGTTCGTATTGATGTATACAACTGGAAGTTTACTGCAATAAATTGTCTTTTCTGCAGCCAGATTGCCGTCTATCATTGCCCTTGCTGTAATAAACTGGTTCAAATCCGATTGTTTCGGCGTATAAGAAGCCTTTGCGGATACTTCTTTCTTATCTACCAGCCAGCTGTACGTAAAAGACGTTCCTTCCGGAACATTCAAAACGGATGCCGTCATTTCTATCCCCGGTTTCGCATACTCTTTGTCAAACGAAAGTTCAAGCATGGACACAACAGTCACTATCACTGTTTTGGTACGTTTCGATAGTGATGTCTGTGCTGTCAGCGTCACCCGTGTATCTGCCAAAACTCCTTTTACGACAGCAAGCCCAGCGGCAGAATCAATCGAAATCACATCTGATTTATCACTTGTCCATGTGATAACCTCTTCCCCCTGATCCGATACAAAAGAAAGCGGAAGCCTAAAATCCTGCGTAACAGAAGAAGCCCTGTCGCCTTCCGCAAATTCCGGTGAAGGAATCGGAACCGTCATTACGCCTACGCTCATGGCCAAAATCAACGTCCCGTCTTTTACCGTCCAATAATCTGCGCCTAGTATTTCTGCCATCTCCTGGCTTGCAAGCGCATCCTTTGATTTTGAAGATGACGCCCCCATATCCTCTCCGCTGCCTTCCAGATAAAAACAGTTTGTAATATTTTTGGTATTTGCAGCGGCTTCTATATTAGAACTAAAACCGTTGACTGCATATCCCAAATCTCCCCGGAATGTAACGGTACCTGTATTCACCGCAGAAGAAAGCGAGCCGATATAACCTTCCTGATGAATTCTGCCTATAATGCCGCCGCACCGTACCTGTTGATTTGCTACGCTTTCCGAAACTGTAACAGTCGCGGCATTATACAAATTTGACATCTGAACTGCAGACATATTTGTCCTTGTCTGACCCGCAATTCCGCCTACTCCAATTAAATCTCCTTCTTTTCCCAACACCGTCCGGCCGCCGTCCACTGTAATACTGCCGCTTAAAACAGCTATATTATCTATCTTTACAAATCCATTGACATCACCCGTCAATGTTCCTATCGTATCTCCGCTGCCCAATTTATGCGATATGGTAACGTCTGTAAACTGCAGATTTTTCACTTCAGCATAATCAGACTCTAAGTCGCTGCCAATCATTGCAAACAGCCCGGAAACATTCGTGCCCTCGCCGCTTTTACTTCCGTCATACAAAATCGTAAGCCCTTCAATCGTATGTCCCTTTCCATCAAATGTACCGGAAAATACGCGTTCACCGCTTACTAACCCATAACTTTCTCCCGACGCCCCTCCAATCGGAACCCAATTATCAATACTGCTTAAATCAATATCTTGTGTAAGTTCGTAATCCCCATTCATAGGAAAAGAAGCGTCTTTCCCGATTTTTGCCAAATCCTGGGCGCTTGAAATTTGAATCACTGCCGACGCAGCCGAAACCAAGCCGCTTTCTATGGGCAGTGTAATGACCCCCGAAAGAACCAATGCGCATACAAGCGCCATACTGAACGTCCTTTTTATCTTCCCTGTCTTCTTTCGATACATAGTACTCCCTTCTCTCGCTTTATAAAAAACTTCCAAATTACTCATATGCTGCTATTTCGCAGCGTCTACTTCAAAATCAATACAAGCTCTCAACTGCACAAACGGCCTGACTTTTCCATCTGCCACCTTAACATGAGCCGGATGTATGGCATAACTTTTCAGCGCCTCCTCGCTTTCAAATGTTGAATTAAGCATCAAATCTGCATTTGACGAAGAAAGACATTTTGTCTGCACGAAAATCTCAATTAATCCTGGTACAATTCCTTTTAGTCCTTCTAACCCGCATTTTATCTCTTTTTTAATGGTTTCTTTTTCTTCTGCCGAATATTCCTCTTTCAGCTGCCATAAGATTATGTGTTTTACCATAGCAAATCCCTCCTATAATTTTTTCTCCCACTCCTGCATAATTTGCTCACAATCATCCACGTCAATTTTTTCTACCGCACATTCCAACCGAACAAACAAATCTTTCTGCTCGTCTTCGAAACGGTACTGTTTCATTTGACTGATGACGTCTGCCATCTGATCCATATCCAAATCATCAATTGCCGCACGCATTTTCTTAAAACAATCCAACAATACTTCAAGTAAGATAGGCTCTTTGTCTGTGTCATCTTCCTCTTCTCTGCAAAACGGTTCTAATACCGACAGATAACTCACGTATAATTTTAACATTTTGTCCGTTCGTTCATGCAGAAAAGAAGAATCCCTCGCATTGCCCGCCTTTTCCAGAGACGCCGCCTGGTCTGACAAAGAAAGAGCTCCAATTTGTTTCGAAGAACTTTTCAGAGCATGTACTTCAATTGTATAATCTGTCCAGTTCTCCCCCTCTTCCAGTTGTTTAATTAATTTTGCTTTCTTTTCGATATCCTTATAAAAGACTTTTAAAATACTCCAAAATAATGTTTCGCTTCCCAAAAAACGCATTGCATAAGACACATCCAAATCCCCAACGACTATATCCGACGTTTCTGCTATTTTTTGCCAGGAAGCGGACGGTCCATATAATTTTTGGATTTTCTCAACTGGAAGCCATTGCTTGACTTTTGACACCAACATCCGCAGTTCAATCGGCTTTGCAACAAAATCATTCATGCCTTCCCTGCAAAACATTTCTTTGGTTCCTTCCACGGCGTTTGCCGTCAAAGCAATAATCGGCACATCATTATACTCTTTATGGAAACGCCGTATAATATGCGTCGTCTCTATGCCGTCAAGTTCCGGCATCATATGATCCATAAAGACAATATCATAATGATGCCTGCCAATTTTATCAATAGCTTCTTTCCCGCTTTCCGCCCTGTCAATCTTCATTTTCAAAGGTTCTAAAAGTCCCTGCGCCACAGTTAAATTAACCGCATTGTCATCTACAATCAAAACCTCTGCATCCGGCGCAATAAAATCAAAATCCTTTTTTTCGGAGTCATCGAAATTCATTTCCTCACCATTTAAAATCATGGCAATGTTTAACACATAAAGAGGCTTTCGCAATATCAACAGATTTGGAATATCATATGCCACATTATCATAAAAATTCACCAGAAGAACTGCTGTAATTTGTGGATTTTGAGATACAAACTCCTTTACCGGCTCTAAAAACATGGGATGTTCTATAAACAGGAAAACATTTTTATCCTTTGGAAGAGATGGAAGCTCTTTGGCAGACAGAAGTCCTACATGTTCTACGCCTAAACTGTCAATATCTGCATAAAAACGCTCTCTGACAAACGGATTTGAAATCAGGCTGACAGCCAAAACGTCATCTGGTTTGCCGACGCGTATGCTTGGCGTCGTATCCATAATTTTCTGTGGAAGAGAAAATGAAAAAACACTTCCTTTTTCATACTCGCTTTCTACATAAATTTCTCCTTCCATCAGTGATAAAAGCTGCTTAGAAATCGCCAGCCCCAGGCCGGTTCCTTCAATATTGCGGTTTCTTTTACTGTCTAACTGCTGAAATGACTGAAATAAATTTGGAATGTCTTCTTTTTTAATGCCAATGCCAGTATCTTCCACATATATTTTCAGTTCTATTTCATCAGAGGAGATTGTTTCATAGTCAATCCTTACAATAATTCTGCCTTTATTTGTAAACTTCGTCGCATTATTGGTCAGGTTGATCAATACCTGCTGGATACGAATGGGGTCGCCAAAAAGCTTATTTGGCAGATTCGGCGCAACGTCAAGGCTCAGCTCTACATCCTTCCCCTTTAACCTTGTCATAATAATATTGGCAACGTCGCTTACCATTGACATCGGCTCGTATTCTACCGGATTGATATTCATTTTTCCAGATTCTATTTTCGAAAAATCCAAAATATCATTGATAATCGTAAGGAGGGATTTTCCGGCGTTTTTAATCTGGTTGATATAATCTCTGGCCGCCGGCGAAAGTTCTTCGCGCAGCGCCATTTCCGCCATACCGATTACTGCATTCATAGGCGTCCTAATTTCATGGCTCATATTGGCAAGAAAGTCAGATTTGAGACTGGATGACTTCTCCAGCTTCATTGTAGAATGATAAGCGGAATATTTGTTGTATGACATATTCGATAAAACATCTGCCATTGCATATAAAAACTTAGCCGCCTGATTGATTTCTTCCTGCTTCATCACACGGATTTTTTCTGCTGCTTTCACATATTCATCCGGATCTACATTGATTTCTTTTGCAATCCGCTTGACGTATTCCGGTTCTAACGGTTCCGTAAGCACCTGGCCGCCGATAAAACAACCGATTAATTTTCCATCTGCGGTAATCGGCGCGGCAAAATCAAGCAGCCCCGCATGACAGTAGTATGTCATAGGTTCTCCTTTTTTTAATACAAGATCTGCGCCCGCTTTGTCGCACTGCGCGCATCTTATTCCTCCAGATGCAGAATTCCTTGTATAGTTCATGCAAAAATCAGTAAAGCAGGAGCCTTCTGTAACTGCTACACCATTTGCATCTGCCGTAATAGCAGCAATTCCGGTCATTTCTGAAAAAGCATCCTGCATTTTTTGAAGCGTATCTACATCAATAAAATCCGTTAAATGCATTTCATAATCCATATCCATGATCGAATCCCCTTTTTTGCAACTCTTTTAAACGCCGATTAAACCTGCAATCGTTTCTCTCAATTTTTCATGGTCAATTGGTTTTAACAAATATCCCTGCGGCTTATGCAGCAAAGCCTCCCTTATTTTTCCTCTGTCTGATACGCCGGTCAAAAAAACAACCGGTATATTTTTTGTCTCCGCATTAGATCGTAATTTTTGCAAAACAGCCGGGCCGTTTTCATCCGGCATTTCATAATCCAGTAAAATTAAATCTGTCTTTCTCCGTCTCAGAAATCCCAGCGCCACTTTTCCGCTGACTGCCGTCGCCACATCATATTTATCCTGAATATGTTCCTTTATCGTTTTCAACATAATCGGGCTGTCGTCTATCACCAATATATGTTTCCGCGGCAAATCATTCATTGGATCGTCCATAGGCAAATCGCCCAAATCAGAGTCGCCCAAGGATTTCTTCTCCACCCTTTTTCTCTTAACTAACTCAGCAATATTTGACTCAATAAAATCAATTGTAATCGGCTGCATCAGATTCAAATCTGAAACACCATAAGAAATCCGTTCGAACATATTACACTCTTCCTTTGAGCCGATTAAAACAATTGGAATATGATTTTCAGATAACATAGGTTTTAATTTTGCAATTTCATCAAACTGATCCGGCGGCGTATTATAAAGACAATATAAAAAAACATCAGGCCTGAAATACTTGATATGCGCAGCAATATCCTGATGCCGGATGGAAGATGTCATAATTTCAATTTCAATCATTTTTTCAAAAAATTCATCTATCACGGATTGATTTGTTCCGGATACTAACGCCTTAAACTTCATATTGATTCTCCCTTTCGAATTTTGCATAACTCTTACTAGCATGACAATCCAAAAACAATTGAATGTTTCCATTATACAGAATGGATTTCAGAAAATCAATCCCTGCTCCTTTTATTTCCTCTATTACAGCAAAAATTGAGCCGCCACATAATTATTCAAATCCATTCCTTTTTCTGTCAGGTACAATCTTGTAGGTGTTTCTATCAAAAGCCCTTCCGACGTCAGTTTTTTTAATGTCTCCTGATATACAAAATCCACTGGAAGCCCAAATTTCCGGTAAAACCTGCTTTTCTCTATTCCTTCTGTCATACGGAATCCCAAAAACATAAATTCTTCCATCTGCATCTTCTGGTTTAACTGGCTGGCCCTTGCATGAAGATTTGTCCCAATTATCATCTTTTCTTGTTTTTCGTCCAAAATTTCCGTTTCTTCGATGTGCATTGACTTACAGATATAGTCCTGTAAATCCCTGATATTTCCATAGCGCACCTCGCCAAGTAAGGAATCTGCTCCAAGACCAGCCCCAAGATATTCCACTCTTTTCCAATAACCAATATTATGCCTGCATGAATAGCCTTTTTTTGCATAATTTGAAATCTCATACTGCTCATATCCATTTTCTGCCAATACCGCCTGCGTCATCTTGCCCATACGGTATACTGCGTTTTCGTTCGGAAGAATTTCTGTATTCATTCCTGCCCGCTGTTTCACCATATCAAACTTAAATTGTTCATAAAAAGGGGTCCCCTTTTCTAAAATCAGGGAATAACAGGAAATATGCTCCGGACGAAGGTTTATTGTCTTCATCAATGTCTGATACAGCTTTTCTTCAGTCTGATAAGGTATCGAATCCATCAAATCAATATTGATATTGGAAAATCCGTATTCCCTTGCCAACTCATAATTCCGCAAAAACTGTTCAAATGTATGTATTCTCCCAAGCAGCTTTAGCTCAGCGTTATCCGCAGACTGCAGCCCAATGCTCAGCCGGTTAATCCCCAACGACTGATAACATTCCAGCTTTTTCTTCGTCAAAGTACCCGGATTACATTCTATGGTAATTTCCGCATCTTTTTCGATAAAAAATGAACGGCTGACTGCATGCATAAGTCCCATAATATAATCTTCCTGCATCCAGGACGGAGTGCCGCCGCCAATATAAATTGTGTCAAGCCGTTTACCTGAAAGCCTGGAACCATAAAAAGCAATCTCTCTTTTTAAACCTTCCATATATTCATACTGCGATTGTTCGTCTGCCGAAACAGACAAAAAATCGCAGTAATTACATTTTTTTAAACAAAACGGTATATGAATATACAACTCCATTTCACTCATCAGTTAATCCTCATCTAATTTCAATACGCTCATAAATGCTTCCTGTGGGATTTCCACACTTCCAATCTGGCGCATCCGCTTCTTTCCTTCTTTTTGTTTTTCCAGAAGCTTTCTCTTTCGGCTTATATCGCCGCCGTAGCATTTCGCCAAAACATCTTTTCGCATAGCTTTTACTGTTTCCCTGGCAATTACTTTTCCGCCTACGGCCGCCTGAATTGGTATTTCAAATAAGTGCCTTGGAATCTCTCCTTTTAATTTTTCGCACATTTTTCTGCCGCGTTCATAAGCATTTTCTTTAAATACGATAAAGGAAAGCGCGTCCACAGTTTCTTTGTTGATTAATATATCCAGTTTTACCAAATCTGATTTTACATATTCTTTTAATTCATAATCAAAAGAAGCATATCCTCTGGAACGTGATTTTAATGCATCGAAAAAATCATAAATAATCTCATTTAACGGCAGATCATATTTCAACAGCGCGCGCGTTTCTTCGATATATTCCATACTAAGATATACGCCGCGCCTTTCCTGGCAAAGCGTCATAATCGCACCGACATATTCGCTTGTCACCATAATTTCTGCCGAAACAAACGGTTCTTCCATATATTCTATTTCAGATGGGTCTGGTAAATTGGACGGATTCGTCAATTCTACGACTTCACCGTTTGTTTTATGGACTTTATAAATAACGCCCGGCGCAGTCGTCACCAAATCCAGATTAAATTCACGTTCCAGTCTCTCCTGCACAATTTCCAAATGCAGCAGTCCCAAAAATCCACAGCGAAAACCAAATCCAAGCGCCAAAGACGTCTCCGGCTCATATTGAAGCGAAGCGTCATTGATTTGAAGTTTTTCCAAAGCCTCTCTTAAATCCGGATACTTCGAGCTGTCTGCCGGATACACGCCGCAGTACACCATCGGATTGACTTTTTTGTAACCGGAAAGAGGCTCTTTACAGGGACGTTTTGCATTTGTAACCGTATCCCCGATTCTGGTATCCCTTACATTTTTAATCCCGGCTGCAATATATCCAACCATTCCGGCGCTTAATTCTTCGCATGGAATAAACTGCCCGGCTCCAAAATATCCGACTTCCACTACGTCGTCTTCTGCTTTCGTCGCCATCATGCGTATGCTGTCTCCCGCTTTTACCGTCCCTTCCATAATGCGGCAAAATACAATTACGCCTTTGTAGGAATCATAAACAGCGTCAAAAATCAACGCCTGCAACGGCGCGGCCGCATCCCCTGCGGGCGACGGAATCTTTTCTACAATCTGTTCTAAAACCAAGTCCACATTAAGGCCGGTCTTTGCAGAAATCTTCGGCGCATCATGCGCTTCAATCCCAATCACGTTTTCAATTTCTTCTATGACAAATTCCGGCTGGGCGCTTGGCAAATCTATTTTATTAATTACCGGCATAACGTCTAAATCGTGGTCTAACGCCAGATAGACATTCGCTAAAGTCTGCGCTTCAATTCCCTGTGCAGCGTCCACTACTAAAATTGCTCCGTCGCACGCTGCAAGGCTTCGGGATACTTCATAGTTAAAATCCACGTGTCCCGGAGTGTCTATTAAGTTGAAAATATATTCTTCACCATTTTTTGCTTTATATATAATGCGGACTGCCTGAGATTTGATGGTAATGCCGCGCTCACGTTCTAAATCCATATTGTCAAGCACCTGCGCCTGCATTTCACGGCTGGTCAAAAGTCCGGTCTGTTCAATGATACGGTCCGCCAGAGTTGATTTACCATGATCAATATGGGCGATAATGCAAAAATTCCGAATTTTGCTCTGATCTACTGCCATTTTATTCCTCCAATTTGTAAAATTAAATCTGCAAGTACTATTATAAGAAAAATCAAGGGAATACGCAAGCAGATAGTTGAAAAAATACCCGTCAGCTAAGAAGCCTGACGGGTATTTCTATCCTCTTATATTCTTTAAAGTTATGCTTTATAATCAATCCAGCGCATTTCCATCGGATTAAGTTCAAGCCTTGACACCAATTCGCCGTTTACATAAAGATCTGTGTTTCTTGCTTCTTTTGCGTTGTTGATAACCGCCAGTTTCCCGGATTTTTCAAACACCGCAACTTCTGTATCCATATTGGACACATAATACTTTTTCATTTCCTCTTTTTCGCCTGCCGCATAATAGATTGCGCGCATTAAAATCCGGCAGTTCTGCGGAGAATATGGAAGTCCGGCAAAATATACGCTGTGGCCTTTGCCGTATTCATTAACAACAAGCTGGCTGTATCTGCCGTCCATACTTAAAATCTGATAGTTTTCTCCCTGTGCATAGATACGGCTCATACCTTCGCCAAAGTCAATATCTCCCTCAATATCTTCTAAAATAAAATGCTCTTTGTTTAATTCATTGTATTTATCTGTACTTAAGGAATATGTCATTTCACGATCCACGCCAAGTACGTCGCTAAGCTGGAAATAGCGTCCCTGATACTGGTAAGCCGTCGGTTCGCCGACCCCGATAAATCCGCCGCCATTGTCGACAAATTTGCGGATATTTGTAACAACTTCCTCGTCTGCCCAGTACTCGCCGCCGGAAAATGCAGTGTTGGCGTCTCCGGAGTTGATGATAACTTTGACGTCTTTTGGGATTCCGTTTTTAATATCGTCAAATGTAATAAATTCTACCTCAAACGGCATACCGCTCAAACATTCTAAAACTCCCGTATAGGAATAAATCTCTCTGTGCCAGATGGAATGATGCACCTGATTGGACATCCATCCGCGCAAAGCTCCCCAACAGCTTAACACAGCAACTTTAAACGAAGCAGTCAGCGCTTTTTGTCCCTGCATATTCTCATGGATATGACGGAATTCGCCTACGACATACTGAATCGCGTCCACAAATCCATCCCACTGGGCCGCCAGTTTCAAATAGCCGCCGTATCCGATACGATCCAATGGAGAACGTAAAATAGAACGTCTTACTTTCAGCCAGTTCTCTTTTGCTTCTTTAATCGGGTCGCCGCCCTCACAGAACACATCCGGGAAGAAATACGGCAGAAGCCTTCCTTCTGTATATTTCACGCCTTTTATATCGGAAACATAACGCATTGTAACGCCGTCGCCCACAGATCCTACAACAGCGTCTAATCCGATATTGGCAAAATATTTGCCGAACGGTTCCGTTCCAATCCAGTGGTCGCCTACAAACATCATAGCTTCTTTGCCGTAAGAATGTACAATGTCTACAATCTCTTTTGCAAGTTTGCTGACTTCTATCTGCTGGAATTCGATATAATCTTTAAATTCTTTGCTTGGCACGCGGAAAATAGAATTGTGATACCCCTCGTCTACAATATATTCCGGACGGAATTTGTAACCCGCCCATTCTTCAAACTGCTCTAAAATATAGGGGCTTACGCTTGCGCTGTATCCAAACCAGTCTACGTATTTTTCACGTTTTTTATCATCGAACGTCAATGTAAACTGATGGAAAAACGTAGTAAACCTTACAACGTTGATTTCCGGGTGTTCTTCACACCACTGTTTTAACTTTTCTTTGACATGCTGTTTTGTCTTTGGCAGACGCACGTCAAATGTAATCTGGTGCGGCGCGTCTTTCCAGTCATTTGTAATGAAGTTAAACATATGTACCGGATCCCAGATTAAAAATGCCAGAAAACTCACCGTATACTGATGGTATGGGATTGTCTTAATCTCCACTTCTCCAGAAGCCTCGTCGTATTCCCATTTGTCTGCCGGTACGACTTCGCCTGTCGTACGGTCCACAACTTCCCACCAGCGTTTCGGGTCATGGATAGTATTCACCTTTAACTGCTCTTTATGAAAACCTTTCATCAGCTCAATGCGCAGTGTTTCTCCACGAGCTGTCACACGGTCACTAATTAAATACTCCTGCTGCACTTCATCCGGATTGGCTTCTGCCCACTCATTATCCTTTCTTGTCGTGTAATAGGTTGCATATTTTTTGGCGTCCTGCGAAAGCAGTTCATCTGGAAACGTCGTTCCGTCGCAGTCTCTTAATGCATCTGCACCCAATAATTCTTTTAACCGAATCGTTTCGTCTACCATATCTACATCGGTCGGCAGTGTCAATCTTCCCTTTTGTTCCATAAAATTCCTCCTGTTTCAAAATCGTTCCATGTATTTATACATGCTTCTAGTATAGCTATCCGCCAAAATATATGCAAGGGTTTTTTAAATATTTAGAACTGCTTTTATTTCTTGACAAGTTAGGCTTGAGAAATTTTGAAAATGTACTATAATGAAATTATCAAACATATTTAAGGAGGATTCACAATGCAAATCATTCAGGGAAAAGACTATGACGAAATGAGCCGCAAAGCAGCAAATATTATTTCTGCCCAGGTTATTTTAAAACCAAACTGCGTACTTGGGCTGGCAACGGGTTCAACGCCGCTTGGCGCCTACGCAAATTTAATTAACTGGTATGAAAAAGGAGATTTGGATTTTTCAAATGTTTCTTCTGTCAATCTGGACGAATACCGCGGCCTTCCGGCAGACAACGACCAAAGTTACCGGTATTTTATGAAAACAAACCTGTTTGACAAAATCAATATCGACCAGAGCCGGACGCACGTTCCAAACGGCATGGAACCAGACAGCAATAAAGCCTGCCATGACCACGACGCCATTATCGAAGAATTGGGCGGTATAGACTTACAGTTATTAGGACTTGGTTTAAACGGCCATATCGGATTTAACGAGCCGGCTGCCGAGTTCCCGAAAGGAACGCACTGTGTCGATTTGACGCAGAGCACAATCGAAGCAAACTCCAGATTCTTCGCTACCATCGACGACGTTCCGACACAGGCTTATACCATGGGAATCCAGTCCATTATGCTGGCAAAGAAAATCTTAATCATTGCAAGCGGGGCAAACAAAGCGGAAATTATCGCAAAAGCTTTCTTAGGACCGGTTACGCCGGAAGTTCCTGCTTCTATTTTGCAAATGCATCCTGACGTTACTCTGGTAGCCGACGAAGCTGCTTTATCTGCTTACAACAAACAGTTAAGCGAAATGGGGGCGAACTAATTATGGTCATCAAAAATGCTCTTGTTTTTACAGATGATTGCAAATTTGTACAAAAAGACGTCTATGTAGACAACGAACGATTTGCCGATACCGCTTCCGATTCAGATGTCATTGACGCAAGCGGATGCTATCTGATACCGGGCCTTATGGACATTCACTTCCACGGCTGTGTGGGACATGACTTCTGCGACGCTACAATGGAAGCTTTGACCGCTATGGCCGAATACGAATTGAAAAACGGTGTTACTTCTATCTGTCCGGCTTCTATGACCCTTTCTGAAGAGACATTAACCGACGTCTGTAAGAATGCAAAAGAATACCGCGACGCATGGAAAGCCGGAAGCAGCGCTAGAATCTGCGGCATCAACTTAGAAGGCCCTTTCATTGCCATGAACAAAAAAGGCGCGCAGAACCCCAAATATGTAACCGCTCCAAATAAAGAAATGTTCCAGCATTTGATTGACGCTTCCGACGGGCTTGTAAAACTTACCACAATCGCGCCGGAAACAGAAAATGCAATTGATTTTATTCGTGAATTTTCGGACAATGTGCGGATTTCTATTGGACATACGGACTGCGATTACGACACTGCACGAGAAGCGTTTCTTGCCGGAGCAAGTCATATCACGCATTTGTTTAATGCAATGCCGCCGTTTACTCATAGAAAACCTGCATTAATCGGCGCTGGATTTGATACGAAAAAGGTAACGCCGGAAATCATCTGCGACGGTATTCATATTGATCCGTCGTCTGTAAGGACTGCTTTTGCAATCTTTGGCGACGACCGTATGATTTTAATCAGCGACAGCATGATGGCGACGGGTATGCCAAACGGCGACTATTCCCTTGGCGGACTTGCCGTAAAAGTCACAGGACGTCTTGCTACGTTAGAAGACGGCACCATTGCTGGATCTGCTACCAATTTAATGGACTGTATGAGAACTGCAGTCCAGAAAATGGAACTGCCACTGGAAAGCGCGATAAAATGTGCTACCATTAACCCGGCAAAGGCAATCGGAGAAGACAAAGAATACGGAAGCATTACCGTAGGAAAATATGCAGACTGCGTACTGTTAAAACAGGATAATTTAGAAATTAAAAACGTTATTTCACATGGTATTGTAGTAGCATAAAATGAAACCGAGAGACTGGGTAAAAAATCCCAGTCTCTTTTTAAGGAGGAAAACTATGAAGCACAACAGGGAAAACCATAAAAGATATTTTACTTTCTTTATCTTTTGTTTTTGTATCATATGCGCCTTGGGAATTTGTGAGAATCAAATCAATGCCAACGCAGCCGTTGTAAATGAAAATCTTCCGTCTGATACTACTGAGACAGAAAACCCAGAATTTACAACTCCAGATTCCGATACGTCAACCATAACGCTGGAAAAAACTTCTGTAACGGCTTATCTGGTACCGACTTACACCTATGGCAAAACAGTCATTTATGGAAATGCAGAACTAGACATCGCAGTAAACAGTCCGGTAGTTTTAAGTGAAACCACACCCGGCGTGAATTTTAGCTGCAAAAGTTCCAACAAAAAAGTACGGACGGAAGTCTCCCTTTCCGATAATATCCTGCATTTCAAATTTTACGGAAACCAGAATTGCAAAACAAAATTGACCGTTAGCATTGCAGATAAGAATTTTAAGATAAATGTTTCAGTAAAAACAGTAAAAATTTCTGATTCTTCTCTTTTACTTGAAAAAGGAAAAACAAAGACTTTAAAAATCAAAGGCTGTAACAAAGGAATCAAATGGTATTCTTCCAACAAAAAAATTGCCACTGTTTCCAAAAAGGGCGTCGTAAAAGGCAAACGCATTGGAAATGTAATGATTTTTGCCAAAATCGGCAATAAACGCATTGGCTGTGCAGTATCTGTCACAACAAACACATTGATAAAAGTTTGCGAACGCGCAACCTATATCGGAACCCACTGGCAGTACAGCCAGGCAAAACGTACCCAGTACGGCTACTATGACTGCAGCGCATTGGTATGGAAAGCCTATATGGAATGTGCCGGGCTTTCTTTTGGAAACGCAAATTATCCAGGGACAAGCGCCTCGGAATCTGCATGGTGCCTGGCAAACAACCGAATGATAAATGGCGGGTATACCTACCAAAAAGTCAAGAAAATGCAGTTGAATCCGGGTGATCTTGTATTTAAATCCTCGAATTTAAACGACCCCTATCACACCACTTATCATGTCGAAATGTTTACCGGATATATCTGCCTTGGATACAACAGCAGCAAGAAACCAAACGTTACTTCCCTCTGGGCGTCCAGATCAGCCGGTTATGGCGCGGCAAACGGTTCCCTGCTTGCAAGGCCAATGAAATAAGCCCTATTTCTTTTTACTTTTTTTGAATACAGTTTATCGTGTCAGATTCACTCGGAAAACGGACAACGCCCGTCTTTTGCAGCGCAAGCATGACAGCCGGAATAAAGGTAAGCTGTAACAGAATACCCGGCGCTGCATTTAAAAATGCGCCTGCCAAAAACATCTGCCAGGTAAAGGCTTCTTTCGCCACTCCCGTCATCAAAATGCGCACCATTCCCCAGACAATTCTTCCGCCAAGCATAGCAATAATCAAAGAGCGGTACAGGGCCAGTGTGCATTTCCAGCGGGAACGGCTGTAAAGAAAACCGGCAATGAACCCATAAGAAGCAAGCTCAAACGCCATTGCAAGGCCGTTTGGCATAGGCGGCATCCCAAACAGCGCATATCGAAACAATGGCAGAATAAATCCAACGATACCGCCGTACTGCCACCCGCAGACGAGCCCGCAGACAAGTACCGGCAAGTGCATAGGCAGCAGCATACTGCCAACTTTCGGAATCTGTCCTGTAAAAAAAGGCAGGACAATTCCTACGGCTAACAGCATGGCAGATAATACAAGATTTTGAATTGGTTTTCGTATTGTTGTGTGTTCCATATATCCAACCCTCCAATTAATTTTATGGCGCGACTATGACATGGCATATCACGCTTTTATTTCCCAATGTCAGCGTTACGTCTGTTTCTCCTTCCGCTTTCCCCTCAAATATTATAATCTCTTCGTTATACCATGCTTGTTCTGCTTCTACTATGCTTTCATCTGCCGTTTCGATTTCTAAATCATAGTACTTATTTGCGTCTGTCGGCGCGTACTCATAACTTAAATTCTTTTGCTCATTTGGTTTTAACCTTATTTCTGTTTCTTCCAGCTCTAACTTCGTAATTTCCGGTTTCGCCACTACCACATGGCATGTCACGCTTTTATTTCCCAATGTCAGCGTTACGTCTGTTTCTCCTTCGCTTACCGCTTGAAGAATCGGACGGTTCGCATATCCCCAGCTTCGTTTTACTTTTACTATCTTTTCATTTTTACTGTTCCATTTTAGGTCATAGTAATGAAACGCATTGGATGGAGCATACTCGTATTTTAATTCCTTTTCTTCATCTGGTTTTAAACGTATGGAAGTTTGGGCTGCTTTTAGTTTCGTAACGACTGGTTTTGCTACTGTCACCTGACAAACTGCCGTCACAGAGCCTATTGTCACGTAGACAACGGTTTTTCCTTCTTTGCCTTTACTTTTTAAGGAAATTACATCATCATAAAACCAATCCAAAGATGCTTCTACAATCGAAGGATCCAGGGAACGAACTTCTACATCATAGTAATCCAGGCTATTCCCGGGATCTGCTTGAACATTAAATTTCATATTTTCATTGTACTCCATTTTAACAGACGACTTACTCAAAATGACTTTTTTTACCAAAGGTTTCTTGACTTCGACCTTACATTTATAGCTTTTTCCATGCACTTTTGCAGAAATTGTCGCCCTGCCTTCTTCTCTTGCAGTAATAGTTCCTTTTTTTACTTTCACAATATCAGAATCGCTTGACTTCCATTTTATGGAATGTTTACATCCGGATAATTTAAGCGTCCTGCTTTCCCATAAATTGACAGAAACGCTTGTCATATTTAATTTTGGAGCTTCTACTGTAACTTTACATGTTTTCTTTTTTCCTCCGGCATTTGCAGTAATCAAAGTTTTTCCTTTTTTTCTGGCTTTTATTTTGCCACTAGAAGAAACGGAGGCCACTGATTTTTTCGAGCTGCTCCATTTCACTTTCCCAGGCGCATTTTTTATTTTTAATTTTTTTGTCTGTCCTTTTAACATTAAAAGCGAAGTCTGGCTGATTTCCATTGGTTTTACCGTTTCCGGCGGCACATAACCGCCGCATACGCCGCCAGAACTGCCGGAACCGCCGCCCACATCAGAAGAACCGCCGGAACCGCCGCCATAACATTTACTGCATGGGGAAAGCCCCCTTGCCAAAGCTTCTGATAGAGAAGCCGGGTAATACGATCCATAACCGCATGCATGTGTATGGTATTTTGAGCCTGTCGGGGTAACATAGACTGTCGTATCTGCCCATACAAAATTAGTATTCTGTTCTCGTATTCCCCCTGAAAACAGAAGAAACAAAAACATCCATAAGATAAACTTTATTTTGATTTGTCTTTTTGTGTATTCCATAAAAAGCTCTCCTTTTTATTGAAAATAGTTTACTCCTGATTCAAATAATTTCATATCCTGCTCGCCATAAATATTTATGGCGACAGATGCGCCTTTTCGTTCTGCATGAGCCATTTTACCAAATACGCGGCCGTCGGGGCTTATAATTCCTTCAATTGCAGCATACGAGCCGTTGACATTCCATTCTTCATCCATTGTCGGCGTATTGTTTTCATTTACATATTGGGTTGCCACCTGCCCGTTTGCAAACAAACGGTCTATCCATTCCTGCGGCGCTACGAAGCGGCCTTCACCATGGGAAGCCGGATTGCAGTATACCCCGCCGATTTCTGCCCCCATAAGCCATGGAGATTTATTTGAAACTACTTTTGTATAAACCATTTTACTGATATGGCGGCCAATCGTATTATATGTCAGCGTCGGAGAATCATCTTTTTGTTCGGTAATTTCACCATAAGGCACAAGTCCTAATTTTATCAGCGCCTGAAATCCGTTGCAGATTCCGAGCATAAGTCCGTCTCTTTCCTGTAAAAGACGATTCACTGCTTCTGTTAATTTTACATTGCGGAATGCAGTTGCAAAAAATTTTGCCGATCCTTCAGGTTCGTCCCCTGCTGAAAATCCGCCTGGGAACATAATAATCTGCGCCTGTGCGATTGCCCGTTCAAATTCATTTACGGATTCTCTAATATCTGCGGCATTTAAGTTTCGGAACACTTTCGTAATTACATTCGCGCCTGCGGCTTCAAATGCTTTTGCACTGTCGTACTCGCAGTTAGTGCCGGGAAAGACTGGGATAAATACCGTTGGTTTCGCTACTTTATGTTTGCAGACATATACCTGCCCGCCCTGGTAAACATCTGTATCCAATGTTTCCTTTGTTTCTGCTGCGCGTGTCGGGAATACGTTTTCTAATGTGCCCTGCCATGCCATAAGCGCTTCTTCCATCAAAATACGCGTTTGTTTAAAAATAAATTCCTGCTTGTCATTGACATATCCTACAATGGATACATATTTTAAAAGTCCTGCGTTAAAACATGTCTTTTTGACTTCGTTTTCCTTATCCTGCGAAACTTCCACTACAATATTTCCAAATCCAGGGGCAAACAACACCTCTGGGCTGACCTCATCCGCTATCGTAACGCCGAGTTTATTTCCGAATGCCATTTTGCTGACTGCGGCGGCCAGTCCTTTTCCATCCAGTGCATATGCGGATAAAATCGTCTTTTTGACTGTCAGCTTGTGTATCGTATCGTATAATTTCATTACCTGCTCATAAACTGGAAGATCATATTCATCTGTTTGAATGGTAAACAGCATTAATACGTTTCCTTCTGATTTCAATTCCGGCGTTACAATGTCGCTTTCTTTTGCAACATCTACGGCAAACGAAACAAGTGTCGGCGGCACGTCGGTTTCATTAAAACTTCCAGACATACTGTCTTTTCCTCCAATGGAAGGCAGCGAAAAGCCCATCTGCGCGCTGTATGCGCCAAGCAGAGCCGCAAACGGCTGGCTCCAGCGGGAAGGTTCCTCAGACATTCTTCTAAAATATTCCTGGAACGAAAAACGTATCTTCCGAAAATCTCCGCCGGCTGCTGTAATTCTCGACACAGATTCCAACACAGCATAAACTGCCCCATGATACGGTGAAAATGTAGATACTTCCGGATCAAAACCATAACTCATCATTGTCACGGCACCTGTATTTCCTTTTGCAACTGGAAGTTTTGCAACCATGCTCTGCGTTTCTGTCAACTGATAGCGTCCGCCATACGGCATAAATACGCTGCCCGCCCCAATGGACCCGTCAAACATTTCAACTAATCCTTTCTGGGAACAAACGTTTAAATCGGAAAGCAAAGAAAGCCATGCTGTTTTCATATCGTTTTTTGCGATTGCTTCTTTAACTGAAGGAATCGAAATTTTATGCAGGCAGCAATCCTTTTGAGACGGAATCTCTACTGCAACATCTGTTTCCTGATGCGCTCCGTTTGTATCCAAAAAAGCGCGGGAAATATTTACTATTTCTTTTCCTCTCCAGCTTAACACAAGACGCGGCTCTTTCGTGACAACAGCGACCGCAACTGCTTCTAAATTTTCTTCACCTGCATATGCTAAGAATTTTTCTTTATCCTCCGGCGCAACCACAACTGCCATACGTTCCTGGGATTCGGAAATTGCAATCTCCGTTCCGTCTAATCCGGCATATTTTTTCGGAACTTTATCCAAGTCGACACGCAGGCCGTCTGCAAGCTCCCCAATCGCAACGGATACGCCGCCCGCCCCAAAATCATTGCATTTTTTTATGATATAGCTGACTTCTTCTCTGCGGAACAAACGTTGGATTTTACGTTCTGTCGGCGGATTTCCTTTCTGGACTTCTGCGCCGCAGGTATCTATCGAAGCTGTATTATGGGCTTTTGAAGACCCCGTCGCACCGCCGCACCCATCGCGCCCGGTACGTCCGCCAAGCAGAATAATCACATCCCCGGGATCGCTTGTAAGCCGTTGTACGGCCCGCCTTGGCGCAGCGCCCATTACAGCGCCGATTTCCATACGTTTTGCAACGTAATTGGGATGGTAAATTTCTTTGACATACCCGGTTGCAAGGCCAATCTGGTTGCCGTAAGAACTGTACCCCTTTGCTGCGCTTCTGACAATTTTTTTCTGCGGAAGTTTACCCTCCATCGTATTTTTTACAGAAACTGTCGGGTCTGCCGCACCAGTGACGCGCATTGCCTGATAAACGTAAGTACGCCCGGAAAGCGGATCGCGAATCGCCCCGCCAAGACATGTTGCGGCCCCGCCAAACGGTTCAATTTCTGTCGGGTGGTTATGCGTCTCATTTTTAAAATTAACAAGCCATTCTTCTGTTTTTCCATCTACTTCTACAGGAACGACAATCGAACAGGCATTGATTTCATCTGATTCTTCCTGATCTTTCAGTTTGCCTTCTTGTTTTAGAAGTTTCATTGCCATTAAAGCAATATCCATCAGGCAGACAAATTTGTCCTTACGGTTGGCATAAAGTTTTTTATGGGCGGCAAGATAATCTTCGTAAGTCTTTTGGATTGGCTCTTTGTAATCGCCGTTACCAAATGTAACGTCTTTTAATTCTGTTGAAAATGTCGTATGACGGCAGTGATCCGACCAGTACGTATCTAATACGCGAATTTCTGTCATGGAAGGATCGCGTTTTTCTTCGTTTTTAAAATAATTTTGTATATGAAGGAAATCCAAAAACGTCATAGCCAGGTTTAAAGAATGATAAAGTTCTTTTAATGCAGATTCCGCCATACCTGTAAAACCGTCAAAAATTTTAACGTCTTTTGGCTCTTCAAACGATGTCAAAAGCGTCTTTGGTTTATCCATGCCTGTTTCTCTTGAATCTACTGGATTTATACAGTGTGATTTGACTAAAGAAAACTGTTCCTCTGTGATATTTCCGCCGATTACGTATGTGACTGCGGAACGAATCGTCGGTTCTTCATCTTCTTTTAACAATTTGACGCACTGCTCTGCAGAATCCGCCCTCTGGTCAAACTGTCCCGGCAAATATTCTACACTAAAACTTTTTGCTCCGTTTAAATCAAACGTTTCTTCATACACAAAATCCACCGGGGGTTCAGAAAAAACGGTACGGACTGCTTTTTCATAGGTTGCATCCGATATATTTTCTACATCATAACGAATCAAAACACGTACTTCATTTACAGTATCTATGCCAAGATAGTTTTTAATTTCAGACTTTAACTCTTTTGCCTGTACTGCAAATTCCGGTTTCTTTTCTACATAAATTCTTCTCACACTGCTCATAGGTAAATCCTCCATTTCTTTATTGGTACTATCATACCATGGCCTATATAATAAGTATAATTAATATATCTTATTTTATATATAAATAAAAATTATATATCTGTATAAGCATGGAAAAGTTATTTTGATGTCAATTGCTGATACATCTTCATTAATTCCGCAACGCAGCTTTCCTCTGTGGTATCTTTAATTGAAAAACCATATGCCTGCATAACGGCTTTGTCATTAAATTGATGAGCCTTTCTAAGTTCTGGAGGCATAGCAATTTCATCATATAAATCAGCTAATGAACAGTCGGAAAATAATTCCCTTGCGGCAAGTATACCTTGCGCAGTCTGCTCTATTTTCTGCCGTTGTTCATTGGTAGGACTGCACCATGGGAAATTGTTATATACAATATCCTTTGAATATCTGTAATCACTTTTTAATCTCCCACAGACAGCACGCATCCAAGCCATATGAATATTCGATGTAAGCACGCCAAATTCATATAAACCAGCATCAGGAATTATCATTGCCGCATTAGTCGGAATTATTTCTCCATCCAAAAAACCCAGCGGAATATATCTTCTCCTCTCAGATGATGTTGAAGGAACAATAATATATTTTTGCGGATTTTTAGTTTCCCTGAAAAGCGTTGGCGTATCCGCCAATTTCTGCCGGTCGGGAGCGCCATTTAACCTATCTTTACGACATAATTCAACACGTTTCATTACTTCCGGCATTTTTCTAAGTTCCGCAGGATTCACGCCCACAAGCCATAAGCAATATCTGTCTTTCTTGTTAATGTACTCAACTGCCCCTGTCAATTTTTTTATATAAGCTGCCGCATTGGGTTCTCTTCCTATAAAATCCTTATAGTCCTCAGCTTCAATAATTAAATGTCCGCCGTCTGCCGGTCTGTTTCCAGTTGTCATTTCAGGCACATTACATAAAGGCTTTGAACGGCTATGTATAAATACAACAGGCGCATCAATTAAATAAGGAGCTATATTTTTTACTATTTTTACATCATCCCAATAAAATATTTTCTTCTCATGCGAATCAGACACAGAACTGAAACCAACAATAACACAATGCACATGGGCTTTTAAACTTACCTCACTGTCCCATATGAATGTCCGGTGCGCAAAATCAATATGGATTCCAAACCTTGTAAACAATGGTTCCCACACACTGGCTACCTGCTCTCCCTGAGTGATAGAATTTGTAGAAACAAATGCTGCCTTTATATTTGTTTCCTGTATCAATTGTGATGCCTTAAAATACCATGCTGATACATAATCTATCTTACCAGCAGTTTTGTAAGGTTTTCCTTTCTCGTCTACATAGATAGATAATATATCTTTTTTCTGACTATCATCCTGCATGGAATAGCCTAAAAACGGTGGATTTCCCATAATATAATCCAGTTCCTTTTTCGGCGCAACGCTTTCCCAATCAATCCTAAGAGCATTGTTTTCAGTAATATTCGCGTAAGATTTCAACGGAAGAAAGTCAAGGCTCATATGAACAATATCTTCTGTTTCTTTCATCATCTGGCTTTCTGCAATCCACAATGCAGTTTTGGCGACCGTTACTGCAAAATCATTGATTTCAATTCCATAAAACTGGCTGATAGATACCTGAATAGGATTGATTGCTTCTCCTAATACAATCTGTCCTCCCTGTAATTCGTTTAGAATTTCGTTCTCTAATCTTCGAAGTGAAATATAAGTTTCTGTCAGGAAATTTCCGGAACCGCACGCCGGGTCAAGAAATTTTAATCCTGCAATTTTTTTCTGAAAAACATTTAATTTTACTTTTTTGGTACGTTCTACTGAAATTTGTTTGATTTTATGAAATTCCTCTTTTAGTTCGTCTAAAAACAATGGATCAATCACTTTATGGATATTTTCAATAGAAGTATAGTGCATACCTCCGCTTCTTCGTGTTTCTGGATTTAAGGTGCTTTCAAATACTGCTCCAAAAATAGTCGGGCTTATATCTGACCAATTAAAATCCTCGCTTGCCTTATTTAACAGAATCGTTTTGATTTCTTCTGTAAACATTGGTATCTCTATTGTTTCATCCGCAAATAACCCTCCATTTACATATGGGAAAGCTGCAAGACGCGGGTTTTCCTCTATCAAGTACTTGTCCCTGTTTTCTATTTTCGTATCAAGTATTCGAAATAGTTCTATAAGAGCTTTCCGAAATCCGCTTATGGGGACGTCCCTCAAATAGTCGTAAAACATCCTATGTGAACCGAAAATACCAGTGTCTTCGGCATACAGACAAAATACAAGACGGACGCATAAAGCGTTTAGGCTTTGAAAGGAATGTTCATCCGGTTCTTTATACTGTGCGATTAATTTATCGTATAGAATACCGACAATTTCTCCTGCCTTGACAGAGATTTCCATTTCATGTGATAGTTCTTTGACCTCTTTTTGAAACATAAAATCAAACAACGGAAGTTTGTTTCACACTTCCTCTAAAGCAATGATTACAGCCGGCTCATTCGGCTTATTCATATCGTGAATTTCAAATGACTGAAAATTACAGGCTACAATCCATAACGGCGTCTCATTTGGTATCATCCACTGTGCATAATTACGCCCCCGCTCAAACGGCGTGCGCATGGAACCGTCTGACTGCGGCATTTTCTTATCCAAGTCCTTATTTATACTCTTCTGTTCTATCAAAACTCTTGTTTCAGGTATATAAACATCTATGTACTTTGTTTGCCCATCTACCACAACGCGTTTTTCAAATTTAATCTTTTGCAGAACATCTTCAATTCCCAACACATTTGAAAAAAAATCAATCCAAAAACGCTGACTGTCGCTTTTTTCGTCGCCAATGCCGCGCCAGTCGTTATAAAATTTTGTGGCAGCAGTCCTTTTCTCCGTATCCGTCATAATGCACCTCTTATAAAATGTTTTCTGTTTTTTATATCATAACCCATTATGCACATTTCCTCAATATCTGCTGTTGACTCATATGAAAGAAGTAAATGAAGTGTAAAAAATCACCCAACATTTCATACATGAGCCAAAATGTCCTTTATGACCAGCATTGCATCTAAATCATTGTAATTATATTAAGTCAATTTCGAAATCTATGAATTCATCTAACGTAAGATGATACATAGTGGATAGCTTTTTGGACTGCCATATGTCTGGAAGTGTTTCATCAAGCTCCATTTTTTTTGGAGCATTAAAAAGACTGTTTCCTAAACTCATGAAAAGCAATCCATTTTCTTTTCGCCCTCTGCAGGATTTTTTCAGCTTCATGTTCTCGCCTCTTCCTCTTCCAAATCCCCGAAACCAGATTGCAAAAAACTTCTCCGAATGGTATAATTTCCAAAGAAATATTACAATGGAACGGAGAAAAATTATGAAGAAAAAAGAACATCTTTTCATTCCGGCTCTTTTATGCGCCGCGCTTTTATCCGGATGCCAGAATAAAAATCAGACGTCCGTAGAAGAAACGCAGATGCCGGACGAAAAAACCGTAAACCTGACTGTCTGGGGAGCGGAAGAAGACGAAAAACTGCTTTCTCAGATTATAAACGAATTTCAGGAAAAATACCAGAACGAAGCGGATTTTGAAATTTCTTACATGCCGCAGAGCGAAAGCCACTGCATGGATGCATTGATGGCGGATCTGGAACAGGGCGCAGACGTATTTGCATTTGCAGACGATCAGTTAAACACGCTTGTAGCCGCCGGCGCGCTTGAACCGATAGAATCGGCGGAAACCATCAAAGAAGCCAATCTAAACGAAGCCGTCCTTGCAGCGTCCGTCAACGATACGCTCTACGCGTACCCGCTGACGGCAGACAACGGATATTTTCTCTACTATAATCAAAACTATTTTTCAGAACAGGACGTCGCTTCATTTGACCAGATGTTAAACATTGCCGCGGCGCAAAACAAAAAAGTCTCCATGGAATGGTCTTCTGGATGGTATGTCTATTCCTTTTTCGGAAACACCGGACTGACCGTCGGATTAAACGACGACGGCATCACCAACTATTGTACCTGGAACGGCACGGAGGGCGCCGTCAAAGGAATTGACGTAGCAAAGTCCATGCTTGACATTTCGAATCATCCGGGATTTATCAGTACAGACGACGCCGGATTTTTAGAGGGAGTCAAAAACGGCACGATTATTGCCGGCATCAACGGCGTATGGAATGCGTTGGCGGTAGAAGAAGCCTGGGGCAGCGGCTATAAAGCCACAAAACTTCCCTCCTATAACTGTATGGGACAGCAAATTCAGATGGCCTCGTTTTCCGGCTATAAATTAATTGGCACAAACGCCTATTCCAAAGAAAAAGAGTGGGCCAAAAAGCTGGCGGAATGGATTGCAAATGAAGAAAATCAAAAGCTGCGCTTTCTGCTGCGCGGCCAGGGGCCGTCCAACAAAAACGCCGCGGCCTCAAAAGAAGTGCAAAGCTCTCCGGCAATCGCCGCATTGTTAGAGCAGTCCGAGTATTCCTGCCTGCAGCGCATCGGAGGCAATTTCTGGGACCCTGTTTCGGAATTTACGTCTGACATCCTAAACAAAGCCGTACCCGTTCATAAGCTTCAGGACCGTCTTGACAAGATGGTAGAAGAAATCGTCGCCCCATAACATATCAATCTCTATATTTCAGATACAAAAGGAGACTCAGCCAATATGAAATCGATTCGTTTAAAATATCGCTTAATCATACCGATTGCCCTTTTGGGCATTGTGGCGCTCTTATCGAACATTCTGTCTGTGATCAATATCCGAAATGTAAACGCAAGCGCCGCCAATATCGCAGACAATTACATGGACGGCAAAAGCCGTCTGGCGGAAATCTGCCAGTCCTCCATGAACATACATAAAATGGCATTAAGCCACATCGTTGCCACAGATTACAACACCATGATCGTGCTTGTCGGCCAAATCAAAGAGGAAGAAGCCGCTCTGGATCTTAAGCTTTCCGAATATGCAGGTCATGTCACCCTGCAGGAACAGACGCAGTACGAATCGCTTTTGTCCAACTACGCTTCGTTTAAACATGCGCTGGTTCACTTAGTCTGCGCCAGCGCAAGCCATAAAACGCAGGACGCCTACGCGCTCGCAAACGGAGACGTAGCCGCTTATGCCGACGCTATGGAAGCGGACATTGACGATTTAAACGCTTCCATCAGCGAGCAGACGCTTTCTGCAAGAAGCCAGCTGAAAAACGCGTATGTCCTGTCTCTTGCCGTCGGCATTGCCGCAGCCGTAATCTGTATGCTTCTTGTATTTGGGGATATAAAGCTGATTACAAATTATGTGCTTCTTCCTTTGAAAAGCATTCTGACAACGATTCAGGAAAGCTCCGGACTCATTGATAACATGACGGGAGAAGTTTTAAAAAGAACGAACGATTCCAAAAAAAGCGCCGCCGATCTTTCTTCGCTTTCCGAACAGCTTTCCTCTACCATTCAGAAAGTGGCGGGTAATATCGCTTCCATCAACGACAACGCCAAAGACGTCAGTTCAGACGTTTCCAATATTGCCAGAGAATGCAGCGAAATCACAGTGTACGCCGTGCAGATGAACGACCGTGCAAACGCCATGCAGCAATCCGCCAAAAACAGCGCGGAAATAACGAGCGCGAAAGCAGAAGAAATCCTGCATACACTCAACGACGCCATCGAAAAAAGCAAAAGCGTAGACCGGATTCAGACATTGACCGATGAAATTCTAGCCATCTCCCAACAGACCCGGCTGATTTCTTTAAACGCTTCCGTAGAAGCCGCAAACGCCGGAACTGCTGGAGAGGGCTTCGCCGTCGTCGCAAAAGAAGTACGTGATCTGGCCCATTCCAGTCAGGAAACCGCCAACCGCATCCAGGACATCAACAGTGTCGTGATTGCCGCGGTCCACAACCTCTCCAAAAACGCCCAGCATTTGATTGACTATATGAGCCGGTCCGTCCTGACGGAATTTGAAGCGTTTGTGCAATCCGGCAGCCAGTATCGGGAAGACGCCGTTTATATCCGCCATGCCATGGATGAATTCCACGAACAGACCGAACGGCTCAAACACTCCATGTCCGACATTGCGGACTCCATCAGCACAATTACAAAAGCCATTGACGACGGCGCAGGCGGCATTGCCGGCGTAGCCGGAAATACCAAAAACCTCGCTCTGGATATGGAAGATATTACACAGCGTATGGGCGTGAATCAAAAAATTGTGGAGGGACTCAAAAAAGAAACAGTTGTGTTTGACAACCTGTAACAAAATTCAAACATCCATTTCATTTTACAAAAGTTAAAACTATCAGTTATTGAACTAAATTAAGGTGTAAAGTCTTTGACTTTACACCTTTTTATTTGCAGAAATCTAAAAACTACATATTTATGTTTGACAAGACAATATTAAAGTGATATGATTTTAATATCAAAAAGAAAGAAGGCTTTACATATGAAAGAAAAAATTTTAAAAAACAAAAAAAATGGGATGGCTGTATTACTGTTGTCGCTTCTTATCTATGCTGCGGCAATTGCCGGAACGGTTTTCGGAGGCTTTCAGGTGGAAAATGGGAAAAATCCCGCCCTTATGATTGTCAGTATTATTGTTCTTAGCACCGCCTGGCTGCTGTGGCCTGGATTAAAGGTTTTAAAACCGCAGGAAGCGCTTGTTTTGACTTTATTTGGAAATTATATTGGGACGATTAAAGACGCGGGGTTTTATTTTGTCAATCCCTTCTGTTCTGCCGTAAACCCGGCAGCAAAGACGAGATTAAACCAAAGCGGGGATGTCAACACAAAAAAAACGCCAACTGCCAATGATCCTGAACTGATGTCGAAAAAACTTTCTTTAAAAATTATGACGTTAAACAACAACCGCCAGAAAATCAACGACTGCCTTGGAAATCCAGTCGAAATCGGAATCGCTGTGACATGGCGTATTGTAAATACCGCCAAGGCCGTTTTTAACGTAGATAACTATAAAGAATTCCTCTCCCTGCAGTGCGACAGCGCGCTTCGCAATATTGTACGCAATTATCCTTATGACGTTGCCCCAAATGTAGATACAACAGGCGATGGTATCGCAGACGAAGGCAGCCTGCGCGGTTCAAGCGAAATTGTTGCAGAACGGATTAAAAATGAGATTCAGGAAAAAGTCAACGAAGCCGGCATTGAAATTGTGGAAGCACGCATTACCTATCTTGCCTATGCGCCGGAAATTGCCGCTGTTATGCTGCAAAGACAACAGGCTTCCGCAATTATTGACGCACGTAAAATGATCGTAGACGGAGCTGTTGGTATGGTAGAACTGGCTTTAGAACGGTTAAGCCAAAATAATACAATCGAATTAGACGAGGAACGCAAAGCGGCAATGGTATCCAATCTCCTTGTCGTCCTCTGCGGCAACCACGACGCACAGCCTGTCGTAAATTCAGGGAGCCTGTATTAACCAATGGCAGACCAGAAAAAGAAACAGATTCCGCTCAGGCTTTCTCCAAAACTCTATGAAGCCATTGCCGCCTGGGCGGAAGACGATTTCCGTTCTGTAAACGGACAAATTGAATATCTGCTGACTGAATGTGTGCGCCAGCGTAAAAAACAAAAAAAACCCTCAAACTGATTCCTTTTTACATCAGTTTGAGGGTTTACACTATTTTGGGGACAGTCCCACTTTAAAAAAATCATCTGTTTTTTAACAAAATGTAATGCGAAATTTTTCTGACCCAAGCGCAATCATATCACCCGATTTTACCTGCATACGTCCTTCTACCTGATAACCGTTTAAATAGGTATGATTTCTCGACTGCAAATCTTCCAGATAAACTGAGCCATACTCGCGTACAATCCTGCAGTGGCGATTTGAAACCAGTGGATTTTCCGAAATATGTAAAAATTCCGCTTCCGCCCATGTGCCGCGCCCAATATCAAGGTAACTGCCAAAATCTCCGCGGATTTCCCTGCCGTTTTCCACGTTATGGAAGATAATCTGCGTACAGGAATACGACGGCTTGTAACCGCCCTGATTCAAAAGTACTGTCACCGGAATCTCACCGCTCATCCCCTTAAAATACTGCTCCTGGTTGCCTCCCATCTGCCTGTTTAAAACATCTATGCCATATGAATTTACGATTACATTTTTATTTTCCGTTCCCTCGTCTCCAATACCATTTACTTTTTTGTTGACAAGAATGGCGATAGGTATGCCGACTAATAATATAATAATGACTGCTATAATTACTGCCACCAATTTTCTCTGCCTCCAATAAAATAACTGTAAAATAAAATTTGTTTTAATTTCCCGTCTGATTTAAGGTTCCGGTGTAGGTGTTGTTGGTATTATTGCCATCATTATAACCAATAATGCCGCCCTGGCGGCTCCACGTCCCGCTTATCTCTAAATTTTTCACACTGCTGTCTGCAACAGTACCAGAATTATATCCAGCAATTCCTCCACCATATGTATAATACGTTGCCGAACTCAATTCCACAGAATTTATCGTGCAACTGATTACATTTCCATCATTAGAACCTACTATCCCTCCAGCTCTCATATCGTATTTGGTAATAGCAATACTATCCAAAGCAGAAACACAGTCTATAATTGTTCCCTTACTATATCCACTGATTCCGCCTGCCTCATAATAATTTCTTGCTGCGCTTACTGTATTCCTCTCCGTCTTACAGTTTCGGACCGTCCCGCTATTCCACGCTGCAATTGCTCCGCTTCTGCCATTACTAGCTCTAAGACTACAAGTATTTACGGTACAATTGTTTACTGTCCCTTCATTGATTCCAATTAACGCACCGACATTATCCGCCCCATTAAAATAACTGCTCTCAACTACCACATTCTGTACAACGCCATCTTTCCCGACAGCGCTGAATATCCCAACGTTGGATGCTTCCATCATATTCGACACATTTGTAATCGAATAGTTACCGCCATCGTATGTTCCAGTAAACGGCACGTCTGCCGTAAAGAGCGGCGTAATCTCCGTCAAATTCGCATCAATATTCGCAGTTTGTTTAAAACACACGCCGTTATGTCCCTCTATCAGCTTTAGCTGTTCTAACGTAGAAACTTCATAAGGAGATTCCGGCGAGCCATTCCCTGCGCCAAAATCCGATTTTGCATAAACTGTAAAATAGCCGGTCTTTATTTTTGCGCCTGCCGCTACAATCTGGAAGCAATAACTTCCGGCAGAAACTTTTGTACCGTTTGCACGCTTTAAATCCCAGACAACTTTCGCCGGTTTCTCTGCGCCAAGCGTTCCCATCTGCCAGGTACGCACAACATTGCCAATCCCATCTAATACCTGCGTCTGCACATTCGGCGATGTAAAAGAAATCGTATATTCAAACACAGCCTTTGAACTATTGTCGCTTAACAGCAAATCTCCGCCGTTCTCAGAGTTCACCTCCCCTGTTGCTTCTAAATTTTCAATTCGGAATTTAAAAGAAGCCCGAATATCATCATTTGATTTTAATTCTGCCGTAATCGTTACTTCCCCTTCATTTTTTGCAGTCACAAGACCATTGCTGCTGACAGTCGCACGATACCTGTCGCTGCTGTACCACTCTACGGCCTCTTTTTTTGCATTTTCCGGGATATATCCCAATTTAAGCTGCATTGTGCCGCCGGGAGCCAATATACTATAAGGTCCCGTAATCTTAAGTCCTGTCGGAGCCGGAGCTGGGACTGGTTTTGGCGCGGGTGCGGGAGCCGGCTTTTTCGGCTGTGAAGAACTCCCTCCAGATTTTGCCTTTACTGTAACCTTACATTTTAAAGTTTTCTTTTTTACTTTTGCCCGAATCACCGAACTGCCGGCCTTTTTCCCCTTAACCAGTCCCTTTTGATTTACCGAACAGACTGCGTTATTTGTACTCGACCATTTTACTTTTTTCTTAGTCCCTTTTACTTTTAATTTTACTGTTTTCCCAACGGTTACCACAGCTTTTTTCTTATTCAGTTTCAAAGCCGCCTGCGCATCTGTTCCTTGAAACCCAATGAAACAGACCGCGCATAACACAATTCCAAATATCAGTTTACAAAATAATTTTCTCATACTCTTTCCTCTCTCTTTTTTCTCTATTCTAAAATGCCAAAACCTCCAAATACAAAAATTTCCTTCGCTGTATTTGCCATCCTCTCCTCAAGCCTTTTTAGCTTTTTACAATAACTTTCTGCATTTTCTCCCATCCAACATGCTAAAAGATTCTTTCTCACCTGTTCACAGTCTGCCTGAGCCATCCGGTTTAATTCTTTTGCAATCTCCCCCATTTCCTGTTTTGCTTTCTCTAAAACTTCGCTGTCCATTCCGTATACATCCATTGAAGCACACTCCTTCCCCTCCCTTAAACAATAACCGAATCCATTAAATTCTCCACCGTTTTTACAATTTCTTGCTCATTTCGCTCCATCTGCTGTGCCACCAGATAAAGTTTTTTTGCATGGGAACGGAGCCTATGAAGAATGTCATCCATTTCCTTCTTAGGCTCCCTATAAATACTTCTATATAAATCTCCCGCTTCCCCCTGCCAATAGTAAGAGGTCGCATTGATTTTATGTTCCAAAACTGTCATACATTCTGCCAGGGCAGACGCCTTTGTTTCCACAGATTCCGCTTTTTTGCACATCTGCTTTGGCGCTGCATGTATGCTGATATTTTCAGTAAAAATATCTGCCGCCACAATTCATGCCTCCATTCCCTATATCCGGATTGCCCGGATAAGATCCGCTACTTCCCCTTCACAAGACTCATATTCTTTTTGTACTGTTTCTATTTCCTCTACCCTTTTTTTCATATCTAAAAAAATCTCTTTCATTCTCTCTTTATCTGCTGCAGCTGTTTTTAGAAAACTTTTCTGCCCGGGGCCGTCCCACATCTTATTTAACTGATCTATCTCTTCACAAACCTGAGAAATTAACTCTTCTATCCGCCTGACATCACTTTCTAATTCTCTTTTTTTCCCCGCCAATAATGAAATATCCACATACATCCCCATATCCGCCTCCTGCTATTTGAACTGAATGTCTGTGTGATTGAGCCATTGAAACTGATTCACCTTTAACTTTTCGAACAATAGCGGATACTGTTCTTCTTCTAAAAACGCAGTCACCCGATTTTCTCCCTTTTCGTATACTGCTAAAATCTGTTCTAACGCCATACAAAATTTATGAATGAATACTTCTTCTTCCATCAATTCTTCGAGAAACTTTTGAATTTGACGGTAAGCCGCCGCGTCTGCTGTTTTTACTTGTTCTTTTTGTATTTCCATGCGATGCCGAAAACTCTTTAGCTTAACGCTCATTCTCTCCAATTCCCGGCAGCAGCTTTTTACTTTATTTTTTTCTATCTGAAACAATCTGCACCACCCATAATCTACCGGATTATCCAAAACAGGGAAACCTTTCCAGTCTCCCTGTCCGGTTATTTTTATTCTTATACAATTACATCCGTAGCCAAATCGTTTGTAGCCCCTACGCTCTGCGTATCTGCATTGGCATATCCCTGCGCCATAGTATTCAAATCTGTCACATGTTCATTAATCATATTTAACATTCTGACAATATCGTCCTGAAGTCCGTTAAATTTGCTTTTATAAGCATTGGCTGCATCGCCGCTCCAGATTGCCCCCGTCAGGCTGTTGACTAAAGTCGTCATCTGGTTTGTTAAATTCCTGATTTGGTTTCCGGTCTCCCGAAAGGAATTTGCTGTACTGGTTAATTTCGCTGTATCAACTTTTACGGTTCCTGTCATAATAAGAATCCTCCCTTTTTTACACTCTTATGAATTTTTAACGGTATGTTCTTTCTTTTGCAATCTGTACATTCCGGCGTTCTGCTGCTTCATACACTTCTGCGATTTCTTGCAGGCTTTGCACATATTTCTCAATTGCATTGTAAAAATTATTCATCTGAACTGCATCCCTGTGAAATTCAGTATGGAAAGAGTCATTTGCATCCCCGTCCCACATTGCATTTAAAGACGCTTCCTGTGTTTTCAGCTGCTCTACCTGCTGCCTAAAACGATTGTTCAGTGTTTTGAGTTCTCCCGCCTTGTTGCGAATCGTTGCCGTGTTGACAATAATGTTGTTTGCCATTTGAATGACCTCCTTTGTTTTTTATCTTAAATGCTTTTGCATTTAATAACTATTTTTCTGCATATCTTTACTTTACCATACCAGCCGCCCATCTTTTACATTTGCGTCTGAACAACCTGTCGGCTGTCATAAACAACCTGATTTAAAAACGATATTTAAACGAGAAACAAGCTGTCCCCTACCTTTATTCCACATTCCGCCAGCGTACATTCCAGCGGAAGCTTTCGTTCCGTCTGACTGTGACAGAGCATAAAATCTTTCCAGTCTCCTTTTAAACTGCACTGCTCTTTTTGGCAGATAATTTCACTTAAATCTTCCAGAAGAAATAAAATCTGCGTATGCTGATCCAGACGGAAATCATAACGTTTATCCAAAACTGGTATCCATATTTCAACCATTATCATAATGCCCTATCTCTCCTTATCTCTTTTCCAACAGTTCCACAAACTTCTCCATCTCAAAAGAAAACAAATCCACGGTACGGCCCGTCTCTGCCACCAGATAATTTTCCAAATAATAATGGACAACCGAAATTCTTTTTCTATACTCTCCCATAGCGTCTGCAACTTCCACACTAAATTTTTCAAACAGTTCATAAATTTTTTTCTGATTCTCTCCCAGCAAATACTGTTTGAACGACCAAAGCTCTTTTGAAATCAGTTCCTTTGGCAAAGGCTCTTTGGGTTCTTTGATTCCGCAGCTTTCTAATATCTGTTTGATTTCGTCATAAAAAACCCGTTTTTCAATACCCATCAAACGAACGGAACATTTTTGATAAAGATAGCGTTCCATAATCACTGCCATGCTGTCTGACAGATAAGCGCAAAACGCTCTCGGCGGCGGCCCGCTTGCCAGAATATGATAGACGGCGGGCGCGTCTGCCGATGTAAAAAGCCAGCTCTTTAAGGGTTCGCAAATCTCAAACGCACCGTCTGATGTATGTAAAATGTTTCGGACTGCCAGATCGTGAATCTGATAATAGAGCTCTTTAAAATCTCCATTGAATTTATTCTGCGGCAGGCCGTACAAACTACTGCACCCTATGCCAAGCAAAAGAAACTGAAGCTGAAAATCAGTCAGTATATAAGCGTCATCCGTCTGCCGCATGATGTATCATCTCCTTTATTGACGCCTTGTAACTTCTCGACAGCGGAATCTGGTATCCGCCGTCTAAAATCACTGTATTTTGGGAAAGCAGGACATTCCTTATACGGAACCGGTCAATTAAAAACCCCCTGTGGCACCGCACAAAACGGTCTGGAAGCTCCCGCTCTAAGCGTTCGATGGTTCCATAAAAACTTGTTTCTTTTTTCTGTGTGTGCACCCATATTCTGCGGTCACAGGCTTCAAAATACACGATTTCCCCATATGGTATGACCTGCCTGCCATCACGGTTTTCAATGACAAAAGCCTCTTCCTTCCTCCCGGAAAGATACGCCAAAAACGCTTCTTTTAATACTGTATGAAGCTGCTCTTTCGTAAAGGGGCGGAGCAAAAGCGACCCTGCCAAAATATCCGGACGGATATATTCAAGCGGAGAACAGGAAGCTGAGGCAATCAATATAAAATACGCTTTTTTGTTGTTTCTCCTGATATATTTTGCATTTGATATTCCGTCCGGCATCATAACGTCTAAAACTGCCAAATTAAGCAATGGCGCATCTTTTAAAAATTGTTTGTATTCCCGTCCCAATGTAAAACAATAATACTGCCAGGTCTCGTCTGTATACGTTCCGGCAAGTTCTTTGGATTCTTTTTTTAAAACCGGAAGTTCCTGATGTAAGGAACTTAAAATCAGCATGGAAATCATTAACCATCCCTCCCGATTTCAGGAAATACAATTCGTTCTGCTTCTGTTTCATCATCCAGAGAAGGCGTAAGCCCAATACCCTTTGCCATGCTTTTAGACGCCTCCTGATAACGGATATTCTGAAAATCAAAAATCGTCTGTGAAGCTACATTTCCGCCCAGATGAACTCCCATTTTATAAGAGGTAAAATGTTTATACGCCGGATACATAGATAAATCTATCATGTCTTCCATATTCAGGCAGGCAAAAAAATAAATGTTGTGATACATCCCTTTTTCCCAAATATTTTCTAATGTGCCGCTCATCGTACCAATATCCTCCGGCGGCTCATAGGCGCTTTTCAGAAATTCTTTTAAATCGGCCAGAAAAATAAATGCCGGCGGAAACTTTTGCATCTGTTCGTAAATTTCCCCTTCGTCTTTTCCCTGCTGTACAAGTTCCTGTTTATACTTGTTGCGTTCTGCAAACACCCGAAACAGGCTTTTAAAAAAGGAGAACTGTTCTTTGTCGCTGCCAATATAAGTTGCATGGTATTGCTCTGCCGCAAAAGCAAGTTTTTGATTTTTCTTTTCTATCACAAATATCTTTCCGCCTTTTTTGTATACGCTCTTCATCAGCACACGCAGATATGTTGTCTTTCCGGTATGTTTTTTCCCGCTGATAAAATAACAGTAAATACGGTCTAAATGAACCGAATAAATGGATGCGTCGCTGTAACGGTATCCCACAGGCAAAAGGGAAGGTTTTAAAATTGCTTCCTGATATTCCTGATTTTCTTCCAAAAGCTGCATAACCGGCTTTTCCGGAATGGATGGTATTTTAGGCGCCGCCTGTTTTTTCCAGTTTTCTTTCATCATCCGGCATATCTTTAGGACGTTTGTTGTCCTTTCAAACGCATCTTCTGCTTTTACGCAAAGCGCTGTCTGAAATTCCAGTACGCTTCCTCCAATATTCATAAGCCCGCGCCCGGCAATTCCTTCTTCCGGCAGCACAGCAATTTGACTGGAACGTAAAATATCCATACACTTAAAGCGATCCATCACTTGTAAAGAAACGATTCCTTTCATGTTGTCCCCTACTCTTACGGGGATTTCTGACATGCCAAATCCAGCTCCCGAAACGACAAGGAATATGCCTAAACTCACGCCTTTTGCCGAAATCTGCAAAATATCCTCGTCATACCGTTCCTCTGTCTTTTCCCTGAAATTGGCATAATCATCTATGACAATGACAATTGCCGGTACCAAAGTTCCATAGGCGCGCATATACTGGCTGTAATTGCCGCCGCCAAACAGTTTTGCGCGTTCCTGCATAATACGGCGCGCCATTTGAAAAAATCTGCCGATGGCTTCCGTATCATTTTCAAACAATACTCCGCCGACATGCGGCGCTTCTCCGAAGGCTTCCAACATATGGCTGCTGAAATCCAAAACGTAAAAATGAACCGCATCCGGAGAATATTTTTGAATCATTGCATAAAGAAATGTCTGTAAAAACGTACTTTTTCCACTTACCACAGAGCCAATCACCGCATAATGCCCATTTTCGGAAAGGCTTACAGACGCCGGAAGCTGCGACTGGTTTTCCGGATCATCGTAAAGGCCAACTGTCACTTCTAACTGGAAACGGCTGTCCATCTCCTTCCATCCACTGCCCCATCCGCCCGAAAACCGGCTGCCTTTTATATCTTCTAAAAGAATCTGTCTTGGCAGAACCGGAAGCCATAATTGTCCCGTCTGGCGGTATCCGTTTTCCTCTGCAAGTTTGGCAAGATATTCTATTACTGCGTCAAGCTGTGTTTTTTCTGACATTTCCGGAAGTTTTTTTCCGGTTTCTGCCGCTCTTTTTAAAATAGACTCCGCCGTAGTGTTTCCATTTGCATAAAACAGCAGAAAATCATACATTTTCTTTTCATTCGACGTACTGTTGTCATAATTTGCACCCGATATGTTTAACTGTACAATTACGGCTTTTACGATCTCTTTTTGCTGCTCTTCATCCATAGACAGAATCGATGTATGCCAGCCGTTTTTGATACGGACGGATTCTATGGCGTTTAAAATCTGCTGATACCACAATATCTGTTTTTCTTCCTTGAATTTCATCTTGATACGGCTTCCGACGATAGCTGTTTTCCCCGTCCTTGTCAGCATCTGAGCAATTTCTGCTTTTGTATCAAACGCTTCTTCCTCATAAGCTGCCCCGCTGTAACCAGACTGGAACAATTCATATATTTCATCATTGCCGACCTGAAGATAGCAGCGCCCCGCCTGCGTTAAATACGCGGCGTCCGGCTTATGAAGCATATCGTTGCTGTCTGCACGATCCTGCACGCGTAAGCATAAGCGGAATTTTGAATTACTCCAGATATTGTCGTCTACTGTTCCGCTCGGTTTCTGCGTAGCCAAAATCAAATGCACGCCAAGGCTTCTGCCGACCTGCGCCACACTAATCAATTCCTGCATAAATTCCGGCTCTTCCCTCTTTAATTCTGCAAACTCGTCAATTACAATAAATAAATGCGGAATCGGCTCGGACGCCTCGCCGTCTTTATAAAGCCTTGTGTAAAGATTGATATTATTCACGCCGTATTTGTTAAACATTCTCTGACGCCGCATATTTTCACTTTTAATTGAAATCATAGCGCGGCGCACCTGATTGCCGGAAAGATTTGAAATCTGGCCGACCATATGCGGAAGGTTTAAAAAAAGATTTGCCATTCCGCCGCCTTTAAAATCAATTACAAAAAAACCAACGTCGTCCGGGCTAAAATTAACTGCCAGTGAAAGTATATACGTCTGGAGCAGCTCACTTTTTCCAGACCCCGTAGTTCCGGCAATCAGCCCATGCGGCCCGTGATATTTCTCGTGAATATCTAAAACAGCGTCTGCGCCGCCCATTTTTTTACCAATTAAAACGCCCATCGTATTGTATGTACGGCTTTTTCTCCACCGATCCAATACGCCTAATCCTTCCAGACTGTTTACGCCAAACATCTCGAAAAAATCTAAACTGGAAGGAATATTGCCGGAGCTTTCCAGTTCGCTGACCTCCATTCCCGCCAACGTATGGGAGAGCGCTTTTACATCATCTGCCAAAAGCTTTTCAAACAGTACAGAATGGCGTTCCTCTGTCTGCCCCATCGTATGATAAAATCCACAGAAATTGTTGTCATTTTGAATGACATGCTCGCAGGCATTCGGCAGCTCATACGCATAATCAGCCAAAATAACTGTCGTCATTCCGTATACCGGTTTCGGCTCATAGACATACTGCGCGATTAATTCCCCTTCCAGTAAAGGGGCGTCGGAAACAAATAAAAGATAATAGGGTTTGGGCATTACATTCTGTGAATCCAATTTTGCTTCATTTTCACGTTTTCTTAAAATATTCGTCAGTTCATAGAAAATATCCCCGGCTTCCAGTGCGTTTCCGGCAATATACCGCGTCGTTTTATCTTCCGACCATACATGCGGAAACCATTTGATAAAATCCCAGCCGCATTTATCCGAATATTTTTCTTCATCATAAATAAACACCATTTTTACATCTGTATAACAATGATTTGCCGCGGTCTGCGCCACCAGATGATAGACAATATCCATTGTCCCGGCAAAATCTTTTCCTCCGACAATTCCCCAAAGCTGCTGTTTTAAATCAATTCCAACCGGAACGTTTTCAAGCATTTGATAATCCGCTTTTATAATCGCCGGCTTCTCCCTTAGCGAATCCTGCGAAACGGCAAACCGTTCTTTGGGTATCTCAATCTGTACCTGAAACGGAATATTGCCAAGCCCAAGCCTTGTAAACAAAAAATCTTCATGCGACATATTCCGGTTCCAAAGACGGTTTGAATTCCGGTGAAACCGGCAGCATTCTCTGGAAGACGGGTACATTTCCCGCAGCGCGTTTGCATTTTGCTCATATTTTTGTTTGAGGGAATCCGCCATTTCAATCAGATAATTTCCATATGCGTTAAATCTCGCCCGTTCTTGTTCCGCTTCTTCTTTTGCCTCCAATTTGATATTGAAAAGCGCCCAGATTACTCCGAGCACAGCCGACGCAATTGCCATCACAATACCGCTTAACATCATCATAAGCGAAGCTCCGCCCGACATACGTCCGCCAAACACAGCAAGCCCGGAACCAAGAACCATTGGAATTGCCATTGTAAAAGAAGGCCCTATGACAGCAATCAAAGGTTTTTGTTTTGTCAATTTTAATTCGGGCGGCGCTTCAATTTCAACGCTTCCCTGATGAATGGGCGGAAGGTAGCGAAGCGGGCAGTTATACGTCGCCTCGGCGGATACGGCTGGTTTTTTTGCCGGAGTTTCAATGATTTGCCGCGGCATGATTTTTTTTAAATAGGAAGCATTGACCGCGGCATTTCCATAATGGGCCGCAACCCCCAGCACATCGTTTAAAAACACCAGATTCAGCCCGAACACATGAATGACGTCCCCAAACTTTAGCTGCTGTTTTGTAATCCGCCTTCCGTTCATAAAAATACCGTTTGAGCTTATGTCTTCCACATAAAATGCACCGTTGCTTTTTCGGATACGGCAGTGTTCTTGTGAAACTAATTTTTGGAACTGATAGGAAATCATATTGCCGCTGTCGCTTCCAATTGTAATCTCCACTTTATTTGAAATATCATATTTTTCAAATACCGGAAAAGAAGCTTCTTCTTTGGCGGCTAAAATGTCAAACAGCACGCCGTCTTGTGTTTTGATATGTATAATTTCATTTTGGCTTAACTTTTTTTCTTTCCATATTTGCCCGTCTGAAAAAATAACGTACTCTTTTCCCTCTTTTATCGTCCACTGATGGTTCGTAATTTCGAGCAGCAGACGAATATTATTTCTGGTATGAAAAATTTCTTTGTCCAGTAAAACCGAATCATCTATATTATTTACATTCGGTAAAAGGTACTCTTTAAAAGCATCTTTTTGATATATCATCAGTATCATAGCAATCCTCCTGCATACGGAACCGTCACATAGCTGAATCGTAATAAAAAATCCGTATTTGAAAATATTTGCTTCCTATATGCAAAATATCTTTATCCATAAGTACGGCCGGACTCCCATAAGACAGGGCGTATTCTTTTCTCTTTCGAATCAGTCCCGTACCGTTGGCAGAACCCATATCTTCTGCCAGTACAGCGTCCCCTCCCAGATAAACCTTACAATGCTGTGAGGAGACGGCTGCTTCATTGACGCAGACGGAGACTTTTTCTTTCTGCCTGCCAAATAAAACGGCGTCTTTTGGATCAAAGACAAATCCGTCGTTTTGTTTTGTTTTCGCAAGTTTTATATACAGCATGACTTTCCCCGGATTTAACATAGACGGATGTTTCGGCTGTAAATAAGGGTTTTTCAATGAATAATTTAAGTATTCTTCTTTGAGCATCTGCCCTGCCGCTTCATAATACTGTTTTGTTTCTTTGTTGGCTTTGTACCGCGTAATGCAGATAAACAGCAAAAGCACAAATAATACAATACCAACCAAAGACAGCAGCAGGACAATTTCAATCTCGTTTCTCTGCATTTATGCCTCTTCCTTCTTTTTTCTTTTTGCAAGGATAAAATAAATCAGTACTGCAGCAATCGCCGCGAATGAAAGCGTTCCAAAAAACAGCGGACGGTTATTGATAAACTGTACCAGTATGTTCGGCGTCAAAAGGCATCGGATGGTATCGCTTTCTTTCCGGTTTCCGGCTTTATCCACAGATACGACGCGCAAATTCTGCCAGTGGGACGCGGATTTCATTGCATAGCGTATCATTCCGTCATTGACTTCAAATTCTTCCCGTTCTTCTGTCGGAAGATCCGGATTCCATGTAAAAGCACAATCTCCTTTATCATTCAAATATACCCCGACTTCTTTTAAGGCAATATTATCCTGACTGTCAATCCTTACGTCGCGTTCGCTTTCCATGTACTGCATATTGTTATCTACCCCGGTAATAACCGTTTGAGGAGCTGTCTTATCTATGACAAATTCAACTTTCTTTGTATATTCTTTTGTCTTTGCCGAGCGGTTTGTCATGTTATTTTCGGCGCCGTCAATCGAATGAATCGTTACAATATAAGAACCTTCTCCAATAAAGTTATCTGCATAAATCGTATACGTATATTTCTTCCACGAAGCGTACTCTGTGCCCTCGTCTTTGACTTCATAATCCTTTCCTTTTTCCAGGGTCACAAGCTCTCCGTTTTTACTGTAGGTAATACCGTTTTCTTTTAATGTGCTGACATTTGTCTCTGTAATCACCAGGTCTTCTTCTTTGCGGGAGTAATAATCGCTGATTAATTTTTTGGTATCTTTAGCCAGTTCATAATTGGAACCAAACCGGTTGACAGAAAATACTTTCGATACCCGGGCGCTGTTTCCCGCTAAGTCGGACACTTCTGCCGTCAGCGTGTAAATATCGTCTAAATCTGCTTCATGCGCAAAATCTTCCAATTTGATACTGCCGCCATGCGTCTGCCTTGTAAGGCTTCCAGTCAAATCTTTTTCACTGTGCTTTAATCCCTTCAACGTAATTTTTACACTGTTTTCGTCACAATTGACGTCGCCAAACGATACGGCCGGCGCAACCGTCCCATTGTATGCTGTCTGGTCTTCAATATCGGTGATTTCTATCTCCGGTTCGGTCCGGTCTACGACAAATTTTGTCCCGGCATAATTTTCCGCCTCATTTGTCGCTAAGTCGCTGCATGCTACGCTTAATGTATAATCGCCGTCGGAATCATAATGAATAGACGCTGTATGCACATCCCCGCTGCTGCTCCATCCGCCCGCGCTTGGCGCCGAAACGGACTGGCCGTCTAACTCTGCGATCTGGGTAACTACTACGCCCGACGGATCAAAATTGTGCTCTGTCACCGTAATCGTAGCCACACATTCCTCTTTGTAGTAAATATTGTTGGAAAGTCCTCCCGTACTGTAAGACACTTCAATTTCAGGGTTTGTCTGGTCAATCGTAAATTCATCATTTTGATTGTATTCCTCTGTATTTTCTGCCAAATCTGTCGCTTTCATGGCAAACGTATAATCGCCGTCGTCAGAGAACGTTATCTGTGTTGTGTGCGTCGCCCTGTCGGTTCCTTTTTCACCGCCATGCGTCCATGATCCTACCGTCGGGACCGAACCGTCCGTATTTGTAATCTGAATCTGACGGTTTGTCGCCTCTTCGTCAAAATTACGCTCTGTCACCGTAATTTCTACGACCTGGTCTTTGTTAAAATACACTTCATTGGACGGATTGGTTTCCTGATATTTCACATCAATTTCAGGTTTAGATTTGTCAATACTGATTGCTTCTCCCTTGCCGTCTTTGTATTCCGTTTCATTCCCGGCGCGGTCCGTAAACTTCACCTTAATTTTGATATTGTTGCTGTTATTTTTGATCGTAAGATTACGCTCTAATTTTGTCACAAGGTTTCGGTCTTTTCCCGTTGCCTGCCAGTTATCGCCGGAAAGCGTTCCGTCATTATCCACCGTAATTTTCCCAGACTGATTGCTGCCGGAATCTTCGTCGCTTTCTACGCTCCATTCGATTTGACGGATACCGGAATGGGTATCTTCGACGGACAAATGAACGGTTGTATCCGAAGCATACAGCGGCAGCCCTTCTTCATCTTTGAGTGAAGTTTCCGGAGTCGTAATTTGTATATTGACGTCTTTTTTCTGTTCTTCACTTTCTCTGATCGTACCGTCCGGCTGCTCCGTATCGCTCTGATTGCCGACATAATCTGTCGCATAAGCATAAATCCGTCCTTTAAAACCTGCCGGAATTTCAAATGTAATATACTGTTCATCTTTTTCCGTCTTTAATTTCGGCGTTTGAAATGCCTTTGCTTTTTTATCCGTCACATCGACGAGACGGTAAGAAATGGATTTTAAACCAGATGAACCGTTTTCATTGACGTCTGTTGCCGTAATTTTTACAGTTGTCGATTCACGGAAATAATAACCGTACCTTTCATTGACTGCCTTACTCTTCCAATTGCTGTCTTGATTTCCTTCTCCTGTGAATAAAATTCCTGTAATTCTGGGCTTTTGCAAATCTATACCAACGATATTAGATTTTATGGAATTTTCATTTCCAGCATAGTCTGTTGCCGTAATTTCCATTCTGTATTTTTCACTTTTATTTGCTTTGGTGTTGGTATACACATGATAATTCTGCTCTGCAGTCTGTCCCCGCTTTCCAAAGTCTACGGAATTTAACGTATAATCCGATAACGGATATTTTGTATTGATATTCGTACGGAACTTTCCGGTAAGCTGGTTTCCGTTCATCTGATCGCTTTTCACCTGGTACAAACCTGCACAAGTATCCTGCGCCGTAAATGCGAAACGGACATTCTGGTTGTACCATACGACGCCCTTTTCATCTGTGTAATGTTTTACTTCATTCTGCTTTGTGGCATGTACTTTCAGCTTATTTTTATTTAACGCGGGCGCGGCTTTGTCTACGACAAAAATATCGGACGCTCCGTTTTTATATTCCGTTTTATTTCCCGCAAAATCTATCACGTCAAATTTAAAATGATACGCGCTGTTTCCCTGGTAAGGTATTTCACAGGTATAAATATGCGCGGCCTGATCGACAAAATTTTTGTCTTTTACAAGGCCTTCATCTTTCCAGTCTGTCTGTACGGCCGCGCTGGAATTTGGAACCGCTTTCTGAATCAGAAGATTCGCGCAGCTTTCATTGAAATTGCGTTCAATTACTGTAAGCGTTGCTTTCCTGTCTTTTGCGTAGAATTCTTTCCATGACGCGTCCATGGAATCCGACTTATTGTTGTCATAAACCGCAGAAACGACTGGTTTTGTCGTATCAATACTAAATACTACGGATTCCTTCAAGGTAAATCCGGCGCGGTCTGTCAGCGTAACTTCCAGTTTAATCTGGTTGCTGTTATTTGGAACATGAATTTTTTTCTGCAGTTCGGTTGCTAAGTTATCGTCAAAACTCTTTATTTCCCATCCGTCTTTATCCTTTTGCAGTTCTCCGCTGTTTGTAATGGTAACGGATTTATTTTGATTCTTTTCTTTATCGTACTCACTCGTCACCGTCCATTTCACTTCACGCAGTCCGGAATAAAAATCTTGTACCGTAACCGGAATATCAATCGCGGCGTCATAGAGGTTATTTCCTTCTACATCGCAAAATCCCGTTGTCGGAAGGTCAATAAAAATTTTAGAATGTTCCTTGTGCGCCGCTTCACTTTCTGCAATCACGCCGTCCGGCTGTACTTCTTCGCAGAAATTACCGACATGATCTGTTGCATAGACATAAATCTGTCCTTTAAAATCTGCCTTTACTTCAAAAGAAACCTGATTCTTTTCGTCTACATCTTTAGTCACAGGTTCGGTCCGTATACCGTCTAAATCTTCCATGTAATAGGTAATACTTTTTACTTCTGAAACCGGAACTTTCGTCTGGCTGTCTTTCGGCTGGTCGCAGGCAGTCACAGTCACAGTTGTTTTTTCTCTAAAATAATAGCCGTATGTCATACGTTCTATATTTTTATCCTGCCCAAAAATACCGCTGTCTGCATTTCCTTCTCCGGAAAATGCAATGCTTTCAATCCATGGAGCCGTAGTATCTACGCCAATCGTCTGTGACTGGCGGAGAGATTCATTTCCGGCATAATCTGTCGCATGAATCTGCAGACGGTATGCGCCGTCTCCGTTTGTCTGTACTTTCGTTTCACCCGCAAAAACCTGCTCTAAAATTTCTCCCCGTTTTCCAAAATCCACACCGTCTTTGCTGTATTCCTTAAGCGGCTGGTACGTAAGTTCCTTCTTGTTTAACGGATAAAGAAACTGATTTTCTGTTAAATCGCTAAAGCGTATCTGATACAAACCGGAAAGCGTATCTTCCACTGAAAACGGAAGGCTGACGTCTTGGTTATACCAATACACCTGACTGCCGTCTTGATACTCTTTCATATCCAGCCCGCCGCCTTCTGCGACAACCGGCATCAACATCTTAGATTCTTCCTCAAATACTTCCCATTGATTTGGATTTGTCTGTACTTTTACTGTCGGCTTTTCTTTATCTACCATAAAAATTTCAGACGCTCCATCCTGATATTGCGTTTCATTTCCTGCCTTATCTGTTACGCCCATAGAGAAATTGTACGCGTTATTTCCCTGAAACGTAATCGTACAAGTATGCGCCGCAGTATCCTCTATACCGCTTAATTCGTCTTCATCCGTCCATTCTGTTATGAATACATCATCCGCGCTTTCCAACGATTTTAAAATCTCTGCCGTCGCCTGATTTTCGTCAAAATTGCGCTCTTTCACGGTAATGTGCGCCTTACGGTCTTCTTTATAAAATGCTTTATAGACATTATCCATGGAAGTATCCGAACTTTTGGGCTCATACACAATTGAAATTTCCGGAGCCGACGTATCAATACTAAATGTAACGGTTTCCGTTTTTTCCATGCCCGTACGGTCTTTCATTTTGACTGTCAATGTAATATCATTGCTGTTATTTTTAACGGTCAGCGTCTTTGAAACTCTTATGGCAAGGTTGTTTTCCCTCTCGTCAATGGCAACGCCTTCTTTATCTCCCAAAAGCCCGCCGTTATTATCAATGACAACCGTCCCTTCCTGATTTTGATTCTCATCTTTTTTAGACTGCACAGACCATGAAATCTCCCGTAATCCGGAATATGTATCTGTAACTGTAATCGGAACCAAAACCTGCTCTTTGTATAGTTTTTGTCCTTTTGCATCTAAACTATCTGTATTTGGAAGCGCGATTCCAATCGTCCCTTCCGTATCATGTTTTGCGGCGTCTTCCACAATCACAGCGTCCGGCTGCACAATTTTACTCTGATTCCCCACATGATCCGCTGCATACGCGTGAATACTGCCTTTAAAATTTGCCGGAACTTCAAAGGAAATCTGATATTCGTCTTCTGTCCCGGAAACGGCTGTTATTTTTTTAACTTCCGTATCTAAAAATTCTGTGTCGCCTTTCTTCTTTAAGCCATACGAAATTGAGGCAAGGTCTGACATAGAGCCATTTTTTTCTATATCTTTTGCCTTTATGGTAACTGTTGTGTTTTCCTGAAAATAGAAACCGTACTTTGTTTCCTCAATATTTTGCGGATTCCACTCGCCTTCTTTGTACTCCTTTGGGGCGGAAAATGTAACCGACGTAATTTCCGGCTTCGTTTTATCCACTCCAATAACATCTGACTCTTTCTCAGACGGATTTTTGGCGTAATCTTCTACATTCACCAAAACGCGATAAATGCCGTCGCCCTCTGTCTGTACTTCATATGTTTTTGCCTGCGTCTGACTGCGTACCCCGAAAGAAATTGTATTTCCATCCGTATCCTGCGCGAAATATTCTCTTGTCTCATACGATTCTTCCATATCTTCTTTTAACGCACGGTATCCTTTGGCTGCTTTGGCAGAAACGGTATGTAAACCGGAAGTTTTATCTTCTGTGGAAAAAGAAAATTTTACATTTTCGCCATACCAGTGAACCGTCTGACCGCCACTTGTATCCGCCTCATCATACGGCTTTTTCAGCGCGTCGGTTTTTTCTGCGGATGATAACGTAAATTTGTCCGTAATCGCAGCTGCTTTCTTATCGACTAAAAATGCTTCTTCACAGACGTCGCTTTGGTAATCTGTTTTATCGGCCGCGCTGCACTGTAAGCGGTAAAATCCCTCTTTCTCAAATGAGATTGACGCCACGCAGCACATTTTTCCATTGTTATTCGCAGATGGTTTTTTCTCCCATGTCAGTTTCGGCTGTTCTTCTATTTGGATTTGGGAAGCATCTGTCCCATCCGTACGCAAAATAACACAGTCCACATTTGCAAGCGTTTTCGTCTGCTCATTATAATCTAAGTTCCAGTCAGAAACTGAAATCTCTACTGTATGCGTTCTGCCAAACATTCCCTGATTTTCCTGCGTATGTTCTTCTTCACAGGTAAATTCCACAGTCGGAGCCGTCTTATCAATACTAAAAATCCTCTTGTATTCACTGGTAAATCCGGCGCGGTCAATAAGCGTCACGGTAAATACCATAGAATTTCCTTCTACACCGTCAATCAAAATTCCAGTTTCATTTTTTATTTTTAGAACTGTATCCGCATGATCGCCTGTAACAGACGTCCAGCCGCTTTCTGACAGGTTTCCGTTTTCATCTATTGAAACCGTCCCGCTTTTTAACGTTTCTTTATTTGCAGACGCAAGCGTCCAGTTTACTTCACGAAGCCCCGTATACGTATCCTGCACTTCCATAGGAATCTGGATATTGCCGTGATACAGCGGATGATTCTCTGCGTCTTCTGCCGTACTCTGCGGCATGGTAATCTGAATATCCGCATACTTGTCATGTATTGTTTGGTTTTCTACGATAATACCGTTTGGATGAGCTTCTTCACTTAAGTTTTCCGCATAATCTTTGGCGCGTACATAAATCTGCCCTTTAAATCCTGCCGGAACTACAAAAGACGCGCTGTCGTTTTCTACATCTGCCGTCCCGCTTTTGCCTGCAATTTCACTTGGGGACTCCTCGGAATCTGCCAATAAATTTGCAGCTTCCAAACGGTAAGAAACCTGCTTTACGCCTGACTGTGCAATGCCTTCTTTTTTATCTTCCACATTCACTGTAACCAGCGTATTTTCCTGAAAAAAGTAACCGTAATTTGTCTCTTGTACCTGTATGGATTCTGCTTCGGTTTTTTCACCCTCCGCACCGGAGGATTCTTTTGAAAATGTCATGCCGATAACAGCCGGATTTGTTTTATCAATCCTCACAAAAAATTTAACAGTCTCAGACTCATTCCCAACATTATCTACCGCCCAGCAGCAAAAAGTATATTCTCCCTCTAACACGAGCGAATCAAATGTTTTCTGATAACTGCCGTTTTCCGGCTCTATCTTATAATTTCCGGTCACTAGTTCCGGCTTTGTATCGCCCGGCGCGCAATATATTTCTTTGATTCCGCTGTCGTTGTCTTCTGCCAAAAATGTAACGGTAACATCCTGATTTGTCCAGCCCTGCGGATCTAAATCAGGCGTAATCGTCGGTTTTGTCTTATCAACCCCGATTTGCTTCGACTCTATCTGTTCAAAATTTCCGGCATAATCAAGAGCGTTTAATTTTAGCTTGTAAACTCCCGTCTCTTTATCCCGCACATCCGTACGCACTCTTTTTCGCGCGCCCTGCGGAAATTCCTGTTGATTCGTCTCGCCGCGAAAGCCAAATGAAAGAGAATCCGACTCAAACTCACCCAGCGGATAATCGTTTGAAAATTCTTCGCAGCCTGCAAACTGCTTTTTCTTTTCATGCGTAAAGTCTGCGTCAGACGGAATGATTGTTTTTAACCCACATCCCGTATCCTGTACTGCAAAAGAAAGATAAATATTTTCTGAATACCAGCTGATGCCTCCCGATTCATAAGGAGACGCCGTATTGTCTTCGGGATAAATCGAAAATAAATCCATATCCCATTCTGGTTTTTGTGTATCCAAAGTAAATGTATCTTTTTGCTCTTCACTTTCATTTTGCGCCAAATCGCTTGATAAAACGCTTACATGATACAAACCGTCGTCTGTAAACGTCAGCAAAGCCTGATAAGACGGAACCTGCGTATCCGGCAGCTTAACCCATTCCAACCCTGCGTTCACGCTGTCTGTCTCATTGCCAACGCTCCCATTTTGATAAACAGAAACGCCAACCTCCGTTCCATCCAGAGATTTCGCCGTCTCATCATAATCCAGATTCCAGTCGCTGACCTGAATCGTTATGGTATGGCCTTTATTAAAAATCCCATGATTGTCGGTTGTATGCACATCTTCACAGGTAAGCGTTACCTGCGGTTTTGTGTTGTCGATACTAAATGTGTGTGTCTTGGTTGTTTCATATCCTGCCCAGTCAATCAATCTGACGGTCAGAGTCATTGCATTTCCTTCTTCTGAAATAGACACGTTTTTTTCTAATTTCGTAATCAGATTAGAATCTGTCTCCCGGGTTTTCGTCCAGCTTTCATCGGACAGGCCGCCGTTTTTTTCGACTTCCACCCGGCCGCTTATAAGCTCTGCTCCCTCAAAAGTCTTTAGAACCCATTCTGCTTCGGCAATCCCCGTATACGTATCTTCCGCAGTGATAGCGGCTAAAACAGATGTTCCGCTGTACAGTGGATTTCCATCACAGTCCACATTTGTGGTATCTGGAAACTTTAGTTCTGCACCTGCATGATTGTCGTGCTGTTCCTTACTTTCTACAATTACTCCGTTTGGACGGGCTTCTGTACTGGAATTTCCCGCTTTATCTACTGCATAAACGAAAATCTGACCCTTAAAACCTGCGAAAATATCAAACGAGTATCCTTCCGCCTGGCTGTCGTACACTGCAGTTTCATCCTGCACAATTTTAGAACCGCTTTCCGGTATAAGACGATATTTTACAACATCCACACCCGAACCGTTTAAATCGTCGCTTGCATGAACTACTACTTTTGCGGCGTTTTGAAACGCATATCCATATGACGTTTCTGTAACTCCCAACTCATCTGCTGTAACATCGTCTAAATCCTCCGATGTAAATACAATGCCGTTAATCTTAGGCTCCGTTTTATCAATTTTTATTTCAAACGGAACGAAATCCGACTGATTGCCAAGCTGATCTTCTGCCCAGCATACATACGCGCCGTTCTCATCTTCATTTTGAAATGTTACGATATAATTGCCATCTGCCGCCGAAACTTCTGCTGCGTCTTCGTAGGAAGACGGCGTTCCTTTTGCATAGTATACAGCAGCAATGCCAGATCCCATGTCTGATGCCTGAAAACTAACTTTTATGCTCCGATTTGTCCATTCGTCCGCCGGGTTTTGGTTTACCGTAATTTCCGGATTCTGCCTGTCAATTCCAAATGTCACAGAATCGGACATAGTCTGATTTCCCGCCGCATCTTCTGACAAAATCCGCATTTTATAAATCTGTGTTTTGCCTTCTTCTGTATGCGCCGAAATTCCTGAAAAAGATTCTTTATCTTTGGAAGGATTTTCGTCATATGACTGACGGACATGTCCCGTCAATTGCCCCGTAACCTTTTTATCCTGTATATCGAAAGTCTTCACATTTCTTAATCCAGATACAGAATCGGACACGTCGAAAGAAAGAGATACATCCTGGTTGTACCAGCGGACGTCTCCTGTTTTCTGATATTTCATAACGGACGACGCATCTGACGGATGAATTTTAAAGTTTTCTACTTCCGATCCATTTAAGTCCACTACAAATTCATCGCTGCCCGAAGACGGATAAACAGCAGAAACGCCCGCCGCGTCTGTTACGGTAAAACGGAATCGGTAAGAACCCTCTTTATCAAATGTCACAGACGCCGTATGCGTCTTTTTATCCGCGCTTTCTGTCCACGTTACATCCGAAGCCAAAAGCTCTGCCCCCTCCATATGAAACACAACTTTTTGGGGGTCAAAATTTTCTTCTTTCACTGTAATCTGTGCCGTCCGTGGATTTTTGTAAATCTGCTCTTCATTTGTTTCACTGTATGTTACTTTAATCTCAGGCGCGCTTTTATCAATACAAAATTCCTCTGTTTTTGTCGTTTCAAATCCGGCATGGTCTTCTAATGTGACGGACAGTGTATAAATACCTTCCAAATCCTGACAGATAATCTCGCGGGACAATTCTGTCACGAGATTCAAATCCTTTTTTGCGCTCCAGTTCGATTCTTCATCTGTAAACGTTCCGTCGTCGTTTACTGAAACCGTTTCAGATAAAATTTCGCCACCATTGAAAGATAAACTCCAATCCACACGTTTTAAACCGGAATACCCGTCTTTTACTGTGACAGGAACCGTAACGCCTTCTTTATAGATATTCCTGTTCTCAATCTGCCCTGCCGCTTTCGGAAATGTAAACAGAACGTTTGCGCCATGCTCCTTATCGTCGTGCATAGACTGACTTTCGACAATAATTTTATCCGGTTCTTTTTCTGCGCTTTCATGGTTTAAATTATCACAAGCCTTGACAAATAAGCGTCCTTTAAAATTCGCTGGAATTGTAAATCTTGCAACCCCATTTTCATCTATCGCAGCTTCTCCCGTATTCGTTCCATTTGTAATATCTTCCAAACGGTATGTCACCGACTTTACGCCGGAACCCTCATCCACTGCATAAACGCTCACCGTTGTGCTTTCTTTAAAGTAGTATCCATATACTTCCTCCTGCACTCTGTCGTTTGCTTCCTGATCCAGAGGAAATAAAATTCGGTTGATTGTGGGAGCTTCGTTATCGCACGAAAAAGAAACAGGCGCAGAAAGCATAACCTGTTTGTAACTTACAGTATCCTCATTCCGTTTTTCAGCGAAAAAAGATGTAATCTGATTTCCCTCCTGAAAGTGGCGCTCCTCTTCCCTGCCCATATAAGCGCTTTCCTCATTTATTTTTAAAGAAACCTGCCCGCATGGCTCTAAGAAAAAAGAATTTGTCTCTGCATAATACGTTCCATTCGCAAAATAAGCGTCTTTTCCATCTGCATTTTTTACAGTAAAATATTCCGTAAAATCCGAAACATCCTGCAAAATATCCCCATAGACACATAAAAGCGTGACGTCTTTTGTCACTTCCATTGTCGCTGTACATTCTTGTGTATCTGTACCCGTTTTCTGAAACGCAACTGTTTTGTCCTCTTCCCCTGCGTCCTGTATTTCGATTTTTTCGAGATACTTTCCTTCTTCCGGCAGTATGGTAAACGTAACCGTTTCTCCCGCCAAAACTTCGGTCTCTGCTGCGCCGTTCTTTTTCTCATTCCCGGAAAAACGAACGCTTCCTTTGTCTGCCAAAACCGAAAGCCTGCATTTTGTTTCAAGCAGTTCTTCCTTTTTTTCTTCCTGCTCCCCAGAAAAAACGGAAGGTTTGAAACTTTCTGCCCGGGCTGTAAAATTGCCCCATGGGATAGAAGACACTATCATAAAACACGCCAGAACAAACGTCGTCCATCTTTTTTTCTTTTCCATCTTCATTTGATTTCACTCCCTTATTATCAATAAAACGGTCATATACTGTTAAATAAAACGATCTGTATGAACGAAAAGAACTTCTTTTGTCACGATAAATCTTCCGGTATAGGCAGATTTTCTTCGTTCAGGCTCCTGCGGCATACGGACAGAAAGTACTGAGGTTTCTTCTGTCTCTGGCGGCTGCTCGTTAAGCGACTCCGGCGTATATTCTCCCATTGCCACTTGCGCAGCATGACGTAAATGACCCGTACGCGCATTTGCTTCCTGCATTTGTTCAATTGATTTTTTCTGCGCCCTGCCCGTCCGGTTTGCAATCACTTTTAAAATTTTAAACCGAAAAAACATAAAAACCGTCAAAGCAAAAAACAAGACTGCCAAAACAAGGCATATTTTAAAACCCGTCTCGTATAAATTGATTAGATTTTCCGCCTGTGTCATGGCTCATCCTCCTTTGACGCAGTATTTGTCCCATGATACAACGCTTTCATTGTATCTTTGGTCTGCTTTGTATAATCTGCAATATCCTGTTCCAGCTTCACTTCCACCAAATTTGTACTGTCAATATGGACTGCTTCCATTGCCTGTTTAATCATGGTAAGCTGCTGTGTAATGGCGCGCTCTGTAATTCCGGCGTCTTTAAATTTGTCCATAGACGTATAGACGTTGAACAAAAAGTCCTTATAACTTCTCATCTGGGTAATTCTGTTGTCTAACGCAACCGTATCGCTGCTGATTAAACTCGTCATATCTTCCCAATATTCGGAATAAGTCGTAGACGCATCCCCCGCTTCATTTCTTTGATCTAGTTTGGAAGAATACGAAGCAATTTCTCCAAGACATTTTGCCCTCGCCACTTTTTTCTCGTCCAAATTTTCAGATTCCCGCGCTACCTCAAACCATTTCCTTGACTTTTCCCTTTTATCTGTTCCTTCATATGTATAAAAATAAGCATTTCCAATTTCATAGGAAAACTCTTCATATGCCTGCGCATTATTTAACCTGAAATATTCAATATTTGAGCGGGTCGTTCCGTTTGTCTCATTGAAAATGGAACGCATACTTTCATCTTCGCTTCCCGTAATGACACCGTCCCTCGTCACATACTCAAGCAGACTTTCATAAGCGGTTGCATCGGATGGTTTTAAGCTGATGGAACGCTTAAAATACTGCATGGCCTGCTCAAAATCCTCACTTGCTGCCGCCATCACATAACCGTCGTAACTGTTTGAAGTCGCCACATTTGCCGCAGAACGAAATCCAACTGCTGCCGCCGTCATAAAAAGCGTCAAAATACCAGAGGCTAAAAACAGCCTCCATTTCTTGTTTTCCGCACGCTTATATTCAATATCCAGCTCATTATAATGTTCTAAATCATATAAAAGTTCCGCGCATGACTGGTATCTGTCCGCCGGATTGCGCTGTGTACATTTTAAAATAATCTGCTCAAACCCAGACGAAAGCTCCGGATTCCAATAACGGATGGGATACATTTCATATGGCGGCAGACATGGATTATGGCCCGTTACCAAATGATAAAGCGTAGCCCCAAGACAGTAAATATCAGTCCTCGCATCGGTCTGCCCATGCCCTCCATACTGCTCCGGCGCCGCATATCCCTGTGTTCCCAGACATTTTGTATCTTCCACACTCGTCTCTTTAAACGTCCTTGCCGTCCCAAAATCAATTAACGTCACTTTGCCGTCCGGCTTTAACATCACATTTGACGGTTTCATATCGCGGTAGATAATCGCCGGCTGCCTGGAATGTAAATATCCCAGCACATCGCAAAGCTCCTTTGCCCATTCAATCACGTCTTCCTGATTCTGCGCGCCGTAATGCTCTATGGCGTCGCTTAGGGGATTCCCCTCTATGTAATCCATAACAATCAGAAACGTATCGTCTCGGTCAATAACGTCTATAATACTTGGCAGATTCGGATGATTTAAACGTTTCAAAATATCCGTCTCCGCAATCAACCCTTGTTTTACGACTTCATAATCGCTTGTGCCGTCTTTACGGATTTCCTTAATTGCCCACTGCTTATTGGCCCGCTCATTCATCGCCAGATAAACGACGCTCATTCCGCCCTGGCCGACTTTATTTAAAATTTTATATTTTCCGTCTATCACAGAACCTATCTCAAGCATTTTTATCTCCTTTAGCATACGTGAATCAGAACTACGGAAATATTATCCTGTTCCTGCCGGTATTTATTTAGGTCGGTCAGATAAACCATATTATCTTTCATTCTCTGGCTGGTATCTGCCACCGTCGGATTCAAATACTGGTAAAGTTCTTCTTCGGTGATAATATGGCGGAAGCCGTCGGAACAAAGCATAAAATTCTCACCAGCCAAAGCTGTCCCGCTGTAAAAATCAGGCTCTAAATAATCTCCGGCTCCCACGCACTGTAAAAGCGCATTGCGCTGCGGGTCTGTCAGCGCCTGTTCCGCCGTCATACGCCCCATATCCATTTCTCTTTGGACATACGTCTGGTCTTTTGTAAGCTGTACCAGGCGGTTTCCGATTTTATAGGCTCTTGAATCCCCGACATTTAAAATATAGTAACGGCCTGCCGCAAGCAGCAAAAGCACAAGCGTCGTCCCCATCGTAGCCCCTGTTCTTCTGCCGTATTCCATAATCTGGCGGCTCTTTTCTTTGACAACCGTTTCTAAACTCTGCCGTATGGCGTCTTCCCCCATTCCCTCCGAAAGCAGAAAAGGAAACTCTTCCTGAAACCACGCGGCATATGCCTTTACGAGGCTTGCGCTTGCAACCTCTCCGTTGGCAAGTCCTCCCATGCCATCACATATAGCCGCAAGCGCAATGTTTCCATATTCCGTATCCGCTTCTAAAATCAGTACAGAATCCTGATTGGTCTTTTTTTTAATCCCTACATCTGTGTGTGCTTCAGTTATAAAATTCATAAAAGCTCCAATCCCTCTTTACGTTATTTTTTACATACGAAACTCAAATTCTTCCTCAGAAAGCATAACTCTATCCCCATTTTTCAATGAAACAGGACTGCCCGGCTCTACCTTTTTGCCATTTACAAACGTCCCGTTGGTAGAACGAAGGTCCGTAACCACATATTCTCCGCCGCTTACGGAAATCTTTGCATGGTTTCTGCTGATAGAACTATCGCCGTTTATACAGTAATCCACTTTGCTTCTCTCTTTTCCGAGTGTAAAATCTGATTTATGAATGGCAATACTCTCTCCCGTTTTAACGCGTATTAATTTAGCCGAAGACTGCATTCCGCCTCCTAGCAGCGTCGTTTCCCCTGCACCAGAGCTTAAGACTGTCGTTTCTCCTCCGCCGCTTTCTGTCGGCTGAGTTGGGCGCGGCGGCGCCTGTCCCGGATTCATAGAAGGCTGCTGCCCTGGATTCACCGGAGGTCTTGGTCCAGACGGCGCCGAAGGAACCGACTGCGATTTATTTTTCTTTTTTCCTCCTGCTAAAACTACGACAAGAATAATAATCAGCACTACGACAACTGCGCCTACAATACCGCCGATTAACACAATATCCGGGCCCGTTGATTTTTCTGCCAGAGCTTCCATTGCAGCGTCAAGTTTTGAAGCCGCCGCATCCACTGCCGCCTGTGCCGCTATGCTGTCTGCATAAACAGATTCCGCTTCCGAAAGCGCATCGTTGAAATCTGCGGCTGATTCTTCGGTATACAATTCCAAATCTTTGTCTTTTGCTTTACTTATCGTACTGCCCAATACAGATTTATCTGTAATTTCCTCTTCTGGTTCCTCTGCCATTTCTGTCGCTGCTTCAGTGCCTTCCTCTAAGTCCTCGGAGGATGAACCGCTTCCATCGCCTGCAGTATACTTCACGCCAAGCGCTTCTAATGTACTGATGACCTGGTCAATGGTAACGGAATATTGATATTTATTTTCTCCCTCATCTGCAATCGTTGCATTGTTTACGCCGACAACAATACCGTCTTCTCCAACCAAGGGACCGCCGCTGCTTCCCTGTCCAAGCGTCGCGCTGTGCTGAATCATATCGACATTGGTAATCGTCGCCATTTTGGCAATCCTTCCGTCCGTAATGCTGACGTCGTCATATGTATAGCTGTTGACATTCTGGTAATAGGTCAAAACTCCCGGAAACCCAAGCGCATAAACCTGCATGGTAGAATCTACATTGCCGCTTTTATCCAGTTTTAACGGCTCGCGGTCGTGAATGGAATCACTCAATGTCAAAATTGCAAAATCCATCTGTTCACTTTGGTTTTTAATATCTGCATATACATAAACGTCACGCATGACCACAATCCTAATTTTTAAACGTTCTTTATATTTTTTGGAAAACTCCTCGCCAAATGCTTCCGTTCCAAATTTAAGCTCGTCGTTTCCGAGATTTACGACATGCGCGCAGGTAATTAATGTATCTTCATTAATCAAAAAACCGCTGCCATGTTTCATTAAATATTCGTTGTTATCTTTATCCACATAAATTAAATCCACTCGCAGCACGCCGTTTCGTACTGCCACAACCTCTTTAGATGTCTCAGCAAACACGTTTGATGCCGGCGCAAGCGTCATAAAACACAACACCAGCATTAACGCAAATGCCTGAAATCTTGTTACTGTTTTCATTCCTTTTCCTCCCTATGATTGTTTCTTAATTTTTTCTTAAGAGTTGCCTCTATCAGTAATCTTATTTCATTTCAAACTTTATTTTCAACGTGTGACAAAATGTGTGACATATTTTTCCTTTTGTTCTCTGTCAGCCAGAATACTCCAAAACAAGCTGTTCAATTCGTTCCACCGTTTTATTGCAGTCATAAAACAATCCCGTTTTCTGCGCAAAATCGACAAAATTATGTATTGTTTCCCCAATTCCTGATTCCCTTACTGTCACTGTCTGCCCAAACGCCCCTGTTTTCAGCCAAAAATGGACACTTCCCTGCCTGCCGGCATAAATCGTAATGGCATCCTCCATATGAAATACTGTTTCATCCGCCATATAAAAAGAAAAAGCCCCCATTTTTAAGAGCTGTATCAGTCGGTTTACAATTAAAATCCTCTCTTTGACAGAAAACGGTTCCAAAACATCCGCCGGATATTCCGGCAGTATGCCTTCTTCTAAAAATCTCCGTAACCCCTGTTCCGAAAAATAATTGAAAAACATATGATTTTGGGTCAGGTATTCTTGATTTTGGCGAATGAAAGAAAGCGCTTTTTCTTTTAAGTCTAAGTCCAGTTTGAAATGCTGCCGGAACATTGTTTCTGTAATCCCAGCTGTCAGGCAGGGAAAAAATCCAATTTTCAAATCTATTTGATCTTCTTTGCTGCAAAATCTAAGCGATTCTTCCAGTGTTACGGCATCGTGGTTTGCAATGCCTAATTTTTCCGTATCCTGCTTTATCTGTCCATATTTCCTGTGAAAAAATTCCACTTCTGCGCTCTGCCTTATAATCAGGGCTTCCTCTGCCCTCCGGCCGCATAAAAACACGTAATTTCCAAGCAAAATCATATTGGGTAAAAGATGAATTGAATTGAGACGGTGATCCATATTGTCATAATAGAAATAACTCTGATAGGGCGTATCCCCAAATTCAAACGCCAAAACAGGAAATAAAAGTCCAATATTGTCATTATCTTCCCGGCTGCAGTCTAAGCAGATAATGTGCTCAAATTCCAAATCAAAACATCCGGAAAGCCTAAGAATTGTCTTTGTGATTGATTCTAAATCCGGCTGTATCAGCATACGTACTTTCACGCGTTCGCCGCCGCTTTCTGACACGGCGCGGTAAAACAGTCGTATCAAAGCATCCTCGACTTGAAGTGTTCCGTAGAAACTGCTTCCTTCTTCCTGAAAGGGAATCCATTCCAAAGAAGCCTCCATCTGGTTCTCCCTGAAATTACGAAACACCCTTAAATCATAGATTCCCTCTAATATCTGCCGGATTTTTTCAAAACTCTGATAACTTTTTTCCCCATAAATACTTTTGGCATAGGCCTCTTTCAGTCGTTTCTGCTGCGCCGGAAGAAGCATCATAGAACGAGAAATTTTCTGCACTTCACCAAACGTTTTCGGTATCCGGATTCCCGATAAATACTTGTGAAACAACGTCCGGTCCATATTCAGTTCCAAAGACAGTCTCCTAACAGATATGTGACTTTTCTCTACATATTCTTTTAATGTTTCCGAAAATAAAGACATGATATTTACCCACTCCCCATCTCTGTTTCTTGTTTGTATTTTTTCAAATTTCTGTCCATTATAGCAATACTTTTGTATTTTGTAAATATACTATTTTACTATAAACTTGATAAGAAAGGAGAAACGGTGTATGCTGGGAGATCGGATCAAAGCTTTAAGGATAGCTCGGAAACTTAGTCAGATTGAACTGGCACAAAAACTAAATATTTCTAAACAAAGCGTCAGTAACTGGGAAAATAACAATATTCTCCCATCTATCGAAATGCTCAAAAAAATCGCTGTTTTCTTCTCCTGTTCCACAGATTATCTTCTGGAAATGGATCACCCGGATTCTTCCATAGACTGCACCAATCTTACTTTGGAGCAGAAGGCGCATATACAGCAATTAATCCATGATATTCAGATTTTAAATAATGAATTGACGGCACAAAAAAAACGACGGCTTTGAGAAATCAAAGCCGTCGGCCAAATGGAATCCTAACTATTTTGTTTTTATTTCGCTGTAATATACCCCTGCGCTTTCAAAAGTTCTGCACAAAGTACGGCTCCTCCGGCAGCGCCGCGTACTGTATTGTGGGATAATCCCACAAATTTCCAGTCGTATACAATATCTTCGCGCAGTCTTCCAACCGATACTCCCATTCCATTTTCAAAATTGACGTCCATAGATACCTGCGGCCTGTTCTCCTCATGCAGATACTTTATAAACTGTTTTGGCGCGCTTGGTAAGGACAATTCCTGCGGAATCCCCTTAAACTGCTCTAATGCTGCAATCAACTGTTCTTTTGTCGGCTGCTTTTTAAATTTTACAAATACGGCCGCCGTATGCCCGTTAAGTACCGGAACACGGATACACTGGCAGGTAATTACCGGGGTTTTCGCCGGAACTATGACGCCGTCTTTGATTTCACCCCAGATACGCAGCGGTTCTTTTTCACTCTTTTCTTCTTCTCCGCCAATATACGGAATAATATTGCCTTCCATTTCAGGCCAGTCGGCAAACGTCTTTCCGGCGCCGGAAATCGCCTGATAAGTCGTAACAACCACTTCGTACGGTTCATATTCTTTCCATGCCGTTAAAACGGGCGCATAACTTTGGATGGAACAGTTTGGCTTTACTGCTACAAATCCGCGCCCCGTCCCTAAACGTTTCTTCTGAAACGCAATGACTTCCATATGTTTTGGATTAATTTCCGGTATTACCATCGGCACATCCGGCGTCCAGCGGTGCGCGCTGTTATTCGAAACGACCGGAGTCTCTGTTTTTGCATAGGCTTCTTCAATTGTACGGATTTCTTCCTTTGTCATATCCACCGCTGAAAATACAAAATCCACATCTGCCGCTACGTCCTCTATCTCATTTACATTTTTTACTATAATGGATTTCACAGCATCCGGCATCGGGGAATCCATCTTCCAGCGTCCGCCGACCGCCTCCTCATACGTCTTTCCAGCGCTTCTTGGGCTTGCAGCAATCGTTGTCACAGTAAACCATGGATGGTTTTCAAGCAGAGAAATAAACCGCTGCCCTACCATGCCTGTTCCGCCCAAAATGCCCACTTTTAATTTCTTATCCATACTTTTCTCCTCAGCTTTCTTAAAATACTATGTCTATGTTATGTTATTTTTGAAAAAAATGCAATTCTCAGAATATCAAAAAATGTCCGCCGATTCACGCTTATCTTATACACATGCACCAATTTCAGGCTGTGTGTTCAAATATTCCTTCTCTTTTTCAATCACATATTCCATTGCTTCTTTTCCAGGCGCCCCAATCGTCAAACGCTTATTAACGCACGTTTCCATGGAAATTGCCTCATAAATATCACTCTCAAAAGCATCCGAAAATTCTTTGAATTCTTCTATGGATAAATCATCAATTGCAATGCCTTTTTCGATACAATGCAATACAATACTTCCAATAATTCCATGCGCATCGCGAAACGCTACTCCGCGGTTTACCAGATAATCCGCCGCATCTGTCGCATTGGTAAATCCATGGCTGGCGCTCTTTTCCATTACGTCCTTTTTAAACCGCATCGTAGAAATCATGCCTTCAAATAAAGCCAGACAGCCTTTTACCGTATCAATCGCGTCAAACGTCAGCTCTTTATCTTCCTGCATGTCTTTATTATAAGCCAGCGGGATTCCTTTCATTGTTGTAAGAAGAGACGTCAGCGCGCCGTAGACACGCCCCGTTTTTCCGCGTACCAACTCTGCAATATCCGGATTTTTTTTCTGGGGCATAATGCTGCTCCCGGTACTGTACGCATCGTCTAATTCCACAAACTGGTATTCGTTGGAATTCCAGATAATAATTTCTTCTGAAAAACGGCTCAAATGCATCATAACCGTCGAAAGCGCCGATAAAAATTCAATCAGATAATCTCTGTCCGATACGCCGTCCATGCTGTTTAACGTCGGTCCATAAAAATTCAAAAGTTTTGCCGTATACTCCCTGTCTAATGGAAACGTCGTGCCGGCAAGCGCGCCGCTGCCAAGGGGACAAAAATTCATACGCTCATAAATATCCTTAAGCCTCATTCTGTCACGTTTGAACATTTCAAAATATGCCCCCAAATGATGCGCAAGCGTAATCGGCTGCGCTTTCTGCAAGTGCGTAAATCCCGGCATAATTGTCATAGTATGTTCTTCCATCATACGCAGCAGCGTCTCAAGCAGCGCCTTTAACAGATCGTCTGTTTCTTTGATCTCCTGCCTGGTATATAACCGCATATCAAGCGCCACCTGATCATTTCTGCTCCTTCCCGTATGCAGCTTTTTCCCGGCGTCACCCACACGGTCAATCAAATTCGCCTCTACAAAACTGTGAATATCTTCGTATTCTTCTGTAATTTTTAGTTTCCCGGATTCCACATCCTCTAAAATACCCTTTAATCCGTCTTTAATCCGTTCTGCCTCGTCTTTCGTCAAAATGCCTTGTTTTTCCAACATACCGACATGGGCAATGCTTCCTTCTATGTCCTGTCTGTAAAATTTTTTGTCATAAGAAATCGACGCGTTAAACGCATAGACCAGCTTGTCCGTTTCTTTTGTAAAGCGTCCTCCCCATAATTGTGCCATAATGATTTACTCCTCTCTATTCTTCGTTTCACGTTCTTTTTTTGAAAATATACATCCACAATAATCCTGACGGTACATTCCATATTCTTTCGACAACTCCACCGAACGTTTATAACCATTTTTCTTTTTAAAATCGGAACTTAAATAACACACGCCGTATTCTTTTGCAAGCTCTTCTCCGATTTCATTTAATTTGTCCGCATGTTTTAAAGGGCTGATGGAAAGCGTTGTTGTAAAATAATCCATACCAAGTTGTTTTGCCAGTTTTGCCGTCTCTTCCAGTCTAAGCCTATAACAGCGAAAACACCTCTCTTTTCCTTCTTTCTCCTGTTCATATCCCTTTACCGCCTCATAAAACCGCTCGTTTTCAAAATCGCCGCAAACAAATTGTATGGGATATTTTGCCGGGAAACGGCGGATAAACTGCTTTTGTTCCTCGGAACGTTTGTCATATTCTTCATTTGGATAAATATTAGGATTGTAATAAAATACGGTGATGGCAAAATAAGAGGACAGATATTCTAAAACATAAGAACTGCATGGCGCGCAGCAGCTGTGCAGCAGCAGTTTTTTCGGCGCAGGCTCCCGTCCTAATTTTGCCAATACCGATTCTAATTCTTTTTGATAGTTTCTATTCATAATATCCCCCATTTTAGCTGTCAGCCGATAAGCATTATTTTACCCCAAGTGTCAAAAAATAGCAACCGACATAAACTAGAGTATATCGGAAAAAGGCAGGTATTTTCATGGAACCTACAATTATCTGCAACCATGTCAATTATACTTATCATACATTACAGGGAGAAACTAAGGCATTACATGATATTCATTTCCATGTAGACGAAGGAGAATTTGTCAGTATCGTCGGTCCTTCCGGCTGCGGCAAATCTACGCTGCTCTCCCTGCTGTGCGGTCTTATAAAACCGGAATCCGGTTCCGTCTTTTTTAAAGGAGCGCTTGTCAGTGACAGAAACCGCAGCCGGATTGGATATATGCTGCAGCACGATCATCTGTTTGAATGGCGGAGCGTGAAAAAAAACATTTTACTCGGACTTGAAATTCAGAAGAAAATTACGGAAGAAAGCCTAATCGAAGCAGACCATCTTATGAAACTCTATGGCCTTTACCAGTTTAGAAATGCAAAGCCGTCGCAGCTTTCCGGCGGTATGCGCCAGCGTGCGGCGCTGATACGCACCTTACTGCTGCATCCAGACCTTTTGCTGTTAGACGAACCGTTTTCTGCCCTGGACTACCAGACCCGGTTAAAAGTCTCAGATGATATTGGAAGCATTATTAAAAAATCTAAAAAAACGGCTATTTTAGTAACGCACGATTTATCAGAAGCCGTCAGCCTTGGCGACAGAATTATTGTGCTTTCTGCGCTTCCAGCCGGAATACGCGGAATCATTTCTACAAATTTTCCAAAGGAATTATCTCCCTTAAAGCGGCGCAATACGGACGAATTTCACAATTATTTTAATCAGATATGGAAGGAGCTGAATCCAAATGAGCCATAACACCGTCTCGGCAGCGCAGATTGCGTATCTGCGCTCCTATCAATACCACAAAATAAAAATCCAGCTGTACCGTATCAGTATTCTTTTCATCTTCTTATGCCTGTGGGAACTTGGCGCGCGTATGGAATGGATTGACGATTTTATTTTCAGCAGCCCAAGCAAACTCCTTGCTTGTTTTTATCATATGACAACGGAAAATGCTTTATTTTATCATATTGGGATTACGCTGTTTGAAACGCTCGTCAGTTTTTTCCTTGTCATGCTTTTTTCTCTTTTGGTTACTATTTTATTCTGGTACAGCAAAAGCCTGACAGAAACTTTAGACCCCTATCTTGTCGTATTAAACAGCCTTCCAAAATCTGCGCTTGCACCGCTTCTAATTGTATGGCTGGGCGGCAGCTACAAAACAATTATTTTAACTGGAATGTCTGTGGCAATCTTTGGTACGATATTAAATTTATACATCGGTTTTCAAGAAGTGGACGAAGAAAAAATAAAATTAATTAAAACACTGGGCGGCAGTAAAAGCCAGGCGCTGTTTAAAGTCATCCTCCCGGCAAACCGCGCTAACCTTGTAGGGCTTATGAAATCCAATATCGGGCTTTGTCTTGTCGGCGTTATAATCGGAGAATTTATTGCCTCCAAATGCGGACTTGGGTATCTGATTATTTATGGGAGCCAGGTGTTTAAATTAGACTGGGTCATTCTATCCATTCTTATTTTATGTATCATTGCTATGTGTTTGTATGGCTGTATACGTCTTTTGGAAAAGAAATTATATTAATGTAACACAAAATCCGCCGGACAAAAACCGTCTGGCGGATTTTATAAAATACGATTAAACTATTCACTCTTTTTCCGTATCTACGTTCACTTTCTTCACTTTATTCTTTGATCCGCTTGCCAATAAGAGACGCTTATATTCCTGATATTTTGCTTTTGGAACAGAAATGACTGCATTCTTATCTATATCAAAAAAGGAACGCTTTCCAATTGTCTGTAAAACGCTGCTTTGTATCTTAATCTGTTTGAGTTTACTGCAGCCATAAAACGCCTGCTTTCCAATTTTTACAACATTTCTTCCAATTACGGCGCTTGTCATTCTTTTATGATTCAAAAATGCTGCTTCTGCAATTGACACAATACGGTACTGTTTTCCGTCTACTGTTACTGTGTCCGGTATCGTGACTTTTTTTAGATTTTTATTTTTTAATCCAATGACTTGTGCCGTACCTTTAGAATTATGAACGACTTGAAAAAGAAACGTTTCATTTTCAAATGTTCCATCTTCTGAAATTTTTGGCTCCTCTTTGGACTGCACAGCCGACTCTGAAGACGGCTCAATTTCCGGGGTTTCTTCCTCTTGCAAAGAACGGACAACTTCTCCTTTTCCAAGGTCAATCTCCTGTTTGGCAAATGTCACAATTTTTGCTGAATTACCTTTTATTTTGGCAGAAACCTCAAGCGAGTATAAGCCAACCGGTAAATTCGTAATACTGATCTGGCTCTGATTTGGTAATTCTTCTTTTGTATAAGTTCTTCCCGTCTCATCCGATAATACGGCCGTCAAACTTCCAATTGTTTCTTTTTTACCATATGCAGACTGCAGGGCGCGCTTATCAATTGTAATAGAGTCTCCTGCCGAAGTAAATTTCACCGAAGGAGTAATTTTGCTGTTTGTCTGAATATATTGATAAACATACGATAAATTCGCTATTTTTGTATTCGTATTCAAACCACATTCACGTATGAACTGCGTCGTCATACGGACATGTCCGGCCGCGCCAGGATGCAGACCGCCGTCTCCAAAATCATGCGCCGCATCAAATAAATAGGAATATGCGCTTGTCTGTAAATTCCAATCGGTGTACTGGTCAATAAATAAAATATTTCCGTCTGCTTCTGCTACATCCCGCATACGTGCCACAGAACCGTCTGCTCCAGCCGGATCATCTGCATATTCTCCGCTCGCCGGAATGGGACTTCGAAAAATAATCAGCGCATCCGAACAAACAGAACGAATTTCTTGTACAATATTTTTTAAATTTGTTTGATACTCGGCATAAATATTTGGATACATCGCATCATTCGTCCCAAGCATAATCGATACAATATCCGGCTGGTACTTTGTCATACGCTGTTTGATATTTGCCAGCGTTCTTTCTGCCGTAGCGCCGGAAACACTTGTATTAATGACAAGATCGTCTGTCCTGCCCAAATCTTCTTTCAGATATTTCTCAAACAGCTGCGCAATTCCATCATAACCTTTCGTATGCGCGGCAGCATGTGTAATAGAATCTCCCATAAAAAGCCATGTCAACGCTTCTGCACCAGAGGCTTTCTTTCGGATTTCCTGCTGAATCGGATGATCGAAAACAAATACTTTCGAAGTTTCCGAAGGCTCAATTGCACCTGTTACCGGCACAAACTGTACCGAACCATCTGACGACATCAGCAATAACTCATACTCTTTCCCAGAAGGAAGACGGTCAACCGTAAATGGATTACCCGAAGCTGTCCCTGAAATTTTGACACCGTCTATCTTAAGGACATACCGAAAATCCACTGAACCAAACTCACCTGGTATAAAAACGTTAAGACTGTCCGAAGACGCTTTTACTTCTGGAAGAATATCCAAATATGTATTTGGAGCTGCCGCTGCCGTCCACGACCCGGAAATTGCAGGAAATCCGTCTGACGCGCCGTAGACTGCCTGCGCAAACTGTTTTGCAGTTTCGTAATGCCCAGATGCATTTAAGTAACCTTCTTCTGTCAGCATCGTAGTTTGGAACGTATTGTTATCCGTCTGGCTAAAATGATCGACAAATAGAATCCGTCCCGCGCAGGATGTATCGGATTTGACTATCGTCTCAATCATTTCTCTTGCCGTATCTGCATAAAGACGAGCGTTAGACGCCTGTGCGCCTCCTGCCGCATGTGGAAACTGGATGACGGCAAATCCCGTATCATCCTTCATATGAAGAGAAATCTCAATAATTTCTGAAAGCGCATCGCGAAACTTTTGGATACCTGAGCTGCCTTTGGTATAATCTTCCGGCCCTATCAGATAAGAAACTGCTCTTGGCTTTGTTTTTTCAATTAAATCTTCTAACCTATCTAAAAACTCCTGCGCATCCTGTCCTTCTTTTCCTGCATTTATCGTATAACGCTGCATACCATAAAGTTCATTGTCTATCCGCTTGACCCAGCGGATATATTCTTCAAACTGCCCAATATAATTACGGATACCGCCGATTTCTGAAAATCTTCCCTGTGTCTCGGCGCCGCCGCCAAAAAGCCAGGTATTGTCAAGGCTTTTTTCTGCAAACATTTCCGCTTTTAACTGCTTTCCAAGTCCCAAGGAAGATTCCTCTTCTTTAGTTTCAGACGAATCAGGCTCTTCTTTTTCCATATCGAAATCCGTAACGCCCGACTGAATTGGTTTCTTAACTTCAGATGAAACTTCCGTCTCTTGAAAAACAGTTTCCTCTTCTTTCGCTTTTGGAGCGGATACCCCTTTTGTTTTCTGTGCCATTCCAATTCCAATGCAGACGAACAGAACTGCGAGTACTGGCAAAAAAACTTTTTTTGAAAACTTCATTTGTCCGTTTCCTCCCGTCATCAGATTTCTATTTTATCAGACAAATCAAACGTTTTCCACTCAAAGTTTACATTTCCATGATGTTCCTTTTTCAAAACGGACAAAGCCATATAGAGCTGCTTTGTCAAATACAGACAAGAATGTACCCCCCTGCCATTTTCTGCAAGAAAAATTGGCTCTTGTTCCTTTTCTGAAATCCCTTCCAAATCAAAAGGAATTTCCCACAGCGCATGAGAGAAACCCTCGCCCGTCATTTTTACATAACTTTCCTTTAACGTCCAGAGCTTTAAAAAACGATTCATCTCCTCTGTGGATAAAACCTTTTCCTCCTGACAGGCCGCTTTTTCAAAAATATAGGAACGCTCTTTCATCGAGCAGCATTTTACCACAGTCCTAACGTTTACCCGGCGCATACGTTCCACATCAATCCCAACCGGAACATTTGATACCACAGCCGCAGCCCCAGTTTTGCAATGACTGATATTAAACTGAACAAACCTAAAGCCATCATAATACGGCTTTCCATGCCTGCCAATTTTTACAAATTCCTCTTCGAACTCTCTGCCAAAAAATTCCAAAAAGCCTTTCTTTAACATTGCCCTTGCAATCTTTTGCTCCTGCGTGAAATTCTTTTCAGGAAACGTACAGTAGTATACGATTCCATCTTTTTTAGTTTCTTTCGTCGTACACATGATATACTGCTTTCTCCCGAATCGTCAAATCTGCTTTTTTGAGCAAATCCGGCCTGTACTGCTTTGTGCGCAGTATCGACTGTTCTCTTCTCCACTGCTCAATTTTAAAATGATCGCCAGAAAGCAAAACATCCGGTACTTTTTTTCCATTCCATTCATATGGCCTGGAATACTGTGGATATTCCAATAGATTTCCTTCAAACGACTCCCACGCGGCAGAATCTTCATTCGCCAAAACGCCCGGAACCATACGGGAAACCGCATCTATCATTACCATTGCCGGAAGTTCGCCGCCCGTCAATACATAATCCCCAATTGAAACAGAATCCGTCACGATTTCTTCCAATACACGCTCGTCGACCCCTTCATAATGCCCGCAGAGAAACACCAAATCTTCTTCCCCTGCCAGTTCTTTTGCCATGTTCTGGGTAAACGCCGGACCCTGCGGCGTTAAATAAATTGTCCTGGGTTTCTTTTTCATCTTTGCCCTGACCGCCTGATACGCATCATATATGGGCTGCGCCTGCATGACCATTCCGGCGCCTCCGCCATATGGATAATCGTCTGTTTTTTGATGCTTGTCCTTCGTGTAATCCCGGATATTGACTGCCGTAATCTTTAGAATTCCTTTTTCTTTTGCTCTTCCAATAATACTGGTATTAAGCGCCTGTGTTATCATATCCGGAAATAATGTAAGAATGTAAAAATTCATTGAATCCCTCCTGCCCTCATGGCTATATGAAACATTATAAAACAGAATGAACGTATCTTCAAGTTTGGAATATCTGAATCAAACAAACAAAAAACTCACTTCAATAATGGAAATCCATCATTGAAGCGAGCTTTTTTTAATACTATTTGACTTTTAGCTTAAATACAAGTTTTTTGTTTGTTCCATCGGTTGAAACTGCAGTAATCTTAACCGATTTATTTTTCCCTGCTCCTTTGGCAATCTTTACTTGTGTTGTCAGTCCTATTTTTGAAGAGACTGTTGCGATTTTCGTATTGGAAGAAACCCATTTCAGCTTCTTGTTGAACGGTTTTTTACCTTTCACCGATACAATTGCTTTAAGTTTGATACTCTTGCCGGCTTTTACTGTCAAAACCTTTTTGCCCTTCGGCCTGATTTTGGAAACGCTTCCATTCATTACTTTCACTTTTACAGACGCTACGATTTTATTATCTGCATTTTTGACTGTAATCACTGCTGTTTTCTTTGCAGCGCTCTTATTTGTTTTTACAATGCCCCTTGATTTGTCGACTGTCGCAACTTTTGTATTAGAAGAACTCCATATCAGCTCCTCATTCTCCGGATCTTCCGGGAACATGGATACAATCTCTTTTTCCAGATTAATGGACTTGCCCTTTACAATCTCATATTTACTCTGTGCAAACTGAATCTTTTCCACAATACTATAATCATCGTCTGCTGCAGGTTTATTATTGGAGGGGGGTACTTGGTTTGTACTGTTCTTCTTCCAGCCGGCATAAAGAGTCATATCTTTTTGAACTTTTTCACTGGCAATATGAAACTCTGTTTTGCCGTTTTGATCCAAATACCATTTTTTCGTAAACGTGTAGCCGTTTCTTACCGGAACGCTTGACGGCGCAACTGCCAGGCCTCCCTCTTCTACTTCCTTCGCAACAGTTTTTCCTCCTGTGTAATTCCAGTTAAACGTTACGGTATATAACCGTACAAGCCCCGCAATCGCTTCCTCAAGGCTCTTAGCGGCATTGTCTACCGCTTTTTGCGTTACATTTGTTTTTTCTTCGACTGCCTTTGCGGCTTCCAGCCTATCTGTCAATAGTTTCAGGCTCTTTTCCGTATATTTGCCCGAAAGAAGACTGTCTGCCTGTTTGATTGCTTCCGTTAATTTTGTTTTATCTACCACTATATCCGGTTTTAGTACCAAGTTTTCTGCCGTTTCTTGTAAATCTGCAATCGCCTCTATAATTGCTTCTAACGAAGCATCGTCTTGGTCGAGTACTGATTTCGCTTTCAACAGCGCTTCTTCAAATGACTCCCATGTTTCTGGAGTATAAGAAGCTTCGTCGTAATCATCGCCGGTAAACTGCTGATACAATGTGCTAAGCGTCTCTTTTTTCTCCGCCGTCTCTACTTCTTTCGTATATGCCATGGCTGTTTCAAGTTCTTTTTTTGCTTTGTTGATACCAGTCAGCGTCCCCGCGTCAATTGCTTTCCTTGCCGCTTCTATCGCTTTCTGTACCCTCTCCCAGCCGCTTTCTGAAAAATCTGCTTCTGCAAGCTTTTCTGCCTCTGCAAGCATTGTGTTTAATGCTTCTTTTGCCGCTTCAATCTCTTCTTCGGATACGGCAATCCATCCAGCGTACAAATCAAAATCTTTCGTAACGACTGAATCCTCAAAAATATATTCCTTTGTACATTCCGAATCCGTGTACCACAGTCCTGTAAACTCAAATCCAGTCCTTACAGGCGCTTCTGTCAGCGCGGCTGCATGACCGCCTCTTGCAACATCCGTCGTCTGTGTCGCAGCTCCTTCATAATTCCAGTGGAATGTCACCGTAAATAACGGCACAAGGCTTTCAACTGCATTTTTCAAACGTTCTGCGGCCTGATCGACTTCTGTTTGCGATGCATTTGCCTTTTCTTCAATTTCTTTCGCTTTTGCAATCTCTTCTTTTAATAGGTCAAGGCTTTCCGTTGTATAATGGCCTAAAACCACACCTTCTGCGGCTGTAATCTGTTCCCTTAATTCTGTTTTATCCGCTTCATTATTGATAATTTCTTCCCAGCCTGCATACAAGGTCATATTCTTAGTTACGGTATCATTTGTAAAGTCAAATTCTGTCTGGCAGGTTGGCTCTTTATACCATTTTCCGGTAAATTCATATCCCGTCCTGTCTGGAACATCTGTCGGCGCAGTAAGCTTTCCACCTATTTCTACGCTCTGCTGTGTCGTCTCTGCCCCTTCGTAATTCCAATTGAATGTTACGGCCACATCAGTTGTAAGTTTGGCAATTGCTTCTTCCAACGCTGTTTTTGCCGCGTTTAGGGCGTTAAGAGCAGCTTCTGGATTGTCAAGAACTGTTTTTGCTTCTTCCAAAGCAGTTTCAAGCGCTGCAAAACTTTCCTCCGTATACAAGTCTTCGTCGCAGTCTTTATAATCGTCATACAGTCTCTGAAGGGCTGCTCTGGCTTCAGCAACTTTTGTGTTTGCCATTGCTGCGGCAAGTTCTTCTTTTGCCGACGTCACAGAAGACAATGTCTCTTCTGCTGCCGCCGCCTGCGCTTTTGCAATTGCCGCTTGAAGCACATTCCAGGCTGTCTGAGAATAATCTGCCTGTACAAGCCCTGCCGCCTGCGCCAATACCTCTTCCAATTCTTGTTTTGCCTGCGCAAGCCCAAGTTCAACCCATTTTGCATATAAGGTTTGGTCTTCCAGGATTACCGTTTCAGATTCAAACTCATTTTCGCAAGCCGGTTCTGTGTACCATTTTCCAGTGAACTCAAATTGATTCCGTTTTGGAGCGTCCTCCTGCGTCAGTAAAGCCACAGTACCGCCGTCCTCTACGTATACTGTTTCCTGCTGTGCTCCCGTATAATTCCAATCAAACGTCACAGCATGCCTAATTACCAACTGTCCGTCTCTTACCCAGCCAGCATAAAGGATTATGCCGTTACTCGTAATCGGCGTCTCTCCAAACAAAAATTCATTCTGGCACGACGGCTCTGTATACCATTTTCCGGTGAACTCAAATCCATCCCATTCCGGCGCATCTGCTTTTGTCAACGCCAGTGCATAACCGCCTTCCGGTACGCTTTGCGTCTGTACCTTATCCCCTTCATAATTCCAATCAAACGTTACGGTATAATTTTCTTTCAAAGGTTCCAATTCGTCAAGCGCCTTTTTCAACGCCTTTCTCGCCTGATCCACTTCACTTTGGGTCGCGTCTGCCTTATCTGCTATTTCCTGCGCTTTGCTTAGCTGCTCCCTCAAAATATTTTTGCTTTCTGCTGTATACTGCCCATTTAATTTTGCATTTGCATCGGTAATGAATCCGTTTAACGCTGATTTATCCACTACCTCGTTCCATGTCGCATACAACGTCAAATCTTTCGTCACCGGCGTTGCAGCAAATTGAAACTCGTCGGTACATTTTTTATTCCCATACCATTTCCCGGTCGGTTCATATCCGGCCCATTGCGGCGCATCTTCCGGTGAAACCGCATATCCTCCGGCGGCTACGTCCTGCTCTGTTATTGTGTTTGCTGCATCGTTCCAGCTAAATGTTACAATATAAACTTTCACCAAACCGTCGATTGCCAACTGCAGGGACGTCTTCGCCTGGTTCACTTCATTTTGAAACGCGTCTTTCTTATCTGCTATACGCTTCGCTTCCGCAATCCTTGTCTTTAACAGATCTTTGCTGGCCTGCGTATAACGTCCAATAAGCGCTTCGTTTGCTTTGGCTAAGACTGCATTTAATTCTGTCTTGTCTGCCTCTCTCTTCCATTCCGCATACAATGTATCATCTGCCGTCACAGGCGTATCAGCTGAAAATTCGTTTGTGCAGCCTGCTTCTGTATACCATTTCCCAGTAAAGTAATATCCATTCCGCTTTGGAGCGTCCGCCATTCCCGGTACAGTCACTTTTGTGCCTGACGCAGCATAACGCCGCTCTTCATTAGCCCCATCAAAGTTCCAGTTAAAAGTTATGGCTATCTGCTGCTGGGATTCTTTATCTAAAAGCGCTGCCGACAAAGCCTGCTCCTTCTCTTCCAGAACTGACTTATCCGCTCCGCTGTCCAGAGCCTGCTCTGCTTCTGTGACAGCCTGCTGTAATACCTGCCAGTTCTCTTCCGTATAATCCTTACGGTCTGCATTCTCCGCTTCTAAAATCTTTCCTTCTAAATCCTTTATTGCTGCTATATACTGCCCATTGGCAAGCAAAAAACTCTGCTCGTCTGTATCAGCTGCAAAATTCTTTTGGAAGCTGGCTGCAATTTCCCTAATACATGCGAAATTGTTATGTCCTTCCAATATCCTAATCTGCAGATAACGTCCAAGCCGGCCGCCTGTATCCTTAGATTCCGGAAGCGTTACTGTCACCCAGTCAGTCCCTCCATCTACAATAGTTCCTTCCGTCCTCTGAATACCTGACTCCTTACAGTCGACAATCTCATGTGTCTTTACATCATATTCGTCGCCGACTACAATCTGATACTTCTTAACAAAACCATTTCCTGTGCTTGCGTTCTGCAGAAACCGGATCTGATTGCTAAATGCCAAATCATGCGCAAACTCAAATGTCAACTTCGCCGGCTTGTTTTCTGACACGGCAAATCCATTATACTGGGAATGCCATTTCGTATTAATATTTCCATCTATGGCATAAGAAGCCGGCCCATCCGAACCGGAATTCGCGTTTGTATTCGCCCATGCGTTTTGAATTAATTCATCGTTTCTTGAATCCTCTGCCTTTTCTGCATTTATCTCAGAAGGCAGGTTTACTCTAACGTTCTCCGCGGTATGCGTAGAATCGTCTGACAGTGTAGCCGTTGCCGTAATTTCAGCTTCACCCGGAGCAACAAAGTATATATTTCCTGTGCGGTCAACATATGCCACATCCTCATTCGATGAATTCCATGCCGCTTTTGTTCCCTGATCTGTTATGCTCCTATATTGCGTACTTAGTTTTATAGGCGCTTTTGCCGTTACAGCATTTATTGCAGACGGATTCACAAGCATCTGCCTTTTCAGCGGACGAATGTTGCTGACGGTAACCATAGCGCCCCGCGCCCTCCGAAAAGCAATTTTTCCCTGCGGGCTCTTTTTCAGCGTTCCATCCGCATTTTTAGTTCCGTCCAAATTTTCGAAAGCCATTTTCCCGTCAATATACAAGCTATATTTTCCTTCGGCCGTCCATACCACTTTGACATGCTGCTTTTGTTCCGGAGACTGCGGCGCTTTTATCTCGCTTGCTCCATAATAATGATCTTTGCTTTTCGTTTCATAATCCTGCGCTTTCCACGTGCCCTCAGTAAACATGCACAAACCGCATCCAAAATTATCATCTACCGAATAATCCAGATATACGCCGAACCGTTCGCTTGTATAATTTTCTAAATCAAATTCAAAAAATCCATCCTTTGAAAAATCAAACGTCTCTGTACACACAAATGTAGCCGGATCATTATTACCTCCTATTCCGGTCAAATTCATCTTCCCGTCTATGACCTCCATACGGGTAACGGTGTCAGCAGCGCGGAGCCCTTCTTCCCAGTCGCCGTCAAGGACAAATACATACGGCTCCATTGCCTCTCTTGCCTCTGTCAATGCAGCGATTGCCTCTAAAATAGGATCTGGGTTCGTGAACTGCTCGTTTTCGCCGCCCGGCAGATATTTCCTGGCTTCTGCTAACGCCGTTTGGTACGCCGTCCAAGATTCGGCTTGATAATCGCTTTGCACAAGCCCTGCATATTCGTCGATTACTTTCTGCAAAGCCGTTTCTGCATCTTTTACTTCCTGCGGCTTTAGAAGCATCTGTAAAGCCGCAAGCAAATCAGTCTTACCAGCTTTTAACTCTGAAATCTCTGCATCCTCGTCATTTAAAAGAATATCCGCTTCTGACATCTTCGTCTGCAGCCTCTCCCATGCCGCCTCGCTATAATCGCTTTCCTCAAGGCTTTCTATACGCCTGCGGACGTCTGTGAGCGTTGTCCTAAGCTCTTCTCTTGTCATCTGCCAATCGGTCAAAATGGAATCCAACGCTTTTTTCGCATTTGCAAGCGCCTCTTCTACATTTTCTAAAGTCTCTTCCTGGCTAATCGAAAGCCATCCCTCTGCAATCGCCCGTTTTAACTCCTGTCTTTGCTCTTTACGATAATCTGCAGAATCTTTATAATCCGATAACTCCTGCTTTGCTTCTTCCTTTTTCTGCCGCAGTTCTTCTGCCTTTTGATCCATGATATCCGCAATCGCATCCAGCTTTTCTTTTGCTTCTTTTAAAGCGGCTTCAATCCCGGAAACATTCATTGCCGCGTCAATTGCCTCGCATCCAGCGTTAATTTCTGCTGTCAGCAAAACCTTGCCCTCAGCGTTGTATTGACCGGCGTCTTTATATCCGCTAAGCTCTCTCTTCTTTGCGGACTGAATCGTCTTGATTGCCTGGATAACCTCTTCTAAGGTATTTCCTACATATACGCTGCATTCCAAAGGATCCTTATCGCCAGTCTGCTCACGAATCACCGTATTTCCTTTCGCAGCCGCTGTAATGATTCCATTTTCATCTACTGCTGCGACTGCACTGTTTAAAGAATTCCACTCCGTCAGCCCTACTACCGACGAATTTAAAGACATATTTGCAGACACTGCGCCTGTATCGCCTTTTACCATATAGATATTTTTCTTGTGATCCTGATTACCAAATTTCGCGTTAGAAAGCACAGCCTTTCCGCCAGAGACTTCAAACCTCAGTTTCCGAATTCCCGAAACTTCTAGTGCAAACTCCTCTTCCGTATCTCTGTCTGTTTTTTCAAACTGATACAAAAGTTTTGATCCTTCGCCCTCCCCGTTATAAATCTTAAAGCTATCGCCCACATTTGCTTCTGCAAGCGAAACTTTAGCCGTAAACGTATCAAATTCCTTTCCGATAAAATCCGCCGTAACTTCCCTGCCGCCCAACAGCGTAACAGTCTTATTCTTTTTATCCGGCTGGGCGTTTGATCCCATTCCAAGCTCCAGATCTGACAAATAGCTTGTCGCCGGCTTCCTTTCATGCTTCTCATAAAGCCATAAATGCTTAGCGCTCATAAACCTGCCATTCCCAGAGTTATCTTTGGCTCCTGCCGTAGTCAGGGCGGTAATCCGTATCCGCCTTGCATTTTGGGCTTCGAAATCCACGCTCTTCCTGCTTCCGTCATTTGCCCACGCAGGCAGACGAGAAGCTTTCACCGGCTGGAAATTATCGCCTGTTTCTGTCGTGCTGTACTCCAGCTTATAAGTTAGGATACGGCCATTCTCTCCATCTTTCGGCTCATATTCCAGTCTGCTGACATTTTTTGGTTCTGCCAGCGTAATTGTGTAAGTATTTTTGTTATCAGTAATACAATTACCGTCATACGAAGTATGCCACGCAGTATTGTCCTTCCCATCCAGGGCCTTTTCCGGTCCCTCACCGCCCTGTGAACTGTCTGCCGTACCCGTCAAAAGAGACAAGTCAATCCTGTCATACTCGTTCAAAGTCTGCTCATGGCCGAGCAAGCGTCCATACAAACGGTCGTATTCTTCCTTTGCCGCGTCGTCCAGCTTATTATAAGCAATTCGAATTGGCTGTTTTAAATTATTAAGCCTTCCCTCATTTGCAATATCGCTCTCCGTCATTACGTTCTCTATCAGATAATCCGAATAGGAACATAACAGAGAAAAATATGCCTCTTTCCTCTGAGCCTCACTAAACCACTCTGGCATCAGCCCATACTCTGTCATTACATAAGTATATGTCTTGCTAACGTTATCCGCCTTAAAAAACAGATTTCTAAGATCCTTCTTTGTATATTTGCTGTCAAACTGCAGCTTATTCTCATGGTGATAAATGATTAACTTGGAACCAACCGGAAAATCAAATTCATTGTCCATACGCTCATTTTTCACTGTTCCTGCCATCGTACGGTCCCACAATTCATTTCCATCCGGGTCTTGGACTGTAATCTGAATATAACGCGCCTCATCTACGCCGCTATGAGGCGTTCCCTCATTGAGCCTGCAGTTTAGTTTACCTTCTTCTGTATCCAAGATAAAGTCAACGACATGCCATGAAAATCCATTTAACCAAAATGATACGTCTTCAACAAGCGGATCCCCGGTGATTTTCGTATAGGAAAGTTCCTTTTCCACAAAAGTCCCGGCGTAATCGCCAATATTGGCCGCAGCAACCAGGTATTCCTTTTCATACCGATAACCTGCCTCCCTTGGCGCCGGAAGCTCAACTTCGTAAATTCCCACCGGAATCTCGATATTGTATTCCGTCTTGCCCGCCTCAATTGGAACTCTTGCCGCTATTTTTTCCCCATTCTTAATTAGAATGTTTTTACTAACAATATTTGACAAATCGTCAATAGATACAGAAAGCTTTACATTGCTTTTGTAATTTTCTTCAAGACCTGCAATATCGTCTGTGCAGACTAAACTGTAAATACCGTTTAACTTCTCTTTGCCCTCTGCAATCCTTTTTTGGGACAATTTTTGGCGTGCTGCTTCTGCCGCTTCGTCATCTGGGATAAGGTTCCTGAGATAATAAAGCATCGGCAAATCTTCGTCATAGATTTCCTCTATCAGCTCTTCCGCCGCGGTAATATGCCAGCCGTCAAAATAAGGCACCATATTATAACCGCCCGTATGGCTAAAACTGTCCAGTATCACGTAACCCGAAGACGGACGCACATTATTCTCATAATAATGTCTGCGGAACTGCGAATGCATAGCCGCCGTCGTCTTTTCCGGACCTAATGCGTCCAGCGCGTTCGTAAACATAAAGAGCCTGTTCCTGTGGTCAATTACCGGGCCGGACGTATCCTTGCCCGGCTCGTCAAACGACGATACGCTGTTCCTTAACTCCTCTGACTGCTTCCCAAGCTTTCTGTATTCCTCAACCCATTGCGCCTCGTCGCCCTTTGCGCCTCCTAACAGCCATCCAAAATCTGTTTTGGGACGATAAGTCAGCTCATAGTAAAAACCCATGATATTATTTGTACTTTCTACAAAGGAATACTCCTGCCCGGCAATATTCCCTTCATATCCATGGCCAAATTCATGCAGGGAAACCCAGTTTTTACACAAATAATCGCCAAGGTTATCGTCATTGTTCGCGCTGTGATCCCCGCCGTAATAGGCCAGGCCCACGCCGTTTTGGTTCGCCTTAATGAAAAACTTTGCCCTCACGTTCTGACAGGAAGGATCGTCCGTATAAAAATCCAGCCCCGAAAACGCATCGTACTGTGTAACAAATCCCGCATACCACTCCAGCATACCGTCGATCGTATGGAAGGAATACGCACTGTCCTTTCCCTGCTTATCAATGATATTGTTTCTGTCTTTCATTGGAATTAAAAATGTAGCCGCCTGTCCCTCGATAATCGCATACGGCGATTTCCTTGTATCCCAATCGTTAAAAAATGACTCCTCATCGTCGCCATAGCGGTAATAGGGAATAGATTGAAACGCACCGTTCCACTTAATCTCTATGATCGGCTGCACAGGCGTCTTTTTGGGCGTATAAATAAATGGGACGCTGTCTACATAGTGAAACTGATCCGTTTTTCTATGTACATACTTCCCCTGAGAATCGTCATATACTGTTTCCCAGATTTTGCATTTGTTTTTGACTGTAACCCATTCTCCGGTTTTTGGAATTTTGACACTGTTCACATTATCACTATATTCGCCTTCTGACCCATCCTCTGACACAGTAATCAAATTCTCGCTCCATGAATCATGATTCAGAAGCTGAATCTTAGGCTCCAGCTCGTCGGAAAAATCTTCGTGGTTGACAAGCCGCACCGTAAGAGTCTCTCCCGCCGGCAGCCAAAACCCAAGGTTCTGGCGATCATGCCCATATCCTCTGTTAAATCCAATATTTGTCAAATGAGACGCATCCGGCAGCGTATACAGTATCCGCTTCATGTTTTTCTTTGCGTCATCCTCGCTGTCCTTTGCCAGAACTGTCACTGTCGTCTCAAGAGTGCTCTTATTACCATCGGAATCCGTAACTTCGTATATAACGGTCTGATCCCCTAATTCTGCCGTATCTACGAAACCTTTCTGTATGATACTCTTCGTCAGGTCACCGTCTTCCTGATCATCTGCAAATACCTGGTTTTTGCTGTTTTCGTAGTCAAACTCCTCTCCCTGATATACCCAAGTCTGTATTGGGCCGGATAGAGACGGAGCACGGTAAGCGTCAAAATCACTTTCCACCACTTCTTTAGCAGTTTTCTCCGCTTCTTCCGCTGCTTGGGCCGACATACCCGGCAGCAGTCCCAGAACCATTGTAGATGCGAGGAATGCTGCGCATCCCCTTTTTAAAATTCCCATAACTAAGATTACCTCCTATTCTTCTTTTTTGCCGATTGTATACTTTTGTATTTTATATTATAGATTCATTTGAAGAAATTGGCAAGTTATTCTACATAAATTCTTTCTTATTTTATGTGTATTCGAGCAGGCCTTTTTGAACGGATACAACAGTCTAAAATCCTGTTCATTTTTCACCAGAATAAAAAAGGGGGTTCACAAAAACGTCCAATGAGGTATAATAAACTAGAAACAAATTTCCCATAAAGCAGAAAATGTTTTTAAAGCATCTGTCTGAGAAAGGAACAACACTATGTTTGCGATTTCAACATCTTCTCTTTCCAAATATTACACCTCAAAAAAATTCTCTATAAACCGCAAAAAATCAAGGGGCATCCTTGATTTGAATTTAACTGTTTCCGAGGGGGATTTCTTTGGATTTATCGGTCCGAACGGCGCCGGCAAAAGCACTACAATACGTACGCTTTTAGGACTGATTTCTCCTACCAGCGGAACGGCTGAAATTTTCGGAAAAGATATTACAAAACAAAAATCTGAAATCCTTCCTTTGATTGGTTATATGCCTTCTGAAGCTTTCTTTTACAACAGCCAAAAAGTAAAGGACATCCTAAAACTCTCTGCAGATTTACGAAAAAAAGACTGTGCTGCTCAGGCAGTCCGGCTTTGTGAAAGGCTGTCGCTTGATACAGAAAAGAAAATCTCAGAACTTTCACTTGGAAACCGCAAAAAGGTATCCATCGTCTGCGCCCTGCAGCATATGCCGAAGCTGTGTATTTTAGATGAACCAACCAGCGGGCTCGACCCATTGGTACAACGGGAATTTTACGCTATTTTAGAAGAACACAACCAGAAGGGAAGCACAATATTTCTTTCTTCTCATGTATTATCTGAAGTGCAGCGGTATTGTAAACATGCTGCAATTATACGCGAAGGAAAAATTTTAGTTTCTGAAAGCGTAAAACATTTGGGACATACAAATACAAAACGGGTAACTGTCAGGGGCATTTCAAAACTGCCTTCTCTCCCACATATCAAAGACATCCAACAAAACGGCGATTCCTTCCGTTTTTTATACAGCGGCAAACCGGATTTACTTTTAAACGCCCTTGCACAACTTCCACTGACGGATATTTCCATAACCGAACCAGATTTAGAAGAAATCTTTCTGCACTATTATGAAAAGGAGACTGCCTGATATGACATTACTCAAACACGAACTTTCCGAAGGAAAACAAATGCTATTCATTTGGACGGCAATCATTGCCGGTATGTTTGGCGTTTGTATCTTCGTCTATCCGGAGATGAAAACGCAAATGGAAGACATAAGCGGCATGTTTTCCAATCTCGGAAGCTTTTCTGCCGCATTTGGCATGGATAAAATCAATTTTGGTGAATTTCTGGGGTTTTTCAGTGTAGAATGTGGCAATATCCTTGGGCTTGGAGGCTCTTTTTTCGCCGCTCTTATTGGTATCTCCTCCCTTGCAAAAGAAGAAAAAGAACAGACGGCAGAATTTTTACTTACCCATCCCATCAAACGAAGCAGCATTGTCCTGCAAAAATTCTGCGCTCTGCTCTTACAGATTTTTTCTCTGAATATTGTTGTGATTCTGGTTACACTACTCTCCATATCTGCCATTGGCGAAACACCGGATGCCAAAACGTTATCCCTGATGTTTCTTGCCTATTTTATACTGCAAATTGAAACAGCCTCCGTCTGTTTTTGCTGTTCCTCATTCTTAAACAGAAAAGGCCCAGGCGGCGGACTTGGCGTTGCAGCGCTGTTTTATTTTATAAATATTCTTTCCAACCTGACTGAAAAAATGAACTTTTTAAAATTTATCACACCCTTTAGCTATGCAGAAGGTTCCGATATTATCTCTGAGGGAGGGATAAATTTTTCTTATCTTTCTGTCGGCCTCATAGTCACAGCGCTTAGCATAACCACAGCATTTTACCAGTACCAAAAAAAGGATATAGCATAATTTTCTCCAATCAACCAGATTCCTGCCAGTATCCTTTTCCATTTCCTCTATTCCCACGCTCCCTTCTTTTCTTTCTGATTTCATATTCTGCCATAAAATATCCTAATTTAGATAACACAAGGGACGCCAAAGGAATTCGTTTCCTTTGACGCCCCTCTTTACTATATTTTCCTTCTATCAGATTTTTTTAAAAGCTGATAGATTATTTATTATAATTCACAATCTTGCCAAAGTTTGTTTATACCATCCTTCAAAACACTTGATTTTACTTGATTCTCTAATCTTTTAAATTCCTTCAGACATTTCATTATGATAGTTTTTATGATAGTTATTTCATGCATAATGATACCTAATCACTATTTCCTGCCCTTTGAAATCTTCAAAAAAATTATCAATGCCATCCGCCTTTACCATGCAGTTCCATTATTTCATTTTTACCATATAACTCCTTGTTTGTCAATTTTCCATCCGTACTGAGCGTCAAAGATAGAGAAAATCCCCTTATAAATCAGTTAATTCAATTTAAATAGCTCATATGAAAAGGGGAGGTTCCATGATTGGCGCAATAACAACAGAAATGCAGAATCATTTTGGGAAATACCTCAACATGCTCCTGAATGGAAACTATGATCTTGAATAGAAAAGGGATTCAAAACAGAGGGAAAAATATGAGATTACTGATTGATGTGAATATTTTATTAGATGTACTTCAAAAGAGGGAGCCTCATTTTCATGACTCATCCCTGGTATGGAAACGGTGTGAAACAAAATCTGCGGAATATCTGGCAAGAATTTAAATTAGATAAAATGGTAAAAATGCGCCACTGAGCATATAGAGCAGGCAGCAATCTATATACTCTTTTTTATTCAGCAGTAATGAAAGCGATATGATGACGCATAATTTATTGATTATTCTCTTTATTCCAATTTTTATCTCTAATCCTGAAATGCTCATTACGAAATTTCCTTTAACTAAAACAAGCAGTCTATGTAAACCATTTCTGCCATATATAATATTTGGATGCCGCTCAAAAAACATCCTGTCAAATTGCGATTTCCTGTCCTTTAGAATCTTCAAAAAACCTGTCAAAATCCTCAGCCTTTATCAAGTAACTCTTCCCCACTTTAACAGCATACTGCATTTGGAAAAGTAGCTTTAGAAAATTTAATGCTTTTTGATCTCCACATTGCAATGTTTCCATTATGTCCTTTTTGCCATAATATTTACTCATGTCTCTCACCTCCCATTTTCCATTTCTGCAGTTTTTCAGTTCCACTTACTGCTACCATTTTAGCAGTGCATCCTGATTGGAATTTCTTGCAAAAATAGAAGCCTCCCTGCTTCCGTTCCTGAAGTTTTCCAATTCCACCTACTGCATGTCATTTTAGCAGTGTATCCTGATTGGAATTTCTTGCAAAAAAGGAATCCTCCCTGCATTGAAAACCGGGACGGAAACAGGGAGCCGGAAATTTCCCGGCTCCCCGTCTCATGGGTTCCTCCTTCCTTCAATTATTGTGGGATTTTCTTCTGTCAGCCCTGCGGGACAGCCTTGCGGAGCATTTCCAGAAGCCTTTGTGCATTTGCCTCAAACTGCGGCAGGAACTCCTTTTCCATGTCATAGCTGAGGTAAAGCATCACCGTGGCCGCCTGCCAGAAGGTTTCCATCTCCCTGGCATCCGCCCGGATCTCCGCCTTGCGGAAGGCCTCTCCAGCTTCATACACTACCTCCTGCCACTTCAGAAAGAACCTGTCCTCCAAGGGGATTCCGAATGACTGCAGCCATTCCCTGACCGTGTGTGTCTCTGACCTTTCACCGCAGGATGTCAGGTTCAGCAGATACTGTATCCCGCTTCCCGCCTCTTCCTCTCCCGGCCCCCGCATGACAATGCACCAGCCGACCGGGAACATTGCACACACCGATGGCTTTGCGGCATGCACCCGGCATTTCCTGTCTTTGAGGAGGGGGCATCTCCTGACTGATCCGCGGGGCATGAGCCTTACAATTGGAAACCTTGAATCCTTCCCGATGTAAGCCTCACAGTAATCCGCCATGAATTCACCGGCCTCCATCCCCAGCTCCCCCGCCATCCTGAAGATGTCCTGCGGGCTTAACAGAATGTCCTCACGGTGGATGCAGCATCTTCCGCATCTGGTGCAGCGGAACCTGAATTCATCATCCAAACCGATTGGACGGAACCCCATGTCCTGCAGCAGCTCTTTAATATTTTTTTCCATTTCATTCCTCCTTCCGGCTCTATCATACGATGCGGGCCGGCTTCCCTTTTCTTGCAAAAACTGTATCTCCTCATACCTTCCCCGCTTCTCCGCCAAGCAAAATTCTTTTATAGTTGATATTATTCAACAAAATGATATAATAAAGACACGGAATATGTAAAAAAAAAGGAGGAAGATTCATGAGAAAATTGAAAAACAGAAGATCTGCCATGGCTCTGCTGTTTGCCATCTGCATGATCGCCTTTGTTGCGATGGATGCTTTCAGTGTAAAGGCTGCAAGCAGGCCGGCTACCGTGAAGAATGTAAAGGTTGTGAAGACGACGGAAGGAACCGTGAAGGTGAAGTTCAAGAAAGTGAAGGGGGCGGAGCATTACAGGGTGCTGATTTACCAGGATGTTGATTATTCTAAGTATACCAAGGTATCAAAGGATTATTTTGACACTCCGCTTGTGTATGCACCGAAGACAAAGAAGACAACTTACACCATTAAGCATTTGACAGGGCAAACCAACTACACAGTCAAGGTACTGGCTTACAAGAACGGACAATACAGCAAGATGAGCAAGGGGGCTAAGTGTAAGACCAAAGGTGTGAAACGACTGCAGATTGTCTGCAATACATGCTGTGCAAGGATTCCTTACTATAAGGGAAATGATCCGGATAAGGATTATACGTATTATATGGGATTACATGGAGATGCAACATCTGAATTTTGTGGTCGTTTTCATTTCTGTACAACACTGTATTAGTTTTTGTTTGGGGCTGTCGCACTAAATAATTAGTGCGCAGCTCCTTTTCTGTACAAAAAAT
>CAJUHJ010000009.1 GCA_910586355.1 uncultured Lachnospiraceae bacterium
ATTACTATTTGTGCCGCCAACTGAAAGGCGGCGGAATGGAGATTATTATGAAACATTTTTTAATTTTTGCATTAAAGCCTGTCTGCTACAACTCTTATCTTTATTTTGCTGATTCGCTTGTAAAGGCGCTTACGCAAAACGGAGCTTTTGCTAAGTTGTTTTCTCCAAAAGAAAACACGCCGCAGGCGCTTGAAACTTTGATTGGGAAATCGTATGACGCTGTGTTTGATTTTAATTCTGATCTTCCTCGTTTTAAAATGGACGACGGCAGTTATTTTTTAGATCAGATCCATGCGCCATTTTATGATATTATATTGGATCATCCACTTTATCACCACGATACGTTAAAACAGAAAATTTCCAATTTTCATGTGCTTTGTCTGGACGAAAACCATAAATCGTATATCAAAGAACACTATCCCCATATTTCTTCGGTTCATCTTTTTCTTATGACGGGAGAAGATATTTCTGAAAACAAGAATTATCCCAAAAAAGAAATCGACGTTTTATTTCCAGGAACTTATACAGATTACAGGCAGGTGGAAGATTCTATTCAGAAATGCCCGGCATTTCTTTCCGATTTAACGAAAAAATTAATTGACCTTATGCTTTCTGATACTTCTTTGACACAAGAAGCGGCGCTTCGTATTCTTTTGCCTTCATTAGAAGAAGCCGAGATTATCGAAGAGACGTTTCCGCTCCATATGCAGGCATGTTTTTTATGCGATACTTATTTAAGGGCATGGAAAAGGGAACAACTGCTTTTTCATCTTGCAAAAAAGAATGTCAGACTCACGCTCTGCGGAAACGGATGGAGAAAATCACCGCTTACAGATTTTTCACAAATCAAAGTGATAGATGATACTTCTTTTGGGGAAACTTTTACATTATTTCGAAGAGCAAAAATCACTTTAAACCTGCTGCCTGAATTTAAAAACGGTGCGCATGACAGAATATATTCTGCAATGTTAAATCACAGTCTTTGTGCAACAGATTCTTCACCGCTTTTAAAACGGCAGTTTGAACATGAAAAAGAAATCCTATTCTATGATTTTAAAGATATAGACAGCCTGTCAGAGAAAATATTTCATCTGCTTGCTTCTGAAAACCAGCTTGCCCAATTATCGCAGAATGGATATTATAAGGCAAAAAAAGACCACTCGTGGCAAACACGAGCGGCCGGACTGCTTGACTTATTTCACTAGTTTAACCATAAAAATCTAAATTGCCTCCAACCCACGATTCTTCTTTAGTACGTACATAATCGCTCATTCCAAGATAAATCGTGTCGTTGATTTTCTTTATCAATTCTTCTATGGAGGATGCTGTCACCATTATAGTATCCTCTTCTTTCCAGTCTTGTTCAAATTTTGCTTCTTCTTCTTTTTCGGCTTTCTTTTTCTCTGCCTGTTTTTCTTCTGCGGCTTTTTTGGCTTCTTTCTTTTCTGCTGCTTTTTTCTCTATGCGTTTCTTTTGTGCTGCAAGAGACTTATCAATTACTGCAAAAAATGACGCCGTCCCTTCTTTCACCTGCATACCGTATGTTTTCACACTGGATGCGTTGGTCGAAAGACTGCTCTTTAACTGGGAGAGCTGGTTTGTCGCGCCGCTTATAATTGCTTCGTACTGTTTACGGTATTTTTCATCTTCGGCCATGCGCTCTATTTTTTCCGTATCAATCAAAACTACCATACGGTTTGCGTTGGCATATTTTCCGGCATTTGCCTGCGCTTCTGCTTTTTTGTCTTCACTTACCAAAATAAAATCCATATTGGAATATTTCTGTTTTAATTTTGCATAATACTTCGCTGCTTTCTCGCTCAATTCTGGAGAGCCGATTGTCGCGCCGCCTACTTTTGTCTTTTTCACGTCTGTTTTTTTGGTTTCTGTCTTTTCCGTTGGCATATAACTGCCTGCTACGTCTGCTTGTGTTACCTGATTCATCTCATATCCTCCTTGAACTGAATTTGTAATTCCATTTACCAGACAGGCTTTTCCTGCAATATAAAAACCGATATACCTGTTCGTTAGATATATCGGCTCTTTTCCATAAATTGTTAATCGTTTTTCAAAGTCTCTTTGATTTGATGATAAATTCCTTCTGCATCCAGCTCAAACTTATGCAAAAGTTCAACTGCCGGACCGGACACTCCATATACGTCCCGCATCCCTAGCCGGGTTACTTTCGTCGGGCAATTCTCACTTAAGGTCTCTGATACGGCGGAACCAAGACCTCCAATAATGGAATGTTCTTCTACCGTAAATACTCTGCCCGTCTTAGCTGCCGAAGATACGACAAGCGCTTCATCAAGCGGCTTAATTGTATGAATATTAATCAGTTCCACATCGATTCCGTCTTTTGCAAGCATATCACACGCATAGAGCGCTTCTACTACGCATAAGCCCGTTGCAAAAACCGTAACGTCTTTTCCTTCTCTTAAGATAATCCCTTTTCCAAGTTCAAATTTATAATCTTCTCTATCATTAAAAACCGGAACTGCCAGTCTGCCAAACCTCATATAAACGGGTCCTTTATGTGCATAAGCGGCTCTTACGGCTGCCTGTGCTTCTATATTATCGCTTGGATTGATAATCATCATACCCGGTATGCTGCGCATTAAAGCAATATCTTCATTGCATTGGTGGGTTGCTCCATCTTCGCCAACGGAAATACCTGCGTGGGAAGCCCCGATTTTTACGTTTAATCCAGGATAGCCGATTGAATTGCGAATCTGTTCATATGCGCGTCCCGATACAAACATTGCAAACGAACTGATAAACGGCACTTTACCGCTTGCCGCCAGTCCTGCTGCAATTCCTGCCATATTCGCTTCTGCAATGCCACAGTTGATATGCCTGTCCGGAAAAGCTTTTGCAAACATATTTGTCTTTGTTGCTGCTGCAAGGTCTGCATCCAATACCACTATATTCTCATTTTCTTTTCCAAGCTCCACTAAAGTTTGTCCGTATCCTTCCCTAGTGGCAATCTTTGGCAGTTCTTCTAACTTTCTGCTTATCGGCATAACGCTTCCCCCTCTTTCCTTAAGTCTTCCACTGCAACTTCATATTCTTCCTTTTTCGGCGCTTTTCCATGCCATTCTGCAATATCTTCCATAAAGGAAACCCCTTTTCCCTTTAACGTATTGGCAATAATTGCAGTAGGCATTCCTTTCGTTTCACGCGCTTCTTTAAAAGCAGCTTCTATTTCGTCAAAATTATGTCCGTCAATCGTAATTGTATGGAAATTAAATGCCTGAAACTTCTGGGCAATCGGATATGGAGAACACACCTCTTCTACTTTTCCGTCAATCTGAAGTTTATTGTGATCGACTATGACAACAAGATTATCCAGTTTACGATGGCCGGCAAACATTGACGCTTCCCAAATCTGTCCTTCCTGAATTTCTCCGTCTCCGCATAACGCATACACACGGTACTCTTTCCCATCCATTTTCCCTGCAAGCGCCATTCCAACTGCCGCCGACAGGCCTTGTCCCAAAGAACCCGTAGACATATCTACTCCGGGAACACATTTCATATCCGGATGTCCCTGCAGGTAACTTCCGACATGCCGAAGCGTTACCAAATCTTCTACCGGAAAAAAACCACGATACGCAAGCGCTGCATAAAGTCCCGGAGCAGTATGCCCCTTAGATAATACGAAGCGATCGCGGGATTCCATTTTCGGATGTTTTGGGTCGACATTCAGCTCTTTAAAATACAGGTACGTAAACAAATCTGCTGCTGACAGGGAGCCTCCCGGATGCCCTGCTTTTGCGCTGTAAATAGAATCCACAATTCCTTTACGTACATTAAGTGCCATCTTCTTTAGTTCCAGTCTGTCCATCACTGCTCTCCTTTTCCTTTCAACCTATATTGACTCGCATAACGGTTTTATATCATAAAATATAAAAAACACTTCATCAAGATTATACCCTATACTTCTATTTTTACAAGCAGTTTTTTTTAAATTCTTAAATTTTAATTAAATCTTTTACCACTTCCCCGGCAATCAAAAGACCTGCCACAGGCGGAACAAACGCCGTACTTCCAGGGATTCTGCTATCGTTTTCCCCTCTTTGCCATTCGCTGTGAATACCCATCGGTTTTTCTTCCGAATATACCACTTTTAACGACTTTACCCCGCGTTTTTTTAGTTCCCGCCGCATCACTTTTGCCAACGGACAGGCCTTTGTCTGATAAATATCCGCTACGCGAAACAGGCTTGCATCCAGTTTATTGCCGGCTCCCATACAGCTGATAATTGGAATATGATTCTCCTGCGCTTTTTGTACTAATGCCAGTTTTGCAGTTACCGTATCCACAGCGTCTACAATATAATCGTATTCATCAAAAGGAAATTCCCCTGCATTTTCCGGAAGAAAAAAACGTTTATAGATACGAATATCTGCCGATGGATGAATGTCTAACATACGTTCTTTCATTACCTGCGTTTTATCACGCCCAATTGTTGATTTTAGTGCAATTATCTGCCGATTCAAATTGGTGATGCTTATTGTATCTTTATCAATTAAATCAAATGCGCCCACACCGCTTCTGATAAGCGCTTCACAGACATATCCTCCCACGCCGCCGATACCAAATACGGCTACGCGGGAATTATGAAGCCTTTCAATGGCTGTTTTTCCCAAAAGCATTTCTGTTCTCTCAAACTGTCCCTGCATAATCCCTCCTGTCAGCCGTTAAAATCTCTACTGCGGCTGTTGTTCTACCGGAGCCGCGGGCGGTATCTGCGCCTTTTGCGCCGCCAGCTCTGCTTCTGACGCTAATAAAAGATCATAATTGGGCACCTGGGCTTGTCCCGACGGTGGAAGCGCATTGTAAAGCTTCCTTGCTTCTGTAATAACGGGCTCGCTTTCTAATGTTACTGCGCCAATACTGTTAATTAGGCTCACGACTCTCGCCGCATCCTGTGCGACTGCAGCCGGACTTTCTGTTCCAGGCAGCGTATAAACAATGACCGGATCGCCCTGCTCAATATTTTCAAATATTTTCTTTGCCGCGCTTGCCGGAAGATTGATACATCCGTGGGAACCGCTGGTTTTATAAATGCTTCCGCCAAAACTTCTTCTCCAGGAAGCGTCGTGCATCCCAACATTATTGCAGTACGGCATCCAGTAATCTACCGGAGAAGCATAATTTTCACCTCTAAGTACGGCGTCTTCCTGCTTATATGTCAATCCATAAATTCCTGTCGGCGTATCATAATTTTTTGACAGATTACCAGACACAAAATCACTTTCTACAATCAGGCTGCCATTTTTATAAAAAAACAAATGCTGCGCTGTCAGATTAATCTCAACATAAGTATCTCCATAATCATGTTCGCCATGACTGTTTGCAGTTTGGGAATAAATCAATTCCCGCTCTAAGGATTTCCCTGCTTTTATGTCTTTTAAAATCTGCTCCTTTTCTCCTTCTTTATCCACTTTCCAGCCGTAATCCCCAGCCGTAATATCAACCGTTTTTTGATAAGAAGTATTTAACGTATGTTTCCGGAAAACTGTATTATAAGAAGATGCAAGACTGTCTGCATAATCTTTTACCGCTTCTTCATCAATCGTCACTTCACTGCCGTTTACTCTCATCCATTCATGTGTAACGCTGCCGTCAAGCGTTTCTTTTTTCTCGCCAATACGATATGTCAATGTGACGCCTGTGTACTGATTCAAGGTATTCGTCACCTTTTTCAATGTTTCGTCTTCTGATGTTACATTTGGTTTGACATAACAATCTGTTTCCTCTAACGATACGGTTTCTTTTAAATTGTTTACTGCCTCGCTAAGTGTAGAAACTAACTGATTTCTTTTTATTTTGCTTCCAAGTTCTTCTGGAATAATTTTATATCCATCTTCCGAATAGTCCGAACAATAAGCGTCTTTGGGGCTTTTCTGGTTCTTTTTTAGCATAAAAGAAAATTCATCTGCTTTTGATTCTAATTTTTCCTTATCAAAACTGACAATCGTCTCTTCTTCTAATTCCTGAGAAGAAAACAACGCCGCCGGCCAAATATAAGGATTTTGTGCTTTCATGCAGTTTAAAATACTGTCTCCAAACTCCGGCGCAAGTGAAATATCCGCTCCGTTTAAGACTTCTGTCTCTCCTCTTGTCTCTATCTGCAATGCGTATCTGTCTATTTCTTCTGTAATCATATCCTCTACCTGTTTTTGGGTTTTTCCTGAAACAGACATTCCATTTAAGGTAGTAGATGGCAGAAAATGACTATGAAAATAAACAGCCGGCCCAAAATAGACGACTGACGCCACAACAAGAATGAGTACAACTATTTTTACCGGAAACTTTCGTTTTTTTTCTGTCGGTTCCATATCCCGATTCCTCCTATATACAATATACTGTCTGGTTGATTCTATTCCTATGTATATACGTTTGTTCCTGCTTTCATGTCCAACATGTTTATTATACAATCTCGTCCTGCTTTGTCAAATAGAAAATTATTGTCATATTTTCTTAAGATTACCTTAATTTTTATGAAAAAAATTAAAATTAAGATTGTAGCATAAAAACACCTGTGCTATAATTCATTTCGAAAAGCATACTATTTATAAGGATTATAAAGTAAAGGGTGAATATTTTGAATCTACCAACCGTAAAAAGACATACATGGAAAAACAAAGTTTCTCTTTTTTTCCAAAAATATAAACACGGCTTGCTGTTATTGTATTTTCTGGTATATTTTCCATGGTTTAACTGGCTGGAACGGACAGTAACCAACCGTTTTCATATTATACACATGACAATTGACGATTTTATTCCCTTTGTCGAATACTTTATTGTGCCGTATCTGTTGTGGTTTGTATATGTAGCCGCAGCCATTTTTTATTTTTTGTTTAAAAATAAAGAAGACTTTTGCCGGTTATGTATTTTTTTATTTGTCGGAATGACTGTTTTTTTAATTATTTCTACGGTATATCCCAACGGCCACCATCTGAGGCCGACAGTATTTGAACATGACAATATTTTTGTAGATTTCGTACGTATCTTATACAAAACAGACACGCCGACCAATTTATTTCCCAGTATCCATGTCTATAATTCCATTGGGGTCAACATTGCCGTCTGGCACAGTGAAAACTTCAAACAGCATAAACTGCTGCGTATAGGATCGTTCCTTTTCATGACAAGCATCATTTTATCTACTGTATTTTTAAAACAGCACTCTGTTTTTGACGTTATCACAGGAATTGTATTTGCTGTTTTTATGTATACGTTCGTCTACACAAGAAATACGGTACGCGTAGGAGCGTCAAAAACTTCTCTGGCAGACCATGTCAGAAGGGTATAAGAATGCAGGCTGCCGCAAGAGAACTACTCTTTGCGGCAGCCTGCATTTTTACCATAACCGAAACAATGCAATTGCCTTTGCCGCCGCTTTATACGGCAGCGTCTCCAGCTCTTTTACTGCTCTTTTTAATTCCTTTCGAATTTCAATCTGCTGCGGACAGTGTGTCTCGCATTTCCCACATCCTATGCACATCGACGCGCTGCTTTGATTTTTACGAAACGCCGTACACTGCAAATACTCTTTTCTCGCCCCGCTTTTGGATTCAGAATACATCTCATTGTAACAACGGAATGTCACCGGAATATCGACGCCTTTTGGACAGGGCATACAATATCCGCAGCCCGTACAGGCTACTTTGACGCTTTTTTGAATTTCCTCTTTTACGCGGCCGACAAGCGCCTCGTCTTCTGCCGAAAAATGACCGCAGACTGCTTTTTCTGCTGTTTTTATATTCTCTTTAATCATCTCTATCGAATTCATGCCGGAAAGCACGCATGTTACTTCCGGCTGGTTATAAAGCCAGCGGAATGCAAGTTCCGCCGGAGTCCGGTGCAGACTGTCCTGTTCAAATAACTGTTTTGCACTTTTGGGCAAAAGATTGACCAGACGCCCGCCCCGCAAAGGCTCCATAATGATAACTGGAATTCCCTTCTTTGCCGCATAGTGCAGTCCTTCTCTTCCCGCCTGGCTGTGCTCATCCATATAATTATACTGAATCTGGCAAAAATCCCAGTCGTAAACATCAATAAGCTGCTGAAACATTGCCGTATGCCCATGATAGGAAAATCCAATATTCCGGATGGCTCCGCTTTTTTTCTTTTCTGCAATCCATTCCTCTATTCCCATTTTCTTTAATTTTTTCCAGGTATCCGTATCTGTCAGCATGTGCATCAGATAATAATCAATATAATCCGTCTTTAACCTGCGAAGCTCTTCCTGAAACGTCTTTTCCACGCCTTCCATGGATTTTATCATATAATGCGGAAGTTTTGTTGCAAGAAATACGTTTCTGCGGCATTTATTTTTGTATAAAATCTCTCCAACCGCCGCTTCACTTCCTGGATAAATATATGCAGTATCCAAATAATTTACGCCATTTTCAATTGCATACATCAATTCTCGTTCTGCTTTTTCTATATCAATACTGCCGCCTTTTCTGGTAAAACGCATACAGCCATATCCCAGCACAGACAGCTCGTTCCCTTTTTTATCTCTGCGATACTGCATAGGAGTCCCCACTTTCTTTATCTTAGTTTTTCTATTTCATCCAGCCAAATCCTCGCACATGCGTCCGACGGCATCCGCAAATCGCCGCGGGGAGACAGTGCAACCGTCCCGACTTTCGGCCCGTCCGGAAGACAGGAACGTTTAAACTGCTGTGAAAAAAAGCGGCGATAAAAGTTTTTAAGCCAGTTCAAAATGACTTCTTCTTCATATACGCCCAAAAATGCCAGTTTCGCAAGACGATATATTTTTCCAGGAGTAAACCCGAAGCGAAGCATATAATACAGGAAAAAATCATGTAATTCATATGGCCCTACCAAGTCTTCTGTTTTCTGGGAAATATTCCCTTCCTTTGGCGGCAGCAATTCAGGGCTGACCGGCGTATCAAGTACGTCAAGCAGCACTTCTTTCCGCTTTATATCCTCACAGGTATCTGCATAATAGCGCACCAGATGACGCACCAAAGTTTTCGGCACAGAGGAATTGACCCCATACATAGACATATGATCTCCATTATAGGTTGCCCATCCAAGCGCAAGCTCAGACATATCTCCCGTACCAATCACCATTCCGCCTTCTTTATTGGCAATATCCATTAAAATCTGGGTGCGTTCTCTTGCCTGCGCGTTCTCATATGTCACATCATGGTTTGAACTATCCTGCCCAATATCCTGAAAATGAACGTTGACTGCATTTTTTATGGACACTTCCATAAATGTTACGCCAAGACTTTCAATCATATTGACAGCATTCGCATACGTCCGGTCTGTCGTCCCAAATCCGGGCATTGTCACAGCTAAAATCCCTTTCCTGTCTAAATGTAAACTGTCAAATGCACGAACTGTTACAAGCAGCGCAAGCGTAGAGTCAAGCCCTCCCGAAATACCGACAACCGCACATTTACAATTCGTATGATCCAAACGTTTTCTAAGCCCCATTGACTGAATTGTCAAAATTTCCTCACATCGTCTGTCTCTCTCTTGTTTTTCGTCCGGCACAAACGGAGTCGGATTGACCGTCCGCGTCAATTTTGTATGCTCCATTTCAAGCAAAAACTCGATTCGGTTTTCTTCATCAACCTCGTTTAAAGTCTCAAATGTCGTGTTTCTCCTGCGCTCTGCCAAAAGTTTTAGCAGGTCAATTTCAGTACAAATCATTCCGTTTTCAAATTTCTTGGATTCCGCCAAAAGAACGCCGTTTTCTGCAATCATATTATGGCCGGAATATACGACGTCCTGCGTCGATTCTCCAATTCCCGCCCCGGCATAAATATACGCGCCCAAAAGCCTTGCCGACTGCCCTTTTACCAGACTTCTCCGATACCAGTCTTTTCCGGCTGACTCGTCGCTTGCCGACAAATTCACAGTTAAAACAGCGCCAGACAACGCCTGTTTGATGCTCGGTGGATTCGGCGCCCATAAATCTTCACAGATTTCTATTCCAATTACAAGCTCCGGCATTGTTTCACAGGAAAACAAAAGATTTGTCCCCATCGGCGTCAATTCATCCGCTATCTCTATATAGACTGTCTCTTCCATTCCTTTTGTAAAATAACGCGCTTCATAAAATTCATTATAATTTGGCAGAAATGTCTTTGGTACCAATCCCAAAATTTCTCCATTGCAAAGAGCGGCGGCGGCATTATAAAGTTTTCCCCTGACACAAACCGGAAGACCTACAAATACAATTGCATTGATTCCTACCGTACATTTTGCAATTTTTTTCAAACTCTTTTGCGCTTTTTTTAATAATATATCCTGTAAAAACAAATCGCCGCAGGAGTATCCCGTAATGCAAAGTTCCGGAAATACCATAACCTTTACTCCTAAAGCGCCGCACTCTTTTATTTTTTCACAGATACGTTCTGTATTGTAAATTGTATCCGCCACTTTTAAATCCGGCGTAATAGCGGCGACTTTTAAATATCCGTCTTTCAATTTCTAATCTCCTTTAATTCCTCTGTATTAAATTTATAGTTTGTATTACAAAAATGGCACGTAACTTCAATACCCTGTCCGTCGGCAATCATCTCGTCTAAATCCTTTTTGCTGATTGTAGCCAGTGATTTACCGATACGCTCCTTTGAACAATTGCACTGAAATTTTGCCTCAATCCTGTCAGTGACTTCAAACAGAATATCCCCTAAAACTTCTTTTAACAAAAGCTCCGGCGTATCCCCTTTTTCCAAAAGCGCGGTAATGCTTGTCAGATTCGCAATCCGTTCTTCTAAACGGCCAATCGTCTCTTCGTCTGTAAACGGCAGAAGCTGGAGAATAAAGCCGCCTGCACGTTTTACGGTATTGTCTTTATTCATCAAAACGCCAAGCCCGACAGAAGAGGGAATTTGTTCTGAGGATGCAAAATAATACGTCAAATCTTCTGCAATTTCTCCCGTTTTCAACTCAATCTGCCCCACATAAGGCTCTTTCATCCCAATGTCTTTTATCACAGACATCACTCCTAACCCTAAAGCCACGCCGACATCCAGTTTTCCCTGCCCATTCGGCGGCAGTATAACATCTGCTGTTTGGGGGTATCCTTTGACAGTTCCTTTGGAATCTGCTGTCACCGTCAGTCCTTTTGCCGGACCGCTGCATTGAATCTGTATTGTCAAAAGGTCTTTTTCCCCTTTCATCATTACGCCCATCATCACCGCACCGGACAAAAGCCTTCCTAACGCCGCTGTCATTACAGGACTTGTGTTATGATGGTTTTTTGCTGTTTCTACAAGGTTTCTCGACGTAACTGCAAATGCGCGAATCTGTCCGTTTGCCGCCGTCGCCCTTACAATATAATCTTCCATTTGATTATGCCCCCTTCTTTTTACATTCTCTTGCAATGATATAAATCCGCTCGCTCGTTTCGTCAGGGGCTTTTTTTGAAAAAGCCTCAAAACAGCCGACCCACTCTAATCCTGATAATTCTATCAACTCTTTTATCCTGTCTGATTCATATCCGCGCTGAAGATGTGTTTCCTCATATTTGCAGTATCTATTATCCTCTTCCCGAATAAAAAATGTCAAATCATATTCATTAATTTGTGTTTCTCCGTCATAATAATTCTCCCAGATAAAACTGCCTTCCTTACGGTTTTCACAAATTGTCTGCTCACCCAGTATTTCCCTGTATTTATATAGAGTGTTCAAATCAAACAGAAAAATACCACCGGGATCAAGATAATTATTGACTAAGGAAAAAACATCAAGCAATTCCTCTTCTTCTAAAATATAATTGATGGAATCACAAATGCTTATGACTGCCTTTACCGTACCATAAAGTTCCAATTCCCGCATATCCTGATTCAGATACAAAATAGAAGAATCTTCTCCTTCCCATTCTCTTGCAATACCAAGCATCTCTTCTGAAACATCTGCGCCAATCATATCGTATCCTGCCCGCTGTAACAGCCTTGTCATTTTACCAGTCCCACAGCCCAAATCCAAAATAAGGCCTTCCAAAATTCCATATTCTTTTAATATCTGAACGATTGCCGCGCCCCATTCTTCATAGGGCACATTATCCATAAACAAATCGTATACTTCTGCAAATCCTTGATATGCCGTTCTATTTTCCATTTCCCCATGCCCTTTCCTGATTTTACTTTTCTATTATACTCATTTTGCCATCTTCTCTCAATCCCTACTTGAATATTTCTCTCTACTCCCTTATACTGAACTTAAAATACTTTTTTCGACAGGAGTTCCCAAATTATGCAGGAAAATTTAGACCATTATATTTCGAAGACAATCCATCATTTTTACCGGAAACGCCTGATCTATCCAATTCTTTCTCTGTTATTTGCCGCTGTTTTATTTGGAACGCTTCCTATTCTTTCTGTCCTGTTTCCAACAAAACTTTCTCAAATTTCTAAGATGAAAGAGCTGTATAACCAAAACCGCGTATTTGTATCTACGACTTTAGAAAACCTAAAATTTACCGGATATACGAAAAATTCTTTCCACCGTACCACTGGCTATTATTACTATATCGAAAACAAAAACCAAAAGGAATGTTGTATTATCCTTTTATCGCCGAATACATGCGAACACGGCCTGCCTGAGATTAAGCGGCTTTCCATCCGCGGAAAGATACTATCTGCAGATACCGGATATGATTCTCTGCTAGAACATCTTTCTGACGACCTCTCCTGGACCACTTCCGGTATCCGCTCAAAAGTCAATTCTTTTTATTTGAGCGAACCGGATTTCCGGTATAATTCCGGTATATTTTTATTTGTCTTGCTGGCTGCGGGCAGCTTTGCCGCCTTACTAAACATTATTTTATTTCTTCTATTTATGTTCAAACCAGAATTATCGCCGCCCTGCCAAAAGCTCGGCCATTTTGGGAAACCAAAAGAACTTCTTGCACAGGCAGAAAAGGAACTTGCGACATTACCGCAGCTTGCAACTGAAGATATGTTTATTACCGAACATTTTTTTATCGAAACGTCCAAATATGGGATTGCAATCGTCCCCATTGAAGAAATCATTTGGATTTATAAACATTCCACGCTGCACAAGCTGTTCTCGTATCATTTCAGCATTTCCTATACATTAAATATTACGGCCAATAAACATGTTTATATCCATTGTCCCAAAAATATTAAATCCGATATTGACGGTATCATTGATTATTTATCTGAGGCAAATCATAATATTCTGGTCGGATTCAGTGAAGAAAACAGACAGAAAATCCGCGAAAGAATGAAGAAACCAAAAAAATCTTCTTAGAATCCTTATCGTCAAAAAATACCGCGTCAGCCAAGACGCGATATTTTTAAAAGTATCATGGATATTAAAATAATTCTTTGATTTTCGCCCAAATCGTCCGTAATAATTCTCTAATCTTTGCCCAGAAGCCACTGTCTGCGGTTGAAATTTTGTCATAAATAGACTGCGCGGCATTTAATAGCCCATCTACATCCAAATCCAGATCACTGATTTTCAACATCAGTTTTACAATTTCATTGACTTCTTCTTCTGTTAATGTAATGCCAAACTTGTCGCAGCCTTCAGCAATGGCTTTGCGAATCTCAGATTCATCCGACAAATCATGTTCTACGACTGCCTGTTTTACATAAGCAATCATACCCTCTACTTCGTCAGAATCAGCGCCGCCTGCTTCTAACTGGCCGGTTACCACAAGCTCATTTAAAGCTGCATCAATATTTTCCTCGTCAATCACATCGCCTGTCATCTGGGTATATGCTTTAAATATACCTACAAGCGCAGCGGTTCCGGAAATTGGAAACGGAGCGGCTACGATAATATCTGCATTTTGTATCCCGGCAGTAGCCAGGGCATTTTTATACATACCTACGGTACAATACGTTACATTATTTGTAGAAATATTTAGTCCGCTTCCGTCTTTACGTTCTACAATGACAATCGAAGACAATGACTTAGAACCAATTTTGCTTTTTTCTATATAGGAATCCAAATACTGATGTTCTTCTGCATTATTCACATAAACAACGTCATAATCTGCCAGCTTATTCTGGTCTATTCCCATAATTGCAAGCACTGTCGCCCGCTGCTCAGCTGACAAATCGGAACCTAAAGCCAGATAGGGCTTGTCATTTTTTTTAATCTCCACGTTATCATCATTTTTGTCCTGTTCTACTGTAATCGTACCAGAAATATCCTGATTATTATCTGTGGCAACAGAACCGGAAATATCCTGGTCTTTATTATCTTCAGCATTGGTTTCTGGCTCTTTTTGCCCAGTTTCCGGCGCCGGCTCAGGATTTTGCGGCTCAGACGGCCCAGATTCCGGAGTACTTGTCCCATTGGAAGTATTCGAATTTTCCGGCTCTTTTTGCCCTTCTGGCTCTTTTTGTGTTTGATCCGCCGGTACAGCGTCCGAATTCGATACCGGAGCTGTTTCTTGCGGCGCATCCTCATCCGGTGTATTTTCATTTGATACAGAACCTGCAGTCGGTATAGAATCAGACGCCTGATCCGTCGCAGCTGCAGGCACGTTTACCGCTGCTCCAAAAATAATTGTCAATGTCATACATACACTTATCAAACGCTTTATTCTTTTCTTCATTGATAAAATCCTCCTCTCACTGACGCAATCATTTTTACATAAAATTTATGCTTTGTCAAAGAAATCGGAAAATCTTAATACTTATTTAAGATTACTGTATGATTCTTGTCAAATGCTGTCATTCATATAATGATATTTATATACCAATTTGCTATTATCTATGCAAAAGAAAAAAGACAAAATCTTTTTTACTTCCGATACCGGTTCAAACAAGCAAAAATTTCCTGTTTCCTTGGGAGCGCAAGTCCCGTCGGAAGATACCGGCCGCCATAGATTCCCTCCATTCCCTTTGTGAAAAGCGTCTCGCAGATGGAATCCACAATTTCTGTAAGTGTTTTCTTTCCAAATGACGGCGTGGAAAGCACATACTTTAACATCATTCCTAACATAACGGCCTGCTCTGTATCCGCAAGCTGTTCCACATAGCGCAAATCAACAGTTTCACGGTCAACCGAAACGGCATCTTTTCCCATTGTTTTGACTTTCATCCTGTCCCTGCCCCCGATTTTTGGTGAAAATAACATTCTTGAAAATTCCGGAGTTTTCGCCGGCTTTAAAGGACAAGGGTCAAACGGAAACGAAGACGCTTCTTTTTTTGCAAGTTCTGTGACGTCCAGAGGTTTATACTGATTCATCTGAATGACTTTGTCTGCTTTATGAAAGTAAGAGCCGCAGCTGCCCGCCACTAATATCGTTGAAATCCCAAATCTTTCATACAATTCCTCTACTCGGTCAATAAACGGCGTAATCGGTTCAAAATCTCTGTGCACTACGCGCTGCATTAATTCATCCCGAATCATAAAATTAGTCGCCGAAGTATCTTCGTCAATCAAAAAAACTTCTGCCCCGGCTTCCATTGCTTCTATCATATTTGCCGCCTGAGACGTACTTCCGCTGGCATCCTCTGTTGAAAATGCTTTTGTATCTTTTCCGTTGGGAAGCATACCGATAAACATAGAAATATCCGTTTTTTTCACGCTGCGCCCATCTTCAGCGCGAATTTTTACTGCTGTTTCATCGGTAATCACGTATTCTCTTCCGTCTCCGGCAATATGGTTATACACACCGGATTCCAACGCTTTTAGCAGTGTCGATTTGCCATGATAACCTCCTCCGACAATCAACGTAATCCCCTTTCGGATACCCATACCAGAAATTTTTCCGGCATGCGGAAGCTGCATGGAAACTTCCATAGAAGACGGGGCCGCAAATTTTACTGCTCCATTCATCGGTTTGTCCGATACTCCCGTAGCCCTTGGCAGCACAGAGCCATTTGCAATAAAAGCTGCAAGATTCTGTTTTTTTAATTCTTCTCTGATAAACTGCTGGTCGTCTGAAAGCGCAATCACGTCGCTGACCTGATTTTTTTGATATGCTTTGCAGTACAAAGATTCTTCCACACATTCCGGAAGAAAACGGAATAAAATTTTCTCCAGTTCCCTTGAATTTATCGTCCTTCCATTTGCTGGAAATCCCACTTCCAGGCGAAAAACAATCTCTCCGTTTTTTTCATTGATTTGACATGCGCTCCGCTCTAAAATTTTCTGGGACGGACGGCTTACCGAAATCATCCCGCTTTTTCCCGAACCTTTTGCCTGAAAAGAACAACGGTCTGCTTTCTGGAAAAAATGGCGGATTAACATATCCTGCAATGCGGCTTTTCTCCAAGTCTTTCCATAATATTCCTCTGGAAATTTTGCTTGTTTTGCATTGACAATCACACTCACTTTTGAAGGCGCCGCAAATGGGTCTCCCTGTACATGGTCAATCGACAATACATAGTTTTGAAACTGATACATACCCGCCGTATCTTTATACGCCGGATAACTTCTGCGGTCTATCCTGTCCAATAATTCCTTTAAATCCTGCGCCCTTTTCATCTTATCTATTCCCTCTTTCTAACTCTAATAAAAGTTCACCTTTTCTGCTTCCTATTAAAAGCTGACTGTTGTACAAAAGATACCGTTCACATTCATTTTCCGCTAAAAATGCCGCGGCTTCTTTACTCACCGTAAGTTCTGTCACAAAAATAATCATTTCTTCACCAGAGCCAAACGCCTCTTCCATAAAATCAAATGCAAATTCCAGCGCAGTTTTTGCTTCCTCTTCTTTTTGGTTTAACTTCTCATTCTGCGCTTTGAATTTTGTTCTGGCGTATTCAAACGCCTCCTCCCAAGAGGCTGACTCTGCCGAAGGTTTTCCTTCTTTCAAAAGCAAAAACATCCTTCTTTCAAAACGCCGTGTCTTGCTGTCCAAAAATCCATTCTTCTCCTTATTTCGAAATGACGTTTCCAGCTCAAGCAGGCGATTCTCATATTCCAGCAACGGCTGATCTGTGCGCTCCATACCCGCGCGGTACGATTTTAAAAAGGCAAAATATTCGTCCGTCAGATATTTTTCGAAATAAACATCCAAAAAACGTTTCATCAGCCCGTCTAATAACAAATTGACAACGCTGATACGTTCATCAAACGCCGCTTCGTAAATCCTCGCAAAAACCGCCGGCTTCACTGTTCCGGCCAAAATTTCTTCAATTCCATAATCATCCTGATATTTCCGGTACAAATCCAAATATGCGGCAACGTCCTCCGCCACTTCTTTATGGCGCAGATATTCGTAAACGATTTCTGGCGTTATGGGCAGACGTTCTTTTTCATATGCCAATAACAAATAATGAAAATCCTCCCAACCCCTTGCCGTCACATACTGTATGCCGTCCACATCTGCTTCGACCCGATAAAAATTTTTCTGCCTCAGTTCCAAATAACTAAGAATCGCCCCATGAATCCGCTGGGTTTTCGCATATTCTCTCCAGACTTTATAATCTGCTTCTACAAAAATGCAGCGCACCCGGTCTAACGTTACCATATCAAATTCCCTGACAGATTTATTGTACTCCGGCGGGTTGCCTGCCGCGGCAATCACCCAGCCTTTTGGCACTGACTGTCCTCCAAACGTCTTACACTGCAAAAACTGCAGCATGGTTGGCGCGAGTGTTTCCGACACACAGTTAATTTCATCAATAAATAAAATTCCCTCCTGTATGCCCGTTTCTTCTATTTTTTCATAAACACTGGCGATAATTTCACTCATAGTATATTCTGTCACAGAATACGTTTTTCCCTGAAATTCTTTTTCTTTGATATACGGCAGCCCAACCGCACTTTGTCTGGTATGATGGGTTATCGTATATGAGACAAGCCCAATGTTACATTCTCTTGCTATCTGTTCCATAATTTGTGTTTTGCCAATACCGGGCGGGCCAATCAAAAGAATCGGACGCTGCCTGATTGCCGGAATGGTGTATTCTCCCATCTCTTCTTTTGCCAGATATGCCCTTACGGTATGTTTGATTTCTTCTTTTGCCTGTTTAATATTCATGCAAAAATTCCTCCGATTCTAATTTCAGACGTATTGCCCAAGGCGGCACTGCTTCCTTGTCATACTCTTCCAAAAATAAAAAAGCCGTCTTGTACTTCGGTTTCTTTTTGGGATAAATTCCTTTACCGTCCGTAAAATATAATAGACCGTCCGGCAGCCTGCATTCGCCTTTTGCCATCAATTCCTCAAGATAAGAAAACGCCGGGCGAAAATCCGTTCCTCCGCCGCCCACAATCTGAAAATCTTTGGCAAACTCTTCTAGTTCTTTTACATTCTTTATCGTATCATCCCTTCGGACTTTATCATCGCATTGAAGAATCCGTATCTGACACTGAAAAGAGAACTGATTTTTTTGCGTCAGTATGGCGTACGTTTCCTTCAAAAATCCCTCTACTAACGCTCCGCTCGTAGAATCACTGGTATCAATCACAATGACAAATTCCCGAATCCGGTTGGTTTCCCTTGTCTCTAAAGGTTCTATCAACGGCAGGTTGCCATATATTTTCAGCCCATAAGAATAATATCCCAAGTCAAACGCATCTAAATCCAACTGCGGTTCTTCCAAAAGGACTGCAAATTTCTGTAAAAATTCCCGATAACTCCTTCTGCTTTCCCCCGCCTTTATCTGGGCGGCAAATAATTGTTCTCCCTCTTCTTTGCTCTCTCCCTTACGTTCTTTCTCTAACGTGACCTGACGCGCGCGCTTGTCCCAGCTGTTCTTTGCAGATACCAAAGCCGGCGACTGCATCTCTTCTTCCTTTGGCCAAAATATATGGGAATCCGTATAAAATTCCCGTTCCAGCGCTTCTATTTTTTCTTCGCTGTATGTGCTTAAGCGCCGATATAGAATTGCCGCTGAAACGCCTGTTTCTTCTTTTTCTAAACTGTCATACATCTGCGTCCGAATCCAGCTTAATATCCGCTTTGTAGACCCTTTATCCATAGAATCTATCGTATATTCAACTGCAATGTCACACGCAATATTGAAAAGACGTACATTGCGATTACCCACCTGCCAAAGCTGGCGAAACAGACAGTGAAAAACGGTATGCAGATAGGCGCGATTTAAAAATGCGCTGTTTTTTTCAAACACACGCAAAAGCCATTCCGTTGAAAAATACAAATTCATACCATCCGTAGCAAATGACAAAAGGCCGTCCATTCTTTTGTATGTAAATGCAGACAACGCCGGCTCCAAAAATCGCAGGTCAAAATAAAGTTCCTGCCAAACAAAAGTGAGAATCTTTTTTGACATTTCCTCTTCCCATTCTGCCTGTGTCTGTATATGCGCCATTTTTTCACCTCCCCCGCAATGAATTACAGATTAAAATCGTACCGATTCTCTTTTGCCGGACGTTCTTTTGCCAAACACTGCAAAACAAACGCACTGCCCTTTGTCCAGCCGGATTTTGCCGCGTTCTTAGAACACTCCAAAAGCGCTGTGTAAGACATCAGACGCTCCTCATATAAAAGTTGAAGCATATCCAATGATTTTCGTGTAACCAGGCGGCCGGAAATTCCATGGATATGTTCTTTGATATAAGTTTGATACATTTCTTTGTCTTTTTCCAGTAACATATATGGATATTTGATACGGTTTAACGCCATTTGCCCAAGTGTGTTCTCCGATTCCCCGGCGCATGCCTGTAAAAAAACTGCGTCATATCCCGCAAAATCCACTTTGCCGTCTTTGATACACTGTCTTGCCCGAAACCCTTCTCCATGAATCTGTCTTCCAAACAAATGTGCCGGAGCGATTTCATCATAAGATTCATAATATTCCGGATAAAGCAGCGCCGCTTCTATCTGTCCGTTTCGAACAAACTGTACGTGTAAATCCGAAGAAATTTGACTGACAATCTGACGAATCCCACTGCGCTCTTTTGCCCCGCAGCGCAGTATCAGCCAATGGAACGAAAGCGTATTCATAAATGCGTCGCTGCCGACTTCCTGTAATGCCGGACCAATTTGTAACGTATGCAGATTTTTACAATTATAAAAAGCATAGCTGCCAATTTTTTGTACCGAATCTGGAAGATATACTTCTTCTACCGAAGTCTGGCAAAGTTCTTTCAAAAAAGCCGCATCCTTTTCCTCTCCCACTATCGTCTCAATTTCATCTCTTTTTGTTGTTAAAGACTCTTTTTTTGCAAAACAATACGGAGCAATTTCCACTAAGGAACGCCCCTCAATTTTTGACGGCAGATGAATCTGCGGAGAAGTTCCATATAAACGAACCAGACAAGCGCCGCCATCCTTTCGCTCCTTCCAGAACATACGGTATGTCTGTATCTGCTCCATATTTCCCCCTCCATTCCAAAACGTCTAATGACTCCGATTATACACCTGCAGATATGTTCTTTCAAGCGTCTTTTCCCATCTCATTCCCTTATCAAATTTACTGCAGAATTTGATAAATCAAATCCGAAAGATCTTTCGCCCTGCCTTTGGCGCAGCCTTCCTCAGATAGAATTTTTATTCTGTCTCCATGAAGCGTTATTTCTAAATCTGCTTCTACCTGCATCCTTACCTGTTCTCTATTATGTTCTTCTATCATAAGGAACAGCAAATCTGTCTTATAACAACATTCCATAAATAAAAGTTCCTGTTTCAGATTTGCTATGGATTCCAATTTCCGAAACCGTATATCTGTCCCCGATTTCATATTGCACAATACTGAGGACTGTACAAAATACTTATTGTACAATTCGTCCATTGCCCTTTGGCAGACAGCATATACATCCGCCTCTTTCGTTACATAAAAAACAGCCAGCGGCAATTCTTTATAAAAACCCTGCTCGCGCTTAAAAGTAATTTCTTCGTCAATCCCATACGCCGGATACGGCCGTAAATTCTCAAGTTCCATTTCGATATGACTGCCCTTATTCTTCCACGTATTAAACCTTGCCGCTGCAGCCGGGACAGCAAAACTATTCGACGGAACGCATGAAAGTTCAAAAAGCAATCCAATCTTACAATTTGCATACATCCCAGCACCAAATAAATCGATTGCGTTATATGCCAATTCTCCAGGAGCCAGACAGTCTTTTATATCTGACTGCACGCCTGTTACAAATGGATAAGAAGCCGGAACCGTCATATACCTTTTATTGTCCAAAGCTGCCAAAAGGATACTTTTTTGGGATAGTTCTTTTGCAGTCTCATACAAGACATTGGAATCGGAAAGAAATGAAGAAACAGCGCTCATACAGACAATATCTACGTCTAATTCCAGACAAAGCTGCATACCTTTTTTCAAATGCAGTATTTCGCCCATTGGCTTTTCGTCTGTATTCCTTCTATTTTTTAAAATCTGTATATTATACAGCTCATAATCAGAAGTAAAATAATCCAAAACCCTTGCGCACACCGTACCATGCGACGTTTCTTGCGCCTGTTCTTTTTCCGGTTCCCCACATACAGAATAAGAATAAAATTTCTTGCAGCGCAAATGTCCCGGATGAATTTTTGTATCTAATATTGCAATTCTGCTCATTTTCCATTGTACCATACACGAATGAATATTTCTACTTTCTCAGTTCTACGCTGCAATCCGAAAAAACGCTCTTGTGTCTGATATTTCAAAATTAGGATTTCTCTATAATATCACAAGAGACACTTCTTTATGTGAAGTGTCCCTTTCGGAGCCTCTATATTTATAGCGCCATACAGATTCCAGCTGCAAAAACAGCCATTAATTCCTTGAAGTTTTAAAGCTATTCATATACTGTTTTCCAAAGGATGTAAATCTGTCATACTGTCCCTGTGCATCTTCCATTTTACAAGCGCAGTCTCCTACTGCGCTGCAGGCGCATGAACCATAAAAACTGCAGGCGCCCGTCATTGCCTCTACTGTATTATTCTTTGCATAAAAATTTTTATTTAATTTTCTCATCATTTGAAAACCTCCTTTTCACTTTTCCTCTGTACAGCGTATAAACCTTTCTCAATGTAACAGCTCTAAGAGCGCTTCGCTCATTGCGTCCACCTGCATAACCGTATAATCATGGTTTTTTAAAATATCCGCTGCCGGGACATTTAATTTTTTTTCTAAAATATCGAAAATATATAGAAAGTCAGCCGGATGTATCAAAAGACGTGTGTCCAAAAGATTTGTATCCATCTGCTTTACATGAATTTTCGTTACTTCATATACTGTCTGTTGTATCAGTTCCATCAATTCTTGTTTTGAATATTTCATAAAATTTCCCTTTCTCAGACAGCGGACAAATTTTTCGTCAGGCGGTCTGTTAAGCGTTTTAAAGCGTTCTCTATTCTATCTTTTTCCCATATGCCTGCAATATATTCTGGTAATTCTTTCGGAGGCGTATACTGGCGTTTTACAAAATCCCGGCTAAGATATAAATAAACGATATCTAATTCTCCGTCCATCATCTGGAAACCAGACGTTCCAATCGAAACCAAATCCACTAAAAACCCAAATTTTTCTCCACTGTGGAACATCAATTCTTTGATTCCTTCCACAGATAAATCCTCCAGAAAATAAGTGCACAAAACTGCTCCGTCCACATTAACCGCATTTCCAATGACAAGCGCATATTCTGCAAAATGATGAAATTCATATTTTTCAAATTGTGAAATACCTTCTGGTACGCCAATCATACAAACATCAGCCATATCTGCATGGGAAATCCGAAACAGAAGATGATTCAAACGAAATACTTTTTCTTCAAACGGAATCGTTTCTTCAAACAGACAATCCGGCAATGTCACCGCCCCAAATAAAACGCCCAAAGGATTTGACGAAATCCAGGCCGCACGATAACCTTCTTTTTCCAGGATTGAATACAAACATATCTGATTTTCAAATTTACAGCAGTTTTTTCCCATGCCAAAAACTGCGAGAACAGGAAGTTCTACCGGATATTTTGTCCGTTCCCTTAACAGCGGTTTGGATGGATTCAAATTGAATTCATTTGTCAGAAACGTACAACCTTTTAATTTTTCTATATCAAGTTCCTGTTTTAACTGAGGCACAAGCGTCACTTTTCTGCCGCAGGCATTTGCCTTCTCTATCACTTCATAATATTTTTTTATTTCACACCCCCTGTAATTCTCCAAAAGAATCACCTGATTACATTCCAGAAGCATTTCTTCAAAACTGCCTGTGCTTCCAATGAACTGATTTAGTTTTAAAATTTCTGTTTCATCTTCACGATAAGAATAAAACCCGACAATCCTTACATCTTTCAAATTCCGTCTATACCGGATAAGAATCTGCATATCAGGATGATACGGAAACAACAAAATTTTTTTCATACCCACAGCACCTCCGTCTTGGGCGTATAACCAAACTCTTTTAACACGCACAACTGATATAATTCAAACTCTGTCGCTTCCTGACTGGCATGACAGACATTTAATTTATCCTCTTTTAACGGTTTTTCTTTTCCATGAAATTCTATTTCATTTGAACAGACAAGACAGTGCCGCAAATTCCAGCACTTTTTACATTCCTCTTCCGTCAGTTTCCCTATATTTAACAGCGTTTTCATCTGTTCCAGATAAAATCCGTCTTCTACGGAACCGATTTTATAGTAATCCAAATTCTCATTCACCCGCTCACAAGGAAAAAAACTGCCGTCATAACGCACAAATAAACGAAGAATTCCCGGAAGACATGGTCCGCCCTGATAACTTACAGCCTGTAACGCTTTTTTCTGATGAAGCGATTTCCATAAGCGGTCAATGCGGTCTACATTTCCTACAATCAAACGGCTGATGTACCTGTCTTCCAATTTTCCTGTCATTGCAAACAACATGCGCACATACTCATAATTTTTTATCTGATAATACGATTCCTGATAAAAAACCCCATCTTTCAAATTTACATCCACCATCGTATTAAATAAAATATTCCGATTGTCAATCAGCTCACTGCTGTCAAAATAATTCAGCACACATCCCAAATCCATATACGGATTGACTGTTGTAAAAAATTTCACTTTCTCTTTTACATAATCTGGATAACGCTTCGCCAACTCTTTGACATGATTGATCACAATGTCAAAAGACCCCGACCCATCCGGAAATTTTCTGCACGCGTCATGTTCTTTTTTGGACCCATCCAGGCTGATTCCAATATCAAACTCATTTTCTGCCAAAAATTCCGCGTATCTGCCCTTTAACAACGTACCGTTTGTTGTCAGCCCAAACTGAATTTTTTTCCCTTCATTTTTTTGTTTGATATATTCCACGCACTTTACAATCAGATCAAATTCCAAAAGAGGTTCGCCGCCGTAAAACCCAAGCGACACACGAGCCTTATCTACACTATGTGCAAAAAAGAAGTCAATTGCTTTTTTTGCCGTTTCAATCTCCATATGATGGGCAGAATGTACCCTGTTGCCTTCATAAATTCCCGAATACGCACAATAAGCGCATCGCAGATTACATTGCTGCGTCACCTGCAAGATGAGCTGCGACAAAAGTCTTTCTGCATTTTGTTCCACAATTTCTGACTGCGGATGATACAGTTTTTTCACGACATTTGGTAAAAACATCCCTTCTTTTTGATACTTTGCAATGACGGCGCTCTTGTCGTAAGGCAGTATTCCCCGCTCCACCTGCTTAAATTCTTCAAATTCCACAGGAGATACTGCAAAAATGGAATTTGTATGCCTGTCATAAACATATTGATTCCGATACGTTTGGAATGTCCTTAAAATCACAGCCTCTTTACGTTCCATCCCCATCCTCCTTTGACCCCATTTTTACATAAAAAATCCAATAAAGTATTTTTGCGCCAAAACAAAAGTTTTTATTCCTTTTGTTATAATTAATTCAGTGTATTAAATTTATTAATATGTATTGTTATCAGATTTTTGATTTTCTGTCAAGAAATGATTGCATAAACAAATTGACATTTTCCATATTTCGTGCTATGCTAAGAAAGCAAAAAAAAGACAGGAGACATACTATGCAATACAAATTGACAAACAAAGAATTAGAAATCATGCGGGTCTTATGGACCTCTAAAAAAGAGCTGTCCATTACAGATTTTATTCAAATCAATTCTTCTTTAAATACGAGCACTGTTCAGGCTTCTCTTCGATCTTTATTAAAGAAATCCTGTGTTCGGGTCGCCGGAATTGAACAGCACAATAAAGTTTTAGCAAGAACTTATCTTCCCGTACTTGCTGAAGCCGATTATCTGATGGAGCAAATTCGAAGGTCCTCATTACAGACAAATGAATTTTTTGCTGCTTTTGTGGAACAGGAAAGTTTGGAATCTTTAATTGAATTTGAAAAAATAATTGAAGAGAAAAAGAAAAAATTACAACAATAACGTGAAATGATGTCTATAACATCTGCCCACTTCGCCAAAGTGAGCAGATTCTTTTCTTTAAAATCATATTATGTTCAATGTATAAAATCCCCCAATTCAGCACATAAAAATACATATATCTAAACGAGTGGGAGGAAGACGCGATGTCTTTTCAAATAATATCCAAGCTTTTAAGACCCTATCGGTCCGCCATTGCAGTCATGGCAGTTTTCTCCCTTTTAGTCTCTTTGATTCAGGCTGCCTCCCCATTTGTCAGCAGTTTTCTAATTGACAAAGGATTAATTGGAGAAAGTTTTCCAATTCTGACTGGCGCTATCCTTGTACTTACTGTTTTGAATCTATTCAGCCATATCTTACAGTATCTCCAAACCAAAAAAGAAATACAGCTTACAAATGATTTTAGCAGACATTTGAAAGCGGCTGCCTTAGAACACGGACTGCGCTTAAAGCCGGAATATTTTTTGGAACATGGATTTTATAAAATCATTGGAGACGCGTTATTTGATATTGAACATATTATGAATGTCGTTACCAGCAATTGTATGATGACTCTTATGATTATCTTAAAAGCCGTCGGCGCAGCGTTTGGATTATTTTTCTTAAACTGGCGGCTGACTCTTTTGATACTTCCACTGATTCCAATAAAATGTTTATGGAACCAATGGACGCGCGCCAAAGCAGAAACACTGGGAGAAAAATCTAGGGAAGCCGCAAAATCGTATCATACCTGGTTTTCTGATATTTTATCCGGGATTTTTGACATTAAACTTTGGAACTTAAATTCCAAAATAATTTCAGAATATACCGCCCATATAGATAAAATCAACGACACGTCAAAAACGCTATTATTATTTCGTGCAAAAAACACACGAATCATTCAAATGACAGAATTTATTTTTGTCGATCTGCTTTATCTGCCAGGCGCTTTTTGGATGGAAAAGGGGCAGGTTTCACTCGGAACATTGGTTACTTTTCTATCGTTTTCTTCTTATTTTCTGCTCCCTGTCGACGCTCTTATGGATTTACGTGCGCTGTTTATGCAGACAAAGCCTAACATAGAAGGCATAAAGAACTTCTTTTCTTTCGAAGAAGAAAATTACACTTCCAAACTACTGCCCAAAGAACCCGTCCACACCATCGAATTTCGGGATGTATCCGTTACGATTGAAGGCAGAGAAATTTTAAGCCATGTCAATTTTACTGCCCGCCGGGGCGAAAAAATTGCCGTTGTCGGCGACAACGGCAGTGGAAAAACAACGCTCATTCATTTATTATTAAGATTTATCCGTCCAACTTCTGGTGAAATTTTCCTGGACGGCATACCAATTTGTGATTTTCATATCGAAGCATACCGAAGACTGTTCAGTACAGTCTCTCAAAATATTCATCTTTTCCAGGGCAGCGTCAGAGAAAATATCACTGTAAACCATACAAAACTGCTTTCCATTTCAGACTATCCTTCATTTTGTACTGACGCAGTCCAAAAGTTAGACAAACAATTTGATACGCCAGCCGGCTTTTGCGGCGACAAACTTTCTGGAGGAGAAAAGCAAAAAATCGCTTTTCTGCGCGCGTTAAACCGTACTGCGCAAGTATTAATTTTAGATGAAGCAACGTCAAATTATGATTTAAAGTCTGAAACCAAATTCTACCATTTTATACAAAAAAATCATGCTTACGGTTTCTATTTTATTATCAGCCACAGGCAGGAGATGTTATCTTTTTCTGATAAAATTCTGCGGCTATAATATCGCCGGATTATTGTTCGCAGCGTTTTAAAAGTTCTTCCCATCTTCTGTCTACCTCGGCCTGAAAATCGGCAATGAGCGATTCATTTTCCGGGAGAAACAAATGCTTAAACCTGCCTTGGAGTTTTAAAAATTCTTCCAGCGGCAATTTATTTTTCGGCTGATAAGAAAGCTTCCATTTTCCTTCTATTACTTCAAACAACGGCCAATAACATGTCTCTACCGCCATTTTACAGATTGTTACAATCTCAGGCGCTTCATACCGCCAGCCTCTTGGACAAGGCGCCAAAATATTTAAAAATGCCGGGCCATTCGTATAAATCGCCTGTTCGGATTTTTGGTACAAATCCATCATATTCCCGATAAACGTTGTCTGCGCTACATAGGGAATATTGTGAGCCGCCATAATCGCCGCCAAATCTTTTCTAGGCTGCGGCTTCCCATTGGAGCGCGCGCCCACCGGAGTTGTCGTCGTATCTGCATACTTAGGCGTTGCAGAAGAGCGCTGGATTCCGGTATTCATATAAGCGCCGTTGTCATAGCAGACATATACCATATCATGCCCGCGTTCCATTGCGCCGGACAAGGACTGAAACCCAATATCGTATGTCCCGCCGTCGCCGCCAAATGTAATAAATTTATAGTTATCTTTTATTTTTCCCCTTTTTTTCAATGCGTAATAAGCGGTTTCCACACCGCTTAATGTAGCGCCCGCATTTTCAAACGCATTGTGAATATAACTGTCCTCATATGCCGTATAGGGATATGTATAAGAAGATACTTCCAGACATCCCGTAGCATTTCCAATGACCGCTTTATCCCCTGGGTGCAGCGCCTTTAATACATTCCGTACGGCAATACTGCCGCCGCACCCGGCGCAAAGCCTGTGCCCGGGAGCCAGACGCTCGTTTCTGGACTGAATTTCTTTAAATTTTTTCTGACTCATACAGACGCCTCCTACTCTCTTAAACCAATATAACGGTATTCTTCTGCTGTACCGCCGCCTTTTACCAGTTCTTCTAAATCCTGATACAAACCGGCTGCATCCTGCACTGTAAAATCCCTGCCGTTTAAACCATAGACAATTTTCAGTACTTCAATCTGACTTTTTGCCTGAAACAACGCCGCAGACAATTCGGCCGCTAAAGGCCCCCCATTCGTACTAAAACTTTCACAACGGTCTAATATAGCGGCAGCTTTACAATGCCTTAGCGCCTCTGCAAGCTCTGCCCCAGGGAAAGGCCTAAAAACGCGTACCTTCAAAAGTCCTGCTTTCACTCCTTTCGCCCGAAGCATATCGACTGCGTCTTTTGTCGTTCCACAGACAGAACCAATTGCCACAATAACATAATCCGCGTCTTGCAGAAAATACCCTTCATAAAATCCATATTTCCTGCCGGATATTTTTTCAAATTCTGCAGCCACGTCTAGAATTACCTGTTTTGCATTTATCATTGCCTGTGCCTGCGCGCGTTTTGATTCCATGCCATAGCCAGAAACTGCATAAGGCCCGACAGCCATTGTCTCGTCGCTCTTTAATAAATAATGGCTGGGCTGATATTCTCCGACAAATGTTTTTACTTCACAATCCTCTAATAATTCAATATTTGCCACGCCATGGCTGATAATAAACCCATCCTGGCAAATCATAACCGGCAGCATAACGTCCTTATGTTCCGCAATCCGGTATGCCTGTATAAAATTATCATATGCTTCCTGATTATTTTCTGAATATATCTGAATCCAGCCGGAATCCCTCGCTCCCATACTGTCGGAATGTTCACAATTGATATTGAGCGGACCAGACAGGGCGCGGTTTACCAAGGCAAGCGCAATCGGCAAACGGTTTGACGCCGCAACATAAAGCATTTCCCACATCAGGGCAAGCCCCGCGGAAGAAGTCGCCGTCATAGTCCTTGCGCCGGCTGCCTGCGCTCCAATCGCCGCGCTCATGGCGCTGTGCTCACTTTCTACGGGAATAAATTCTGTATCCATTTCACCATTTGCTATGTAAGAAGATACAAACTGAGGCAGTTCCGTCGACGGTGTAATCGGAAATGCCGGCATAACGTCCGGATTGATTTGCTTCATTGCATATGCTACGGCTTCATTGCCGCTCATCCTTTCTTTCACTGCCATATTTATTTGCCCTCCTTCATGGTAATTGCACCAAATGGACAGGCGCTCACGCAGATTCCGCAGCCTTTGCAGTAATCATAATTAAAATCCAGGCGCTTTCCATGTTCTACCGGAATCGAACTGTCTGGACAATACGGTACGCAAAGCAGGCATTGCCGGCACTTATCCCAGTCTAATACAGGGGTATTTGTCCTCCATTCCCCCGTTTTAAAATATCTTGACGTGGCAGGCTCATAAATCTGTAAACCCTCTGTCAAATCCTGCCATCTAGTTGTTTCGTTAATCTCTTTTGCAGAAAACGGCATTTTTTATCCTCCTCTATTGAACTGCATCATATGCCAGCCGCAGCGCATTCAAATTGCCTTCTAAAACTTCTGGCTTTTTTGCAAATTTATGTTTTAAAGATGTTTCCATCTCTTTTAAGAAAATATCCCAATCCATTACGTTTGAAATCTTTACTATTGCCGCAAGCATCGGCGTGTTAGGAAAATATTTTCCCAGTGTTTCCATACATACCCGTCTTGCATGAATCGTATAAACTTTCCCTTCATATCCATTTAAAAGAGGTAAAATCTCTTCTTTACTCTTATCTGTATTAATCAATACTGCGCCCTCTTTTTTCAGACCTTTTGTCACGTCTACATCATGCAGCAGGGTATCGTCTACAACGGCAACAAAATCCGGCTCATAAATATTCGAATGTACGCGGATTTCTGAATCGCTGATTCGGTCATATGCCGTAACCGGCGCACCCATCCGCTCCGGTCCGTATTCCGGAAATCCCTGCACCTGTTTTCCGATGCTAAATGCTACATCCGCAAGTAAAAGCGCAGCAGTTTTAGCTCCCTGCCCGCCTCTTCCATGCCATCGAATCTCTGTTAAATGCCTCATATTCTTCGCTCCTGTTCTTTCTTTCCTTCCATTCGCCAAAAAGCGAACCAACAAACTGAGTATACGAAAAGTTCTGTCATCCTGTAAATAAATTTGATGAAAATATCAAAAAAAATTGTTTTCTGGCGTCATCTATGCTAAAATTTCCATATGAATTTATGATAATATTTTTATTTTTAATCTAATTTAATGATAGTAAGAGGCGTATATGAATTTAAAGAATTTACAGACGTTTTTAATTTTAAGCAAAGAAAAAAATTTTACAAAAACTGCCGCAGTACTCGGATGCGCGCAGTCCGCAGTTACAGCCCAAATCAAGCAATTAGAGGAATCTCTCGGCGCAGCGCTTTTTGAACGTATCGGCAAACATACTATACTGACATTTGAAGGAGAACAACTCCTTCCCTATGCACGAAAAATACTTTCCCTTTCCAATGAAATCCAATGCCTTTATCAAAAAAACAAAAGGCTGACGATTGGGCTGACGGATTCGATTGCAAACTATTTATTTGGCGATATTTTAAAAGAATTTTCCGCCGTACATCCCGATACCGAAATATTTTTAAAAATTTTAAACGGTAAAGATTACTGCCAAATGCTTTGTGATGGAGAAATTGACGCCGCCATTGTATTAGATACAAAAGTCAGTCATAAATCTGTCCGCGTACTGCATAAAAGAAAGGAAACGGTGATTTTAGCAGCGTCTTCTACACATGAAGCGTTAAAAAATCCCTATCTTATTCCGCACGATTTTGAAACCTTTGGTCTGCTTCTTCCACTGCCCGACTGCGCCTACCGGAAAATATTTGAACAAACACTGTTAGATGAAGGCGTTCGTTTCAAAACAGCATTAGAAACCGACTCTGTCTCTGTCATAAAAGAAAGCTCCCTCTGCGGCATTGGAATCGGACTAATCCCCGAATTTGCCGTCAGAAAAGAGCTCATTTACCATATGTTAGAAAAAATCAATTATACACTAGAACTTCCTGTGTTTACACAATTATTGATACACCCGGATAAATACATTTCTTTGGTACTAAATGATTTTCTGGAAACTGCCAGACATCATCTGGCCTAAGGACGCCTTAAGCCTTTCGGATAATGATTTTTTAACATCCCGCCGGAAAGTTTTCCCCAGCCAATGCTGTATCCGTCGGCCAGTACCACATACCATCCCTTCTCTCCCTCACAAGAAATCGACTGTCCGTTTAAATACGCCCTGATTTCATCACTGTCCGCAGAAAAATTGATACTGCGGCAAACCTCATTTTCTTTGAGGAAAAGCGCAAGCGCGTGTGAAGGTTCAAATCGGTTCTTTTTATTCGTTCCAAGATGAAGTCCCGGACGAAGTATCTTTAATCCTTTTAACGGCGGCGTCTGTTTGGGGGCAAGATATAAGTTTTCTCCAAAAGCCAGATAAATTCCCTCTGGCTTTTGGATTAAATTTTCTTTCCAAAATGTAGTAAAAAGGCAAAGATTCTTCTCTGGTATTCCAGTTTCTGCCATAGAAAATATTTCCTGATTTTGATTAGCGCCTTCTTTTTTCTCAAGTACTGCCAGATAATGTCCTTCTCCCCGAAGCTTATGTGGAAAAAGACGGACGGTGTCTTTCATCTTGTCTGACGCCCCTGACACCCATTGCGGATTTCCGCCAGTCATCTTGTCAATTTTCTTTACCGGGCAAATGTCAAATTCAGGAAACCTTTTCAAGAAGCGGCTCACCGTTCCCTCATTTTCTTCCGGCGCAAACGTACAGGTAGAATATACAATCCTGCCGCCGCAACGCAGCATCTGCGCCGCATAAGAAAGAATTTCATCCTGTCTTTGCGCGCAAGTATGTACTTGGCTTAGACTCCATTCTTCACATGCCGCCTCATTTTTGCGAAACATTCCTTCACCGGAACAAGGCGCATCAACTAATATTTTGTCAAAATATCCGGTAAATATTTCTGACAATTTCTTTGGGGTTTCATTTGTAACAATAACATTACCTATCCCCATACGCTCTACATTTTCCGACAATATTTTTGCTCTCGCCGGATGAATTTCATTGCTGATTAAAACGCCTTTTCCCTGCATATGCGCTGCAATCTGTGTTGTCTTTCCTCCTGGAGCGGCACATAAATCCAAAACACGCTCACCCGGCCGGGCGCAAAGATACTCTGCCGGAGCCATTGCGCTTGGCTCCTGAATATAATATACGCCTGCCGCATGATAGGGATGTTTGCCGGGCAGACTGCCTTCTTTATAATAATATCCGTTTTTTGCCCATGGCACAGCTTCCAGTGCAAACGGAGAATTTTTTAAAAAATCTTCTCTCGCCTTATTTGGATTTAAGCGCAGAGCCTGACTGCTTTTACAATCATAACTTGCTTCAAATGCGGCATACTCTTCTTTGAGCATGCCGCACATTCTGGTTTTGAATTCTTCTGGTAATTTCATGTCGTTTTACTTCTTTTTAATTTTCACTGATTTTGGCAATTTTGCCTTTTTCAATAAGTTTTTATATGCTTTGTACTTTTTCTTCGGTACTGTTATTGTCGCTTTTTTATCAATACCTTTAAATACAGTCTTATCAATCTTCTTCAAAGATTTGGACAAAATTTGAATCGTTTTCAACTTCTTACATCCCGAAAAAGCCTGTTTCCCAATTTTCTTAATATTGGATCCAATTACAACCGTCTTAATCTTTTTATTATTTTTAAAAGCTTTTGCTGCAATTTCTGTTACCTGATACGTATATCCATTAATTTCTACGGTATTCGGAACAACGACTGTCTTTGCGTTTTTCTTTTCTGGCTTTTTAAATGTTACTGTTTTTTCAGAAGCTGAAGACTTTGTAATTATAAAATTTGACGCTCCTTCTTTATGTGAAGCTCCCACCTTTGGCAAAGGTTGTTCTGGTTTTATAACGGTTAATTTTATACTGCCAAACTTTCGGCTTCCGTCTTTTGCTGTTGCCGTAATACGCGCTGTACCTGCTGATTGGGCAGTCACAAGACCGCTTGTATTTACGGTTGCTACCGCCTTATTATCAGACGTAAAAGTCAGTGATTTATTTGCTGCATTTGTTGGAGTGATGGCTGCCGTAACTTTTACAGTACTTCCCACAGTCAACGTTGTTTTTGCCGCACTCAGTTTGATTGCTGTGATAAGAACTGGTTTATTGACGTTTGTATTACCGCCCGTACCGGCAAGAACTTTCAGCTTTATTGTACCTGCTATTGTATCGTCTTCTTTTGAAGCAGCAGTAATTTCCACTTCTCCTGCCGCTTTGGCGCTCACAAGTCCATTTTCGTCTACTTCTGCTGTTTGCGGGGCATTTGACGTCCAATTAACTGTCTGCGCAGCTTGCGGAGGATTTACAACAGCAGTAAGCTGCACCGATTCGCCAATTTTTAAACTCGTCTTGCCGTCTTTTGCGCTAACTGTAATTGTCTCTGGTTTTACCGGTTTTTCTGAAGACGTTTCCTGAATTACCAATTCAATTTTTCCAGTAACTTTGCTGCCGTCTTTTGCCGTTGCCGTGATTTCTACATCTCCTGCAGCTTTCGCCCTTACAAGCCCGCTTGTACCTATGCTCGCAATGTCTGTATCGCTTGATGTCCATTTTACAGCCTTATTATCTGCATTTTCTGGTAAAACATCTGCGATTAGCTGTACCGTCTCGCCTACGCTCAATTCTGTCTTATCATCCTCTGCACGAACCGTAATCTGCTCTACTTTTGTCGTTCCTTCCGAAGTATCTTCCTTTACCGTCAACATGATTTTTCCGGTAACTTCGCTGCCGTCTTTTGCCGTTGCTGTGATTTCTACATCTCCTGCAGCTTTCGCCCTTACAAGCCCATTTGTATCTACGCTTGCAGTTTCCGGATCGCTTGACGACCATTCAACTGCTTTATTATCAGCAGTTTCCGGCAAAACAGCTGCGGTTAGCTGCACCGTCTCATCTATGCTCAGCTCTGTTTTATCATCTTCTGCATGAACGGTAATACGCTGTACTTTTATTGGTTCTCCCGGAACATGTCTTTTTATTGTTAAGGTAATGTCTCCGGTAACATTGCTGCCGTCCGTTGCTTTTGCTGTAATTTTTACAGTTCCTTGTTTATGGGACGTCACAAGTCCATCTGCATCTACGCTTGCAATTGCCGGCGCGCTTGACGTCCATTCGACATCCTTTTTCTCTGCATTATCCGGGGTAATTTCTGCGAAAAGCTGTACAATCTCACCCTCTGTCAGTTCTGTTTTATCATCTTCTGCGGAAACCACAATTCTCTCCACCGGATGCTCTGCAAGCAATGTTAAATTTTCAATTGCCCGTTCTAACTGACGCTTCGCATCGGAAATCGCGGTAATCTGTGCCTGGGCATTATTCAAAACTGTTTCCGCCGCCGACAAAGCCGCCTGATAATCCTCCCATGACTCAGGAGTATAATTTTCCTCCAGTCTTTCTTCTAATCCATTTAAGTATTGGCAAAATTCTATTCTGGCTTCCGAAAGTTCTGGATTATTTACGATTGCCTCTACTAACTCTGCTGTTTCTTGTATACCGGAACTTAATGCAGACTTAGCCGTCTGAATCTGTGTCTGGGAAGCGCCATATACCTCATAGGCAGCCCTTGCTGTCTGATAACTTTCTTTAACAGCTTCTAACTGAGAGGTCATTCCATATTCTTTTAATTTTTCCATCAAATCTACGGCGTCTGCCATAGCTGCCAGCAATTCGTCTCTTTCTACAAATACAGCTCCCGTATCATAAAATTCTTCCAAAGCAGCATTTACTTTCTCTAACCATTCATCAATCGTCTGTGAATTAACCCCCTGCGCTTCTTTTGCTTCCGATAATACGCTTTCCAGTTTCGCTTTTGCTTCCGCCTGATAGGAACCATACGCATCCCCATAAGTAAGCCCCGCCAAAATTCCCTCAATATAGGAAATCCTGTCTGACAACATTCCAGCATAATCCGTATTATAAACCTGAATACCAGATAGTTTTATTTCCTCCGGAAATGTCAGTTTCAATTTTTGGGCAAATACGCTTTTGGCTGCAACCGCAAAACTGATGGAACTCTTTGTATTACAATTTTGTGTCAGGTCTGCAAATAATTCCCAGGTTTCTGTTTCCAAATCCAAATACTCTACTTTGTATTTGAGCGCTTTTGTTTCATCCAGGGCACGCGTTACGCTTACCATATTCAAATCATACGCTTTCTCTAACGTCAATTCAACCGTACCGTCCTCTGTTACCGTATAGTCAGCGCTGCCGTTTAATAAAACGCCTGCTTCTGTGGGAACTGCCGTTATACTGCTTTCTGATTTTGCTACGCCAAAGGCTTCAAATTCATACAATCTGAATTCTGCCGCATATGCCGGGCCGCTTCCATTATTGCCCAAATGTTTAAATATAACCTTTTTGATATTTCCATTCACCGGAACACGTACTGTTTTATCTCCAAGTGTTCCGGAAGATCCACTCTGATCGCTTAACGTAATCCGCTGCCCCGCAGCATCTTCAGCGAACACCTGGTATTTCAGTCCCAGTTCGCCTTTTTCAAATACAAAATTCACATGAGACAAATAATAAACTTTTCCTAAATCAAATACAATCTCGGCCTCTTTTTCCACTCTGTCAAAAGTATTGTCCCTGTCCCCATCCAGTACATTTCCAGTTGCATTTCCGCCGCTTACAGAAATCCCCGTCACAGGAGAATTGGAAAGATCGACTGTATCGTCCTCTTCTCCCCCTTCCGGCGGCTCCCCGACAACCATTATCTCTGAAAGCGCCGGCCATGCCCCATAAGCTTCTCCTTTACCAGTTGATCCAAGCAGCGTGACAGTTACCTTCTTCACTTCTTTTAAAACTTTGGCTTTATAAGATTGATTTTCAAGAACATTATCATGGCTGCTTTGCTCTGTATAAGACCATACTTCTTCATTTTTCTCATCACTTGCAGTCACTTTAAACTGAAACGGCAGTCCGGCTTTTTCAAAATAGACCTCTACATTATCCACATAAGACGTCTGGGGCAAATCAATCTCTATCGTTACTGGATAGTCATTTCCAGCCGTTTTCCACAAATTGGATACATTGCCGTCTGTAATCATTGATAAAGACGAATCACTTGACGTCTGCCTGTTTACCTTCGGTTCTATCCCCAATGCCAGATTTTCCACAGCTGCAGACGGCGTACCCATGACTAAGATTTCTGATAATGCCGGCCATGCCCCCGGAGCTACTGTTCCCTGTCCTGTTGACCTTAGCAAAGTCACTGTTACTTTCTTTATCTCTTTTTTCACATCAATCTTATATGACCTGTTCTCTAAGACATTTCCATGGCTGCTCTGTTCTGTATACGAGAATACCTCCTGGTTATTTTCATCTGACGCCGTCACTTCAAATTCAAACGGAAGCCCGGCTTTTTCAAAATAAACGTCTACATTATCCACATAAGACGTCCGAGGCAAATCAAGCTCTACCGTCACCGGATAGTTATTCCCGGCTGTTTTCCACAAATTATTCAAATTTCCATCTGTCAGCATTGATAGATTTGAATCAGATGAAGTCGTCTGGTTTGCCGTTGGTTCAATTCCAAGCGCCAGATTTTCAAACGTTTCCCCCTCTTCCAATTCCGTACCATTTACTACAATTTCCTTCACCTCGACAGGTGAATCCGTTACATCAGCCGTCGTTACCGTAAGACGTATCTGGCTTGCCGTACATTCTTTAAATATTTCAGTAGTGGCAATCATAATCTGTTGTTGGGCGTCTTCATTCCCATCCAACATTTCCCATTCAGAAGTATCCGGATTAAAATATTCTAACTTCCATGTATATGGAAATTCTTTTGCGAGCTGCTGAATAGAAATCACAACGCCGCTGACCTGATAAGAACCCTCCAAATCAATTGTCATAGTATGCGGCCCTGCTCCTTCTGCTTTCCACCCAGTTTCCGTATTTCCATCTGTCAGATTAGCAGGACTGCCACCATCGGCAGCTGTCTGGGAAGCGCCGACCGAAACCGTCTTATCCTTAGCAATATTTACAATTTCCTGCGCGCTGCCTCCCATATTTTTTTCAAGGTTCGTATAAGAATATTTTTCATACGCCTGCTCTGCCAGCGCAGCTAAATCTGCGTCAGACGGCATCGTCTCAAACGAATATTTTCCATCTTCATCATCTGATTTTCTGTTTACCCACTGGAATTCCCATAAAAACCAATTGCGTTCCGCTTTCAGATCCGCCGGATTTTTTTCTTCGTCTTTCAAACCTTTCAACTCTGCTATCCGGTTGCGAACCCAGATTTCCCATCGTTCTTTATAAAAAGTCTTTGTCAGTCCCGCCCATTTGCGATTGGAATAATCTTTCAGGGAACCGACGCGCTCGCCTCCCCATGTCGTAACTAAAGCGCGGGCGTTGAATTCAAACAAATCTTTTGTCCAATCGTCTGCATCTGTAATCATTTTTCTGGCTGCTTCTACCCAAGTACCAAGCATAAATTCGTCTGTCGTAGAAAGAATCTGGTCAGACAACTCAATCATTCCTAAAAATGCTGTGGAAAGTTTTGTAAACTCTTCCAGATTTCCAGCGTTCTTCGCTTGAACCATCAATTTATGGTATTCCACTGCCGCATTACAAATCACCTGTTCTGCTACGTCTGCCAAATCATACTTATAGGCTTCCGATTCAGCAAACGCTTCATAATTTTCAATTAACAGCAAGAGCGCCTTATCTAATTCTTTTTTGTCATACAAAATATTGCTGTGTCCCCATGTCGAAGCAGCATTAAAACTATCCGACGGACGCGTATTGATAACTGTCTCTGCCGCTCCCTGATAATAAATGCCTTTGTCAGCGTATGCCGTATTTAATAAAATCTTCCAAGCCTGGTTTAAGCTGTCGCTCGTTCCTCCAGCGCGCCGTTCCCCATATGTCTTCATCCACTCCCGGTAATTAATCGGGTCTTTCGACCAGTTTGTATCAAACAACAGCTCATACACTGCCGGGCCGTTCTCCATAGCTTCCGGCGTCATACCGATTCCAACCATATTATTCGTATTTTGGTACGTCTCTATGGGATCCACTGCAATAACGGGCACCTCTCCGTCCAACCCCATACGTCCGCCAAAATTATGCAGCATACAATATATCCATGGCGAGCCATTTTGTTCAAATAAACCATGCTGCGGATTCATATCTGCCTGCAAATCCAGCGGCAGCGTTTTTTTCGTATCCAGCTGCGACATTTTATTGGCATTCAGATTGCCCTGCCACTGCTGCATAACCCAAATAGCTTCTGCATCGCTTTTTAGCATTTCTTTCTGTACTTCACCATAAATATTTCCCACGTCAAGGCCTCCGGTATTGCCGCCTTCGTGGAATGGATCTACCGCATAATAATGAGACACATCCCCAAATACATTTTTCTGTTTTTCATAAAACACTTCTGCGGCATCTGAAAAATAATTCTTTTTGCCTGCCGCCGTCTCTTCTGCCGTCAGATACGTTTTGATAATAGACGGACGCGTAAAACCAGACCAGCCGTCTGTCGGCGTCAATACTGCGCCTTCATTTTTCTCTGCAAACGTCTCCGGCACCTGTCCGCCAAAACCCTGAATCACCGGGCTGATACCATATGTCTGCATACGGTCATGTATCTGTCTTCCGAGTTCAGTGCGCTGCTCAAACCATGAATTTGGCAAAGGACCGCCGATACTATAAAGATTTTGCATATAAAACCATGCAAAATATGCCGGGCCGCAGATATAGTCTTTGATTTCTTCATCTGTAAAATTAAATTCCCTAAACGTCTGCCGCAGAACTTCTTCCTGTCCTACAATGTCCAAAATCAAGTTAATCCCATTCATTGCCGCCCAGTCTAAAAACTCTTCATATTCATCCCAGTTCCAGAATGACATCGTATAAGAATATGTACAAAAGTTTAACGCATACCGCAAATCAAACTGCGCTTCTTTTACAATCCGTTTTCCAACGGGTTTGATTTCTTTTAAATTGGTATTTGAGCCGTATAACGGATTATAGTCTATATTTACATAATTCCTCAGATAATAATTAAAACCGGAAGCCATTGCCAAACCGTTGTTGCCCCGGATAACAATCGTGCCGTTTTCTCCGTCTTTAATCTCAAAAATATCTTTATCTGCTTCTAAACTATTACGCAATTCAAAACGAAAACTCGATTTCCACTTCTCGCCGATTACACGTCCGACCAAATTTCCCATCTCTGTAATGACTTTTTGATTGGCATACGTTTTGTCATTTTCAAACTTATCCCATTCTTCCTGCCATTTGCTTCCTTCCCAGTCTTCTACTGTAATTTCAGCCGGCGTTAAAACCGTATCGCTTAATTTAGAACCATACACTTCTATCTCGGAGAGATTTGTCACAAACCTGTCGGAATTATATGCCATATTCAGCCTTAAATAAGACGCTTCCACATTGACTGTATGGCTGTCTCCTTCTGCCGATGCAAGAGTGTCCGAAGTCTTAGAAATAATTTTATCATAATTGACTCCGTCCTTAGATGCGTATACATAATAATTATTATACGAACCGTCCGCCAAATTAAAAATCTTAATCAGGGACAACTGATAGGTTCCATCCAGTTTTATATCAATGTAACGATTATGGTCGTACATTCTGTTATAAGAGGCAGCATTTCCCTCTCCATTACTGGGAATTGATTGCCAGTAAGTAGTTGTATCCCCATCCACCGCCATCTGCGCCCCATGGCCATTGGCATTTTTTGCCGAAATGCTGTCTGCTGGAATATTAATTTTACTGTCTGCAGCTTTTGCCGTTTCCACGCCGCCCAGGACAGAGAAATTTCCAGACACCAAAGATACTAGAAGTAAAATTGACAGACATTTTCTCCATAGTCTCTGTTTTTTGTACATATACATTCTCCTTTCCTTTCGAACCAAAACCTTTTTTAAACCAATCCATTTTTATCTCAATTTTAACATATGCATTTTTTTTTGTAAAGTCTGAACAAATTTCAAAAGATTTTTCCTATAATCACTTTGAATCTGGTAATAAAATCCTTTTTCTTTTGCCAGAAAAAATACAATCTACACAAAATGTCAGAAACTCGATGTATTTTCTTTGGCAAATTACACAATTTCAAAAAACAGTATATAAGATTGCGATTTGAACAAGATATGATACAATAAATAACTGATGTAAATTACAGGTTATTGTTAGAAAGAAGGATTATTACTATGAAAATGAAAAGAGAAGATATCCGTAACATCGCAATTATTGCGCACGTCGACCATGGCAAAACAACTTTAGTCGATGAACTTTTAAAACAAAGCGGTGTTTTCCGTGAAAATCAGGAAGTCAAAGAACGTGTCATGGACTCAAACGACATTGAACGGGAGCGCGGAATTACCATTCTCTCCAAAAATACCGCAGTATTTTATAAAGATGTCAAAATTAATATCATTGACACGCCGGGCCATGCAGATTTTGGCGGTGAAGTAGAACGCGTTTTAAAAATGGCGGACGGCGTTATTTTAGTGGTAGATGCTTTTGAAGGCGTTATGCCTCAGACCAAATTTGTCCTGATGAAAGCGCTTGCCTTAGATCTTCCAGTTATTGTATGCGTCAATAAAATTGACCGTCCGGAAGCACGTCCAGATGAAGTGATTGACGAAGTATTAGAGCTCTTTATGGATTTAGATGCATCGGACGAGCAATTAGACTGCCCATTTGTTTTTGCTTCTGCCAGAAACGGTTATGCCATGAAAGATTTAAACGAACCCAAAACAGACATGACCGATTTATTTGACACAATTCTTGACTATATTCCAGCTCCAAGCGGCGACCCAGACGCAGGCACACAAGTCTTAATCAGCACGATTGATTATAATGAATATGTCGGGCGCATTGGCGTCGGCAAAATAGACAACGGCTGTCTGAAAATCAATCAGGACGCTGTTTTAGTCAACCATCACGAACCGGACAAGCAGGTAAAAGTACGAATCAGTAAATTATATGAATACGACGGCTTAAATAAAGTGGAAGTAACAGAAGCCGGCGTAGGTTCTATCGTCGCAATATCCGGAATTTCTGATTTACGGATTGGAGACACCATCTGCTCTGTAACAGACCCTTCGGCAATTCCATTTCAGAAAATTTCTGAACCGACGCTTGCCATGAATTTTATCGTAAACGACAGCCCTTTTGCCGGATTAGAAGGGAAATATGTAACTTCCCGCCATATCAGAGACCGCTTGTTTCGGGAACTAAATACAGACGTCAGTCTCAGAGTAGAAGAAACGGACAGCCCTGACAGTTATAAAGTATCTGGCCGCGGTGAACTTCATTTGTCTGTCTTAATTGAAAATATGCGCAGGGAAGGTTATGAGTTTGCCGTCAGCAAAGCTGAAGTCCTCTATCATACAGATGAAAACGGAAAGAAAACAGAGCCAATGGAACTTGCCTATATTGATGTTCCGGAAGATTCCACCGGAGCTGTCATTTCAAAATTAAGCGCCCGGAAAGGAAGTTTATTGAGCATGAAAAATATCAGCGGAGGTTATACAAGGCTGGAATTTTCCATTCCTTCCCGCGGATTAATTGGCTATCGGGGAGAATTTATGACAGACACAAAAGGAAACGGTATCATCAATACCATTTTCAACGGATATGAACCGTACTGCGGTGATATTGCGTACCGCAAGCAAGGTTCCCTGATTGCCTTTGAAACGGGTGAAGCCGTCACATACGGACTGTTTGCAGCACAGGACCGCGGCACGCTTTTCATTTCTCCCGGAGAAAAAGTATACTCTGGTATGGTAATTGGTTCCTCTTCCCGGGCAGAAGATATTGAAATCAACGTCTGCAAGAAAAAACATCTGACAAACACCCGCTCATCTTCCGCGGACGAAGCGCTGACATTAGTACCGCCGCGCATTTTAAGTTTAGAACAGGCCATTGATTTTATTGATGTGGACGAGCTGTTAGAAGTGACGCCAGAAACCCTCCGAATCCGAAAACGCATCTTAGATTCTACCCAGAGAAAACGGTCAAATATAAACAAAGCCTAACACAAACGAGGCGATTATCTGAAACTCAGATAATCGCCTTTTTTATAACTGCTGCGTCATTTCTGTTTATTCGTCTATTCTTGTCGTTAAGGATACCGGAACTTCTTTTTCTAAATATGTCCCGTTATCCGCAATCTGTACGGTAACATTTACGGTATCTCCCACCTGATAATCCCTGAGACTTTCTTTTAAATCATCCATAGAAGTAATATCTTTATCTCCTATTTTTGTAATAATATTGCCTTCCATTATACCTGCCTCTTCGGCTCCGCTTCCTTCAATCACCTGCACAACGTAGACGCCAAGCGGCATATGGTATTGCTGTGAAACTTCTTCGCTTACATCTTTGCCATAAACGCCAAGATATGGGCTGCCCGTTCTTGTCACTTTACCATTTTCAACCAAATCTTCTAAAATCGGCCCGGCTGTCGCCATTGGAATCGCAAATCCCATGCCTTCAACCTGTGTATCTGCATATTTTGAAGAATTAATACCAATGACTTCTCCTTCTGCATTGACAAGAGCTCCTCCGCTGTTGCCTGGGTTAATCGCTGCATCTGTCTGAATCAAACGGCTCATTATTGTCTCTCCAGTCATATCATCCTGAAATGTCACTTCACGGCCAAGCGCGCTGATTACGCCGGTTGTCACCGACTGTCCATAACCTAATGCGTTACCGATAGCAATTGCCGGATCGCCTACTGCAATTTTTTCCGAATCGCCAATTGCCGCCGTCTTAATTACATCTAATGTCTCTTTGGTTAAATCTGACAATTCCACCTGGACAACCGCCAAATCGTCTGCCGGGTCTGTTCCGCGTATCGTCGCCGGAGCCGTAGAATCATCTGAAAACTGCACAGTCAAAGCGTCTGAATTCTCCACTACATGATTATTCGTCGCTATATATAAATATTTCTCATCCTTACTGATAATAATACCGGAACCGCTGCTCTCGCTCTCAACCGTTCCGCCCCGCCCAAAGAAACTTAAAATCTCCTGCTGCGTCATATTTGTAATAGATACGATAGACGGCATAACTTCCTCAACCACACCGGAAATATCAGTAGAAACCGTAGACGCTCCTGTTTTTACTGGTTTTATCTTATCTGAATCAATCGCTGCGCCCTGTTCTGTATCCAAATTCTGATTTCTGTTAAGATTACTGTCCATAAAATAATTTGCCCCAGAAAATGCCGTACCTCCTACTACTCCAAATACAAGCGCTAACGCTGCGCATTTTGTTAATTTTCCTAAAAATCTTTGTCCGCTCATATAAAACTCCTTCCTCTTCTTTTTATCATAAATTGTTTGGTTTTGTTGTTTACATAAGATAGTATACTGCTAATTTATGTTCGGTTTTTGATGAAATTATGAAAAATCTATGAAGTTCGGAGAGGGTATCGGTTGTGGCTTCACTACTAACTTAGTTTAATATAATTTCTTTTTCCAGGTAAAAAGAATAGATTATTTTTTCTTTTACTTTTTTTGACAGGTTATTTTCAAGCGCAAGCTGGTATAAATTCAGTTGTGTTTGGTAGCGGCTGATTAGTTCCCGTTCGGTTTTTACTTTGTCTGTTTTGTAGTCTACGAGTATGATTTGGTTTTCTTCTATAAAGAATGCGTCTATGATTCCCTGTACTAAAACCATGGTGTCGCTGCCGTCGTGTTCGATTTCGTCGGCGGGGCGGCCCATGACGAAAGGTTGTTCTAAATAGAGTTCTTTTTTCTGAGCGGCTTGTTTCATGCGGGCGGCTAATGAAGTGTTGTAAAAGTGGATAAGGGTTTCTTTTTTGAGCAAATGGAGCATTTCTTTTTCTAAGCGGTTTGTTTCTACTAAAGTTTTTAGAGATATTTCTAATTGGTTTTTCATATCTTTATTTTGGGCTAAGCGTTCCACTGGGAGACATTCAACTGCGCGGTGCATGGCGTTGCCATAAAGAACTCCCCGATGGATTTCTGTTTCACCCCCGGCAAAATGAGGAACGTATGGAATGATTTGGTCGGCTGGTATAAGTTCTGTAAGTTCCTGCGCTTCGTATACGGACTGCATTGCGTGGTGTTTTAATTCGGATACAGAATACTTTGTTTTTCGGGTGGTTTCTATCAGGCCGGGATAACGGTAAGTTAGCTGGCTGTTGACGTAATCGTCGGCTTCTTTGTCCTTACGGTTTAAGTCCAGGAATAGGGCGTTTAGGCCTTCGGCTTCTCCTATTTGATGTTCGGTTTCTTCTTCTACTAAATCTGCGGCTGTCCAGATTTGAAGGAGATGCTTATCTTCTCCAGACATGACGGCGGGAAGAATCCAGTCTAAATAGGACTTGGCTTTTGTACGCGTGTAATAGGAAAGATTTGGAGGCTGGCTGGATAGTTTCTCTAATTGTTCATGTAAATTTTTGGTTACGCCTGTGACAATTAATTTTTCTTTGGCACGCGTCAGCGCAACATAAAGGACGCGGAGTTCTTCACCCAAATTTTCAAGTTCTAATTGTTTTGCAGCTGCTTTTTTAAATAGCGTTGTGCGGCGGATTCGAAGATTTGGGTCAATATCATCGACTGCTGCTCCAAAATCCGGATGCAGAATTAGACTGCTTCTGGTATCCATCTTATTAAAGGGTTTGTCGGTCCCACATAGAAAAACAACGGGAAATTCTAAGCCTTTGCTTTTGTGAATTGTCATTATGCGAACGGCATTGGCATTTTCGTTGATTACGTCTGCTTCTCCATAATCTACCTCATATTTTTGCAGTTTATCAATATAACGTATAAAATGAAAAAGTCCGCGGTAACTTGTTTTTTCATATGAAACTGCTTTTTCTAAAAGCATTTCAATATTTGCCTTTCTGCGCGCTCCGTTCGGCATGGCTGCGGCGTAACGAAAATAACCGGTGTCCTCTAAAAGATAATATAAAAGTTCATGGATTGGCAGTTTGGGGACAAGATCCCTGTAATCGGATAATTTTTTTAGGAAGGCCTGTAATTTTATAAAAAGCTCTTTTGGCAGCTGGCCTGGCTGGGGGTCTAGGACGCAGCAGTGAAACGATTCTTTTTGATTGGATAGTTTCAGTAACGCCAGTTCTTCATCTAAAAATCCGCCGATGGGAGAACGCAAAACAGCGGCTAAAGGTATATCCTGTCTGGGGTTGTCTAAAATTTTTAACAAACTGATAATTGTCTGGATTTCCAGAGCTTTAAAATATCCTGTTTTCGACGTCGCATGCGCCGGAATTTTTTTCTGTTCGAATACTTCTAAAAAGGTATCGGCATATTTCCCAAAACTGCGCAGCAAGATGACAATATCGCAATACCGTATGTCGCGCAGTTCTCCCGTCTGTTTATCTGTCACTTTTTGTACACGCATCATTTTTCGGATTCTTGACGATACAATTTCTGCTTCATAACGGATAGAATCTGTCAAATCTGCGTCTTCTAAGAGTTCTTCTTTGCTGTCTGCCACAATGACTTCCGCCTGCATAAAATCGGCTTCTGGATAGACGGCTCCTGCATAAAGAGCTGCATTTTTATCATACTCGACGTTTCCTAAATCTTTTTTCATAATCTGGTAAAAAATATGATTGATAAAATCAAGCGCCTGTGGACGGCTCCTGAAATTTTTATGAAGTTCTATTTTCTGGCAGTCGGAATCTTCCGCCTTATATCTGTCGTATTTTTCCATAAATAATTCCGGCCTTGCCAGGCGAAAACGGTAAATACTCTGCTTCACGTCTCCTACCATAAAACGGTTGTATTTGCCCATATCTTCCCTGGAAACTGCACGCATCAGACTTTCCTGTACGAAATTACTGTCCTGATATTCATCAATCATCACTTCTTCAAACAGATTCCTGCATAAAAACGCCGCTTCCGTCGGTTCTTTTGTTTCTTCATTTAAAAGTATTTTTAAGGCAAAGTGTTCCAAATCGTCAAAATCTAAAATATTTTTTTCGCGCTTTTTTTCGTCAAACGCGTCGATAAACTCGCCTGTCAGACGCATAAGTTCCGCAGTCACATTAGCCATACGGCTAATACGGGCCAGCTGTTCTTTTTCTTCGGCAAAAAAGAAATCGGTTTTTATTTTTTTTACTGCCGTTTTGATTTCATCCCGCTGTCCTTTGACATATTCTAATTTTTCGGGACTGCCCTCATACCCTCTTTTCGAAGGAAGCCTGTCAAAACTTAAAAATGCAAACGACTCTGACATACTTCTGTAATCTTTCGCTTCGGCTAAATGTTTTAACTGTATGGCGTCGCGCTCTATCGTTTCTTTCAGATACATGGGGCCGTCGTCTTCAGATGATACGGCGATGCTTCTCTTTGCCATTTGATAAAGATTACTGCTTATCTGTTTTAAATATTCCATCAAAAATTTCATCCATGGTTTTTGCTCTAATTCCTCAAACGTCTCAAAACAATATTCCTCCGACGCTTTTTTTAACCACTCTTTCGGCCATGGATCGCTCATAGCAAAATGGTAGAGTTTCAATACCATTTCTTTTAACTTATCGTCTGTTTTTCCTAGTGCAAAACATTCGACGCACTGCAAAAATGCTTCGCTTTTTGTTTCATAATTTTGATTTAAAACCTCTGCCATAACATCTTCTTTAAGCAGATTTAATTCCCCTTCTTCCGCAATCCGAAAATTTGGCTCCAAATCTACATGATGAAAATAATTGCGGATTAAATTCAGGCAAAAACTGTGTATCGTTGTAATCTGGGCATGATGTACTAACGCCGCCTGTTTTTGCAGATGGCTGTCAGATGGATTTTTCTCTAAAGCCGCTTCTATCGCAGCCAAAATACGTTCACGCATCTCTGCCGCCGCCGCAGAAGTAAACGTTACAATCAGTATATGGTCAATATCAACAGGATGTTTTTTATCTAAAATCCTTCCGATAATCCGTTCCACCAAAACCGCTGTTTTTCCAGAGCCTGCGGCGGCAGAAACCAAAATATTCCTGTCCCTAAGAGTAATCACCTGCATTTGTTCTGTCGTCCAATTCATTCTTCCTGTTCCTTTGCCTTGCATATTTTACCGAGTATCTCTTCGTCGGAAAGTTCTTCTAATGTCCGAAATTTATATCCGTTTACCCTGCTGTCAAAATGACAGACAGAGCGAAAATCACAATAATCACAACCCGTCCGTCCCAAAAGAGCATACGGCGCGGCTGCAATCTCTCCCTGCATCATACGTTGTCCCAAATGCAGAATTGTATCATTGACATAAGAAGACAATGCCCGAAATTCTTTTGTCTCCATCGCTTTTGACGTCTTTGATAAACTGCCGTCTTTGTTGATTCCTGCCGGAATTACGCCGGAACTTTTACTTTTTCCTTCTTTTAAGGAAACGTCAAGGCTTTCAATCACTTCTTTTTCCCGATTGACTATCCCGTTTAATTTCAGTTCCCGAAAAATCTTTTCTTTCAACTCGTCTTCCAACAATTCTTCATCAGTTTCTATCACAGGGTCATTGACATGATAATAAAAAATGCCTGCCGGAACTGTTTCGCAGTCCGGGTAACGTTTCTCCATCAGCTCCAACGCCGCATTCATATAGACAACCAACTGCAGCTGCAGCCCATGGTATACATTTAAAAATTGAAAACTGGTATTCCCGGATTTATAATCAATCACTTTCACATATAATTTATCCTGTTCGCGCAGCGTATCAATCCGGTCAATCCGTCCCCGAAGCCGCATTTTTTCCTCATCACTGAGATTAAAATTAATCGCTTTTAAATCTTTTGCATAAGAAAAAGACAACTCAAAACTATCTGGCACAAACCGTCCTTGCCGGACCTGGTATAGAAGCGCGGAAATTGTCCGTTTTAAAATCCTGAAAATCCGCTCTTTCGCATAAATACTCCGCGCATTTTCATACAAAGCAAGATTATGGTTTTTATCAACCGCAAGCTCCATGGATTCTTTTAACAAAGCCTCGCTTTCTTCTTCTGTAATAGAAAACCAGTCATACTTTTTCTGCTGGACGCCTTCTGCAAATTTCTCTAAGACCTCGTGAAAAATATTTCCAAAATCAACGGCGTAAAACCCGCTTTCCGCACGTTCCCTTAACGAAAGCCCATAGGAAAGAAAATGAGCAAACGCACAGGAAGCAAACTGTTCTAACCTTGTGACGCTGTTTTCTAATACCGTACCATACAATGCTTTTGTCACAGACGCCGAAATCGGCGTGTCCGTATGTACCGATTTTGCCGCCGAAAATATCTTTTGTATTTCTGTTTTCCATTCTTCTTTCGACTCATACCATCTGCAAAGCGCCGACCAATAGCGGATTTCCGTTTCTTTTTGCTTCCTTTTCCATTCCGCCGCCGACTCTAAGCCTTCAATCAAAAGCGACCTTGCGCTTTCCGCCGTTACAATCCGCCGGACAAACGGCTCTGTCTCAACTTCCTGCACCGAAAGATTATCATACATTTTTAAAAGCGTATGAATCAAATAAGAACTGCGCATTGCGTTTCCCGCACCGTTTACCCTTGCATATGAAAGATACAGTTTTTTTGAAGGTTTTGTCAAAGTCAGATAGAGATAAAACTTCTGAATCAACGTTTTTTCCCGAACAGTCGGCGCCAATTCCAACTTCATATCTCCTAACGCTTCCCGCTCCGTCTGGGAAAGTATTCCATCAAAGCCGCCTGACTTTGGAATGATTCCATCGTTGACTCCGACAAAAAATAACGCCAAAACATGATCCAAACGCGTCCGTTCTATATCCCCAAACACCACCCTGTCATAACCGGAAGGCAAAACGCCCACCTTCGCAGCTTCATAACCAGAATCTAAAATACGCGCATATTCATCCAGCGAAAGGACTTCATCTCCCAAAAGCTCCGTAATCTTGTCCAATAAATCCATAACAATTTTATAAATCTGCGCATATTCTTTGGCGCTTTTTAAATCCCCTGCAGCTTCATATAGTTCCTCTTTCTGCTTTAACTGCAGTTGTATTTCCCTGTCGCAGATAAATCGGTAAAATGCCCGTGTCTGCTGCGCGGCAGTCTGATTCTTTTTCTTTAACTCCGTATACAGCCCTTCAAACTGGCCTGCCACTTTTTTCCGGATTTCATTGATAACAAAAAGCGATTCTTCCCCATAACCTTTTGGAATGTAACAAAACGCTTTGCTCCATTTCCGAAAACCGCGTATGCCTGCCGCCAGACAATAATTTTCCAGCATATCAACTTCATTTCTGTCCATTCCAGACAGTCCGCTCCTTAGATACCGGAATATACTCTCATTCGAAAAATCACAGAGAACTACTTCCAGGACAGACCGAAGAAATTCGATAAAAGGATGAAATACAATCGTCGTCTTTTGGTCGATAAACAACGGAATCTTATATTCTGCAAACACCTCTTTCGCATAATTGGCATAGCCGGGCAAATCCCCGCAGACAACCGCAATATTCCGATAATGACAAAGTCCGCTGCGCACCAGCCGTTCAATTTCCCTTGCCGCATAGTGCATCTCTTCTCTTGGATTTTTCAGGCTGTATATCTGTATATCCGCTTCCTCCTGCAGCGCATACCGTTTTCTCTTGTTCCGAAACAAATTCTGTTCCAAAAAAGCCAATGCCAAAGAATCCTTAAAACGGCTTTTTTTTGAGTGCTCCACAAGTATTGGTTCTTTCACTCCAATATGCAGCGCATCCGCCATTTCCTGCAATGACCGTATCATCTTTTTACTCATGGCAAACAATTCATGGCTGCCCCCGCAGCGGTAAAAATCCTCACGTATATCAATTGTAACTGTCACAAAGACATCTTCGGCAAGGGCAAACAATTTTTTTACCAAAATATTTTGAATCGGCGTAAATCCGGTAAAACCATCAAAAAAAATCACGCTGTTTTTTAAAATTTCCGACTGGCCTGCGACGTCTGCCAAAAGTTCTAACACTTCTTCCGCCGTCACAAACTTGTCCTCCAAAAAGTCTAAAAACCCCTGATACATGACCTGCACATCTCTCAGTTTATAAGCAAAACTTCCTTCCGGAATCTCTGCCGCAGCGTCTAATAACTGCGAAGGCGTAATATTATACTGCGCCAATTCGGATATCAGAGATTTCAGCTCGTCAATATATCCCATTTTCGTAATATTTTTTTTCAGAACTGTAAGCTCGTCTGATTTTTCCTCTGCTATCCGCCGTAAAATCAAACTTTTTCCCGTTTCCTCCAAAACCTGGCTGCGAAAATTTCCAAGCTCGTCAAAAATACGGTATGCCAAACGGTTAAAACTTAACACATCTATATTTAAAATACTGTGGCCAGGATGCATCTGCACAAGGTCTCTCTGCGTCTGCATTGTAAACTGCTCCGGCACAATCAAAAGAAAGTTTTTCTTTGGGTTTTCAGAAGCCATTTGAATCATTCGATTATGAATCATGTATGTTTTGCCGCTGCCCGAATTGCCGTATATAAATTGTAATGCCATCGTGATTCTCCTTTTTCACTTAAAACGCCTTTTTTATAGTATAGCATTTATTGGAGAATCCGAAAAGCAGAAGAAATAAATACTCATAATAACATTTGTTCCCACAGCGCCTCCTCTATATCGCATGCTTCTTCATGCGAAATTGTATAACAAAATATTTCTCCATTTTTCATGAATGCAGGATCTTTCATAGATATTTCATATTTATCGTCTTCTTGGATTTCAAAAAAATCGCGTAAATTCAGAAAATAATCATATACATAATAGTCAACATTTAAAACAACCATCGAATGTTTATCATTGGGCCAATCTGAAGGAGCAGTATCATATACAGAATACAAAAAACTGTCGCTTAGTGCCGACCATCTGCTATTTTTAAATTCATCATCATTTTCTAAAAACGGCGTAATGGTAAACACTACTTCATCGGCATAATTTAGAATCTTTTTCATTATTTTTTTATATGTATTTCCATTTCCAAAATCACATGGAACAAATTTTGTATCTTTAATTTTCATACTACCCAACGTTTTTTTGCTTCCTTTCTATTATAATGAATTCCTTTTTTAAAATAGATTATAGCATATCGCTTAAACCAGAATAAGGATAAAAATTGTAATGTTGACTTTTGGATAACTGAAAAAACCGCTACACTATATCACAAATGACAGGAGAGTTTTCTCCTGCTCAGATTCGCAATGCTATGTAACGGCTTTGGAATTCAAAACCATACTTCCTGCGTTTCTTAAGTTCCACATACGTACCGAATTGAAACATATCCCAACAAAATCTGTCAGCGTATCGGATGGCATTGGTGGTAATTGTATATAGTCTGTCTACACTCATAAGCTATTCGGCAGTTGCCTTTTCATCTCCACTGTAAATGACTTTTATCATCATTTTAGCTCCCAGTTTAAAACCGTCCGAAAACATTTGGAAAAATTCATCCTCCCAAACGAAGCTCTATATCCACTGATACTGTATGGCAAAAGACAAACACAATAAGGCAGTGTATATTGTCCTTTGGCTTCCCAAAATGTATGAAACAAAAATCCTCCAATAAAAATAATGGGAATTAAAAGTTCAGTATCAGAAATTTTTTTAAAACGCGTAAATACAAAAAGCAGCGCGCCCAAATATAAAAAACTTTGATAGATATTACAATAAAAAATATAAATTTTTTCTAACCTGCCTCCATTATGGATAAGACGGTCTATCAATTCTGGAATGTCCGTACCCGATTTTCTATCCTGCTGAATCCAAATGCTTTCATACGTTGGTTCACTCCATTCAGAAGCTAATTTTCTCAAAAAAAAGCTGGCTGCATAGCGGGGATTTTTTCGCATTTTCTTTATTCTTTCTTCTATTTTCTTTTTTCCGGTTTCCTTTGATTTTTCAGCATCAAATCCACTCCTCAAATAAACGTTATCGTGATAACCACTCCACCACCCCGGCCCGCTTCTTGCTTCCTCTAGTCCCATTGCCACAAAAAGTATTTTGGGCACTCCTCCGTTTGATTGAATATTTGTCCTATCTTCTGTGATTTTCTTTACACAGTAGTTGGCCGACATCTGTGAAAAGATTAAAATAAAAATAAATACTATATGACGAAAATTTTTCTCTTTAAGAAAACCAATCAATAATATAATAAGAATACCGACGAAAAATATCAAATAATTACTTTTAAATAATTGGGCGGATACAATACATGCGGTACAGGCCGCAAGATAACGAAAGCGTAATTTTTTCATATACCGTATGAGAAATTCTACTGCAGCCAATGAAAAATACAATCCGATAATCGTACCGTAGACAAATGTCACATAAAAAACCAACGGTAAAAATAAAAATGAAAGAATTAAAAATGCTTTTGATGAACCTTTCTTTTCAAATCTCCGATACATTTTTTCCAGTAAATTATAGATTCCCAACACTGCAATACAATTTAGAAGCTGAAACACAAATACATAAGATTTTCCAAACAAAATATAAAGCGCCGTACAAAAATAGGTTAAAAAAATCTGATGAGGCTGACTGTACAAATATCCTCCCGGATAAAAGTCCTGATAATTTTTTTCTGCTATATGCGGACAAATTGCCATAATCTGCAGTTGATCTGCTTTGGGGTAAAGCTGTGTCACAGCTATCCATGCCGCCATACACAGAAAAAAGATTCCATATAGGACAGACTTAAGGACTTTCAAATGAACCTGCCTCTTTGAGTTTGCAGCAAAAAGAAAGATTGTTATAAATAACAAAATATGAAAGAACGGGGTATCCTTATGATAGCTGACAATTTCTTCTATATTTAATTTACTCGTTTCTGTGATTGACAGCAAAAATAAAAAACACAGAATCACCCCAAACATTCCAAACACGAAGTCTAACATTTTCCCTATAAAAATATCTTTCCAATTCTTCATATGTCTCCTCCCATCTTCAATTCCATCCGCCGTAAATAGCGATGAATCCGGAAGGATTTTCATATATTTTCGGAAACTGTTCCAAATATTCCCGATGTTTTTTATAGCAGTCGCTTTCCTTTAACACAGAAATATATTTGGGATTATCCTTTTTTAGCCGCGGCATGTACTCGTCTATGGAAATATTCAGATAAGAAAGATCCCACTGATTTGTTACCACATTCAAAAAAAAACGATCCGCCATATCAGAAACCGGAAAAACTGCGGCATGTTCTGTCTTATGCAGCTCATAGCCTGCCTCGTAAAGTTCTACTTTATCCGGAGCAGACACATATAAAGTAAGATTGTGGCCGCGCACTTTGCGAAGTTCTAAACAGTTATCACGAAATACCGCGCAATAGGACCCTCCTCCATGCAGTTCAGGAGAAAGATATTCATTTTCTTCTTTTAATTTTTCTTCAACACTTAACAGAGAAAAAGCCAGTGGAATCAGCCAGACAACGCAAGCGGCTGTTATATAAATTTTCGTCTGGCGGGCATAGACATTTGCAACCGCATAAATAGCAAGCAAATGAAGAATAAGCCAAAATAAATAATTATTTTTATAGAAGTAATAAGCTGACACATACTCGTTTGCAGATAAAAAGAGCAATATTAAAATATACATAAATTCTAATACAAAAACAATCCTGACACACAACAGTTTCCCCTTTCGGCATCCTGCCAGAAAACCAACGATTGCAAGCGCCAAAACAGGAAGGTAATCAGAATAATTATTGCGGTAAATATCGCCTTCTAAGCCTATTGCAGAAGAAAGCGTCACTCCATCTGTAAAGATTCCACACCATGTATACGCGATTCCTACGATACAGGGAATCAAAAATATGCAAATACCCCCCCCGATTATTTTTTTCACCCACTGCGAAAAATCACTCCGGCGCTTTATACACAACGCCAAAAACACCGCAAGAAATACCGGCGGCACAAAAAAAGCATAAGACGTAATCAGTCCCAGGCAGCCCAACATCAAAAATATAGTTGAAGGTAATTTCATACTTTCTTCTTCCATATAAAAATCCGTAAGAATAAAAATAACGCCTGCGATTGTAACGCCAATCCCAAGATATAAAAAGCCCATCAGCAGATTGTTCAGCGGATAACCCATCAAATAAAAAAAGCCTAAGAACGAAGCTGCATACAATGAAAAACGAGTTTTACATTTTTCACGAATAAATCCAAAAACGGTAATCCCCGACAAATAAAACCAGCCCATATCAGCAATTGGTTCTACATGGTACAGCCTTGTCACTTTTACAAAAGGCGCAAAAAAAGAAACCAGAAAAGAATTATTCAGCGCTGCAAAATACATCGCCTTTATCCTGCCGCTTTCAAATACGTGAAACGCCTCATAATAATGTGTAATCCCATCTACGGAACGGTATGTCATTTCCAAATGTATGCCATAACGCAAAAATCCAACCACCACAGTCAAAATAAACAGCAGACCACAAATCCCAATATCTAACTTGTGCCACAAATACTGTTGTCTATTTCCCCGTCTGGCAAAATGCAGCAACACCGCCGCCGCCAAATCAAACGCCCCAATGCTAAGCGTTCCAATAAAAACCGTAAATGCCTGTAATACTGCCGCAATCAGCACATGAATACAACATACGCTCCAGACGGATATTGACAGCCACAACAGCCCCTGCAGCTTCCGGCTGGATTTTTCCCAGAAAAACAGCTCACGCGCCAGACCGAAAAAACCTGCTGCAAACAATAAATTTCCTAATATCAACATTCCTGCTCTCTCCCTTAATATATTCTATGGTAGTAGATGTATTATACTAAAGAATATATTTCATGTCAAATAAGCACGAAAAAACAAGGAGACGGTACCGCAGTATTACCTGCTGTATCGCCTCCGCGTCCATTTTCATTCAAAATCTTATTTTGACGGTATATATGGAATTAAGGAACCCGCCATCTGTCCAATCGGCATAGACTGAAGCAGTACGCGCCCTGGTCCCGTAATGACCGTATTAAATACGCCTTCACCGCCAAAGAGCATATTCTTTACACCCGGTACTTTCTGAATCTCAATCGAACAGGTCGCGTCCATTGCAGCCAAATATCCGGTATCTACTACAATCGACTGACCCGCAGACAATTCATATTCTTTGATATAGCCGTCAAATTCTACAAATACAACACCGTTTCCAGATAATTTCTGCATAATAAAACCTTCACCGCCAAATAATCCACTGGCAGCTTTCTTCTGGAAAAATACAGACAGCTCTACCTGGGAAGTCGAAGCTAAAAACGCTGTTTTCTGGCAAATCACTTCACGTCCCGGCGAAATCTCAAACGCGCGGATTGCGCCTGGAAAGCTAGAAGCAAACGCAATCATTCCAGGCCCGCCCATTGCAGTATAATGGTTCACAAACATACTTTCACCGCTGAACATCCTGCCAAACATTTTGCCAACGCCGCCGCCGACCGTCTCCATTTTCATATTCGGAGACATCCACGACATTGCCCCCTTTTCTGTAATCATCTTCTCATTTGCATCTAACTCGCAAATAACAACTGGTAACGGTTCTCCTTCGATTGAATATTTCATCGTTTCTTTCACCCTTTCCTATTTAATTAATGCAACTGTCTCCCGGCAGATTGCAAGCTCTTCATTTGTCGGCACCAAAAGTACCGTTACTTTGGAATCAGGAACTGAAAGCACTGCTTCCTCTCCGCGCTTTTGATTTTCATTCTCGTCTAAAGTAATTCCCAGATAACCTAAATAACTGCAGATTCCCTCACGTATTCTGCCGTCGTTTTCACCAACTCCCGCCGTAAAACAGATAACATCTACACCGTTCATGGCAGCTGCATAAGAGCCAATATATTTTGCAGTCCGATAACAAAATACCTCTCTGGCTGTTTTTGCACGCTCGTCGCCTTCTTTTGACGCGCTTTCCAAATCGCGGAAATCACTGGACAATCCCGAAATACCATACACTCCGGATTCTTTATTTAGTACATTTAAAATTTCTTCTAAACTCAAGTTTTCTTTCTTTGCCATAAATTCCACAGCGGAAGGATCAATATCGCCGGAACGCGTTCCCATAATCAGCCCCTCCAATGGTGAAAGCCCCATAGAAGTATCAACAGACTTTCCATTTTCCACTGCGCAGATACTTGCTCCATTTCCCAAATGGCAGACAATTGTCTTTAAGCTGTCATATGGTTTGTTTAACATTTCCGCCGCCCGCTTTGAAACATAACTATGGCTTGTTCCATGGAACCCATATTTACGGACTTTATATTTCTCATAATATTCATATGGAACGCCGTATAAATACGCTTTCTTCGGCATTGTCTGATGGAACGCCGTATCAAATACGCCAACCATCGGCACGTCTTTTAACACTTCCTGACATGCGCGGACGCCAATTAAATTAGCCGGATTATGCAGCGGAGCCAAATCCGAACATTCTTCCACTGCCGCAATCACTTTTTCATTGATAAGTGTAGAAGCTGCAAACTTCTCACCGCCATGCACCAGCCGGTGCCCGACTGCGTCAATCTCTTCTAAACTTTTCAAAACTCCTGTTGTTGGATTTACCAAAGCATCCAAAACCATACGGACAGCCTCTGTATGCGTCGGCATAGAAGCTTCCGTTATCTCTTTTTCTCCGCCCTTGGGCTGATAGACTAACCTGCCGTCAATTCCGATTCGTTCGCAAAGCCCTTTCGCAAGCACCACTTCACTGTCCGAATCAATCACCTGGTACTTTAACGATGAACTGCCGCAGTTGATTACTAATACATTCATATTATCAGAATACCTCCTCTACATAATGTAATTCTATAAAAAGTATAACCCTTTTTTTTCTGGTAAACAATGTCAAAAATTCATTTTCATGTATAAAATTTGAAACATTTTTTGTGTTATGCTAAAATAGTCTGAATATGGATAAAAAGGAGACCCACATGAAAACTGTTGGTATTATTGCAGAATACAATCCGTTCCACAACGGACATGCCTATCAGATTCAACAGGCAAAAGCATTATCCGGCGCGGACTATGCCGTTATCGTAATGAGCGGAAATTTCACACAAAGAGGCGCTCCAGCCCTGATTCACAAATTTGACCGGACAGCAATGGCGCTAAACAGCGGCGCTGATTTTGTATTCGAACTTCCCACCGTTTGGGCTGTCTCTTCTGCGGAATCTTTTGCCTCTGCTTCCATCGCCCTCCTAAATGCCTTAGGATGCGTCGATACCCTCTGTTTTGGATGTGAAACGCCAAATTTGTCTTTAATATCTGATATTGCACAAATTTTAATCGAAGAACCCCAGGAATATACGAACCGCCTTTTACATTCTCTAAAGGAAGGCCAAAACTTTCCTGCTGCAAGAGCAAACGCCGCCGCTTCTTATCTATTGGAACAAAATAGCTTCATAAAAAAATCTGAACTTACCAGCATTTTTTCCTCACCAAACAATATCTTAGCTTTAGAATATCTAAAAGCCTTAAAAAAACAAAATTCCAATATAAAACCTCTTCCCATTTTGCGCGTGGGCAGCGGATATCATGACACAGATTTAGGCCAACAATTTTGTTCTGCTTCTGCGCTGCGCAGCTGCCTGCTTCAAAAACCCTCTGACAAAAACCGTATTTTGGATTATATTCCACCCAAAACTGCAGAATTTCTTCTCACAGCAAATACACATTACGTAACAGAACAGGATTTTTCACAAATGTTATACTACAAATTACTGTCCGAAAAATCCACTGGATTTTCAGACTATATAGACGGCTCAACTGAACTGTCCAACAAAATCACAAATTCCCTGTCTGAGTTTTGCAGTTATAAAAACTTCTGTGAACATTTAAAAAGCAAAGAAATTACGTATACACGAATCAGCCGGCTTCTTTTGCATATTTTATTAAACCTAAAAAAAACAGACGAAAAAGCCGGAAAAGAAATTGGATATATTCCTTATCTGCGTCTGTTGGGATTTCGGAAGGAATCTTCTTGCCTGCTCCATAAAATAAATAAAAAGACGTCGCTTCCTATCCTTGCAAGAACAGCAAAAGATGCCGCCCCTCTTATGGGAACAGCATCTAAAATGTTTCATCAGGATGTATTCGCATCTGATTTGTATTATGGTATTCTTGCACAAAAAAGCCAGACTGCACAAAAAAATGAATTTCAAAGAAAACTTATAACTATTTAATGATGGAAAAGCCGAAGCCCTGTAAAACTCATGACCATTCCATATTTATTACACGTATCAATAACATGATCGTCACGAATTGACCCGCCCGGCTGCGCCACATACATGACGCCGCTTTTATGCGCGCGCTCAATATTATCTCCAAATGGGAAAAATGCGTCAGACCCAAGCGTAACGCCCGTCATCTGGTCTAACCATGCACGTTTTTCCTCTTTCGTAAAAACTTCCGGTTTTTCTTTAAAGATAGCTTCCCATGCCCCATCTGAAAGCACGTCCATATAATCTTCTCCAATATATAAGTCGATTGCATTATCCCTGTCTGCACGTCGTATTCCGTCCACAAATTTCAGATTCAGCACTTTTTCTGACTGGCGTAAAAACCAGTTATCTGCTTTTTGCCCGGCAAGCCTTGTACAATGAATACGGCTCTGCTGTCCAGCTCCAATTCCAATTGCTTGTCCGTCCTTTACATAACAAACCGAATTCGACTGCGTATATTTTAATGTAATCATAGAAATTGCAAGGTCAATCTTTGCCCGTTCTGTCAGTTCTTTGTTTTCCGTCACAATATTACCAAAAAATGCTTCGTCAATTTTCAGTTCATTTCTGCCCTGTTCGAATGTAATGCCAAATACCTGTTTTTTCTCAAGCGCTTCCGGCTCATAAGACGGGTCAATCTCAATCACATTATAATTTCCATTTTTTTTCGCCTTTAAAATCTCAAGCGCTTCCGGTTCAAAGCCCGGCGCAATCACACCGTCGGATACTTCACGTTTTATTATCATTGCCGTTGCTTTGTCGCAAACGTCAGATAAAGAGATAAAATCGCCAAAAGAAGACATACGGTCTGCGCCTCTCGCCCTTGCATACGCATTTGCAAGCGGCGTAAATTCAAACTCCATATCCTCTACCCAGTAAATCTTTTTTTCTACTTCCGACAATGGAAGACCAACGGCCGCCCCAGCCGGAGACACATGCTTAAACGAAGCCGCCGCCGCAAGTCTCGTAGCCTCTTTTAATTCCTTCACCAACTGCCAGCCGTTAAACGCGTCTAAAAAATTAATATATCCTGGTTTGCCGCTTAATACTTTAATTGGCAGTTCTCCGTTTTCCATATAAATCCGGGACGGTTTCTGATTTGGATTACAGCCGTATTTTAATTCTAATTCCTTCATAATTTTCTCCTACCTTAGTTGTTCTTATTTATGATTCTGGATTCATAAGTTCCTGTCGCAAGATTAATATAACGCACAAACAATGAAACCTTATTTTCTACATTTAAGTTTTCCCAAATTTGATTTGTAAATAAATCTATATCTCCATTTATATTTACCCGCTTAGGTTCTCCTTCAAAAGAGGGCAGAGGGTCGCCGTCCTGCTGGTATGTATGGATAAAATGCCCTTCTCCATTCAGCGGATTCTCATAAGCAAACGTATACCGGCAGCAAGAAGCCGGATTGCCGTTACTGCTTTTTAAAATAGACATCGCATAGTTATATCCGCCGTTCTCAATATGCAAAATACCAGAAATTCTTGGCGTGAAATTTGGCGAGTCCGGTTCAAACTCACGGCTTCTAAGCGCCTGTTCAAATGTCTGCTGCCTGTCCATTCCTTCATAAATCGTATCCGTCTGGTCTCCGTTTGTGACAATCGTCTTATTTCCAAGCACCCGGACCGGCGCATAAATAATCAGGCTTGGATCACTTAATTTCGCCGGATCAAAAGCCTGTGTGCGTATGCCTTCTCCATCTTCCACAAAGATACGGTTCCGGCTGTTTACGCTTCTTCCCATAATAAAATAAGCAAGGACAGCCGACGCGCCGTCTTCACTTTTTCCAATTACAATCCCTCTCCCAGGATACGCATTTTGACTCAACTGCTCTTCTAAAGATAATCTTTCCATTCCGTTTCCCTCCCGTCAATCATTTCTCTGTCGTTTGTTCCTCAATTGCTTCCCTTGCCTGTCTGTCCTGTTTCCTGACCTTATACATAGTATAAAATCCAAAGCATATCATACCGATTCCAATTACCAAAAAAGCAGCGGCGGCAGCAAGCACTGTCACATACTCTCCTCCGGCGCTCTCCGCCCTGTTCTGAAACATCTGATAGGCAAGATATAAAAGATAAATACCGCCCAGCTCATAAATTGCGCTGCGCATATTTGTCTTTATTCTTTCATTCATAAAATACCTCATTTCTAAGAATGGAAGTGCCATGAAATCACATCAGATTCCATGGCAGCCCCAAATTTATTTATTTACGAACCAAATATTTTCTCATATCAATTGCACATGCTACAAGAATAATCACACCTTTGATTATGTACTGCCAGTTCTGGCTGATGGATAAGAAAATCAACGCACCGAAGATAATACGAAGTACGAATACGCCTAATACAACGCCGCTGATTTTACCAGTACCACCTACGAAAGATACACCGCCGATAACGCAGGCAGCAATCGCATCACACTCGTAGTTGAAACCTGTGTTCGCTGAGTTCGAACCGATACGAGCAGCCTCAATGAATCCGGTAATACCATACATAGCTCCAGCAAGTGTATGAACTAAAATTGTTGTCTTTGCAACATTAACACCAGATACGTTTGCAGCTTCCGGGTTTGAACCTACGGCAAACATGTTTTTACCGAAAGAAGTTTTGTTCCAGATATACCACATAAATATTACAACAATGACTGCATACCATACATAATTTGGAATTGGCGCTCCGCCGATTTTCAAAAGACTTCCAGTTACGAAATCTTTAAAGGATTGATCCAAACCGGAAAGAGGCTGTCCGTTATTGCCGTTAATCATAACATACATTAACAGAATACCATATACAATAAGCTGAGTCGCCAGTGTAACGATAAATGGATGCAGGCCAAATTTCGCAACGAAAAATCCATTGACCCATCCTACTACGCCGCCGACTGCAATTACTACTAAGATAACAACCGGTATCGGAAGCGGTTTCATATCGCCGAACATTCTAGTCGCATAATCCATAGACTGCAACAAAGATGCAGATATACATGCGGTCAAACCAACGACACGACCGGCCGAAAGGTCAGTACCCGTCAACACGATACATCCGGCAATACCGCAGGCAATCGGGATATTTGCCGCAACCAGTGAAACAATGTTGATAATAGAACTGATACCCAAGAACCTCGGATTTTGTATTGTAGTATAAATAACTACGAGGACGAGAAGGATATACATTGCATTATTCATCAACGATTCCTTCCAGAATGTCACTTTATCTCTGCTTTCCAGCTCCTGATAAGCTGCATAGCGATTTTTAATATTGTCAATTGCTTTCATTTTGCTCTGCCTCCTTTATACGTATTTTGCAGCATAAGTCATAATTTCTTCCTGCGTAGTATTTCTGGCGTCTACCTCTCCGGCAAGCCTTCCTCCGGACATAACGAGAATCCGGTCGCAAATGCCCAAAAGCTCCGGCATCTCAGAAGATACCACAAGAACAATTTTTCCTTTATTTGCCAAATCAAGTATCAACTGATAAATCTCATATTTTGCACCGACGTCAATACCTCGGGTCGGTTCATCCAGCAAAAGCACTTCCGGCTCTGTCAAAAGCCATCTGCCCAGAATAACTTTCTGCTGATTACCTCCGGAAAGGGAACGAATCTGCGTTTCCTGCGTCGGTGTTTTCGTGTGCATAGCATCAATCGACCACTGTGTATCGTCGCGCATCGTTTTTCCGTTCAAGAAAAGCGTATTATGTTTCTTTAAACTGGAAATAACGGTGTTTTCACGAATATTTAAAATACCAAAAATACCAGTTGCACGCCGTTCCTCAGTCAGCATAGCAAATCCGTTTGCAATTGACTCCCTTGCATTTCGGTTCTTTACTTCTTTGCCGTGAAGACGAATCACTCCATCCCTGCGCGTTGCAATACCAAAAATATTCTCTAAACATTCTGTACGGCCGCTGCCGTCCAATCCTGCAAGGCCTACAATTTCCCCCTGACGCACTTTAAAAGATACGTCTTTTAATAAAGAATACTGTGCGGAGAGCCCTTGTACTTCCAATGCAACCTCTCCCGGTTTATTTGTCTTTGGCGGGAACTGGTTGCTCAGCTCACGTCCTACCATCAAACGGATGATTTCATCCATTGTCAAATCTTTTGCCGATTTCGTGGCAACATACTGTCCGTCACGCATAATTGTTACGTCATCAGAAATACGCAGTATTTCTGCCATTTTATGGGAAATATAAATAATTCCGCATCCCTGATCACGCAGCATATTTATAATTTTGAATAAATGCTCTACTTCCTCTTCTGTCAGTGAGGAGGTAGGCTCATCAAAAACGATTATTTTCGAATTAAAGGAAACTGCTTTTGCAATTTCTACCATCTGTCTTTGGGATACCGGCATCGTACTCATAATCCGCCTTGGATCCACTGAAATCTCTAATTTCTTAAAAAGTGCAATTGTGTCGTCATACATTTTCTTTTCGTTAATCATGACACCACCGATTTTGGGGTAACGCCCCAGCCAGAGATTATCCTGAACACTTCTTTTTAATGCCTGGTTCAATTCCTGATGCACCATGGCAACGCCATTTTCCAATGCCTGTTTTGAACTATTGAAGCTTACTTCCTTCCCCTCTAGGAAAATCTGTCCGCTGTCTTTGTTGTACATACCGAACAGACACTTCATAAGCGTAGATTTTCCGGCGCCGTTTTCACCCATTAGTGCATGGACAGTTCCTCTCCTGACGGTCAAAGAAACATTGTCCAGCGCTTTTACACCTGGAAACTCTTTACATATACCTGTCATCTGTAACAGAACGTCATGTTCCATAATCTGCCCTCCAATCTCTTATTCTGCATTGTCTATCTTATCAAGTATAGCATAAAAGAGGCCGCCACCCTTGGACGGCCCTCTTTTACTTGCTTTTTTAATAAATTATTCTCCTGTATATGGCTGATATGGGATATAAATCTTATTGGAAACATTCTCTGAAATGTTATAGGAATCTGTTCCATCCATAACATCTTTTCCGCTTGCGCAGTTCTCTGTCAGGAATGCGATACATTGTGCCATACCGTCAGCATCCTGTTTAATCGTACCAACCATTTTGCCGTCAGCGATTAACTGTTTTGCAGCGTCAGTTGCATCAACGCCGAATACAGGAATCATAGTTGAGCTGCCGTCACCAAGGTTGTAACCCTTATCATTCAATGCGGAAATAACGCCTTCAGCCATTCCGTCGTTGTTACAAATAACAAGCTCAATCATGTTCTTGCTGTCTTCGTTGAACTGGGAAAGGTTTGTGTTCATGTAGTTATTTGCTGCTGTTGCACTCCAGTTACCATCCTGGTCTACCTGGTATTTATCAGCATTGCTGGAATCGAAGTACTCTAATTCCGGTTTGCCTGCTGCTGTGATAACTTTGTTTGCATCTTCTACACCATACTGTGTACGTGCGATAGCTTCTACATTACCTAACTGACCCATAAACATTGCATAAGAAATTTTTCCGTCGCCGTTTAAGTCAATTGTTTCAAAATTATCTACTACGTACTGGCCGATCATTTCACCCTGCATATGGCCTGCTTCAGGAGCGTCTGTTCCTACGAATGCACATTTGTCATAGCTGCCAAGTACTTTTCCTTCATCCTCTTCGCCTTCTACTGCGCGGTTAAAGAAAATAACTGGAATTCCTGCTGCGGATGCTTTATCCACGATCTGCTGGGAAGCATCTACGGAACCAGATGTAACGATATTAACGATTAACAGGTTTGCGCCCGTCTGGATTGCAGTATCAATCTGCTCATTCTGAGTTGTCTGGTTGCTGTTTGCATCATAATCCTGATACTTCACACCAAGACTATCCAACTGAGCGTCTAATGCAGTACGTACAGATGCAATATATGTATCTGAGTATGTATAGTAGAATACTGCTACGTCTGCGTCAGATAAATCTGCTGTTCCTGCATTATCAGATGCATCGTCTGCTGCAGATGTATCATCTGCTGCATTGTTTACATCATTTGTTGTACCTGAGTTATTGTCAGATGCATTGTCTGCGCTGTTGTCACCACATCCAGCAAACATTGTTGCTGTCATTGCAGCACATAAAAATGCTGCTACCAGTTTCTTTTTCATTTTATAATATCCTCCTTTTTCTTTAGCCTGAACGACCAGGCTTATTACAGAAAAATTATAACATATGACATTATTTTTGACAAGAATAATTCGTTCATCTGCCGAATATTTTTTTTTATAAACCAAAAAAATTGTATGTTTCAACGAAGTTTGATATTTTTTGCCAAAATTGTTTAATTTTTAAAACTGTGAATTGGCGCTGGAATCCTTCCCTTCCGCTGAATAAAATCTTCACAGGAAAATTTATTTACCGGCATAATCGGAGCATATCCAAACAATCCGCCAAATTCCACTGTATCGCCTACGTTTTTGCCTATAACCGGAATCAGTCTTGCCGCCGTCGTCTTCTGGTTTACCATTCCAAGCGCCATCTCATCCGCTATAATGCCGGAAATAGACGACGCCTTCGTATCGCCGGGAATTGCTATCATATCAAGGCCTACGGAACATACGCATGTCATCGCTTCTAATTTTTCTAATGTAATCGCTCCTGCCAAAACAGAATCAATCATTCCCTGATCTTCGCTTACCGGAATAAACGCGCCGCTTAAACCGCCGACATAAGAAGACGCCATTACGCCCCCTTTTTTTACCTGGTCGTTTAACAGTGCAAGCGCTGCGGTCGTACCAGGCGCCCCGGCATACTCCAATCCAATTTCACAAAGTATATCCGCCACGCTGTCCCCGACTGCAGGAGTCGGCGCCAAGGATAAATCAATAATCCCAAACGGAATATGAAGCAGACGGGAGGCTTCCTGCGCCACAAGCTGGCCGACCCTTGTAACTTTAAATGCTGTCTTCTTAATTGTCTCACACAGCACTTCAAAACTTTCCCCACGAACTTTTTCTAACGCAGTTTTCACAACGCCAGGCCCGCTGACCCCGATATTAATCACCGCATCCGCCTCAGTTACGCCATGGAATGCGCCCGCCATAAACGGATTATCGTCCGGCGCATTACAAAATACTACTAACTTCATACAGTCAACAGAATCCCTGTCTTTGGAACGTTCCGCAGTTTCTAACAAAATCTCTCCCATCAAACGGACAGCATCCATATTAATACCGGTCTTTGTCGAAGCCAAATTGACCGAACTGCATACACGCTCCGTCTCACATAACGCCGTCGGAATCGAACGAATCAAAAGCTCATCCGCCTTTGTCATCCCTTTTGATACCAATGCGGAATATCCGCCAATCAAATTCACATCCACCGCTTTTGCCGCACGATCCAATGTCTTTGCAATTTCAGCAAAATCTTCCGCCGTTTTGCAGGCCGCTCCGCCGATTAAGGCAATCGGCGTGACTGCAATCCTTTTATTTACAATAGGAATTGCAAATTCAGCCTCTATTTTTTCCCCGACTGAAGCCAAATCTTTTGCAACTGTCGTTACTTTTTGATAAATATTTTGATTTAACTGTTTTAAATCACTGTTTATACAGTCAAGCAGACTAATCCCAAGCGTAATCGTACGCACATCCAGATTCTCATGCTCAATCATCGCATTTGTTTCGTTTACTTCCCAAAGATTCACCATTCGTCTTCCCCTTCCTAAATACGATGCATTTTCTGAAAAATCTCTTCACGCTGGCATTTAATCATTACGCCGATTTCTTCACCAAGTTTCTCTAACTCTTTTGAACAATCTCCAAACGGTTTCACCGCATGATTCATGTCCACAATCATCATCATATTAAAAAATCCCTGTACGATTGTCTGTGAAATATCCAGTACATTTATCTGATTTTCGGCAAGATACGTACAAACCTTTGCAATAATCCCAACCGTATCTCTCCCGACCACTGTAATAATCGTTCTGTCTGCTCCCTGCTCCATAATTTCCTCCCTGTAAATCATAATCTCTTACTACTAATTCCTACGCCTCTAGAATCTTTGACACACAATCCCGTTTTGCTACATACAAAGGAAAATCGTCTCCTTTATATGGACATGTCCCCATACTAATTTCCAGCTTAACCGTCTCATAAGCAAGCTCTGCATAATTGTTTTCTTTGCTTAAATGCCCAAGCATTACCGCCCCGAATCCATCGTGCAGCACCTCCGAAAGAAGCTGTCCGCAGCATTCATTGGACAAATGGCCTCTTTTCCCTAAAATCCTCTGTTTTAAAGGATAGGGATAGGAACCCGTTTCCAGCATATGTACATCATGGTTTGCTTCCAAAAGCAATAGATTTAATCCTCCCAGCTTTTCCACAATATAGTCGTCATACATCCCGAGGTCTGTAATCACGCCCACAGATTTACCGCCGCTTTTCACAATATAAGCGACCGGATCTGCAGCGTCATGGGAAATATGGATGGGATCTACTTCTAAACCATCCGCCAGGAATGTTTCATCCGGAGTAATGACACGAAACAGGCTTTCATCAATTTTCCCAACCGTTTTCGTTCTTAAAATCGCCTGTTTCGTCTTTTCTGTTGCATAAATTGGAAGGCCGTATTTTCTGGAAATAACGCCCAATCCCCCGATATGATCAATATGCTCATGCGTAATTAAAACGCCTTTCATTTCAGAAGTTTTATACCCATAGGCATTTAATCCCTGTTCAATTCTTTTTCCGCTAATACCAGCATCAATCAGTAAACGGCAGTTTTTATCTCCCACCATAATACAATTACCGCTGCTTCCGCTGGCAATACTTAATAATTCCATTTATTCAATCTCTTTCCAAAAAATTTCTACTTCATCGCCACTGTATAACGGCTGCATATATCCGGCAGAATCTCCGTTGACCTTTGTCACAATCGCGCGTCCTCTCGAATCTGCCAAATCAAAGTCTATAAACTCGAAAATATCTACAAATATATAATCCAGTTTTCCCGTAAGTTCTACCGTTTCCCCATTTACCGTTATGCGAATGGCAATCCCTGTATTTTCGTAGGATGTCTTTTCTTCTGTTGATTTCTTAGGTTCGTCCTCTTCTAATGTTTCATTTTCCAAAACAAGGTTCTCACTTTCATAAGAGTCCTCTGATTGTTCTAAAAGCGCCATAGAACTATCCTCTTGTGCCTCTTGTTGAATTTCTAATAATTTCGGCGCATCTTCACTTGGCAAAACCTCTAATACTTTCCACTCTATTGTAAAATTCTCATACACCAGCGTCCCAAGCCCCGCCGGACGGTTATTGACAAGTATCTCATAATCCATATCAATTTCTACGTCCATAAACTCTGCCAGCTGGCCTATGGTATAGAAATTTCTGGTTTCTATTTCATCCCCTTCCTGAATTTCATAAGAAAGCATCTCTATACTTCCATTTACTTCCACAAATTTCGGGCAGTGGATTGTTTTTCCATTGACAATAAACGTCACCATTTCTTTTGTATAATCTGCAATATCGGCAAGCGTAACATTTGCCGCCTGCCCTGCGGTTGAAGGCTCTACCGTAATATAGCTGTTGGCAATCAGCGGCGCATTAATATTTGTCAATTTATCATTTACTTTTACGATTGCAGATTCCCCGGCTTCGCCCCTTGCAATCCGGGGGCTTCCATTTACAGTAAAATTAATCTCTTTTCCTCTTTTTGGAAACAAATATTCATTTGGAAATCCGGCCTGCAAAGCTGCATCTACAATCGTCAGCCTGTTGTTGTCATAAAGTTTAATTCTTTCTCCATTAAAATGCACCATGATAAAACTGTTCCGCTGTTCAAAATAATTCAGACAGATTCCAACCGGAGTTACTAATAACGGATCTTTTCTTACTCCCGGCTGCTCAAAAGTAACTTCCCTCAACACTTCTTCTCCACGCAGCGCCACACGTTCATAGGGAAGATTTAATTTGTCTGCGAGCCTTGTATCAAATCCATGAATCTTGCCGCCGCCGCCTACAATAAAGGCCGCTTTTACTGTTTCCCCTCCGTTTAACTCCATAATCTTATCTGCTACTTCTGTTGTGATTCTTTCTACAATATCGTTTGTCAAATCCCAGATCTCTTCTGAACTAATCGTATGGTCTAACATCATAATGTCCGTATATTCCACTTCTTCTCCCATTGTAGAAGCCAGTTTCATATATTCTGCCATCTGAAAATCTACCAGATATTTTTGGACAATCACTTCTGTAATTTCATCCCCGGCAAGCGGAATCATGCCATACGCAATAATACTTCCATCTCTCGTAACAGAAATATCAGAAGTCCCCGCCCCAACGTCTACCAACGCAATATTTAACATCCTAAAATTCTCCGGTATCGCAACATCAATCGCCGCAATTGGCTCGAGAGTCAGATTTGCTACGGATAAGCCGGCAATGCCAACCGCTGCATAAAGACCGTCAATGACATCCTCCGGCAAAAATGTTACGATAATATCTTCTGCTATTTTCTCTGCTTTATGGCTTTCAATACTGGAAAACACTTCTCCATTCAAATAATATTTTACAACAGAATACCCAACACAGTAAAATTTATAATTGGTATCATTCTTTTCCTGCAATTCTGCCTGCGCTTTTTCGATACCAAGCAAATCGAGCGTATGGATGTCTTCTGCAAGTACAACGCTCTCTGTATCATACTCATATTCAATATAAGTTGTCACTGTTTTTAAAACACGTCCTGCCGCTGCAATACAAACAGATGTAAGCGTCTGACCCGTCTGTTGTTCTAATGATTCTTTCACACGGCGAATTGTATTTCCTACTCTTCCAATGTGATGAATTTGTCCATCTAACATTGCGCGTGTATCATGTTCGATTGAATGTTGCGCAAGAACAATAAATTCTTTCTCAATCCGGTATCCGACAGTTCCTACAACATTGCGTGTTCCGATATCAAGGCCAAATACCAGGTCTTCTCCAATCTGCTTTTTTTCCATCTCACTGCCTCCTTCATCACCATGCGCTTTTTCACTGTCTAAATCGAAAGCAAAGGCTTCATTAATTTGACGATATGTCTCTTCTAACGCCCCATGATTTGAAATCACGACGTCACAATGCTTCCGATACTCATCTTCGGAAAGCTGGCTGCTAAATATAGCATCTATTTTTTCATCAGAATATCCTCTGTCTTCTCTTAAACGCTTTCGCCTGATGTTTTCCGCTGTGTCTACAAACCAAAGCTCATCGCAAATGGCATCATACCCTTCTTCTATTAAAAGGGCTGCTTCTAAAATAAGATAAGAATATTTTCCTTTCTTTCGTTCCTCTTTAGCAATCCGCAGTATCTCGCGTTTGACTGCCGGATGGACAATCCGGTTCATCAGAATTCGTTTTTTTGTATCCGAAAAAATGACGTCCGAAAGTTTGGCTGTATCCAAATCTCCCTGCTCCGTAAAAATATCTTCTGAACCGAATTTTTGTTTTATTTCCTGAAAACAAGCCGTTTTCGGCTGCATTTGTTCATGCGCGATTTCATCTGCATAAAGAACTTTTGCCGGATATTCCTGTTCTATGTAGCGCAGGATTTTCGATTTTCCTGCTCCTACACCTCCCGTAATACCAATAAATTTCATGCCGTCTCCTAATTTATTTTGCTTCATACCAATTTGCTCCAGAATGCATATCCACTTCCAAATCCACAGATAAATCTGCCGCTCTTAGCATTTCCTCTTTTAAAATCCGTCTGACTTTGTCCTGCTCTTCCTGTCTTGTTTCAATCAAAAGTTCATCATGTACCTGAAGGATTAACTGTGATTTTAGGCCCTCCGCAAAAAGACGGTCATGCACACGTATCATAGCTATTTTAATAATATCAGCCGCTGTTCCCTGTATCGGAGCGTTCATTGCCACCCGTTCCCCAAAAGAACGCTGGACAAAATTACCGGAAGAAAGTTCGGGAAGCGGCCTTCTCCTTTTGTACATTGTCAAAGAATATCCTTTCTCTTTTGCAGATGCAACAAGCCCGTCTAAAAATGCTTTTATCTTTGGATAAGATTCAAAATAACGTTCTATATATTCCGCCGCTTCTTTTTTGCTGATACTAAGATCCTGGCTTAACCCAAACGAACTAATTCCATATACAATTCCAAAATTGACTGCTTTTGCATTTCGTCTCTGTAAATCCGTCACCTGGTCAAACGGAACATGAAATACCTGGGAAGCAGTAATTCTATGAATATCTTCTGCCTGCCGGTATGCCTGGATTAACGTTTCATCGCCGGACATATGCGCAAGTACCCTAAGTTCAATCTGGGAATAATCTGCGTCGACAAACACACATCCTTCTGCAGGCAGAAACACTTTCCGGATAGATCTTCCAAGCTCCATCCGAATCGGAATATTCTGCAGATTGGGGTCTGCGCTGCTGATTCTTCCGGTCGCAGTAATCGTTTGGTGAAAAGTGCTGTGAATCCGGCCCGTATCATCTATAAAATTTGCAAGGCCGTCCGCATACGTTGATTTTAGTTTCGCAAGCTGACGGTACTCTAAAATATCGGCAACGAGAGGATATGTTGGCGCAAGTTTATCGAGTACCTCCGCCGCAGTCGAATATCCCGTTTTCGTTTTTTTGCCATATGGCATTTTTAATTTCTCAAACAAAATAACGCCAAGCTGTTTTGGTGAATTAATGTTAAATTCTTCCCCGGCTTTTGCGTAAATATCCTTCTCTAACTCCGCAATCCGGCTGCTTAACTGGTTCCCATACTCTGCTAAGGCTGTTTTATCCGCTGCAATCCCTTCTTTTTCCATTGCAGACAGCACATACGTAAGAGGAAGTTCTATTTCTTCATAAAGCGTAAGCATTTCCGTTTCTTTTAACTTTTCGGTTAAAACATCTTTTGCTTTCCATGCGGTATACGCCATATAACAAATACAGTTTAAAAATGCGTCCGGTGCCACTTCCCTCGCCAAAACAAGAGATGTTTTTCCAAGAAAATCCGTTTGCGACGGAATCATCAGATTCAGTGCGTCCTTTGCAATGTCCTCATACGTATATTCACTTTGTAACGGATTTAGCAAATAGGAAGCAAGGCTGCAGTCAAACAAGCGCTTTCGAAGCGAAGCATCTGCCGTCGGCAGCCCAAAAAACTTAATTTGATTTTTTAAATCCAAAAATGAAATCCGCTGCTTTAACATCATTTCTTTTAATTTTTCTTTTAAATATGCTTCCGTCAAAAACCCGCCAACGGAAAGAAATGCCGTATCTTCTTCCCCAATGCAGACGGCTGCGCCATAAAGCGAACCATTTTCCACCAATGGAACCATGCCGAAACCTTCGCATTTTGCCGCGCGTCCCAAAAAATCCTCCGCCTGTGTAAAGTCTTCAATCTTACGAAAATAAGTTTCCATTGTATTTTTGGGCGCATCCACTTCAAAACGGCTTAACATTTTTTTAAAATCCAGGCGCTTACACAAAAGATACGCTTCTTTTGTATAAAAATTGCCGACTTTCGCATGTTCAAACGTAAACTCAATTGGAACGTTCACATCAATCGCCGCAAGCGTTTTTGACAACTGAGCCATATCATAATGCTCTTTTAAGTTTTCTTTTGCCCGGTTTGGTTTTATTTCTTCTGCATGTGCATAGGCGTTTTCAATGCTGCCGTAAGCCGCAATTAAATTTACCGCCGTCTTTTCCCCAATGCCGGGCACTCCCGGAATATTATCCGATGCGTCTCCCATCAATGCCTTTACATCAATAAACTGCGTCGGCGTTACCTGATAGCGTTCCTGTACATCCTTGGCATAATAATCCTCTATTTCGGTTCCTGTTTTTTTTGTCTTTGGAATCCGGATTTTAACACGATCCGTTGCAAGCTGCAGCAAATCCCTGTCGCCCGATACGACAGATACCAAAAAGCCCTCTTCTTGTGCCCTTTTTGACAGCGTACCCAAAAGATCATCCGCTTCATAACCTTCTAACTCTACAATCCGAATCCCCATTGCCGTAAGCATTTCTTTCATCAAGGGCACCTGCTGGCGCAATTCTTCTGCCATTGGTTTTCTGGTCCCTTTATATTCAGCATACATTTTATGCCGGAATGTCGGTGCATGTACATCAAAAGCAACCGTCAGATATTCCGGCTGCTCTTCTTCTAATATTTTAAATAGTATATTCAAAAAACCAAAGACGGCGTTTGTGTGAAGCCCTTCTGAATTTGTCAAATCTTTCACCCCAAAAAACGCGCGGTTTAAAATACTATGTCCGTCAATTAAAACAATCTTTTTACTCATATTGTCCTCGTATATTCTTTCAGCCAGTCATTTTCTTCGTCTGTCAAATAAGCTGACAACACTTGATATACTTTTTTATGATAGCTGTTTAATAATTTCTTTTCCCTGTCTGTCAATTCATTCACATTTACTGCATCTAAGTCAATCGGCGCATAAGTAATTGTTTCAAACTGCATGAATTGGCCGTACTCATTTTTTTCTGCTTTTTGGCAGAGAAGCTCATTCTCTATCCGGATGCCGTATTCGCCCTCAAGATAAACGCCCGGCTCATCTGTTGTAATCATACCCTCTTCTAATACCGCTTCTTCCTCTTCTTCTCTTTTTTTCCAGCGGAAAGAATTTGGCCCTTCATGCACATTCAACAGATGTCCAACGCCATGCCCCGTCCCGCATTTGTAATCAAGCCCCAAATCCCAAAGAGGCCCTCTTGCCAGAATATCTAAATTCTGCCCGCTGCAGCCATATAAAAATTTTGCGGACGATAACTGTAAATTTGCACGAAGGACCGCCGTAAAATGTTTTTTCATTTGGCCTGTAAGCGCGCCAAGAGCGATTGTCCTTGTAATATCTGTCGTCCCTTCCAAGTAATGCCCGCCGGAATCTACAAGCAAAAACCCTGTTGGCTGTAAAACAAGGTTATCTTCCCTGGCTGCCTGATAGTGCATCATTGCTGCATTCTGGCCATATGCGCAAATGGTATCGAAACTATTTTCCAGAAAATGTTCCTGTTCCCTTCGCATTTTTTCCAAATATTCGCCTGCCAAAAACTCTGTCACCGTTTCTTTTCCAATACGCGTTTTCAGCCAGTACATAAACTTTGTAAACGCCACGCCGTCTTTGATATGCGCCAAAATTGTATTGCTTATTTCCACCGGATTTTTTACTGCTTTCAAACGTTCAGAAGGGTTTTTCTTCGTTATCTTCTGAGTGTGCCCTGGAAGTCTTGAAGCAATCCGGTAGTTTAACAAATCCGGCTGATAAAGCACAGATGCTTCCCCCAAAGATTCGATATAAGAATAAATTTCTTCATAAGGACAGACTGTAATCCCATTTTCCTCAAAATAGACATTCTGTTCCTTTGTAATGATTTCTTTTTGCACAAACCAAAAACAATCTTCTTTTGTAATTACAAGATAAGAAATCACTACCGGCACATGGGAAATATCACGGCCGCGCACATTTAAAATCCAGGCAATGTCCGTCAGTGAAGCTAAGATATGCGTATCCGCTCCTGTTTTTTGCATTGCTTCTCTGACAGCTTTTAGTTTTTCTTTTGTGCTTTTCCCGCTATACCGATCTTCTAAGATAAAAAAGGGCTCTCTTGGCATTTTAGGCCTGTCCTTCCAAATCGAATCTACAAGGTCCTTGCCGTCAAAAAGGAGCGCTCCGTTTTCTTTTGCTATTTTTTTGTAAGTCTCCCCTGTTTTAAAATCAAGCGTCCTGCCGTCAAACCCAATGCAGCCGCCTTCTTTTAAAAAATCTTTTATAAATTCTTTCACTTTTGGCACGCCTTCTTCGCCTGCGCGCATAAGCGTAATCCCACTGCCCGACAATTGCTTTGCCGCCTGGATAAAATATCTTCCATCTGTCCAAAGATACGCTGTTTTCTGCGTAATCACTACGGTTGCGGCAGATCCGGTAAATCCGGTCAAATATTTTATTGCTTTAAAATATTCTCCAATATATTCTGAGTTATGAAAATCAGAATTTGGTATCACATACAAATCAATATGATACTGTTTCATCTGCTGCCGGAAAGACTCAATACGTTCTTTGGCGTCGTTACTCATTTTCATTTTCCTCATAATATTCAAAGAATTTTGTATCAAGCTCTGGATACGAACGCTTTAATGAAATTGGTTTGCCGCTGCGGTTCAAAAAACAGTGCTCACTGGAAGCCAGCGTCCGAAGTTCCCCTGTTTTTTTATCTGTCATCTTATATTCTACTTTCATTTTGATTCCGTTATATTCTGAAATTTTCGTCTCAATCACAACAGTTTCATCAAAATGAACCATGCTCTTGTATTCACAGGAAATGGACAGTACCGGGCTGATAATCTCCATTCCTTCCATTCCTTTGTAGGATAACCCAATCTGCTCCATCAAATCCATCCTAGCTTCTTCCATCCAACGGATATAATTGGAATGATGAATAATACCCATCTGGTCTGTCTCATAGTACTTTGCATGATGTTCGTATGGCTTGATATGAATTGTTTCTGCCTGTCCATAAATCTGTAATTCTCTTTGTGCCATCAGTAATTCCCTCCTTTAATCAGATTGAATAATTACCTCAATATTACTATTATGTCACAGCGGACATGGAATTTCAATATTTTTACTGATAAATAAAATAGACTTTATCTCTTTTCTATGATATACTTACCAGAAGAAAAATTTCCATACAATTTGAGACTATGAAATGAGAAACTATGAAAAAAGAAAAATTATTTTATCTAACATTATTAATTCTTTTCGTATTTAGCTTTTATGGCTGCGGCAAAACGAAGCCTGGCAAAGATTCTTTCGACGAGCCGGCGTCTATGGCGCAGACAGAAATTTCTGACGACATCGAAACGGTTTTAGCGCCAGATACCGAAGTAATCCCAACAGAGCCAGCCCCTATGCCGCCGTCAGAAGAACCGGAATTTACAGCAGAACCCGCTGTAAATCCCGAAGATATTTCCACAACGGAAATCATCACAACCGATACCGTAAATATCCGCATTGCCCCGGATTTAAACGCAGACGTCTACCAAACCGCAGACCGCCGGACAACGCTGCAAAAAGTTTCCGAATCTGACGGATGGACGAAAGTATTAATTGAGAACTTTTTTTATTATGTTAAAAGCGATTATGTAAAAGACAAGCCTGCTGCCGGCGAAGTCAAAGGATTTTTAGTCGCAATTGACGCCGGACACCAGGCGAAGGGGAACAGTGAGACAGAACCAGTCGGTCCTGGAGCTTTAGAACAAAAAGCAAAAGTAGCCGGAGGTACAAGAGGCGTCGCTTCCGGCCTTGCGGAATATGAACTTACTTTACAAGTTTCTTTAAAACTGCGGGATGAACTTTTGGCCCGCGGATATGAGGTATTAATGATTCGCGAAAGCAATGATGTAAATATCAGCAATGCCGAACGCGCAGAAATTGCAAATAACGCCGGCGCAGATGCATTTATCCGCATACATGCCAACGGTTCCGAAAACAGTTCTGTAAACGGCGCTATGACAATCTGCCAGACTGCGGTAAATCCTTACAACGCTTCGCTTTACAATGACAGCAAACGCTTATCTTCCAATGTACTTGATTCCCTTACTGCCGCGACAGGCTGCCAAAAGCAATCTGTTTGGGAAACAGATACCATGACTGGAATCAACTGGTGCCAGACTCCCGTCACTATTGTCGAAATGGGTTACATGACAAATCCGGCTGAAGATTCCAATATGGCTTCTGCTGATTATCAGTATAAAATTGCCGAAGGCATTGCAAACGGCATCGACGCATATTTTCGTGCAGAGTAGGACATTTCCTACCCTGCACGTTTTATTTAAGCACCTGAATTTTTAACCGCAACTGTTACGGAAAGACGGTAAAAGCAAAAAAACACGCCGAAGACAACTGCCACACTGATAAGATAAATCATTCGTAAATCTGTAAACATCATTTTTTCTAAGGCATGAACAGAAAAATAAGCGGACGCCGCCATAACAATAAACGGAAGGGCATATGCAGTTTTTAATTCTTTGGAAACTGATTTTTTCAATGTATTTCCTGAAATGCCAAGTTTTCTAAGTACCAGCATACGTTCTTTTTCTTCAAACGCATCATTATAAAGTTTCATAAATAAAATACTTCCGCTTGCCAGTATAAATACCATAAACATAAAAATACACATGGTATATAAGACTTTAATCCACTCGATATCGCTGCTGTCTGGATCAATTGTAACTCTTGCCGAAATTTCGTTTAACGTATCTAATTCATCTTTCGACGCAGCAAAATTATAACTATCTTTAATTTTATAATTATAAGTATATACCTCTGTTCCTAACGGCAGAAGCCTTTCATATTCTTCATCACTTACCAGATAAAAAGTCATCTGTTCCTGAAGATACCCCAAATACGGCACATTCTTATCCGCTGTCTGCCGGTAAGTTTTCCCATTAATCACACAAGTAACATCCGAACGGTCTGTAAGCAGCGACAAAAGGTACAAATGCGAAATCTTAATAATTTCATTGTCTTTTGGAGTTTCCAGTTCAAATTCCAGTCCGGTTTCTCCCGCAAGCCTCTTTAACTTTGAATACGCAATCACTACATAATTCCCATAATTCACTTCTGTATCCCACATAGAATTATCAATTTGGAGAATTGGAATCTGCGCTTTGTATGCAATCTGGTTATCCTTTTCAATCAACGGCTGGATTGTCTCGTCAAGTCCCTTTTGCGCGCTTATTATCTGATAGGTAAACGTATTTCTGAAATGCACCATAGCATCATAACGATACTTCATCGCAAAACCTGTAGCAAGCGCAGTCACAGAACATAGCATCAGCACGCAGGTCATTGCATACGTACGATAATTTTTTTTCATACGAAAAATAACATTGTTTATCCAAAGCGTTCGTTCTTTATGATATAAAAAAGATTTTTTCTTTGCCAGATTTTGAAAAAAAATTGGAAGAAAACCGCCAAAAAGCAAATATACGCCGACAATGACAAGTATTACAGCGGCCAGCACATTTCCCATCACTTCCTGTCCGCCTTCTTTTACAGCAAGATAGTATCCGGCAAAAAGAATCCCAATACCCAAAACAGCTTTTATTGTCAAAACAATCGAATTTTGACGGACATATTCATTTTGGCGGGACGCCGAGACCATTTCAAGAACGCTGCTCCTTACAATATTGATATAACCTTTTACGGCAAATATCAGGTACATAAGAAGATAAAACATACTTGTGATAACAATGGGTTTTAAAGTAAAGGAAAATGTAATGTCAATCGCAATATCGGAAATTTTCAGAAGTATCATCTGAAACAGCTGTGTTGTGATGATTCCGGATAATATGCCCAGTATCCATGCAAACAGGCCCGTCATCATAATTTCTATCAAATACAGTTTTCCGATTTTTTGATTTGACAAACCCATAAAAGTATAAATTCCGATTTCCTTTTTTTGTTTTGTCAAAAACACATTTGTCGCATACCACAAAAAACAAAACATAAAACAACCAAGCACAATTGAAATACATTGAACTAGAATATGAATATACTCTACATTCTGCTCTCCCAATCCATCAAACAAATCCGAATAAATAATATTTTGAAAGTTTAAAAATACCAGGATTGTAAATGCCATGGATAAAATAACGGCCAGATAATTTTTCAAGTTGCTTTTAAAATTCTGTACGGCAAGCTGTATCATGCTCATGAAAAATCACCTCCCATAGAGGCCTGCATATCGATAATCCTATCATAAAATTCTTTTCTGCTTTCTCCGCGGCTTATCCTGCACCAAATCTGTCCGTCTTTTAAAATATAAACGTCTTTTGCATAAGATGCGCTGTAAGCGTCATGCGTTACCATTAGAATCGTCGCCCTTTTGCTGTCATTGACACTTTTCAGACAATCCAGCAAGTCTTTGCTTGACCGAGAATCCAAAGCCCCGGTCGGCTCGTCAGCAAAAATGATTTCCGGATTGGTAATCAGCGCACGACATGCAGCCGCCCGCTGCTTTTGTCCGCCGGAAAGCTGGTACGGATACTTTGTTAAATGTTCTTGTAATCCAAACATCTTACCTAGTTCTACCGTTTTTTCAATACATTCTCTGCTTGAAACCCCATTCAGCGATAAAGGAAGCGCAACATTATCCTGCAAAGTCATCGTATCCAAAAGATTATAGTCCTGAAAAACAAAACCGATTTTATCTCTCCTAAGTTTTGATAATTCTTTGTTTGAAAGTCTTGTAATATCTCTTCCATCCAAAAATACAGAACCCTGCGTCGGCTTATCAATTGTTGAAAGGATATTTAGCAATGTAGTCTTGCCGGAACCGCTCGGTCCCATGACCGCTATAAAATCGTTCTTTTTAATTTCCAGGTTGATTCCCTTTAATACAGAAGTCAAAAAGCCTCCTGCACTGTAATTTTTTGTCAAATTTTTAATTTCCACCACTTTTTTCTCATTCATATGAATTACCTCCTATAATAGGTATTATAAGAAAAAACAGCTCAAAAATCCTGACATTTAGATTACAGTTTTGTAAGGTTATTGTTCTTTATAGAATCCGCTTCTATTCGCTTAATTTTTTCTTTTGTCACACCAGAAATTTTTGCAATTTCTTCATAGGAGTATCCGGCTTTTCGCATGGCAAATATCATGGAAGCTTCTTTTGCCGCTTCCCCAGCCGCTCTGCCAGCCGCTTCACCGGCCGCTCTGCCGGCCGCTTCTGCCGTTTCCCAAATACCTTGACTAAGATTACACATAGTATCCACGTCCTCTCTTAATTTGTTTTCGATTGGAATGTTGTATTCTGTCTTTATAATATCCAGTTTCCTTTCCGTCTTAAGCGTTGCTGACAGCAAAGCGCCAAGCAGACGGTGCAGGCTGGTTTCTTCCCTATATTCTGGGAGCTCCTTTGACAATCCTATCATTACGATATTGAACAGCTCCTTATTCCCCGGCCAGTTATAGGCGCCCAAAATGTCCTCTTTGGCAAGATGTATATGAGCCAGTATATTCTCCTCCATATTCATTACCAGCCAGATGGAATATACGCGTTTAATGTCATTATAGTTCGTGTTTTCAAAATCACGTCCTTTTTGGGAGGATATAAGGCGGCTTACATAAAAAACTGCCCGGTTCAGTATATCGTATCCTGATGGTTTGTCTTTCTGGGCTTCAACATTAAGAATTATTTGTGAAATGCCGTCCTTCATGCGGACATAAAATACAATATCAAACCGCACGAACCCTTCTTGAATCTCACTGTTTTCTGAATTGAAACCAGTCACTTTCTGTCCTTTTTCAACTGTCTGTACGTTTGTTCTGCCTGGATCGACTGGAACAATGCCAATGAGCGGATCACCCTCAATAAAGGGTACGATATCTTCTGGATCCATTTCTTTAAATTCATCTACCGTCTTTGCCAGTATGTGTGCGAGAATGATTTTATGCCCTATCAGCTGTTTTGCCATTTCATCATACTGGGATTTTTGACTGGATGCCTGGACGGTATTTTTTATTTCTGTATTCATAAAAGTTCCTTTCCGTAAATCCCACAAGCCTCATTGGTACAGTATAAATGCGGTTTGGAATCCGCTCTCTATTCACTATACTATCAAATGGGTCTGTTTTCAATATTCACTTTGGGGCATACATTCCACATTGCAATATTCCTTCATTTTATCACCACAACCCAGCAAACACCCCCGCGCCAGCCACGGTCAATATTCCGGAAACTACAATGGACAGACTGCTCATCGCCCCTTCTACTTCTCCAAGCTCCATTGCTTTTGCTGTTCCAATTGCATGGGCAGAGGCGCCAAGGGCAATTCCCCTTGCAATCGGCTCTTTAATTTTAAAAATCCGAAAAATCGCATCCGCCGCCACATTGCCAATAACGCCCGTCACAATAATAATTGCAACCGTTATCGCCACATATCCTCCAAGCTCCTCAGAAACGCCCATTCCAATTGCAGTCGTAATCGACTTTGGCAAAAGTGTCACATAAGCCGAATGATCAAGACGAAATAAAACTGCAAATAAAAAAACTGACAAAAAGCTTGTAAGGACTCCTGAAAAAATCCCGCATAAAACTGCCCGATAATTCTGTTTTAATAACTCCATCTGTTCATACAATGGGACTGCAAGACAGATTGTAGCCGGAGTAAGCAAAAAACTGATATATTTTGCGCTTTCGTTATACACTTCATAATCGACCTTAAGCGCTGCCAAAAATAAAATCGTAAGAACCACCGCAATCAAAAGCGGATTAAAAACAGCCAGTTTCCATTTCTTTTTCAGAAGTACCCCAATACCATAAGAAAGCAGGCTGATAAATACGCCAAAAAAAACAGATGTTTCAAAAATCTCATTCATGCTTGCTGTTCCCCCTTTGCCTGGTATGACATATCATCCACTGCACTACTTTTCCGGACACCGCCATAACAATAAATGTCGTCAGCACAGTAATCACGCAATACGGCACAAAATCCTGTTTTATCATCTGCCAAGATTTTGTCAGGCCCACGGCAGCGGGAATAAACATCACCGGCATAATCTCAATTAAAAATACACTCGTTTCCTTCACTGCCGAGACCGGAATCAGTTTCCATTCCAAACCAAAAAATAACAATAAAATACCATAAATACTTGCCGGAATGGGAAACGGCAGTACCACATGGAGTATCTCCCCAACAAAGGACAACAACAGTATCACCCCGAATTGTCTGACATATTTCATACTCCTACTTCATCTCCTTTTCAAATGATGGCTGCAAAACGGAAATCCGAAATCTGGTAAAACAGTCTTTTTCACTTTCCACAGAAATTTCATGCCCAAGTTTCTCTGCAATTTTTGATGACATATAAAGCCCCATTCCAGTTGACTTATATTTACCATTGTGATGGCTTTTTCCTGTGTATCCCTTCTCAAATACCCTGCGCATATCACATGCTTCAATTCCTTCCCCATGGTCTTCCACAAACAACCGTACCAAGCTATCTTTCTGCTCGCTCCAGATTTTTAAATACGGGTTGTCCATTGCATATTTCAACGCATTGCTGATGATCTGGTCTAAAATATAAACAAACCAATTTTTATCTGTATAAACAGAAATATCCTCAACGCAAATCTCAATTTGAAAATGATTTTTAATTAAAAAAAACTGGTTATTATGCACAGAAGTTTTGACACAATCTAACAAGTCAACCTGTTTCATCTGAATGTCAAACAAGCTGCTCTGTACTTTGCAGCCCAAAAGCGCTGATTTTAGCTGCTGGTTCATACGTTCTAACTGTTCTTTTAAAGAAGATCGAATCCTCTCGTCTTCTATTTTTTCAATCATCAAAAGAGTTGCCGAAAGCGGCAGCTTAACTTCGTGGCACCATTTTGCAATATAATCCTGCAAATCGCAATTTTGCTCAAACTGTTCGTTAAGCTGTTCTTTTAAAATCTCTGTATCATGTTCTGCAATGGCACAGCCTTCTAGTTCAGGAAAATTTTGATACAAAATAGAATTTAACTTTAAGGAATCTCTTATTTTTTTCTGATTTTTACTAAAATTCAAATAATCCGCTCCCCAAAACAATATGCTAAAAACTGCCAACAGAACATCAAGATAAACCAGATATACCGCATCCACCTGCGGCAGCAGAAACAAAAAATATAAATTATAAGACAAACACAAAAAAAGACAGAAAAAAAATACTTTTTTCCTTTTTCTCAAATAACTATGCAATAAAATATCCCTGTCCTTTCTTTGTCATAATCAAATCCGTCCCACAGTAAATTTTTAATTTATTCCTCAGTCTGCTGACTAAAGTCGTCAGCGTTCCATCCGATATAAATTCATCCATTCCCCATAATTCCATCATCAATTCTTCCCTTGTGACAACTTTGGGCTTTTGTTCCGCCAGCTTTTCCATTACCTTTTTTTCTGATTTCGTCAACTCCACTTCTCTTCCAGAACAAAACAATAAAGCTTTCCCCTGTTCCAAATAAATATCTTCTCCAAGATAAATCCTCTCCCTGACTTTATACTGATATGTCCGTCTTAAAATGGCGTCAATTTTTGCTTTTAACAATTCTAAATGAAACGGCTTTTCTAAATAATCATCTCCGCCGCCGGCAATTGCCATGATTTTATCCCGGTCATCATTTTTACTGCTGATAAAAAGAATCGGTATTTCTGAAATTTCCCGAATTTTCCCACACCAATAATATCCATCATAAAACGGCAGATTGACGTCCATTAAAACTACATGCGGATGACAGGATAAGAACTCTGAAACAATATCCTCAAAATTTTCTGCTATCATTGCCAGATAGCCCCATTTTTCCAAAAACTGCTGGATTTCATCTGCCAGAGCTTTATCATCTTCAATAAGAAAAATCCTCATTTTCATATCCATCTCATCTTCACCCCAATCCTAAAATGTCTGTTTGAAACACCTTTATGTGTGAACAATCACCGTTTGATAAGGAATCTGTATTCCATTCTTTTTAAAACTTTCCACCAGGCCTGCCCGAATATCGCTGCATGCCAAAAAACTGTCGTCTAAATTTTTCGTCCAGACAGTCGTCTTTAAAATAATACCGTTTTGTGTATATCCTTTGATAAAAACTTTGTTTTCCTCTGTATTTAATGTAAGCTCGTGCGCCACACAGATTTCCTTCATACATTTCATTGCTTTTTCAATATCTGCGTCATAAGAGATTTCTATTTCCATAAAATTCCCAATATTCCCAATATAATTCGTGTTGGTTATAACCGCAGAGTCCATAACTGAATTGGGCACAATACAGCTTTCTCCATTAAACTGCTGAATCACCGTATGGCGGATTGTAATATCCTTGACGATACCTTCTGCAATAACGCTGCTTCCCTGGACAACCCTGATTTTTTCATCAACATTATAAGGTTTTGATACAGAAAGCGAAATGCCGCTGATGACATTTGATAACGCCTGCTGCGCAGCAAACGTGGCAATTGCAATAAATAAAGAACTGCTCTGCAGCAGCGTTTTGCTAATGTCTTTTGTCACATCAAACTGTTGTGCCATACTATAAAACACGACAACTACAATCGTAACATTTAATATACTTTTTATAAAACGCAAATGAACAGAATTATGCTTCCTTGTCATAATGCGGAAAATCAAATTTACAATCCTGTTTAGCAAAAGTTCTACAAGAATAAACAGGATGATTTTAATTAAAATATCCATACGAAATTAGGCTCTCCCCTACTTCTGGTTTAATTCACGCAGTCCCGGCAGCAAATGGATTTTTATGCTGCCCGCTTTTAAATCAACCTTTTTGATGCACTCTGATATCGCCGGAATTAACAAATCAGGCGTCCCATCTTTCTCTATAACATAAATATCGTTTGCAGCCGATTGTATCACATCCGCTACTTTTCCCAAATCCTCACCTTCATCAGAAACTGCCTTAAGCCCGATTAAATCAGCAATAAAATATTCATTTTCTGCAAGCGGAACCGCCTGCTCTCTTGTCACATAGAGATTTTTTTTCTGATAAGGAAGTATCTCGTTAATATCGTCAATTCCCTTAAATTTCAAAATAACCATATTTTTAAAAAAACGGACTTTTTCAATTTCCATCTTCTTTTTTTCTGTTCCCGTATCTAAAATCACATCTTCTAAATCCAGATACCGCCTGGGATCATCCGTTGTCGGAAACACTTTTACTTCTCCGCGGATACCATGTGTATTCGAAATAACGCCTACTTTTAATAAATCGTCCATACTTCTTACCGCCCTGTTTTTATTTTTGTTGATAGTATCACAAAAAATGAAAGATAGCAAGAACGAAAGCGGACGTGTCCATCGCAATCAATCCATCTTGTTGAATGCTCCAGCCAAAGTCCGCTTTCCATTTCTACTCTACATCTACAATATCAAATTTTGTTTTATCAAAATAATCAGTACTTATAAAGACGCAAATATCATCTTCATAATCAGTCTCAAATAGTTCTAATATATCGCATGGATTTCCATCTATGTCAAGCCATTCTCCATCTTCCCATACATTCAATTCCCGATCTAAAAGACCGTCTTTTAAATAGAAAGAATAACGTTCCTCTTCACTTAAATCTTCATTATGACAGACATAAGTAACTTTTCCCGTAAACAAGAACTTCTCCCAATAAGAATTATCCATAAAACTGCGGCGGACAAGAGAAATATCTCCTGTATACTGCTCATTGAGCTGAGGAATATTCTGCCCGTTAATACTGTAAAAACTATTTGTCACTTCACCCAAAACGACTCCGTTTGTCACATACATCCGGGACAGTTTAATCTCAGGATTTTTGAATTCAGTTCCGTTTTCATCCATCAAATAATCATCTATCACAGTGACCGTCATTGTAATTAACTCACCGCTTGCTTTTCCACCGTTAAAATATCCAATTGTCAATTCCTGCCCTTTTATGCCAATACCGATTCCAGTATAGTTTTGTTTGAGTTTTAAAGTTTCTCCGTCATAAAAATAACCGTCAACGATATTGCCCGCCGTATCATAACAATGAATTTTATTTTCGCCTTCCTCATCTATTACATCATCTATGGAAGAATAATCCAGCCTGCACAATTCTTCAAAATTTTCTTCTAAACATATTTGAAGAATTTGATCAAACAGTTCTTTCGCCTCTTCGGAAATGACATACGCCTCTCCCGGCGTCTCTAAACCTCCCTGTCCCGTCTTTGGTATCGTCTCTGTCCGGATTACTCCGCCGCAATCCTGGCAAATCAGGCTTTTTATTCCTTCACTTGTTTCTGTGGCTTCCAGGGTAATCTCCCATTGCGCGTGTTCCTCATCATGGCCGGACGCTTCAATATCTTCCATATAAAACTCGCCGCAGTTTGTACAACTATACATTGCCCATCCAGCTTCTGTACAAGACGCCTCCGAGCCGCTTTCTAAAACATAGTCATGATCTGTCATAGGAATAAATTCTTCAAAAATCACTTCGTCGCAAATCTCATCTCCAATTAGACGCTGGCAGATGAAACTTCTGACCCCTTCCGTAATACAGGTTGCCCCCTCGGTTTCCTCCCATATTGCATTCGTCTCGTCATGTCCCAGCGCCGGAATGTCTTCTGTCACAACCTCACCGCAGACTAGACAGGTACTTGTCATACGTCCATTTTCCGTACAAGACGCTTCTGTTGTCACCGAACGGCTCCATTCATGCTCATGTTCATCGTCGTTGTCATCGTCGTCATTGTCGTCATTCTCACCAACATTATCATCTTCATCATCTTCATCATCGTCATAGTCGTCTTCATACACATCTACATAGCAGACATATGTTTTACCATTGTTTGCACGACAGTATATTCTCGCCATACCTTCTTCTTTTGCCTTTATCTGCCCTGACTTATTTACAACAGCAATTTTTTTATTGGAACTCTTCCATGATTTGGCTTTTGCGCCAAGTAATTTCAAACGAAAAGTTTCCTGCGGTTCCAATGTAATATCCGACTTATTTAACCCCGGATTTTTCACTTTTACTTTACATTGATATTGTTTGCCGCCTACCGTAACAGAAATCTTAGCTGCGCCTTTCTTCTTTGCTGTGACCTTACCTTTATCGTCTACTGTGGCCACAGATTTTTTTGATGTTGTCCACTTCTGTTCTGCAGTGCCTGCTCCTTTTAATTTGAGCGTCATACTTTGTCCTGTATAGAGAGTCACTGACTTTTTATTCAATTTTACTTTCGGCGCCGCCTCAGCCTGCATGGGAACCGCCGTCACAAGCATTACCACGAAAACGAAAAGCGCCGTAATTGAACACTGCAAAAATTTTTTCACTATACTTTCCTCCTAAAAAATAAAATTATCATTATTATATTACTTTTCAACCAATAATTCAATACAAATTAAGCAGAATACAGCAAAGCAAAATTCATTCTAATCCATAATTGACACATCTTATTTTATTTGATAGAATTAGAAAATTAAATTATTCACATAACTAAAAATTCCTTTTTATTTTAAAGAAAGAAAGCGAGGTTCTAACATGGGTACAATTATCGGCGAAGGATTCACATTTGATGATGTGCTGCTCGTTCCGCAGTATTCCGAAGTAACACCTAACATGATTGATTTAACAACACATCTTACCCAAAAAATTCAGCTAAACATCCCTATGATGAGTGCCAGCATGGACACGGTTACAGAACATAGAATGGCAATCGCCATGGCAAGGCAGGGCGGTATTGGCATTATTCACAAAAATATGTCCATTGAAGCGCAGGCAGACGAAGTCGATAAGGTAAAACGTTCTGAAAACGGCGTTATTACCGACCCATTTTCCCTAAATCCCGAAAATACATTGCAGGATGCCGAAAACCTGATGCGCAAATTCCGCATCTCCGGCGTACCAATTGTAGAAACCGGAAGTAAAAAACTCGTAGGCATTATCACAAACCGCGATTTAAAATTCGAAACAGATTTCTCCAAAAAAATTAGCGTTTCTATGACATCGGAAAATCTGATTACCGCTCCAACCGGAATCTCTTTAGAGGAAGCAAAACAGATTCTTGCAAAAGCAAGAAAAGAAAAACTCCCTCTTGTAGATGATAATTATAATTTAAAGGGGTTAATTACGATTAAAGATATTGAAAAACAGATTCGCTATCCATTATCTGCAAAAGACGACCAGGGACGCCTGCTCTGCGGCGCCGGAGTTGGCATTACACATAATATGATGGATCGCATAGACGCTTTGGTAAACGCACACGTAGACGTCATTGTTATTGATTCGGCCCATGGCCATTCCAAAAACATTTTAGACGCCGTAAAAGGAGCCAAAGCCAAATATCCTGATTTACAGATTATTGCCGGAAACGTCGCTACTGCTGCCGCTGCAAAAGATTTAATTGAAGCCGGAGCAGATGCGATTAAAGTTGGTATCGGCCCAGGCTCTATCTGTACGACACGTGTTGTTGCCGGTATCGGCGTACCGCAGATGACCGCAGTTATGGATTGCTATGAAGTGGCAAAAACATACCAGATTCCAATTATTGCAGACGGAGGAATTAAATACTCTGGAGATATGACAAAAGCATTGGCTGGCGGCGCAAATGTATGTATGATGGGAAGCATGTTTGCCGGATGTGACGAATCTCCCGGAACATTTGAATTATATCAGGGAAGAAAATACAAAGTATATCGCGGCATGGGTTCTATTGCAGCCATGGAAAACGGCAGCAAAGACCGCTATTTCCAGGAAGACGCAAAGAAACTTGTGCCCGAAGGCGTAGAAGGGCGCGTTGCATATAAAGGCCGCGTAGAAGATACCATCTTCCAGCTTATCGGCGGAATCCGTTCTGGAATGGGCTACTGCGGATGCCCGACAATTCCAGAACTACACGAAAAAGCAAAATTTGTAAAAATATCGGCCGCTTCTTTAAAAGAAAGTCACCCGCATGACATTCATATTACAAAAGAAGCTCCAAACTATTCTATAAATGAATAAAATTATATACTTCCAACCGTTAAATAAAAACATAAAATAAACCGCATAAGATACCAAACAGCGCGCCCGCGGCTACATCTTTCGGAAAATGTACGCCGCCCACTACCCGAATATATGCCAGAAGAATCCCAAAGATTCCTATGACAATACCAGACCACATATTCCAATAAAAGAACGTCATGGCAATCATAAAAATCGAAAAAACGTGACGGCTTGGAAATGATTTTCCTTTTGTCGTTTTATTTAAAAGCGGGTAAATATCAAGCGCTTCGTATGGCCTTGGCGCAGAATAAATTTTACGAAAATAAGATACCGCAAGAAAAGAAACAGCCGGAATCAGGCTGCAAAAAAAGAAATCCGAATAACGCTGTGAAAAAACAAAAGAAACCAGCAGCGCCGGATATGCCAAAAACACCATTCCCGTAATTGTTTTATCAAACGTATATAAGAGTTTTGCACCGGATTTACAGGTACGAAATGGAAAAGACCATTTTTCATACTGTTCTTTTGTCATAACACCACACTCCTTTTCTTCCGTTTCAGAATATCTTATTTGAAACAATAACGCAATATAAAAAGGTGAAAATGGAACTTCCATTTTCACCTTTTTATATTAACCAGTGTGTTCTGTTATCTGGACTTTGTCTTGTCTTTTGTTGTATTATTCTTATCTTTACTATTTTCATTTGTTCCGGAAACATTGGAATTTTCTGACTGATTTGTACCGTTTGATACAGTATTGTCACCGGCTTTATTCTCTTTATTTGTATTGTTGGTTTGATTCCCATCTCCGACTGCATCATCAACGGCATTTTCAATATCATTTCCAATATCTTCTACGCCGTCTACAATGTCGTCTCCAGTATTTTCTACCGCATCGGCAGCATCATCCACTACATTGTTATTTTTATCATTGGAATTATTATTCGCTGTGCCGTTGTTCTTATTGCCGTTATTATCGTTTGTCATTTCTGTACTGCCATTTGCGCTGTTGTTGTTATCATTATCATTATCTTTATCTGTCGTACCACAAGCTGCAAAAGACAAAACCATAACGCCAAGCGCAGCGCACAGCAGCAGTTTTTTCATGTTTTTCATAAAAACATTTCCTCCTTTTCTGCTCATGTATGAATCGCTGTTGGATTCTTGATATAGTGTGCCCAATCTTATTTTTATTATTCTTATTCCTTAAGATTTCATTTTTGGATCAAATATCCAGCTTGCAAGATAACCAAAAACCAAAGCGGCAGAAATACCGACTGCACTTGCAGTAAATCCGCCCATAAATATCCCTAAAAATCCATCTGAATCGACTGCTTCTTTGATTCCCTTCCAAAGCGTATTGCCAAATCCTAAAAGAGGGACGCTTGCGCCAGCGCCCGCATAATCAATCAAAGGCTGATAAATGCCGACTGCGCCCAAAACAGCTCCGCCGCATACCAATAATACCATAATCCGGCCCGGCAGCATTTTCGTTTTTTCCATCAATATCTGTGTCAACGCGCAAATCAATCCGCCTACCCAGAACGCATTAATATAATCCATTTTTATACCTCCTCATGCTCTATAACGACCCCATGTGCAATTCCTGGTACGCTCTGCCCCTCATTAAAACTAACGGTAGACAACAGCGCTCCGGTAGGAACAAATAAAATCCGTTTTATACTGCCGTCTTTTAACTTCGGCAGATAATGGGCACTAAGTGTAACCGCAGAACATCCGCAGCCAGAACCGCCGGAACCCGTCCCTTGTTTTTCTTTATCATAAATTAAAATACCGCAGTCCTCATGCACGTTTGAAATATCAATATTTTTTTTCTTAAGCAGATTGATTAAAATTTCCTGCCCCACATAACCCAAATCACCAGTTATAATTTTGTCATAATCTTTTGGCTTTCTTCCAAAATCTTCTAAATGCTGCGCAATCAAATCCGCGGCAGCCGGAGCCATTGCCGCCCCCATATTCATGGAGTCTTTAATGCCCATATCTACGATTTTACCAGTGGTAATTCCGGTAATTCGTACGTCTCCTTTTTTGCCGGACAAAAGAAAGGCTCCGCTTCCGGTGACGGTCCAGGTAGCTGATACGGGTCTTTGATTGGCATATTCCAGGGGAAAACGAAACTGTTTCTCCGCACTGGCAAAGTGGCTGGATGTAAGCGCCGCCACAGTCTTTGCATATCCTGCCCCAACGCACATAGCTGCCAAAGACAGGGATTCTCCCGCTGTGGAACAGGCGCCGTAGAGTCCGAATAACGGAATCTCATAATCCATCAGTCCAAAAGAGGTTGCAATATTCTGCCCCAGTAAATCTCCGGCAAACAAATAGCGGACATCCTGCGGCTTTACTTTTGCTTTTCCCATCGCCAAAGCGAGCGCTTCTTTTTGCAGCGTACTTTCTGCCATTTCCCAGGTATCTTCACCAAATTTATCATCCTCGCAAATCATGTCAAAGGCTTCTCCCAAAGGTCCTTCGCCTTCCTTTTTTCCCACAACAGACGCATTCGAAATCAAATATACTTCTTTTGGAAACGTCAGGCTTTGTTCTCCAATATAATACGTTTCTTTTGACATTGTTTTTCTGCTCCTATGAAATTATTTTATATCGTTTTAAACTAGTATTGCTTTGTCCGTTTCAAAATATACGCAAAAAAAGAACGGCATACGCCGTCTTTTTTACATTTATTTTTATTTAAGAATTAATATCGACTGTCCAGCCATATTTATCTTCTACATCGCCCCATTGAATTCCAGTCAGATAATCGTATAACTTTTGGGTTAATTTTCCAATTTCAAAATCATTAACTTTTACGGAATCTTCTTTATATACAAATTCTCCAACTGGAGAAATCACAGCGGCAGTACCCGTGCCAAAGGCTTCCTCTAAACTGCCGTCATGCCCTGCTTTCATCAAATCATCCACTGCAAGATGGGTCTCATGTATCTTATAACCCCAGTCTTTTAAAATATGGAGGATAGAATCTCTGGTGATTCCTGCTAATACCGTCCCTTCAATTGGCGCTGTATAAATTTCTCCGCCAATTTTAAACATAATATTCATCGTCCCAACTTCTTCGACATATTTACGATGTACGCCGTCCAGCCAAAGAACCTGCGTACAGCCCATCTTCTCAGCCTTTACCTGCCCTAAAATCGAACCGGCATAGTTGCCTCCGCATTTTGTAAATCCCGTTCCGCCCTGCACAGCACGAACCAGTTCATCCTCTACTAAAATCTTAACCGGGTTCATCCCTTCTGGATAATAAGCGCCAACCGGACAGCAAATAACCATAAATTTATAACTCGTTGCCATATGCACTCCAAGTGCATTTTCTGTTGCAAACATAAACGGACGGATATAAAGCGACGTCCCCGGTTCCGACGGTACCCATTCCCGTTCTACTTTTACCAGTTCTTTTACTGCTTTTACAAACATATCAACCGGAAATGCCGGCATACAAAGCCTTTCATTTGACACAATCATACGCTTTGCATTCATATCCGGACGAAACAACTGAATCTTTCCTTCTTTTGTGCGGTATGCCTTCATTCCTTCAAATGTCTCCTGCGCATAATGCAGCGTCACGCAGGCAGGATCTAAAGTAATCGGTTCATATGGAACAATTCTGGCATCCTGCCATCCGTCTTTTACTGTCCAATCCATGACAAACATATAATCTGTCATATATTTTCCAAAACCCAGATTCTTCTGATCCGGCTTTTCCTTTAACTGTTCTTTTTTTTCAAATCTAATATTCATAATCTTACCTCCGGCTTGCTCTGTAACACGTACCTAAAAACTATTTTCTGAACTTCATTATTATACTTTTTATACCATGTGTCAAGATGATTTGACGCCTATTCTATTTCTCCAGATGCTGATATACTTTTAAAAATAATATTATTAAAATAATGATTGACATTTCTTTAAAAAAAGTGTATCATATTCCTTGTCAGTTTGTGCAGGAATGGCGGAATTGGCAGACGCGCAGGCTTCAGGTGCCTGTGGCAGCAATGTCGTGAGGGTTCAAGTCCCTTTTCCTGCATTTTTTATAAGCCTTAAAATGTTGAATTTTCAATGTTTTGGGGCTTCTTTTTTTGCAATATAAATATCTTTCTATGTAAAATCGATTCCGGCTAAATCTCCTTCTGCTTCTGAGGGAACAAGAAAACTAAAAAGGTGCAAAGCCTTAATCGTTTTAATCGCTGCAAATTCTTTATACGCAGCATTCCCTGGTACTGTCATTTGCACTTTAATTTTATAGATTCCTTTCTTAGTTCCTTTTTTTACAGTAATTTTACCCGAAGATGCTGAAAACTTAATTTGTTTCAGTTTCTTTTTCAATTTTTTCAAACTGATTTTTTTAGTAACCGCAACTTTAATATTCTGAGATTTTTTTAAATTACTATCGTCAGCCGGTATAATCTGCTGACTGCCTTTTTTTATCGCGTTGCATTTACTGCAGTGTATTGATTTTAATCCAGTTGTTGTACTTGCAGCCTTTTTATCAATTGTATAGACTTTGTTCCACTGATGCTGCGTCATATTAATTGCTTCTTTTTTCACAAATCCACAAATCACACAAGTCACACAAGTATACGTTTTAACGCCCTTTTCGGTACACGTCGGCTTTTTCGTAATCACCCCATCGCCCATATGAATACCGGGAGCCTCATAGGATGTAAAACCCATATCCGTCATATTTACATCGAATCCAAAATTTTTCATTAATAACAAATCCCAGCTGACAAATGCAGTTTTCAATGTTAAATTACAAAAATATTGGATTTCACTATTATCCAGTATATTTTCTGCCGTCTTTATAAAATACGGTTACAACTCCCAAATGATGCCATACCTATCTCATTTACGCTTTTGGGATATCAATATCTGTTTTTTGAGATGGGCAGCAGATAAGTTTCGATTTCTGCTTATCATACAATACTCCATCTTCGGAAGTATAAAATTAATTTTCAGATTCAACGTCAATGTTTAATAATTTCATGCAGCCATAAAATACATACTCGCCAATAAAAGAAACATTCTTTGGAATAGTAATTTGTTTTATCGAAGTGTCAAAAAATGCTTCGTCTTCAATCCTGCTTACGGATTCCGGCAAAGTAACCATATTAATTGTATCTGCATGCCAAAACGCTTTCTCCGCTATTTGTACCACACTGTCCACAAGTTCTATGCTGCGCTTTCCCTATGAAATATACATTTTCTGGTAAATTAAAATCTTTTAGATGAAAGCAATAACCAAACGCTTCTTCTGAAATGGTTTCCAGACTGTCGCAGAAAGTTACCGTTGTAAGATTCTCACAAGAATAAAATGACTGATACCCTATTGATCGAACATTCCCCTCAAATATTACTTCTTCAATATCATCATCCCCACGAAACGCCTCGTCTGCAATCGCTAAAAGCGGCAATGACTCAATTTCATCAGGAATGATAAATGTGCTCTCAATCCCATCATATCCCACAATTTCAATAGAACCTTCATCATAATAGGGGTAAATAAAATCATCGCTTGTTACATTTGTGTCTTCATACGCATGAACTGCTTGCGGCGGCAAAACATTCAATACCATTGCAATAAAGCAAACAAAAAACAACTTTTTCATAAAATTTTCGCCTTTCCCACAGACAATTTACTATATCTTAAATACTATCCTAAAAACCACTTAATTTCTATTTTTTTCACTAAAGAATCAGATGAATTTTCCTCATTAATTCCTTATTTTGCAACTTTTCTATTTTTCTAAAAATATATTCATAAATTAGGATGATCCTACTGTTTTTGTCCATAAAATGTATATTTCTGCGTTTGTCCTGTATCCATTCTACTTATTATTGAAAAACCTCATAAAATACTTTATAATATTAAATAAAAAGTTTGTGGAGGTTACAGAACCATGCAGCAAAAAAATAATGCAAAAAACATTGATTTGTCAAATGAAACCGTAGCCAGTCAAGCCAAAAATAAAATCGTAGTAATCGGCATGAGTCTTATGAATGTGATTTTAGCAATTTCTTATTTCATTGAAGTATTAAAAGGCGAACGCAAAATGGCAGAATATCTGATTGTCTTTTTATTAACGATTCTGCCCACAGTCCTAATTAACTTGGCCTATTTCAAAAATAAAGCCTCTAAATCTATTTGCTATATCTCAATTCTATTCTATATTACTTTCTATACATATGTCATGTTCACAACTACTAAAATGATTGTATTTTGTTATATCATTGTATTAATGACGCTTATAATGGTCTATGGCAGGTTAAGCCTCGCTCTCATCTGCTGTATCAGCGGTCTTACTATCAACATTATAAGCATCCTAAAACTAGCGCTTACAACAAAATTAACTCCAGCATTTATTACAGAAATGGAAGTTGCCATTGCATGTATTTTACTAATGTCATTTTACTCCATTATGGTATCAAAGCTAAATGAGCAGATTAACGCACATCGGATTCGGAATCTAAATCAAGAAAAACAGCAGACAGTCGATTTACTGGAAACCGTCTTACAAGTAGCGGATTCTATGAATCAATCCATACATATCCTGACCGATGAAACAAATAAACTTGATATTTCCATAGGAGATACAAAAGAATCTATGGAAGATTTGGCAGACGGAGCGGAACAAACTGCCGAAGCAATTACAACACAGCAGACAAAAACAACAGAAATACAGGAAGATATTATCACTTTAAAAGAAGTGACAAACAAAATTGTAAATCATGCACAATTTTCTGAGCAGCTCGTTTCCGGCAGCCAACAGACGATGAGCCGTCTCCTTGAGCAAGTAAATAATTCCGAAAAAGCCGGCCATTATGTGGCAAAGCAGATGAAAGAACTAAAAAGTTATACTGAACAAATGCAGGACATCCTGACACTCATTAACACTGTTGCATCCCAAACCGGAATGTTATCTTTAAATGCCAACATCGAAGCCGCAAGAGCCGGAGAATCAGGCAAAGGTTTTGCCGTAGTTGCAACAGAAATATCCAATTTATCAAACCAAACCAAAAACGCCACATTAGATATCAATGAATTGATTCAGGGAATCAGCCATTCTATGGAGGAAGTGATAACTTCTATCACCAATCTTTTACAGAGCAATCAAACACAAACTGAATACATCAATAATACTGCACTCGAATTTTCAGAAATCCATTCAGCAATCAAGCACATTTACGAAGGATCCGACCAATTAAGTAATGTCGTCCAGACAGTATCTGAGGCAAATGAAACAATTACGAGCAGTATTTTAAATGTATCAGCCAGTACACAGGAAATTACTGCAAAGGCCTCTGAAACCTTAGACAGCACCATCACAGATAAAGAAAGCGTTGAAAAAGTACTTGCCGCCGTTGAACAATTGAAGGCATATGCAAAAGACTTAAACAGCAGCCAAAAACTAGATTAAACTAAAAACGGTTCGTTTCCCAAATAGAAGAGGAGAGATTATATGGAGCAATTACAAATTAGAAAAAATCGTATCAGGCGGTGGATGGCCGCCGTCCTGCTTAGCCTCTGTCTCATTTTAACATTACTGCCCGTTGAATATTATGGATTTACCATTTCACAGACAAATGATGTTAATGTAACTACACAACAGGAAATCCTGTCATTTTCCGAACTTTCCTCCGACGTCACGAATCAAAATGTAGGAATCGGAACTCCTTTAACAGCATTACAGCTTCCAAATCAATTAACAGCAGTCTGCCGTTTTTTTAAAGAAGAAGCGCCCGCCAATACAGAAATGACTGAAACGCCAAACTCAGAAACAACCGAAACACCAAATTCGGAAACAACCGAGACGCCGAATTCGGAAACAACCGAGACGCCAAACTCAGAAACAACCGAAACGCCAAATTCGGAAACAACCGAGACGCCGAATTCAGAAACAACCGAGACGCCGAATTCGGAAACAACCGAGACGCTAAACTCAGAAACGGCGGATACATCTGATACGGAAACCGTACCAGAACAGGATCATAAACCTTCCAAAGAAGATAATCCAGAAGTTCCAACAGAAACAACCACCGTAAAACCAATTGAAACAGATACCCCAAATGAAACAACTCAAAACAACACATCTGATGAACATATATCGGCAGAGACAACAACTGTCACAATCAAAAATAACTATGCATCGCCAGATGAATTGCCGGAATTCAAAGAAGTATCTTTACAAGAACCCTCGTTTACAGTGGAAACAGGTGTAATTGAAGGAATTACCTGGAAAAGCTCGCCTGAATATGACAGCGAAACAGAGGGAACCTATCAATTTACCCCTCTTCTTCCTGCCGGATATGTACTCGCAGAAGGAGTAGCCGCTCCACAAATCACGGTTACAATATCTGAACATGAACTCATGCTGTTAGATGAAGCATCCTCTACCGAGACGCCGCCAAGTACAATACCCGAATTTGGTACAATAAGTACAAGCGCCGTCTGGGAAGCAGGCGTTTTAGAAAACGGTGAACTCATTATAGAATCCGGTGTTACACTGACCTTAACCGGAAGGCTGGAAATCAAAGGAACGGTCACTATTTCAGGCGGCGGTACAATTGTAAGAGGCTCAGACCAGGCGCAATTATTAGCAAATTCCTCTGAACTAACCATTAGTGGAATTACGCTTGACGGCTGCCAGGTTCCTTCCGACTACTCCATGATAGAATCCAATTCCGGTAATATCATTTTAAATGACGGCTGTAAAATTATGAACTGTATAAAAAATACCCAACGCGCAGCAAGGGTCACAAGCGGCGCAGCGCTTTATTTGGAACGCGGAACAGCTGTTTTCAATCAGGCTGAAATTACAAACTGCTCTTCCAATTACCGCGGCGGCGCAGCCCATATAAAAAACAGCACTGTAACGATTCATAACGGAACATACAGTAATAATAGAACAACAGAAAATAATCCACAGGGCGGAGGGTTTATTTACAACGAATCTTCCACACTCACTATTAACGGAGGCAATTTTCTTGATAATACCTCGTCAGGCAAAGGTGGATGTATTTACCATGGATCTGCAGGTAATACAAAAACAAAAATATACGGCGGATATTTCCATGGAAATAAAAGCTCCTACCCTGGTTATGAAGGCAGCGGAGCCATTTATAATTCTGCCGTAGATACATCTTCTACCGAACTTACACTCTCCGGTTCCGTCCAGTTCTCCGGGGACGGAAATCCAAGTTCCGGCACAGACGGCATCTATCTGGATTATCAGAGTGAAACGTTCCGAAAGATTTACATGAGCGGCACTCTGGTTTATCCAGTAAAAATCTACCTGAATGCAGTCGAAGGTTATGCCATTGCCGAAGGCGATGGGTACACTCTGTTAGAAGAACGCGACATGAAAAAAATCACCTTTATTGATACTGGTAATTCTAACAAAGAATGGTATGCCGTATTAGACCCTGAAACCAATCAGGTAAAGCTGTCTGAAGTAAAACCCGACTATAAACTCTATATCACTTATATTTCAAACGGAGCACAAGGAACAATTCGAGATGAAAACGGTTATGACGTCGGAGATGACGCAACAATAAAATCTGCCGAAGGATTAAGTCTGAAAGATTGCTTTTTCGTAGGCTGGAATACATCAGCAGATGGAAGCGGCGCTTTCTATTATCCGGAACAAACAATCCAGATTACAAACGACCTGGATTTATATGCTTATTTTGTAAACGATCTTACCGGCACATTTTATTCCGGCAGCGCAAATCAGTCTGAAACAATAAAAACTACCCCTGCCGACAGAACGCTGATAACCCCAGAACTAAAGCCGCTAGACGGTTTTACGGCAGTTGGCTGGTCAGAATCACCAGACTCATATACCGGAAATATTGCAGAAAATACAGAACTTACTTTACTTAAGGATACTTCATATTATGGCATTTATAAAAAAGACGTTACTGTTTCTTACGATTTGCAGGGAATCATCTCAAATCCGGATGATACTTCAAAACCGCTCTATGCGAACGTACATGACATAATTACCTATGAACTTCCTCAATTTATACTAAATTCTACTGCCGAACGCCCCGGATACACCCTTCTTGGATGGACGACAGAAGCCGACGGTTCGGGCGAATTATTCCTTCCCAACAGTCTGCAGACATTTGAAAATGATACCATACTTTATGCAAACTGGAAAGCAGACGGCCATACGCCTTATATTGTAGAACACTATCTGCAAAACGCCACTGCAGACGCCTACACAAAAATTGACTCAGATACACAACATCTGACAGCTGAAACAGGAACCCTCGTCACTGCCGAAGTAAAGACTTATACCGGATTTACCGAAAATACTTCTCATCCTTCGAGAAAAGCCTCCGGCACTGTAAATGAAGACGGTTCTCTCATATTAAAGCTGTACTATGACAGAGACATATATGAAATATCATTTGATTTAAACGGCAATAATGATACGGCTCCCCAAACGCAGTATATACTCTATGGCAATCCGGTATCACAGCCCTCCGCTCCTACGCACACAGGATACCATTTCAAAGGCTGGTATACGGATAAAGAATGTTCCGCTGAAAATCAATGGGCTTTTGAAAAAAATGTAGAAGACAATACAGACTCCCACTCTGTTACGTTATACGCCAAATGGGTGGATGATATTGCGCCTGTGTTAGGAGATGTTTCCTTTAATGAAGGTTATAAGAACTTTTGGAATCAAATAATCCGGAAAAAAAGCCTGATTATTACAGTCCCCATTACAGAAGAAGGCAGCGGATTAAAACAGGCAGACTATGTATTACATTCAGAAGAAAAAACGGATAAAACCCGTGCTTCCTCTGAAAAAACAGCTGAAATAGAAACAGACGAAAATGGGCTTACTTTGGCAAAAATCGTTATAGATACCGATTTTAAAGGAACCGTAACGCTGACTGGTACAGATAACGCTGGTAATATTTCACCCGAAAAATCCGTCACAGCAGAAAACGGCAAAATTATTGTGGAGGACAACGCGCCCGAAATCCGTTTTTCCTCTGAAAGCGGAATTTTACCAGAATTTTTTATTGATTCTGCCAAAATAAACGTCATAGTAGAAGATGAAGATACCTCTGTCGAAAACAATAAAATTTCCGGCGGTCTATCTCAAATTGTTTATCAAATAGACGACGGTGAAGAAATCAACGCTTCCGAGAAAAGTTTTGAAGACTCTATCGTAACAACCTGCCTGTTTGACGTCATAATTCCTCAGGCCGGAACGCATACTTTGCACGTTACCGCCTTAGACAACGCCGGTAATACAAATACACAGCAAATTACAGTAGACATCAAAAAACAACAGCAAACATACAAAATAGAACATTACAAGCAAAATCTGGACGGTACAACTTATACAAAAGAAGACTCAGATACCAAAGAACATACAGAAACAGTCGGAACTACCGTAACAGCAGCGCCAAATACTTATACCGGATTTGTAGAAAATACTTCCATTTCCTCCAGGGTTCCTTCTGGTATTGTCGATGAAACAGGCTCGCTTGTTTTAAAATTATATTATGACAGAGAAATTTACAATATCCAATACGATTTAAACGGCGGGGATGGAACTGCACCCCAAAACCAAACTGCCCGCTATGGCGCATTGCTTCATACAACGCCTGCACCATCTAAAAAGGGATATGCTTTCAAAGGCTGGTACAAAGACGCCCTGGGAACAGAAGGCAGTAAGTGGAACTTTGAAAAAGATACTGTCCTCTCCCCTGTTACGCTTTATGCAAAATGGGCAGATGAAACACCGCCTGTCTTAGGAAACGCCGTATATCATACAGCCTATAAAAATATTTTAAGCTGGATAATACAAAAACCTTCTATGATTATAACTGTGCCAATTACAGAAGAAGGCAGCGGCGTAAAACAGGCCGATTATACCTTAGTTTCAACAAGCAGGTCTGTCACGAAATCAAAAGCAGATATTGACACCGAAGATGGACAAATCACAGCAAAAATCGCTATAAATGATGACTTCAAAGGTTCTATCCTATTGTCAGCCTCTGACAATGCTGGAAATATATCTGCGGATAAAATAATTACAGCCCCTGGAAACGGCGTTATTGTAGAAGATACTGCACCGGAAATTCGTTTTTCCTCTAAAACAGGAAGTTTATCCGACCCGTTTTATCAAGAAGCAGCAATTGACGTCACCGTAACAGACGCCATAAATAACACAAGTATTTCAAGCGGCATTTCCAGTATCTCTTATCAAATTGACGAGAAAGAAGAAATAAAAATGCCGGAAAAAGAATTTATCAATGACATGGTAGAATCCTATCCATTTATGATACAAATTTCAAATGAGGGAACACATTCTATAAAAGTCACAGCTGTGGACAACGCTGGCAATGAAACAACACGGCAAATCAATATCACCATTGACGCCCAAAAAGAAACGATTACCGAAAACATAGAACCGCCAAAAAAACCTGAAAAAAAACCGAAAAAAGAACCAAAAGAACAAAAAAAAGAAATCATAAAAGGGACAAATCCACCACAACCTGATGCTGTACAAAATAATCCCTCTCCGCAAAACAGCGATGAACCCCAAACCGGAGATTCTTCCAACATAGAACTCTATGTCACAATTGCCATGATTTCCGGTTTCTTATATCTGCTTTTACTCTTTATTGCAAAGAAGGACAAGAAACAAAGAAATGGAAAATAGCTTATGAAAAACCGAATACGATTCCGTATTTTAAGAATTATGCTTCTGATAATTATTGTAATATGTCTGGTTCCTATTGGCCAGGCATATTCTTTATCACTCCGGCACAAAGAACAGCAAAAAGAATTAAAAAACACGCTTACCACCGGCCGCCAGCCCAATAAAGCAAAAAACTCATCAGAAAATCCAGAATTTTTGCATGACCTCACCAGCCTGTATCAGAAAAACAATGATTTCATCGGCTGGCTTTCCATAAACGGAACAAATATTGACTATCCCGTCATGCAATGCAGCGACGATTATTATCTTACTCATAATTTTTACAAAAAAGAAGATACCTACGGAAGCCTCTATGTAAAAGAAATTGCAGACGTAAAAACGCCGGGAACCAATGTTATTATATACGGGCATAATATGAAAGACGGTTCGATGTTTGGTGATTTAGACTCTTATAAAGAAAAAAAGTTTTATGAGAATCATTCTATTCTTTCTTTTGAAACGCTTTTTGAAAACCGGACCTATGAGATAATATCTGTTTTTCATTCTAAAATATCAAATAAGAAAGAATATTTTCCATATTACCAATTTTATCAGGCAGATACCAAAGAAGAATTTTTAGAATTTTATGACAATATCAAAGCGTGTTCACTCTATGATACAGATATTACAGCAGAATTCGGCGATACATTCCTGACACTTTCCACTTGTGACAACCATACAAAAAACGGCCGGTTTGTTGTCGTTGCAAAACGAATCAAATAAAACATGAAAAAGGGAGATGATATTCTCAGTCTCCCTCATATCCATTTCTTTTATAAAGACTTAAAAAAACAAGTACGCTAATCACAAGTTCTAAAAACAAAACGGCCACATTCAGCGGCTGAAGCGTATATTCTTTTCCATTTGCAAATGCTTCCGTCATTTCAGTCAAAACTCCGGTAAATAAATAACCAGACAGCCTATGCAGTCCCTCAGACATACCACCAAGCACAGGCACCATCATAAATATCATCAAAAAAGGCGAAGCTATCATATTTGCATTCATCTGATTCTTTGCACAAATTCCGATAATCATCCCAATGACGCAGCTAATGAAAGCAGCAATCATATTGACAAACAAGAAAATCGGTAACGAAACCTGTTCCATTGGAATTCCGCTGAAAAAAAGCACCGCCAGATTCACGCCTACCGTCAATATAAACGGTAACAAGATACTTCCAATAAAATATTGAACGCCCGTAACCGAAGAAGTCATCAGCACGCGCAGCGTATGTTTTTCCTTCTCTTCTGCAATCGTTGTCCCAACCATCAAAAAACCATCCGAACAAATACTCATAGACAAACCAATATTTAAAATTATGGAAATCATTGCCGGTGAAAGTTCACCTCCAGAATTTCTTCCATATAAAATCCGAAACATATAAACCAGTCCGATTGTCATAATTGGAGCTATTACAATCGACATATTCCTGCTGATTCCAATCCATTTAATCTTCACTACTGCCGCTAGTTTTACAATCCCTTCCATTTATACAACACTTCCTTTCCCAATTAGCATTTTACAGATTCAGCGACGCGCCCGTCACAGTCAAAAAAACATTTTCAAGCGTCGGTTCACAAGAATGAATACATTGGATTTTATCCTGCTGCATCCACTCTAAAATCCTTTCCGCAGATTCCGGATTTTGATCTAACGTAACGGTTTCCTTGCTGTCCAACAAAATCCGATACCGTTTCTTCTGATTATATTTCAGACAAATCTCCTGCGGTGAGCCAAATTCCACTATTTTCCCCTGATACAACAACGCCACACGATCGCATAACTTCTCAGCTTCCTCCATATTATGCGTTGTCAGAAAAATTGACATCCCCTCCTGCCTTAAATTAAGCAGCATCTTATGGATTGCCAGAGAAGTTGAAGGATCTAAACCGCTTGTCGGTTCATCCAAAAACAAAATACGCGGTTTATGGAGCACTGACCTTGCCAATACCAGGCGCTGCATCTGGCCTTTCGACAATTTACCCGCAATCTTTTGTTTATGTTCCAACAAACCTACCTGCCCTAACGTCTCTACAATCCTCTCCTTTGGCACACGCCAGATTTTAGCAAAAACCGCCATATTCTGCCATACAGTCATTTTCTCATATACTCCGCTGTTATCTGACACAATTCCAATTTTTTCATAAATTGACGCATCAATATTTGTAGAGTCTGTTCCTAAAATTTTCGCCTCGCCGCTCGTTGGCAAAAGCTGCCCAGTAATTATTTTAATCGTCGTCGTTTTTCCAGCGCCTGAAGGCCCCAAAAACCCCAGAATTTCTCCCTTCCTTAACGTCATATTAATATCTTTCAAAGCATGTTCCGTCTTGTAACGCTTTGAAATATGCGACAGCTGCAGTAATATCTTCTGTTCCATACATAATTCATTCCTTTCTTTCTTATGATGAAAACAGAATATCATATCTTTGCCCAAAAGAAAGTTTCACTGCCCAAACGAACCATTTTGCTGCCCAGACAGTCTCCGTTTTCCTAAGAAAAATGAATCCTGTCGAGTAACTCCCTCTTTACATTTTTTGCAAAAAAACACTTTCCCCCATTTTCCATTAAAATTTCCCTATGTTTTAAATCCAGTTCCAATATCCTCTCCAAATTCACCAAATATGCTCTGTGCACCCGCATAAAACGCTTTCCCAGGCTTTCTTCCAATTCCTGCATACTGCCTATAAAATTAATTCTGTCATGTTCTGCGTGAAGTTCAATTCTATGTGTCCGTCCCATTGTTTCAAAAAAGAAAATCTCGTCAACCGGTATATGTTTGACCACATCCATCACCTTCACCGTAAAAAACTCCCTCTGTTCCCCTTGTTCTTTTTGCATCCGTTCTAAAACCACGAGAAGGCTGCGCCGCATACCGTCAAACATTTTTTCCATATTTTCTTTTACAATATAATCCAGGGCTTCTAAATGATAGCGAAATGTCTCAAATGCAAGATTTTCAAAAGATGTTACATAAATCAAAAATCCTCTGGTATCCAGTTCCCGAATTTTTTGCCCAAGCGCAAAACCATCCATAGATTCTCCCTTTAGCTCTACATCCAGAAAATAAATTCCCCGCTGTTTTTTTTCTGATACCAGTTGTATCACTTCATAAGGATGGCAGGTACTCAGTACAATCTCCATATCATATCCTTCCATCAAAATCAAATTTTCCAAAAACTCCTTTTGGGCAAGACAAATCTTCTCATCATCTTCACATATATAAACCGGCAGCATACGAATCCTCCCCTAATCTTCTAACACTTTAAATTCCTGAATAAAATATCCATCTTTTACCGTAGTAATCGGCAAAACATTGTCATACCGAGCCAAAATTTTCTGATAACTGGCAAGCCCAATTCCCCTGTCGCATCCTCTCGTTGAATAACCTTCCTGCCAGATTTTATGAAAATCCACATTTGAAAATAATGGGTTTTTTATACGGAACGTTGTAAATTTCCCCTGGCTGCTAATCATAATCTCAATTTTTGCGCCCGAATGACCGCATACCTCTTCCATAGCATTGTCAATCAAAATACCAAAACACCTGCACAAATCCGTACTTCGTATCTTCGTAGTGTAAAACGGCCGAATTGCCTCTATACTACATTCAATTTTCTCTTTCTGCATTGCAGCCAGTTTTTCAAACAAAAGTCCTTTTAATTCCAGCACATATATATTTCCAAGTTGTGTCATCCTTTGAATCTGACCTCCTACCTGAGAGTCAAAATCTTCTGTCATATTTTGAATAAACATCTGTAATGACTGATAATCTCCTTCTTTTGCCTGTAAATACATACTGGACATCATATTTTTATAGTCATGCCGAAACATACGCATCTCTTTTTGCAGCCCTTCTAAACTTTCAATATAATTCTTTTGCTGCGCCAGGCTAATCTGCTGTACTTTTAACTGCTTTTCCTGCATTTCCCCTCGCGTCATGTGAATAAATAAAATAAAAAATATTAACACAAACAGTTCTGTCCATGTTATTTCATCAAATTTATCATAATACCGGATATTGAGAAAAGCAAACATCAGCTGATTCCAAATCGGAAATAAACTTAAAAATGCAATAGTCCTGATATGAAATTCTCCCTGTTTTAACCAATTCCAAAAGATACCCAGGACGCCAACTTTTTTAATCATATATAGAAAAAGCAAATCAATCAAAGGAGCAAATAAAAGCGTAACTACACAATATCGGACAAATTGCGGAAAAACAGATAAATCATAAAAATAATAATTTATATCCAACAACAGCGCCAGATTGGCAGCACATTCTTCGATGAGTTTCAGAAAAAAAGTAAACGTCCAGCATATACTCCATTGTTCCTGAAAGAATCTTTTTAAACAAAACGCACTGCCAAATGCAGACAGATACCAAATAAATAACAAGGTAACTGGACGCCCTACGGAATCCTGTAAAAAACCTGCCCGATAAAAATATGCTCCTAAAACTGCATGAAATAAATTCAATAAAAGAATCTCTGTAACTCCCCGTTTATCAAAAGATGGTTTTTTACGAATCAAATAATAAAATACGAAAAAAGAAATCACATGACTTGTTCCTATACTGATAAAATTATATATAATAGTTACCCCATTACTCATTTTACCAAACCCCTGTCTTTCCTATAATATTAAAAATCCCACATACCCGAAAACATTAGGGTATGTGGGAATAAAATCAACCATCACACTGCGAAAGAAACCGCATCTTTTACATTTTTTACACCAATCAGCCGTATACCGTCGATATCCGGCAGTGCAGATTTACTCACTTCCGGAAGGATACACACTGTAAATCCTAACTTTTTCGCCTCTAACACTCTTTGTTCCGCCATATTGACTGCACGTACTTCGCCGCTCAGCCCGACTTCTCCAAAACATATCATATGCTCATCAATCGGACGATTTTTATAACTGGATACCAGCGCCAATATAATTCCAAGGTCAATCGCCGGTTCATTCATCCGAATACCTCCCGCTATATTGACATAAGCGTCGCAGTTTCCAAGTTGGAATCCCATACGCTTTTCCAGAACCGCCATTAAAAGATTGACACGGTTATAATCTGTTCCCGCAGCCGTCCTTCTGGGCATTCCAAAATTCGTGCGGCAGACCAAAGCCTGAACCTCCAGTAAAATCGGCCTGCTCCCCTCCATTGAGCAGGCGACAACAGACCCGCTTGCTCCTTCGGGTTTTCCTCCCAACATAAATTCAGAAGGATTTTTCACCTCTTCCAATCCAAAAGAACGCATTTCAAAAACGCCTATCTCATTCGTAGAGCCAAACCGATTCTTTACACCGCGCAGAATACGGTATGCGGCATGTCTGTCTCCTTCAAAATACAATACCGTGTCAACCATATGTTCAAGGACACGCGGCCCCGCCACAACGCCCTCTTTCGTCACATGGCCAATTACAAAAATCGCAATGCCAAGCCCTTTTGCCATTTGAAGCAGACTTCCAGTAGATTCCCGGACTTGGGAAACGCTTCCAGGAGCAGACGCAACATTTTCATTATACATTGTCTGAATCGAATCAATCACAACAATTTGAGGCAGATCACGCCTGACAATCTCACCAATAACATCTAAATTCGTTTCACAAAGCAGGGAAAGCGTATCGCCAAATTCTCCAATCCGCTCTGCGCGTATTTTAATCTGCTGTAATGATTCTTCACCAGATACATACAAAATGTTCTTTCCGCTTTCTGAAAGATTTCTGCAGACCTGAAGCAAAAGCGTAGACTTACCGATTCCAGGATCCCCGCCCACGAGAATCATAGAGCCAGGGACGACGCCGCCCCCTAATACCCTGTCTAATTCAGCAATATGCGTTGTCATCCGTTCTTTATCTGCTGTCTCAATGTCTTTCAGTTTCGTAACTTTCGCTTTTATTTCCTGACGCGAAACTTTATGCGCGCTTTTTTTTGAAGAAACAAGCTCTTCCACTAATGTATTCCACTCTTTGCAGGAAGGACATTGTCCCATCCATTTTGTAGATTCTGCCCCGCAGGACTGGCAGTAAAAAATAATCTTATCTTTTGCCATAATTTATTTTTTTGTGATTTCAACCTTTACAGGCTGCGTACCATCCAATTCTACGCTCATACTCAGTTTACCGCCAAGATTTGTCTTCATCAAACCGGCATCCATATCATTAATCACAATGTGATACTCCGTCCCAGCTTCTAATTCCAGTGTTATCTGTGCATCTTCCGGTCCTTCCACCTGAAAAGAAACCGCCTCTTCCTTCGCCGAAAAACCACTGACAGCTGTTCCAGGTACAGACTCATAGACAAACATCCCATTACGTTCTAATTTTGTAATATCTTTATAAGTCTTAACTTTATACAAATCTCCGTCATTTGCAAAATTATCCAACTTTGCCTTTGCAGCCAGACTATAATCTCCAAAACTAATTGTTCCATCTGATTCACTGCGAATCAATTCACTTATTACAGACATCTTTATCCTCCTGTGCAGCACTATGCTTCTGTCATTTTATTTCTTTTATATTATATAATAGATTTATATTTTTTTCCATATCAATTTCTAAATCTCAACTACCGAAAAACGTACTTTATCACTGCGCATACCGACGTCAACCGTATCGCCGGCTTTTATTTTTCCATTCAAAATCTCTTCTGCAAGAGAATCTTCAATAAGATTTTGAATCTTGCGTCTAAGCGGCCTCGCGCCATATTTCGGATCATAAGCAGATTCTACAATATAATTTTTCACAGAATCTTTAATCGAAAGCGTAATACTCATCTGCTTACTGCATCGTTCTACCAAATTTTTGGATAACAGCGTTACAATTTTTTTCATGTCATTTTTATCCAATGACCGAAACACAACTGTTTCATCAATCCGATTTAAAAACTCCGGTTTAAAAATCCTTTTTACTTCTTCCATTACGCCGTCTTTCATATGTTCATAATTCTGCTTTTCATCCTCTGATACGCCAAATCCTAACTTCTTAGGTGAAATAATTGCCTGCGCTCCCGCATTTGAAGTCATTATAATAATTGTATTTTTAAAATTGACTTTTCTGCCCTGTGCATCCGTAATATGCCCGTCATCCAAAACTTGGAGGAGAATATTAAATACATCCGGATGCGCTTTTTCAATTTCATCAAAAAGAATTACTGAATATGGATTTCTGCGTACTTTTTCGGATAACTGTCCGCCTTCATCATAACCCACATATCCAGGCGGTGATCCAATCATTTTTGATACGCTGTGCCGTTCCATATATTCTGACATATCTACACGAATCATAGAATCTTCTTTTCCAAAAACAGCTTCTGCAAGCGCTTTTGTAATTTCTGTCTTTCCGACGCCAGTCGGACCCAGGAATAAAAACGAACCAATTGGACGGTCTGGATCTTTTAATCCTACCCTTCCTCTTCTCACCGCTTTTGCAATAGCGCCAACTGCTTCTTCCTGTCCAATTACACGCCTGCGCAAAGTCTTTTCCAAACGCCTAAGCCTTGCAGATTCTCCTTCTTCCAACTTTTTCACTGGAATTTTCGTCTGTTCTGACACGACGTCCGCCATTGCCTCTGCTCCTACAATTGGAAGTCTCTTATGCGCTTCTTTTTTGTATTTTTTGAGAAGTTTTTCGTATTTCTTTTCTGCCTCCTGTTGTTTACTGCTAATCTTTGCCGCTTCTTCGATATGCTCTGCCATTAACGCCTGTTCAATCGCATGATTATCCTCTGCAATCTGCCGTTCTAATTCCAAAATATTCTTAGGCATGGAAAATCCGTTTAATTTTACCTTTGATGCGGCTTCATCCATCAAATCAATTGCCTTATCGGGCAAAAAACGATCATTAATATAACGCATCGACATATCTACTGCAGCTTCAATTGCATCATCTAAAATAATCACACGATGATGATATTCATAATAATCACGCAGACCTTTTAAAATCTCAATCGTCTGTTCCCGATCTGGTTCTTCCACAGTAACTGGCTGGAAGCGCCGCTCAAGCGCCGCATCTTTTTCAATATATTTGCGGTATTCGGTAATGGTAGTTGCGCCAATCAACTGAATTTCTCCTCTTGCCAGAGAAGGTTTTAAAATATTTGAAGCATCAATCGCTCCTTCTGCGCCGCCCGCGCCAATAATCGTATGAATCTCGTCAATAAACAACAGAATATTTCCCGACTGCGTAACTTCCCGAATTACTTTTTTGATTCGCTCTTCAAACTCGCCGCGATACTTTGATCCTGCTACCATCCCTGCTAAATCCAGTGTAACAACCCTCTTCTCCGCTACGGTATCCGGCACCAGTCCCATCACGATACGCTGTGCCAATCCTTCTACAATAGCCGTCTTTCCTACTCCTGGTTCCCCTATCAGACAAGGATTATTTTTACTCCTCCTGCTTAAAATCTGAATTACCCTTTGTATCTCCAAATCTCTTCCAATTACCTGATCTAACTTCTTTTCCATTGCAAGTTTTGTCAAATCTCTTGCGTACTGATCTAACATTGGCGTATTCGTGGCACTTTTTCGCTTATTCGGCTTTCCATTCATAAAATCTTCACGATATAGATTACCATCCTCTCCCATGGCAATCAGCGTATCCACATAGAGCTTTTGTAAATTAACATTCAATGTGTTCATCAATCTTGAAGCTGCACATTCCGTTTCTTTTATTATGGCAATCAACAAATGTTCCGTTCCAATTTCCCTGCTGGAAAACCGATCGGACTCTCGTCTTGCATTTTCTAAAATCTGTTCTGCCCTTGGAGTCCAGCCGTCTGCATCAATAACTGCAGTCTGTCCCGAAGGTGCAATTAAATTTTCTATTAATTCCAATAAATGATTGACGTCTACTCCATTCTCCACCAAAACATTTGCTGCAACGCCAGTTCCTTCTCTCAATAATCCAAGCAGCAGATGTTCTGTTCCAATATAATTATGCTGCATAGATTTTGAAGCCTTTTCAGACAGTTTTAATGCTTTTTGCGCTTTACTTGTGAATGATTTCTGCATAATTCCACCCTTTTTTATAAATCATTTAGATCCAAAAATTCTAAGTCGTCATCTTCATCCTCAACAACCGTCTCTACCATTGGTGTTGATACTTTCTTTACTGTTGTGTCCTTTTTTTTGTTTTTCCTGCTCAAAATACCTGGTTCTTCTTCAAATTCATCCAAAATATCATCATCATAAAAATAAGACTCTTCTTCTTTTGGTTCTTCTATTTTTTTATAAATCTCTCTTTGGGGCCGTACCTTTTTTACTGGTTTCGTTGATTTTGCTGATTTTCCTGTCTTTACAAACTTTGTGTGTTTGATTGGTTTTGTCGGCCTTACTTTCTCCTCGTCTTCATCGTCGTCCAATTTTAACTCCCTGATTTTCATAAAAAGGTTCACAATTACAATCAAAAGCACTACTGACACGAAAATTAATATTGCAATCATTCTCTTATCTTTCGCTTTTGTCTTTTTTTGCCGTTCATCTAATTCCTTATATGATTTTGTAAGTGACTCAAGCTCTTCCTTTGTATCTCCGTTCGCTGCAGCCTCTTCATTAAAACGCTGGTACGTACCCTGTTTTATATCGTATTGATACCAACAGGATATTCCCGTTGCATCCATTCCATAAAATATATAAAAATCTGATGTTCCATTTGAAGATATTTCACCCTCTTCATTTTCCACCTTGACAATTTCTTTATCATCATCTCCCGCATACTGATATGCAGAAATATTTGATACATCTCCAATTGTCAATGTCGTTTCTTCATAATTATCTGGAGGGATCACCCCATTTGGCACAACCATCAAAATAATAAAATGCTCGCCATTCTGTAAACGGACATACGGATAAAACCGATCCCTGTTCGTATCATAAATAAAAAACTTTCCTTCACCAGATTCATTTACCAGATAATACATTCCCAGATAACCAGAGTCAAACATAATACCCTCAAAAGGCGCTCCTTTATATTCAAAATTTGCCCTGGAAAATCCTTCTGGAATGACGTCGTCCGAAATTGTACTTGAAATTGTATAATTTACGCCATCAATCACAACCGCATTGGGATTCGTATTTACAGGCGGATCTAAAATCTCATTCTCATCACCCGGCGTTTCTTTCTTCTCTTCACTGTCTAAAGAAGAATCTTCTGCTGAATTCGAAACAGTCCCTCCCTTTGTCACAATAATCCGGTATGTTGCCTCATTTCCGTTTTCTGCTTTTACCAAAATTTCAATAACATTTTTTCCATCTTTTAAATCCTTGTTGCCGCTTACCGATACAACAGTGGCTTTACTGTTTGAAGTAACCGGATTGACTGAAATTTCATTCACACTGCTGCTTACCTCTGCAGTATATTCCGTCACACTTCCTTTAAACGCCGGTGATAAAGTTCCCGGAGAAATTGTAACGGAAGAAAGTGAGTTGTCGCCTGATTTTGTTACATCTGATTCCATCTCATCTGACTCAGACGTATCAGAAGATGAACCCGATACTGTAATATGCGCTCCTGCCGCCGTCAAAGTAGCGCCCTCCGCTTTTACATAAGCATCTCCTGACCCAATAGCCTTAAATTTAAAACTCACATCCGAACCGCTTGCTTTGACTGTCCCGCCGCCGCCGGACGCATTTGAAGAAGAACTGCTGACATATTCTAATTTCGACGAATCATAAGTAATATTCATATCCGCAGTTACTTCTGAATTATCCGCTCCCGCAGCATATACCGTCACTGTCACTGTATCGCCTGTTTTTACCGTGCTCGACGATAGAGCAACCGTCAGCGTCCCGGCTCCAAATACTGTATGAACTGCTCCAATTAAAAATACACAGCAGATACAAAATGCTGCTATAAATTTTATTTTTCTATATTTTTGCATGAATTCCTCCAATCTGTGTACTTTTACACAATTATTCGATTTCGTCTACTATTCGTTATTGTCTACTATTCCATATTATAAAAAATGAGAGAAAACACGTCAACCTAAATTTCAGATTCCCCCAAAAGCTCCAAAAACTTCCCGATTTCCTTCCAGGCAAGCCTGGATTCCGGCATATGCTGCATTGCCATCTGAAATACATGGAACATGCCTTCATATACGTGCAGACGGACCTTCACACCTTGTTCTTTTGCCTTCTTTGCTACCAATTCAGAATCGCTTAATAACATTTCATAAGATCCTGTCTGTATCAGCATCGGAGGAAATCCGGTAAAGTCTCCAAACAAGGGCGAAATATATGGATTTTTTGGATTTTCTAATCCAACATATTCTCTATTATAAATCATACTGTCTTTTGTCCTGCCAAACAAAGGATCTTTCTCATAATTTGTTTGATAAGATTCTCCTGATGCCGTCATATCCGTCCATGGAGACATTGCAATAATCCCTCTGGGGAGCGGCTCACCGCGATCCTTTAAATACATTACAAGAGCAAGCGCAAGACCGCCTCCGGCGGAGTCTCCAGCCAAAAATATTTTGTCTCCTTCATACCCTTTTAAAAGCAGCCAATGATAGGCGCTCACAGCATCTTCTAACGCTGCCGGATAAGGATGTTTTGGCGCCACACGATAATCAATCGAAAGGACAGGCATACCATCTCCAAGCTCACTATAAGCAACAGCAAAATTGCGGTATGCGTTGCGCATTGCGCCAATATAACCTCCTCCATGAAGCTGAAGTAACACTCTTTTGGAATTCTTTGTTTTCGCTGTCAGCCATTCCATTGTAAATTCTTCCATTTGAATCTCTGTCAATAAAAATCCATCTGGAACACTCCATGGAGGTTCTGTCAACTTTTTGCGAAACTCACCATTTTTAAATTTTTTTCCTATTAAAAGGTCAGACGTAAAATGCGCAATTAGTTCCCGCACTATCGCTCCCTGCGCGCTTACTTCCTGTTCTTTTTTCTCTTTATGCGCCATATCTTCCCCTTATTATCTTACATGAAAACGTCGTTTTAATTCACTTCTGGCACGTCTGTCACCTATAATCAAAGTACCAAGAAATAATAAAACAGATACAGCAAATGCAAACCAGCTGATAAAACTTTCTGTGACAATATCCATCCATATTAAAACAAGCGGCAGCATACTTAAAAAAATCATAGAAATCTCTAACATAATATAACTTTGCCAATTTCGACGATTTAAAAACATAACAAATAAAATTGCTACATCTACAAACAATAATCCTCCTGGTAAAACGAAATTGACAGACCAGCCATGATATCCAATTACATAATCAATGAGTATCACATAGATAATCCCGGCAAAGGTTAAAAGTAAAAATTTAGACCGATATCCAGCATTATCATTTAAAATTGCAAATCTTGCAATAAAATAAAGATAGGCAAATCCTGCTCCACAAATTACGCTCCACCATATTCCTTGAAAATATTTATAATTTATATATACCAAAAGCACTTCCATAAGAATTGCAGTAAATAAAAAAATCCGAACGACCAGATTTAATTTTCTTACCCAAAACCGTATATCTGGATAAGCATTTTCCATTTGCTCTTCTTGTTCAATTACACATTTACACAAAGGACATATTTGTGTATTATCTAAAATTCTCACATTACATTGTCTGCATCTACCCATATTGTTTTCCCTCAATACCGCTATTTTTATTACACAATATCTTATCCCAGTCCTATTAAGAATTCAACATATATTCTGCTATAAATTTATTAAAATTATAAAATAATACGAATCCATTTGTATATTTCTATAAATAATGGTAAAATAAAAATACTATATCTAGGAGGACATTTATGATGGATGAAAAAGTCTATAAAACAATCGGTTTTTCCGGAGCTGCCAACCTTGTCATTGGAATCTGTATTCTTGTAACAGGAATTACTTCCGGAATACTTCTTATTTTGAATGGTTCTAAACTCTTAAAAAGTAAACATCGAATTCTTCTTTAATTCTGAAACAAATGAAAGAAAATGTGTGTGAATACTTACTCAACAGATTCACACACATTTTTTTATCTTCCAACAGGGGCAGAAGGACTTGAACCCTCGACATTAGGTTTTGGAGACCTACGTTCTACCAACTGAACTATACCCCTCTATCCATTTTATTATATACCCTCAAAACCCCATACAGAACAATTCCCATCCTTCTTCGGTCAAGCCCTCGA